>JBOGCE010000020.1:0-18607 GCA_051656585.1 Sarcina sp. | reverse complement strand
AGCGTTCATCCTGAGCCAGGATCAAACTCTCAATTTAAAAAGTTTAATCTAGCTTAAAACATAAAAAGAATTGCTGGTTTACTTAATTTCTTCTGTTTAATTTTCAAAGACCTTATTGTGTTTATCGCTTCAAGCGACTTTATTATTCTAACACCTTAAAAACTTTTTGTCAACAAAAACTTAAAAGTTTTTTGTGTTTGTTTGTCTTAAGCGTTTGTGTTCGCCTTACTGACATATGTTATTATATCACTTGAATCTCCTAAAAAAATTCTTTTAATCTACTTTTCTTTACAATTTGAACATTTTACTTTTATTTTCTATATATATCTTAATAATTCTTTGCTTGATACACTTGGAGTTGTGGATAATATACTTATGAAATTATATCTTAAAACTATAAAAGGCTATATCACATTAGAACTTAAACTACTATTGTGATACAGCCATTTTTACTATTATTAAATTAACTTTTTATTTTATCTAATAGCTAGTGTTTCTAATACCTCTCTTAAAAGTGTCAAATAAAAACCACATGCCCTAGATAACTTCGACTTAACATTCAGCTTTAAGCAAAAATCTTTTTGAATTAAATCTCAGTTTATATTCTTTAAGGCCATCCAATAAATCCTGATGGTCCAAGTGGTATGTTTAATGTCATCCAAACTATCAATAAACCAGCCCATCCAAGTAATAATGATATTGAGTATGGAACCATTGTTGAAATCATTGTTCCTATTCCTGATTCTTTATCATATTTTTCTGCAAAAGAAACAATTAATGCGAAGTATGTCATAAGTGGAGATATAATATTTGTTGATGAATCTCCTATTCTATATGCCATTTGTGTGAATTCTGGTGAGAACCCCATTCCCATAAGCATAGGAATAAATATTGGTGCCATTATAGCCCATTTAGCTGAAGCTGAACCCATAAATAAGTTTATGAATGCTGTTATAAGGATAAATCCAAGAATTAGTGGAATTCCTCCTATATTAGCAGCTTTTAAGAATTCTGCTCCCTTTACAGCTATTACTGTTCCAACATTTGATTGGTTGAAGAATTGTACAAACTGAGCTGCAAAGAATACTAATACTATATATCCACCCATTGTAGACATTGTTTTACTCATTTCTTTTATAACGTCTTTATCATTCTTTATTTTACCAGCACCTATACCGTAAGCAACTCCAAGAGCTAAGAATACTAAAGCAATTATTACTACTATTGAATTCATAAGTGGTGAACCTTCTAATAAAGATCCTGTTTCTGCATTTCTAAGAATTGCATTTTTTGGTATTGTAGCAATTCCTAAAGCAATAACTACTAAAATACTAGCTATACCTGCAAATTTAAGTCCTCTTTTTTCCTCTGATGTCATTTCAACTGAACCTTCAACTTTAGCATCACCTTTATATTCCCCAAGTCTAGGTTCTACTATTTTTTCTGTTACAAATGTACCTATTATAGTAATTAAAAGTGTTGAAGCTATTAGGAAATACCAGTTATCTGTTACTCCTACACTTGCTGATGCATCTGCTATTTTAGCTGCCTCTGTTGATATCCCTCCAAGAAGAGCATCTGTTGGACCAAACATTATATTAGCACTAAATCCTCCTGAAACTCCTGCAAAAGCTGCTGCAAGTCCAGCCATTGGATGTCTTCCCATGCTTAAAAATACTATTGCTCCAAGTGGTATTAAAACAACGTAACCAGCATCTGAAGCTATACTTGATAAAACCCCTGCTAAAACTACTACTAATGTAATTAATCTTTTTGGTGTACTAATAACTAACTTTCTTAGAACTGCTCCTATAAGTCCTGTTCCCTCAGCAACTCCAACTCCAAGCATTGCTACAAGAACTGTTCCTAACGGAGCAAAGCTTGTGAAGTTTTTCAAAGCGCCTTCAAACATCGATACGATACCTTCTCTTGAAAGAAGACTTGTAACTGTAGCTGTCATTTCTTTTATTTCATTAGTCGCTCTATCTAAACCTGTATATGTAACTGAAACCCCCATCTCAGCCATAATATGAGATACTACTATTATTATTGCACATAAAATGATAAATATTGTTGCTGGATGCGGTAACGCATTTCCAACTTTTTCAATGAAACCTAAAAAGCCTTTTTTTCTATCGACTACCTTTTGAGTTTTTGCCATCTTTACTCCCCCCTTAAATTTTAAATCTCTTCAAATGTCTTTCTATAAAAAACACCTGTATTTATTTCTTGTATAAATTCTACCATGTTTTCTCAATAATTGTAATAATAATATATTATTTTCTTTTAAAACATTTAATGGATATTTTTAATAAAATGAAAATTTATAAAAGCGAAAATTCATAATTATATGTTTTTTTTAACTTTTTGCTATGTAAAACGGTATGTAAAACTATTTAATGCATAATTTGAAATTAAAATATGCATTAAATTTCATTTTCATTTTATAAGGAATATGTTTCAAAGTATTAAAAAAGTGAACACAACTTTTAATGTTCACTTTTATACTTTCAAGTATCTATTTTAAAATTTATCTGCTAGCTCGTGTTTCTAATGCTCCTTTTTTTATAAATAAGAGATAAAAAAACGCACACAGCTATATAACTTCGACTTACCATTCAATAGTAGTAAGAACTACACTTGAATTGAGTATCTGTTTATTTTTAATCATTTATATTCTATAAATATTAACTAAAATACTTATGTTTCTATTTGACTACTTTTAAATTTCTATATCTAAATCTGTATTTAAAATGAACTATAGCTATATAAAGACTTCCTCCTAATATATCAATAAGAACATCTGTAGCTCTTCCTGCTCTTCCTGGAACAACTACTTGATATAACTCATCTGAACAAGCACATAAACATACTGCTAAAATTGTATATAACATAGCTTTCTTTCTAATTGGAACATAGTCGTTAACTACTCTATATATAAAAAAGCTTAATATCATATATTCAGTAAAATGTGCACCTTTTCTTACTATAACAGTTGCAAATTCACCAAAATTACTTGTTAAATCTAAACCTACGGAATTAAATATATTTACAACAAAATCGCTATCTTGAGTAGATGCTTCTGCATTTTTTGATGACATAAAAAATATGAATACTACCCAACCAACTAAAAATATTATATTAAAAATCTTTTTTTTATCGAAATTTTTCTTATTACTAATTTGCTTTACTAACTTTTTTTGTGTCCCTATTCTCTTCACCTTGTTTCCCCCTTATTGTTTATTCTCCATTAAAACCACTTTAACTTTTTAATCCCTGAGCATAGTAATTTGTTTAATATCTAATTTTTAGCGTATCAAAGTAAAAGATAAAAATATTTCTTTTTATTCTTTCTTTAACTATCTATGCATTTCCCTTTCAAATATACCGTTTAAATTATTCTTATTCAATAAAGTTCTTACTAAGTTATCATAAATTTTAAAATTTATTTTTTTTAAGTACAAAATTTCTAATCTAGGTAGTATATTAATACAATTTTTTTATTTTTGCCTACAAAAATACTCCTTTCAAAGTAAATTTTAAGGTTACCTTACCTTGCTTACTTTAAAAGGAGTAATTATATATAAATATTTATTTCATTTAAACTCTATATGGTTTTTTTATTACAAGAGGAATATCATTTCCACCTATCAATTCTTCATCATCAATAATGGTAGCATTTTTATCTGTAATAACATTCTCCATTTTAACATTAGCACCTATTTTAGTATTTTGTAGTATAACACAATTCTTAAGAACTGTACCTTCACCAACATAAACACGTCTTGATATTACACAATTTTCTACAATTCCTTCTATAAATGAACCATTAGCAACTATAGAATTAACTACTGAACTATTTTCACCATACTTTGTAGGTGATTCATCTTTTGTCTTAGTATAAATATGTCTTTGTCCATAGAATAATTCTTTAGTCACATCTTTATCTAAAATTTCTTTATTTAAATTATAGTAACTAGTTAATGAATTTACACAATTTAAATATCCCTTAAATTCGTAAGTTCCTATATCTAAAGACTTAGTGTTATATCTAATATAATTTTTAACTTTTCTAATATTACCATTTTTAATACAATCATATACTATATCTATAAATAAATCTGTTCTCATTAAATACATTTCCATACTTATATTAGCATGTTTATCACTACCTATATTTTCTCCTATACTGCCTACTCTATCTTGTTCTATATTTAAAACATCACAACCAATAAAATTATCTCTAGCAGTTTTAACACTTTTGTATGCTATAGTAATATCTTTCCCACTCTTTTTATGAACTTTCATCATTTCATTAAAATCAATATTTGCAATCATGTAAGATGGAGCTAACAACACAAACTCTTTTTTACTAAATTTCGCAAATTCTAAATTTTCACAAAATGCATGTACATCATCATATGATGGGTCTTTATCTGCAAAATTAAAAATTCTTAAGCCATCCCTTTTTCTATTTAAATCCCACGCTTTTCCATTAGAAATATGATCCATTAAAGCTCTTGATTTATTTTTAGCAAACATCCCTATATTTTCTATTCCTGCATTAGTCATGTTTGATAATATAAAATCAACAACTCTATATCTTCCTGCTATAGGCACTGCCGCTAACGGTCTATTTCTAACTAATTCTCCCATTCTATTTTCTTTTTCATCTAAATTTATTATTCCCACACAATTTTTCATAAACGACTCCACCTTTCTCTCCTTACTTTCTATTCAACTAAAGTTCCTTCTTTTATTTCTTCTTTTGAACCAATAACAGCAATCTTCTCACCATTACCAACTAAAACTTCTCTACCAAGTTTCACTTCACTACCAACTATAGCTTTTTCTACTCTACAACTACTCCTAATTACTGTATTAGGCATTATAACTGAATTTCTAACAATAGCACCTTCTTCTACTTTTACTCCTTGAAATAAAACTGAATTTTCTACTATTCCTTCTACTTCACAACCTTCAACAATAAGAGAATTTCTAACTTTAGCATTCTTGCCTATATATTGTGGTGGAGCCATAGTATTCACAGAATATATTTTCCAATCCTCATCATATAACCCTAAATCACATTCTTTATCTAATAAATCCATATTAGCTTCCCATAAGCTATCTATAGTACCAACATCTTTCCAATATCCTTTGAATGGGTATGCAACCATCTTTTCTTCATTGTTTAACATTTTCGGAATTATGTTTTTACCAAAATCTTTACTTGATAAGCTATCTGCTTCATCTTCTATTAAATACTTTCTAAGAGTTTTCCAATTAAAAATATATATTCCCATAGATGCATTGTTACTCTTGGGATTTTCTGGTTTTTCCTCAAACTCATATATTGTTGCATCTGCATTAGTATTCATTATTCCAAATCTACTTGCCTCTTCCATAGGAACTTTTAATACAGCTATTGTTGCATCTGCTTCTTTCTCTTTATGAAAATCCAACATTTTTTCATAATCCATTTTATAAATGTGGTCTCCTGATAATATAAGCACATACTCAGGATCATAATTATCTATATACGGAATATTTTGATATATTGCATTTGCTGTGCCACTATACCAATCAGCACCTCTTTCCCCTTGGTATGGTGGAAGTATACTAACACCACCATCTCTTCTATCTAAATCCCATGGACTTCCTATTCCTATATGCGTGTGTAATTCCATAGGACTATATTGTGTCAAAACTCCAACTGTATATATACCAGAATTTGAACAATTACTTAATGGAAAATCTATAATTCTATATTTACCTCCAAAAGGAACTGCTGGCTTAGCAAGTTTTTTTGTTAAAACTCCTAGTCTTGAGCCTTGTCCCCCTGCTAATATCATTGCTACTATTTCTTTCTTACTCATAAACCTTAAATTCTACCCCTTTCACACATTGTATATTTTGCTGAATATCTACTAGTTAATCTCTATCAGTTAAAAATTTTGTTATATATGCTAAAGACACTTCTGATAAACTTTGTCCATTTTCTAAATCTTGTACTTTATTTTCTAAATTCATTACTTTTTGATCTAATCCTAAAACTATTTGTTTAATATCTAATAATAACTTTTCATTAAAAGATATTTGTACTCCATCAGAATCCACTAAAACTTTTTCTGGAGGATTTCCACACTTTACACACTTTATATAAATTTTTTCTAATTTAGTATCCTTAAAAACTTTAAATCGTTCTGAATTACAAGAAGAACAGTTTGATAATAATGTAAAACCATCCTCATTATAATCATATTCATAATCACTTCCACAATTAGTGCATAATACTGATACGTTATGATTTTTACTATCTATATGAAAACTATTTCCTGTACAACCCTCTTTCTCACATACTACAGTTCTTATCACATCACTCACCTCCTACAATGATAAATATGTTCCTATATTATATAAAATTACTATTAAAAATTTTTTCTCGTAAATTATTTTTCCTTTACATAAAATTTTTTTATAAATAAAAAAGAATTTGTGCAGATGATAACAATTGCACAAATTCTATTTATAATTATTAAACTTAATATTTTCATAATATATTTTTATCTGCTAATTAGTATTCTTATAATTTAAAAAATACTACACTATACTTAATCCTCATTATTCAAATATATCTAGAAATTAAATAATATTTTGCATTCATACGGTTGAAGCTTTATATCTAATTTATTTTCAAACGAACAATAAACCTTCATAGGATTTAAATAATCTTTATATCTTCCATCTATATAAGGTATTGTTGCAATTTCTTCTTTGTTAGTATTACTCACAATTATTAAAAAGCTATTTTTATCTAGATATCTTTCAAAAACAAAAATATTCTCGTTTATATTATGAATTTTAATTTCACCATTTTTTATAGCATCATTTTTATTTCTAATATCTATTAAAAATTTCACCCAACTATATAAATCATTATTAATGTTTCCCCAAGGAAATGCCTTTCTATTATCTGGATCTTTTCCACCTTCAATTCCAGCCTCATCACCATAATAAATCAAAGGAACTCCAGGCATTAATATTTGAATAGCCAATGCTATTTTCAATTTTTGTTTATTATTACCTAACGCAGTTAATATTCTTTCAGTATCATGATTTCCTAATATATTCATTGCAGAATAAAAACTTTCTTTAGGATAATTCTCATATAAATTCATTATTTTTTTAGATAGTTTATTTGCTGATGTTTGTTTATTGCAAAATGAAATAATAGCATCCCTTAATGGATAGTTAGTAACTGAATCTAAAGAGTTTCCAAATAAATACTCTCTTTTCTGTCCATAACTAATTTTATTAGAGGCATCTTCCCATACTTCTCCAATTAAAACACTATCAGTATTTTCCCTCTTCATTCTTCTTTTAATAAATTTAATAAATTCATCTGGTAATTCATCAGCAACGTCTAATCTCCAGCCACTAGCTCCTAATCTCATCCATTTTGCTATAATAGAATTTTCAGATTCTATAATGTAGTCTATATATGACTCATTCATTTCCTCTACATTGGGTTGATTATCTATCCCCCACCAACATTCATATTTACTTGGATAATCATAAAATCTATACCATTTAAAATAAGGTGAATCTTTAGATTGTGCTGCTCCTAATGAATTAAAATTACCATATTTATTAAAATACTTGCTATCATCTCCTGTATGACTAAATACTCCATCTAAAATTATTCTAATCCCTATTTCTTTAGCTTTTTCACATAATATTCTAAACTCATCATTTGTACCAAACATTTCATCAATTTCTTCATAATCTGCCGTATCGTACTTATGACAACTTTTAGCTTTAAATATAGGATTAAAATATATGATATTAACACCTAATTGTTTTAAATAATCTAACTTTTTTAAAACACCTTTTAAGTTTCCTCCATAAAAATCCCAGCGTTCAATCCTTCCGCTTGAATCTCTTATATAAAGTGGATTATCCTCCCAATTAGAATAAATAAAACTATTTTCTTTTGGACGAGTAACTGTTCCATCATCATTTCCATTATAAAATCTATCTACAAAAATTTGATATATAATACCCTCTTTGTACCAACTTGGAACTTTAAAATCTTTGTATACAGTAATTTGAAATTGCTTTGGTTCTTGAAAGTAAACCTGTCCTTCTCCACCTAATGACTCTAAATTATTTCCATAATATATTATCTCTCCTTCTCTTTCTATCTGAAAAGAATAATATAAAATTCCAAGTTTATCTTTTGTATCTATTACAGCCTTATAGAAATTTTTTTTCCAACTACTTCTTTCGTCATCTCTATCCATCCATCTAAATTCTTTTGTTCCATCAAAATTAGTCAAACTTATAAAAACCTTAGCATCGTGTTCTAGTTCTATATAAATTTCAACTTTTTCACCTTGCTTTACTGCACCGAAAGGACTTCTATAAAACTTATTTTGCGAATTATGAATCATATAGAAATTATTCATTAGTTTCTATCCTTTCTAAAAAATTATTTAATAGCTGATGTTCCTAATATCTCTACTTTCTACAAATAGTAAATAAAGAAACACCAGCCTAGATTTTATAAACTTATTATCTAAAAAAGGTAAGTTTTATTTTAAACTTTTCTTATAAATTTTTATACATAGTACTTGAGCCCCAAATGCCTGTTGCATATTCTGATATTGTTCTATCAGAAGAAAAAATTCCAGAATGAGCTATATTAATACCACACATCTTTTGCCACTTATGCATATCTCTATATATATTATCGGTTCTATCATTAGCTTTAATATATGAATCAAAGTCCTTTAAGACAAAAAACTCATCATTATAGGTTATAAGATTTTGATATATATCTATAAAACGCTCTCTATCTTGTGAATACTTTCCATTGCTTAAATCATCTATAACTGTATGAATTCTTGAATCATTTTTATAAAAATCATAAGAAGAATATCCACCATTACGATAATAATCTAAAACTTCATCTTTATTCATTCCAAATAAAATTATATTTTCCTCAGAAACCTCATCTTTAATTTCTACATTTGCACCATCTAAAGTTGCAATGGTTAAAGCTCCATTCATCATAAATTTCATGTTTGAGGTTCCTGATGCTTCTTTTGTAGTTGTAGATATTTGCTCACTAAGATCTGTTGCTGGTATTATTTTTTCCGCAAGTGACACTCTATAATTATCTAGAAATACAACTTTAATCCTTCCTTTTACTCTTGGGTCATTATTAATCTTTTCACCAAGGCTACTAATAAGCTCAATAGTTGATTTTGCTAAATGATATGCTGGTGCTGCTTTACCCCCAAATATAAAGGTTCTTGGAACCATATCTATATTAGGATTTTCAAGAATTTGATTATATAAATGCATTATTTTTAAACAATTAAGAGATTGTCTTTTATATGCGTGTATTCTTTTAACTTGAACATCAAATATAGAATTTGGGTCTACTACTATACCTTTAGTATCTTTAATAATCTCTGCTAATTTTTCTTTATTATTTAATTTAATTTGTGATAACTTTTCTCTTACTGTTGCATCATCTACATGTTTTTTAAAATCTATCATATCAAGAGGATGCTTTATAAAAGATGTACCTATTGTTTCTTTCAAAAGATTTGTTAATTCAGGATTTGATTTTAATAACCATCTTCTATGAGTTATCCCATTAGTTTTATTATTGAACTTTTTAGGATACATATAATAAAAATCACTCATCTCCTGCTTTTTAAGTATATCTGTGTGAAGTTTGGCCACACCATTTACACTATGACCTCCTACTATACATAAGTTAGCCATTCTAACATATCCATCAGCTATAATAGCCATATTAGATATTTTATCCCACTGACCTGTGTATTTTCCCCATAATTCTCCACAAAATCTTTCATTTATTTCTTCTATTATCATAAAAATTCTTGGAAGTAATTTTTTAAACATGTCTATAGGCCATTTTTCCAAAGCCTCTGATAAAATTGTATGATTCGTATAAGCTATAGTATTATTAGTTATTCTCCATGCTATTTCCCAAGGAAGCTCCTCTTCATCTATTAGAATTCTCATAAGTTCTGGAATTGCTAATGCAGGATGAGTATCATTTACATGAATAGCTATATTTTCATCAAATTTTTCTATATCTCCACCACATTTTTTATAGTGTCTTATTATTCCTTGTATACCAGCTGAAACGAAGAAATATTCCTGTTTAAGTCTTAATATTTTTCCTTCATATACAGAATCATCTGGATACAAAACATGAGATATAGCTTCAACTGAATTTTTATATTCTATTGCCTTTAAAAATTCACCTCTACTAAATGAAGAAAAATCAAATTCATTACTAACAGTTTCAGCACTCCAAAGTCTTAATGTGTTAACAACATTATTCTCATATCCCACTATAGGAGTATCATAAGGTACTGCAAGAACAGGTTCATAATTTATATGTGTAAATGTTGTCTTCCCATTGTTAGTTTCAACCTTTACTTCTCCACCTAACTTAACTATCTCTGCCTTATCTGATTTTCTAGCTTCCCAAACATTACCTTCTCTAAGCCAATTATCTGGTGCCTCTACTTGTGAATTATTTATTATTTTCTGCTCAAAAAATCCATATTTATATCTTATTCCACATCCATGTCCTGGTATATTAAGAGATGCCATAGAATCTAAAAAACATGCTGCAAGTCTTCCAAGCCCGCCATTCCCAAGACCTTGATCACTTTCAAACTCTTCTAAATCATCAAGATTTATATCAAGCTCCTTAAGTGCATCTCTACAAACATCTCTTATTCCTAAATTTAAAAGTGCATCACCTAGGAGTCTCCCCATAAGAAATTCCATTGAAAAGTAATATACTTGTTTTGCACTCTCTTCATTATATCTTCTATTAGTATCTACCCAAGATTCTGCCACATAGTCTCTAACTAAACTTCCGAGGGTTTCATATCTATACAAATCATTACTATTATTTATTTCTTCTCCATAGAGTTCTAAATATTTCTTTTGATAGTCTCGCTTAAATTTTTCTTTATTTATAGCAAGCATAAAAATCCTCCTAAAATTGCTAAATAACCTACTTGGTTATCTCTTCATAAAGGTTTTTATAAACTTTTGCTGATTTATCCCAACTATTTTCTGAATTCATGGCACTTTTAACAATTTCCTGCCACTCATTCTTTCTATAGAAAGTATCTATAGCCTCTTCTGTTGTATTTATAAGCTCCTGAGCACTATAATTAGCAAAGCTAAAACCATTTCCTGTTATATCATATTTATTATAAGGCGATATTGTGTCTTTTAATCCCCCAGTTTCTCTTACAATTGGAACAGTACCATACCTTAAAGCTATTAACTGCCCAAGTCCACATGGTTCAAATGCTGATGGCATCAAAAACATATCTGAAGCTGCATAGATTTTATGAGCAAGAGCATTATCAAAACATATATTAATACTTACTTTTTCTGTATATCTATATTTTAAACTTTTAAAATGCTCCTCATATCCATAATCCCCAGTACCTAAAACTATTAACTGCACATCTTTCCTTAATAACCTATCTATACAATTTATAACTAAGTCAATTCCTTTCTGATTAGTAAGTCTTGAAACTATAGAAATTACTGGCACATCACCTCTAACAGGTAATCCTAATTCTTTTTGAAGTGCTAATTTATTTATTTTCTTACCTTCTATATTATTGACATTAAAATTCTTTTCTATATATTTATCATTACTTGGATCATACTCATCATAATCTATTCCATTAACTATTCCCCAAACATCATTATCTCTTTCTTTTAAAACACCATCTAAATTTTCTCCATACCAAGGTGTTTTTATTTCTTTTGCATATGTGTTACTAACAGTACTTACTTTATCAGCAAATACTATTCCTGCTTTCATAAAGCTAACAGCTCCATATAACTCCATATTCCCATTTTCAAACTGCTCTAATGTATACCCAAAAAGCTCAGGAAGAATATTCTTATCATAATTTCCTTGGAACAATAAATTGTGTATAGAAATTACTGTCTTCATCTCCTTATAAAAACCATCAGAATGATTGATATACTCAAGCTTATGGAGTGCTGGTATCATCCCACATTGCCAATCATTACAATGTAAAACATCAGGACACCAATCTATTTCTCTCAAAACTTCTAATACAGCTCTATCAAAATATGCAAATCTTTCAGCATCATCAAAATAACCATATAACCCATCTCTTTTAAAATAGTACTCATTATCTATAAAGTAATATGTCACATTCTCATGTTTTAGCTCAAAAATTCCGCAATATTGATTTCTCCATCCAACATTAACATGAAAACTTCCATTGAAAATCATATCTGATATATATTGTTTTTTTATATTTTTATATTTAGGAATTATAACCCTTACATCGTCACCAAAACTTGCAAGTTTTTTTGGCAAAGCTCCCATAACATCTCCTAAACCACCAGTTTTTATAAAAGGATGTGCCTCTGAGGCAACAAATAAAATCTTCATACTAAATATTCCTCCTAACCTAAATCATCTTACTAAAATCTTAAATACTTTTCTAAGTTTCTTTTTATTAATATTCAAATTAAATTTCTTTTTGAATTTCATCTATATATCTTTTTTCTTCTAAAATAGTTTCTATTTTTAAAACTAACCCTCCCATAGGTGGAACTGATATATCAACCGAATATTTTTCACTATGATATGGTATACTCTGTGCATATATCTGACCATCTACACCTTTTCCTGAACCGCCATATTTCAGTTCGTCACTATTAAAAGCTTGTCTATATATACCATTAAAAGGTACTCCCACTCTAAAACTTTCATAATAATTAGATGTAAAATTACAAATAAAAATTAAAGTATCCTCAAAAACATTATCTCCTTTTCTCATAAATATGAAAATACTTTGATCTTTATTGTCAGCATCTATCCAATTAAATCCATTATCTAAATGATCTCTTTCCCACAATGCCTTATTCTCTTTATAAAAATGATTTAACTCTTTATAAAATCTATTTATTCCTGAATGTATAGGATAACTTAACAACTTCCACTCAAGTTCCTCATACTCTCTCCATTCAATAAATTGACCTATCTCTACTCCCATAAAATTAAGTTTTTTACCTGGATGCCCCATCATATATGTTGCAAATAACCTAAGCCCTGCAAACTTATTCCAATAATCTCCGGGCATTTTATCTAATAAAGATTTTTTACCATGTACAACTTCATCATGAGATATTGGCAATATAAAGTTTTCTGAAAAATTATACATCATAGAAAAAGTCATATCATTATGTTTATATTTTCTAAAAAGAGGATCTGATTCACAATACTCTAAAGTATCATTCATCCATCCCATATCCCATTTATAATTAAAACCAAGTCCTCCATCTTCTACCTTATGAGAAACCTTTTCCCACGAAGTAGATTCTTCTGCTGCCATAATAATATTAGGAAATTCCTCAAAAATTGTTTGATTTAAAGTCTTTATAAACTCTACAGCATCAATATTATGAGTAGAACCATCAGCATTATATCTCCATTCACTTTCTTCTCTTCCATAATTCAAATAAATCATATTAGCTACTGCATCAACTCTTAAACCATCAAAATGATACTCTCTTAACCAAAAAAGTGCATTAGATATTAAGAAACTTCTAACCTCAGGTCTCCCTAAGTCAAAATTACAAGTTCCCCAACCTTTATTATCAGCTTTCCACCCCTCAACATACTCATATGTAGGAGTTCCATCAAATTGATATAATCCATGTGCATCTTTGCAGAAATGACCAGGAACCCAATCTAAAATAACACCAATATCATATCTATGCAATTCATCTACTAACTCTTTTAATCCATTAGCATTTCCAAATCTACTAGTTGCAGCATAAAATCCTGTAACTTGATATCCCCATGAATTATCTAATGGATGTTCCATCAAAGGCATAATTTCAACATGTGTATATCCCATTTCTTTTAAGTATTTAGGTAGTATATGCTTAGTTTCTCTATAAGTTAAAAAGCTTCCATCTTCACTAGTTTTCCAAGAACCTAAATGAAGCTCATATATATTCATGGCTTCTCTTTTCACATCAGATGAATCCCTCTTATTTATCCATCTTGTATCTTTCCACTTATACATATTTTTATTTACAATCACTGAAGCTGTATTAGGTCTTAATTCACTAGCTCTACCATATGGATCTGCTTTTAATACTATATTTCCATAATTATCTTCAATAGCTAACTTATATTTAGTTCCAGCTTTAATTCCTTGTAGAAATAGACTTAATATTCCCATTGAACTTTCTTTAATTAATTTATATTGCTCACTAACTTGCCACTCATTAAACTCCCCAACTACATAAACATTTTTAGCATTTGGTGCCCATGTAGTAAATCTTACCCCTCTTCGTCCATTTTCACTTCTAAGTATTGCTCCCATAAAGTTATATACTTGAAAATGCTTACCTTCATGAAACAAATATACATCCAAATCCGTAAAATTTTTCATACCAAAATCCCCCTCATAGTAAACTCGTAAAATCTACCATATAAAATAACTATTATAAAACTATTATTTATATCCTTAAAAATTTTTTATTTAACTTAAATTTTTTAAACTCATAAATAAAATCGTTTTATTTTTACAATAACTCAATTCAATATATTAACTAAAAATCCCCTTTGCTCTCAATTTAAATTGATATTTATTATACACTATGATCTACACATAAATTATACAAATAAAAATTAAGCGATAATTAGATCTTTTAAAACCGTTAGTTTACTATAATTAAATATTTTTAACTATAAAAATTAAAGTTTATGGTTAAAAGCTCTATATAATATTACGTAAAGTAATTTATAAACATTCCTCAAAAAAGAAATTTGCATAATAAAAAAGGACTTAGATACTATCTAAATCCTTTTATTACAATTAATTATTACTCTTTTTCTTTTTAATTTCTTCCTCTAAGTTTTTAATCTCCTCATCTAAGGTATAAGTATTTTCACTAGCTAAAATAAGTTCTCTCTTCTTCAACTTAAGTTCAACTAGCATCTCTTCAAGTTCCTGTAGGTTCATATTGCTTCACACCCCATTTAAACAAATAATAAAACTTTATTATTCTGAGCTTTTTTAAGTATCTGCACTATTTCTTTAAAACAATTATATCACTTCTTATATCATATTATATAATAAATTACTTAATTTAGTACACATAAATTTCACAAATTTACGACAAAAAATAAGTGAGTGCTATATTTTTAGCACCCACTTTAAACTTTATCTAATCTCTAATATTTCTATTACGCTTTCATCTATAAGTAGTTGATAAACAGACACACGCCCCACATAACTTCAACTTAATATTCAGCTCGAGTAAAAACTCCACATAAATTTAATCTCAGTTTATAAACTTCTTTTTTTCCCTACAAATTAAATCTCAAAGCCTTTTAATTAGCAATAATTGAAACACTAATTTACAATTTCTTCGCTTAGTCCACCTTTTACTCGCATATAAGCATAAACAGGAACAGCTAACATAAGAAGAATAAATCCAAACATTACCGTTTGTGCTCCAGATGATATTATTCCCCAGATAGAAAATCCAAATGCAAATAACGCTCTTACAACTAACAACGTATAATTTTTAACACTACTTCTATACTCACTTTTTGCCATAAGCAATATCTCAGCTATAGCTGAAAAGCCATAAACAGGTAAATAACTTAAAGTAGCCAATAAAACAACGAAATTATATGCTCCTGCTAGTCCTTCTGTAAAATTCATTAATAAAATAACATTTACTAAAACAGAACTAATTATAAGAGACATATATGGTGTACCATACTTTGGATGAATTTTAGAAAATACCTTTGGAAAAACTCCATCTTCACCAGCTGCAAAACTAACTCTTGCCGTTGATAATAACCATCCTAAAGAAGTCCCCAAAACACTAATAGCTATAAAAATACTAATAATAGATAAATTCCCAACATTAAGTACTTTTGAAATAATATCTGTTATAGGTGCAGAACTACCTGCTAACTCACTCTGACTCATAGCCCCCATAGCTGCTATACTAATAACTAAATATAAGCTAGCACTAATAAGCATACCTAAAATTGTACTTCTTTTAATATTCTTCTCTGGATTTTTTATTTCTCCACCTGTAACAGATGCAGTTTCTAGTCCCATGAACGCCCAAAGTGTAACACCTGCTGCTAAAGGAATAGTTCCAAGTCCTTTTCCAGTAGGAAACATTGGTGTCATATTAGCCTTGTTAAACCCCATAAATGCAATAACTATAAATGTACCAAACAATAATATTTTAAAAACAGTAAGTCCTGCTGTAATTCTTCCTGCAAATTTAGTCCCTCTAATATTAATATAAGTACACATCCATAAAAGACTTGATGCAAAAATAAAACATATTATTTTATTCTGACCTAGTATAGGAAAAACACCAGTTAAATATGTTGTTGCAACAATAAACATAGATGCATTTCCAATCCAAGAACCATTCCAATACAACCATGCTGACATAAATCCACCAAAGTTTCCATAAGCCATTCTAGAATATTCATAAACTCCACCATTCTTAGGTATTTTAGACCCTAAATTTGCAAAAGTTAACGCCATTATAAGTGCACCTACACCTGTTAATATCCACGCTATAATAGTAGCCCCTGGTCCAGAAACTTGAGCTAATGTAGCTGGAAGCATCAATATACCAGCCCCAACCATATTACTTATAACTAAAGCTGTAGCCGTAAACAAACCAATTTCTTTTTTCAATTCCTTATTCGCCATACACTAACACTACTAAACTAAACACAACTTAATTTAGTAATCCTCCTTTCTAGAAACCCCTTATCTATAAAGTTAAATTTATCTAATAGCTAGTATTTCTAATACTCCTTCGTCTATAAACAGAAGATAAAGAAACATATGCTCCTAGATAACCTCGACTCAACATTTAGCGAAAGTAAAACTCTCACTTAAATTTAGTCTCAAATATTAAAAATATTTCTACCTCAATATTTTTAATATTTCCTTTTTACTCATATAGTAATCAATATAATCCACTTCTGAAAATGAAATAACCTAATACCCTCTCAATAAATTATTCATTTATCTTATAGCTAGTATTTCTAATCCCCTTTCTTCTAGAAATAGAAAATAAAAAAACATATGCTTCTAGATAATTTCAACTTAAACCCAACTAGAATGAAAAATCACTTTAAATTGAGTCTCAGTTTATCTAAGCAAAATAATTATTACATTAATTATAACCTATAAAGATATTTTTTTTATAAAAATACGTCATATTTATACAAATTTCATTTAAAGTTTACATGATTTTAATAGCTAAATATAAGTTTATAAGTTATTTATCTATAAATTTATCAAGTATATTTATTTTCATTATTTTTAAAAACTTAAATAATTATGCATAAATTTATAATTTTGTGGAATTACTAAATGTATATATTTCTATTTATAAGTTAAATTATTCCTTTTAAATATTAGTTTAAAATATAATGTATCTTATAAATTTAACTTTCTTTTATCTGATAGCGAGTGCTTCTAATACTTCTTATATAAAAAACACTCACTCCTAGATACCTTCAGCTTAACATTTAGCTATAATAAAAACTCAATCTTAATTGAGTCCTAGTTTTTCTAAAAGTTAGTTGGAGATTATTAATTTTTCTTTTATTACACTAAAGATAATTATGATGAAAATTAAATCTATATAAATAAAAGGAGGGTATAAGCTAGAATAAAATAAGATTATATTTTTTATGAATTATTCTTGCGATTTTTAAATGAAAACTCAAATTAAAATACTAATATCTATTTTAATAATTACACTTAGTAGTTTTTCTCTAATTTCATGCACAACTAAAAATGAACCTCAAAAAGGAAATAAAACTGTTGAAGAGAATAAAAACAGTAATCTTCAGCCTGTACCTAGTGTACCTAAGAGCGAATATAAAAATGGTACCTATACAGGTAAATCACAAATAACTAACACAGGGCAAGAAGAAGCTGTAGTTACGATAATGGATGGAAAAATATCAGATATAACTTTAAAAGTTTTAGATACATCTGGAAAAGAAATAGACTATTCTAAATACATAGGAAAAGATATTAATGGAACATATTATCCTAATATAAATTACTATAGAGTTAGTTTTGCAGATTCTATAATCCAAAAACAAAATACAAATATCCCTAACATCCCTGAAATACCAGAAATAAGTACTAACTGGAAGAATGCTGTTAATGCAGCATTAACAGAAGCAAAAATTTCTCAAAACAAATAATAAAAGACTAAGCATTATATTTATGCTTAGTCTTTTATATATAAAAAGTTTACCAAATTACCCTAATTCAACTTAGTCTTTTATAAAAAAAAATCTGTGAACTCTTCACAGATTTATATGGTGGAGATAATGAGATTCGAACTCATGACCCCTTGCGTGCAAGGCAAGTGCTCTCCCAACTGAGCTATACCCCCGTAATGGTGCATCCTCAGGGATTCGAACCCGGGACCTACCGGTTATGAGCCGGTTGCT
>JBOGCE010000019.1:0-7673 GCA_051656585.1 Sarcina sp. | reverse complement strand
GTTTCACTAAATAATGTTTTTCCACCTGAAGTTGCTTCTACTGTCAATGTTACTTTTTTAGCTTCTGGTTTTACTGGAACTGCTACCTTTTCATATGTTACAATTATAGTTTCATTTGCATTTCCTAAAGTAGTTGGCATGCTGTCTACTACTTGACCATTTACTGTTATACTCTTAATTTTATAACCTGTTGGTGCTGCTGCATATTTTATAGTTGTACCTTCTACTCCTGTTGTTACAGCTGATCCTATAGTAGTATCTCCTTCTTTATATTCAACTGTTGCTGTATGTGGCATTTCTACATTAATTGTTATAGTTTGATTTTCATTTCCTATTTCTGTTGGATATGAGTTAGTTGCTTGCTTAACTCCATTTACTTCTACACTAGTTATTTTTGCTCCACTTGGAAGTGTTGGTATTTTTATTTGTGTTCCCGCTACTCCAGTTGTTGTTTCACTACTTACTTGTGTGCTTCCATCCATTATATTAACTGTATCACTATAAGTAGGTGCTACTGGCGTTGGGTTTGTAGCTGATTTATGCCCTAAATCAATCTCTACGTTATATTGTCCATTAAGACTTACTGAAATTGGACCGTTAACTATTAGTTTATTATCTTTTCTTTCAAATGGATAATTTACACCATTAATATTTACACCTTTAATATAAAAGTTTTTATTTGCATATATCCCTGTATCAGGAATATAAAAAATTCCTTTTCCATTATTTATAGTGTCTGCTTCAGAAGATACTGGTAAAAGATTATCCCCAAATTTTGCATGAACTATTATTTGAGTTATGTTTTTTATGTGTAAAGTAAGATTACCAGTACTACCTTGATATACTAAATTTGCAATATTATTTATTGATACAGGTTGACCATTGTAAGTCACTTTTTCTATAGTATATTCTTTTGCAATGTTATCAATAATATTTTGTACATTTTGACCAAATTTAGTTCCATCTTCTCCACTTATAGTTTGAGTTGGAAATCCTGGAACATCTACTCCATCGATTTGCTGTCCCTGAATTTGTATTTGACTTATGCTATTAAGTCTTGAGATTTGTTGAGTATTATAATTTCCTTGCTGTATATACATATTGACACTCCTTGAAAATTTATTTTCAAAATAATGGCTATATCTAATGATATAGCCATTATTTTATTATTTTATTATTTTTTTCTTTTAAATATTGATGCAATTCCTAGTACTCCTAGTAATCCAGCAACAGCAGCTGCTTCTTCGCCTTTACTTACTGCATTGCTTAAACCTGTATCAGGTAATGCTTTTATAATTGTTTTTTGTGTTGAATCACTATTACTATTATTTGTTCCATTTGTAGATGTACTATTAGGAGCTATTGTGTAAATTATGCTAGTTGTACCTGGCACTATTTTTATACCTTCGATACTTTGAACAACTTTTCCATTTACAGTTATTTGAGTTATGTGGTATCCCTTTGGAGGAACATAACCTATATTATTGATTTCACTACCAATATCACCATTAGCTACTACATGAGTAGGAACAACTGTTGATCCATCAATATTGTTTACTCTAATTGTAATCTTACCTGTATTAGCAACCGGTGTTCCACCTTGATTTCCATCTGGTGTCACTGGTGTTCCACCTTGATTTCCATCTGGTGTCACTGGTGTTCCACCTTGATTTCCATCTGGTTTCACTGGTGTTCCACCTTGATTTCCATCTGGTGTCACTGATGTTCCGCCTTGATTTCCGTCTGGTTTCACTGGTGTTCCACCTTGGTTTCCATCTGGTTTCACTGGTGTTCCACCTTGATTTCCATCTGGTTTCACTGGTGTTCCACCTTGGTTTGCATCCGGTGTAAGAATATATACAATTGATGTTTTTCCATCATTTATTACGTAATGTGGAATCATTGTTGTCGTTACAGATGATCCATTAACTGTTACACCTGTTAAATGATATCCTGGAATTGGTTCATATCCTGTTGGAACAGCTTCACCAATCGGACCATTTATAGTAGTTGTTGGAACTAAAATTTTACCATTAGAAGATATAACTGTTATAGATACACTTCCATCTTTAACTGGTGGTTTTGTTTCATCTTTACTTATAGTATATACGATATGAGTTGTTCCATCAACTATAGTCATACCACTTAATGATTTAACTGGAACTCCATTTACAGTTATCTTAGAAATGTGATATCCGTTTGGAACTGTAATAGAATCTCCTGTTACATTATCACCTACATTTCCTTGACATACTTGATGTTGAGGAGTAATAACTTGCCCAGTACTTGTTACAACTTTTACAGTAACGCTTCCTGTTTTAACTGTAGGTTCTGGTGTTGGCTCTGGTGTTGGTGCATCTGGTTCTAAAATATAAACAATATGTGTTGCATCCTTTCCAAGAGTTACACTATTTATACTTTCTGTACCTTTATCATCACCATTAACAACTGTTTTAACTAAGTGATATCCTTTTATTGGATTAAATGATAATCCACTATTTATTGTTGATCCAACATCACCATCTTGTGTTGTTGTAGGTACTAATATTTTTCCAGTAGTTGTTTGATAAGTTACTGAAACGCTACTTTTTTGTGTTTCAGGCTTAACAGGTGTTGGTGCATCTTTTGCTACTATCCATACTACTTTTGTAGTTGAATTATCTGGGAATTTAAGTGTTGGGATTTCAGAAGCTGGTACTTCTTGACCATTAACTTGAACTCCAACAAGATGATATCCCTTAACTGGTGTATATGCAACATCTCCTGCTGATACTTGTGTTCCTGTAACACCGCTGTTTGTAACTGTTGGAACTAATATTTCTCCACCTTCAGTTTGTACTGTAACTGACACTTTACCATTTTCTACTGGCTTAGGATTATCAGCTATGTGATAAACAATATTTGTATCACCATCTTGAATTATTATATTAGGTATACTTGATAAAGGAACTACCTGTCCGTTAACTGTAACCTTTGTAATATGTGTTCCATTTGGTGCTGTGTATGATGTTCCTGTCGCTTTATCTCCAACATTTCCTTGATCAACTAAGTGATTTTGTACTACAGTTTGACCTGTTGTGTCATTTACAACTTTTACATTTACTTTTCCTGTTGAAACCTCTGGTTTAACTGGAGGTACTACAGGTGTTGGTGCATCTTTTGCAATTATCCATACTACATTCTGTGTACCATCATTATACTTCATAGCTGGAACTTGATATGCTCCTGTTGAAGTTGGCGATACTGGATTACCATTAACTGTTAATCCAACAACATGATATCCTGGAACATTAGTATATGCTGTATCTCCTGCTGAAATTGGAGTATTAACATCACCTTCATGCTCAGTCATTGGAACCATTATTGTACCATCTTTAGTTTCAACTACTACTGTTACTTTACCTGTTTCTTGAGTTGGTATTTTTTCTACCACATAGTGTACTGTGTGATTAGATTCTGTATTAGTTATAGCTGGTATATTACTATTTCCTGTTGTAGCTGTTGGTGTAACATTATTATTATCAACTGTTACTTTTACTATTTTATATCCTTTTGGCACTGTTATTCCAGTTCCAGTTACTGTTCCTCCTGCTGGAGTTACAACTGTTTTAGGCTGAATTTGTGGAATTTCCTTACCATCTGGAGTTGTTACTATTATTGTTGTTTTATAAGTTTTCGGAGCTACATCTGAAACATTGTATACAATATGATTTTCTCCATTTGTTGCATTTAGTGTTCCATCAGCAACTTCTGTTTTATAGTTATTTAATGACATTTCTTGTCCGTTAACTGTTACACTTGTTACTGTATATTTACCACTATTAATAGCTTCTTGTACTGTTTGTGAAGGCTCACCATTTGTACCAATTGTTTCATTAAAGTATCCTTTAGTATTTGGTATTGTTGTTGTTGGTGCCTCTAATTCTGACACTACTTCACCTTTACTATTTACCAAGTTTACTGTTACGTCTAATGATGCACTATTTGGAGCTATTGTATAAGTTGTGTTATTATCTGCTGTTCCAAGTGTTCCTGGTACTTTATAACTATCACTCTCTGTTGTAACTGCTTCTTTACCTACTTGATTTGTTACTTTTACAATATGATATCCTTTTGGTGCTACTGGTGTTGTTAAAGCTGTTCCATTTTCTGTTACTGCTTTTTCACCATCTGTACCTAACTTTGATGTTTGTGGTGCAAGATTACTTCCACCTTCGTAGTTTCCTACATTCTCACTTGTTATTGGTACTATTGTTCCATCTGGATTTTGTATTTGCACTTTTACTGTATTTTGTACTTTTATTGCAACACTTGAACCTTTTTCTCTAACGTTATAAATTATATGGTTTAATCCATCTGCTGCATCAAGTGTTCCATTAGCAATTTCATTTTGATAATCTTTTAATGATATTGTTTTTCCATTAATTGTTACACTTGTTATTTTGTACTTACCACTATTTATTTCTTCTTGAATACTTGTTTCTGGACTACCATTATCCCCAATTTTTTCATTAAAGTATCCTTCAGTACTTGGTATTGTTATTGTTGGTTTTTGTAATTGTGAAATTACATCACCTTTACCATTTACTAAGTTTACTGATACATCTAATGATGCCATTTTTACAACTTTAATAGTTACATGTGTTGTTTCTGGTGTTGTTTCACTATCAGATGTTTTTGTGTGTAATGTTGTTACACCATCTTTAGTTGTAACTGTAGGTGTACCAATATTAGATGTAGTTGAAACAATTTTATATCCTTTTGGAATAACTATTGTACCTGTTACATTTGTATTAGGACTAAATGTTCCATCTGATGTTTCTGGATTATTTATTGGAGTATTATCATTAAATACCTTACTACCATCATTAGTTTCAATAGTATAAGTAACTTTATCAGCTGGTACAACATTGTACACTACATGATTCTCTCCATTTGCTGCATTTAATGTTCCATCTGCAACTTCTGCTTTATAATCATTTAATGACATTTGTTTTCCATTAACTGTTACACTTGTTACTTTATATTTACCTGAGTTAATATCATTAACTATTGATGTTGTTGGTTCTCCATTTGTACCAATCTTTTCATTAAAGTATCCTTTAGTATTTGGTATTGTTGTTGTTGGTTTCTCTAGTTGAGAGATCACTTTACCTTTACTATTTACTAAGTTTACTGATACATCTAATGATGCACTATTTGGTGCTATTGTATAAGTTGTGCTACTACTTGTTGTTCCAAGTGTTCCTGGTACTTTATAATTATCACTCTCTGTTGTTGGTGTCTCTGTACCTACTTGACTTGTTACTTTTACAATATGGTACCCTTTTGGTTCTACTGGTGTTGTTAAAGCTGTTCCATTTTCTGTTATCGCTTTATCACCTGGTAAACCTAATTTTGATGTTTGTGGTGTAAGACTACTTCCACCTTCATAGTTTCCTACATTATCACTTGTTATTGGTACTATTGTTCCATCTGGATTTTGTACTTGTACTTTTACTGTATTTTGTACATCTTGTGTAACATTATAAACTACATGATTTTCTCCATTTGCTGAATTTAATGTTCCATCTGCAACTTCTGTTTTATAATCACTTAATGACATTGTCTTTCCATTAACTGTTACGCTTGTTACTGTGTACTTACCTGATGAAATTCCTTCTTGTACTGTTTGACTTGGTTCTCCGTTTGTTCCAATCTTCTCATTATAATATCCTTTAGTACTTGGTATAGTTGTTGTTGGTTTCTCTAATTGTGAAACTACTTCATTCTTACTATTTACTAAGTTTACTGATACATCTAATGATGCACTGTTTGGTGCTATTGTATAAGTTGTACTGTTATTTGCTGTTCCAAGGGTTCCTGGTACTTTGTAAGTATCACCCTCTGTTGTTGGTGTTCCTGTTCCCACTTGATTTGTTACTTTTACAATATGATACCCTTTTGGTGCTACTGGTGTTGTTAGCGGTGTTCCTTTTTCAGTTACTGCTGGTGCTCCGTCTACTCCTGTTGTTGATGTTTGTGGTGTAAGAGCAGTTCCACCTTCATAATTTCCTATATTCTCACTTGTTATTGGCACTATTGTTCCATCTGAGTTTTGTACTTGTACTTTTACTGTATTTTGTACTCCTTGTGTAACATTATAAACTACATGGTTTTCTCCATTTGCTGCATTTAATGTTCCATCTGCAACTTCTGTTTTGTAATCTTTTAATGACATTGTTTTTCCATTAACTGTTACACTTGTTACTGTATAAGTACCTTTGTTTATTCCATCCTGAATTGCTACTGACGGTTGACCATTTGCTCCAATTTTCTCATTATAATATCCTTTAGTACTTGGTATTGTTGTTGTTGGTTTCTCTAATTGTGAAACTACTTCACCTTTACTATTTACTAAGTTTACTGATACATCTAATGATGCACTATTTGGAGCTATTGTATAAGTTGTGCTGTTATTTGCTGTTCCAAGGGTTCCTGGTACTTTGTAAGTATCACCCTCTGTTGTTGGTGTTCCTGTTCCCACTTGATTTGTTACTTTTACAATATGATATCCTTTTGGTGCTACTGGTGTTGTTAGCGGTGTTCCTTTTTCAGTTACTGCCGGTGCTCCATCTGTACCTAATTTTGATGTTTGTGGTGCAAGGTTACTTCCACCTTCGTAGTTTCCTGCATTATCACTTGTTATTGGTACTATTGTTCCATCTGGGTTTTGTATTTGTACTTTTACTGTATTTTGCACATCTTGTGTAACATTATAAACTACATGGTTTTCTCCATTTGTTGCATTTAATGTTCCATCTGTAACTTCTGTTTTATAATCACTTAATGACATTGTTTTTCCATTAACTGTTACGCTTGTTACTGTGTACTTACCTGATGAAATTCCTTCTTGTACTGTTTGACTTGGTTCTCCGTTTGTTCCAATCTTCTCATTATAATATCCTTTAGTACTTGGTATTGTTGTCGTTGGTTTCTCTAATTGTGAAACTACTTCACCTTTACTATTTACTAAGTTTACTGATACATCTAATGTTGCACTGTTTGGTGCTATTGTATAAGTTGTACTGTTATTTGCTGTTCCAAGTGTTCCTGGTACTTTGTAAGTATCACCCTCTGTTGTTGGTGTTCCTGTTCCCACTTGATTTGTTACTTTTACAATATGATATCCTTTTGGTGCTACTGGTGTTGTTAACGGTGTTCCATCTTTTGTTACTGCTGGCGCTCCATCTACACCTTCTGTTGATGTTTGTGGTGCAAGAGCAGTTCCACCCTCGTAGTTTCCTGCATTATCACTTGTTATTGGTATTATTGTTCCATCTGGGTTTTGTATTTGTACTTTTACTGTATTTTGTACTGCCTGTGTAACATTATAAACTACATGGTTTTCTCCATTTGCTGCATTTAATGTTCCATCTGTAACTTCTGTTTTGTAATCATTTAATGACATTGTCTTACCATTAACTGTTACGCTTGTTACTGTATACTTACCTGATGAAATTCCTTCTTGTACTGTTTGACTTGGTTCTCCGTTTGTTCCAATCTTCTCATTATAATATCCTTTAGTACTTGGTATTGTTGTTGTTGGTTTCTCTAATTGTGAAACTACTTCATTCTTACTATTTACTAAGTTTACTGATACATCTAATGTTGCACTGTTTGGTGCTATTGTA
>JBOGCE010000018.1:0-82403 GCA_051656585.1 Sarcina sp. | reverse complement strand
TCCTATTATTTTTGTTTTTATTTTTATTTTTTTATTTTTATAACCAACTTGATGTTTGTGCGTTGTATCCTATATATAGTTTGCAACCACTTTGCATTCCTGATCTATTTCCTACCCACATTTGTTGCTCGCAGTCATGGCAGCAGCACTCTCCATTTACTTCTAGCTTGTCTACTTTTTCTGTTATTTTCTTTAATTTTAGCTCTTTTGCCTTTTCCATTTTTATCACTCCTATTATTTTGATAATTTGATTCTTATATTTTCCATATTACATATAACTCCCGATGGGAAATTACAATCACCAGTTAAAATTTCATTAGCAAATTTACATCTTGTGCTATAACAAGATTTATAATTATTACAGCCTTCACACACTGGATTATCAGTATATAAAACTTTTCTAACTTTATCTTTCTTCTTAATATTCAATCCATTTTTCACATTTCCTAGAATATACTTTGAATTATCTACAGTATATCCACATGGATAAAAATCTCCATTAGGTAATATGTGCATAGAAGTACTTCCACCTGCACAAGTACCCACATCTATTATCTTTTCATTAATTGTTCCCACTGAAACGTCCTGTAAATCATTACGTTTCAAATAAGTTTTAACAGCTAACAATTGCTCATAGATTGTTTCAAAGTCTGTATCTTCCCATTCCTTACAAAACCAATCTATACCTGGCACAATACACTTAAAATTATTTTCAATTAAATACACTAAGTTATCATATAAGTCATTTATATTTTTCTTATCAAAAGTTAGTCTTGCTCTAACATCTGGTCTTTCCTCAAGAATTTTTTTTGCTCCATCAAACGCTTTTTCAAAACTTCCTTTTCCATCTACCCTTTTTCTATTAAAATCATGAGTTTCTTGTTTTCCATCTAAACTTACCGATAATGAATAATTAATATTTTCAATTAAAAATTTACTGATATCGTCATTTAGTAAAACTCCATTTGTTGTAATACAATAATCTAGTTCTTTTCTAATAAAAACTTCATTACATTTTTTCACAATATACTCTATAGCCTCAAAGTTAATTAAAGGTTCTCCACCATGAAAATCTATAATTATTCGTTCTCCATCTTTCTTAAACGTTTTTATAAAACGAATTACATCATCACATGTTTCTAAGCTCATATTAACGCCCTTATTATGGGCTCCTTCATAACAATATCTACACATTAAATTACACTTTGTTGTTACCCAAATCGCTACTACTTTAGCCATCTACACTCCCCCATATACTTTCTGTTAATAATGGTTTCATATAATCACATCTTCGTTTAAAAACTTCATCATCATTGTAGGCAACATGTATTATATGAGGACATGTCCAACAAAATAAGTTCACATTACAGCTTTCACACTCTTTCCTGTATTTAGGTAAAAACTTTTTAAATTCATCAAAAGATTTCGTTTCTTTATATCTTTTATTTTCAAAAAAATCATTTAAGTCAACATTATTAATATCACCTATTTTGAACTCTTTACTCATAAACAGTGGGCAAGGTCCTATATTTCCGTCATAATCTATATAAAGTTCATCTATCCCTGCTCCACATGTACATATATCTAGTCCATTTCCTCTATTTTTCTTTCTCGCATCCATATTCATAGAGCTTTCAAAACCAACATCACCTTTAATCTCTAGCTTATCAGCATTATTCTTTCCTCTTCCTATTGGTGAAAAAATTCTTGGTATTGGTGTAACCTTTAATGATTTACATAATTCATAAAAATCTTTTAAATGCTCCCTAGTTTGTTCAACTATAACCATAGATAAAGATATTTCTTCTATTCCGTATTCTTGTAAAAGATTTATACTTCTTATTACCGATGAATACACTCCTTTTCCCCTTATATAATCACATGTTTTTTGATTGTAACCATCTAAACTTATGTCATAAACTTTTACTAGTGATGTTAGTCTTTCAACATTACTTCTATTTATTAGCACACTATTAGTCATAATTCCTAATGTACCTTTAAATTTACTTTTTGCATATTCTAATATTTCAAATATATCTTTCCTAATTAGTGGTTCTCCACCAGTAAAAATTATTTGCTTTGGGTCTACTGCAATAGTTTTATCTATTATACTTTTAATCTCATCAAAACTAAGATCTTTCTCTGCATCTCTATTATGCTTAGCATTATATGAACAGTGCATACACATCAAATTGCAATTTTTAGTCAATGAAATTGTTATACTCCTAACATCTATGTCTTCTTTCTCCTCCTTCAGATTTAATACCCCTATATATCTCAAAGTTTTTACTAAATCTAATAAATATGCTGCATCATCTTCTTCAAACAAACTAAGTTCTTTTTCAACATCTAAACCTGCTGCTATCATTTCATTTATTATTTCAAAACATTCCTTGGTTATCTTTATCCATTTTCCATCTTTATTATTTGCCACTATAACTTTTGCTTTATTTTCTAAATATTCAAACTTATCATTAAACTTATATACACTCATAATATCCCCCCTTATTTACTTAAACTTTTAATCTTTCTATAACTGTTTCTTTATTTATTTTTTTTGATAGAATTTTAACTGTAAGAATTTGTACTAAAAATATTAAAACAATAACGGTTCCTACTATAACAAAAGGATATTTGTAGTTTATAAATATAGCTTGTTTCTCTAAAATCTTAGCTATAAAGAACCCTAAAACTGAACCTATTCCACAGCCTACTAAACTACCAAGTGCTACATACAATCTACCTTCTATTTTTAATATTTGCTTAATACCTTTAACAGTGATTCCTATTGCCTGTAATGTTGCGAATTCTTTTCTTCTTGCTATAACACTTGCTGCCATTGTGTTCATATAATTTAAAATACTTATAATCAAAATCATGATTGTAAGAGCATACGCTACTAATTTGATTCCTAAAAATTCTTGTTTTAATTCTTCTTTTGTCTCTTCTTGTGACTGATAAGTAAATAGCATATTATTCTGTATATTCTTACCTAGGTATCCATTAATCTTTTGAACCTCTCCGTTCACTTGAACTTTGACAGTACTATCTCCACCATATATACCATCTAAAGTTTTCTTTGAACTAAGGAACACCTCCCCAAGCCCTATAATATCTAAAGCTTCCATATACTCACTATTAACTATTGCTTGTACCTTGAATTTTTTCTCAATATATTCTCCAGTGCTATTTTTTACATTGATAACAACTTCATCACCAACATTAGTATTAAACCTTTTATCTCCCTCTGATCTAAAGACAATAATTTCATTTTTATCAAGTCCATTAACATTAATCGCTCCAGCTATAAGTCCTTGTTTTAACTCTTCTAGCATTTTGTTTTCATATCCTAAAATATATGAATCTATTGTTTGTACACCTAAGTTTTTACTATCATTAAAAGATAAGGCTCCTGAATTTTCAAAACTACATGGTGCTAAACCTATTTTATTCACTTCATTAGCATCATCTAAAGCCTCTAAATCTTTAAGAAAATCTTCACTGAAAACATCGTACTTATATTCTGTAAAATATCTGCTTGCTGTAAGTACAAAATCTCCTGAAACATACTTTTTCGCTGCTTTATCCATGTTAAAACTTTCAACTATAGTAGCAATTGTAACTAATAGTATAAAACTAACCATAATTGATGCTATAGTAATTATGCTTCTCTTCTTATGTCTTAGCATATTAAGTTTGGTTAACTTAAAAATATTTATATCTCTTTCACTTTTTCGTTTTTTGCATATAACTTTAGTATCTGTATACTTAACTGCCTCTATCGGTGATATTCTTCCTGCAATATTTGCTGGCTTTATCAAAGATATTAAGATAGTGATAAAAGAAATAATCCCTGCTACTCCAACAATTAATAGTTCACTTACTAAAGAAAAACTTATATTCTCAAATAAAAACTTATATGATATAAAAGAAGTAATTCCCCAACCTAATAAAATACCTAGTGGTATTGCAATAAGTGCAATAATCATTCCTTCTCTAAATATCATTTTTTTAATATTCTTCTTAGTCGCTCCCATTGCTCTTAGCTTTCCAAATTCATTTATTCTCTCATTAATAGAGATATTAAAAATGTTATAGATGACCATGACTGTTGCAATAACAATTATTAGGATAACTAATATAGCTGAAAGCACTAAGTTCCAATCTATTTTCCCACTTGATATATACAAATCATTTAAGCTTATATCATCTTTATTGACATCAAAGATTTCTTCTAAAGCACCTGTATAAACCTCTATATCCTGCAACTTTGTAAATACAGTGTTAGAATACATAGTCCAAAGTACATTTTCTCCATTTAAAGAAGCGAGTTCTTTCTTAGAAACAAAACCATAATATATTCCCTTAACTTTAGCTTGTGCTGTAGATGATGCTATTCCAACTAATTTAAAATCCTTTTTTATAGAATTCCCAGCTACATCCACATAATCTAAATTTATAACTTGATCTATTTTAGGTTCTATATTATTCGTTATTAAATAATTTTCATCTAATACAATTTCTCCTTCGTTTTTTGCTAATCTCCCATCTAAAAGAGAAAATGGAGATAATTCAAAAGCTTTTTCATCATAGTAAAACATACTAAACTTTTCATTGTTTTTAATTCCGTATAATGTAGATTTCCCAGACTCAGTAATATTTCCATCTTTCGCTATATTTTCTAAGTTTGTTTCTTCTAAATTATTAATAAGTAATTGATACTTGCCACTTTCCTCCATCGTTTTAGCTGTATAATCCTTGTAAATATTCAGAGGAATAAGTCCTGCTGCTGTTATTAAAATAGTTGCAAGAATTACAGTGAAAAGTACAATTAAAGTTTTTCTTTTATTTAACTTTAAGTTTTTGAAGACTAATTTATATAAACTCTTCACCCTGCATTTCCTCCTATTTTCCCATCCTCTATGGTTATAACTCTATCTGCAACTTTAGCTATTTCTTTATTATGTGTTATCATAATTAATGTTTGCTTATACTTCTTTACAAAACCTTTCAGAAGTTGTAAAACCTCTAACTCAGTTCGAGAATCTAAATTCCCTGTTGGTTCATCTGCTAGAACTATAGCAGGTTTATTTATTATAGCTCTACCTATTGCTACTCGCTGCTGCTGCCCCCCTGATAAATTTCCTGGAAGTTCATCTTCTTTTGAGCTTAGCCCTAAACTAGTTATTATTTCATTTAAAAACTTTTTATCTACTTTTTCTTCGTCTATTCCTAACGGTAACATTATATTTTCAAGCACAGTAAGTGAAGGAATTAAATTATAACTTTGAAATATAAATCCTATATTTCTTCTTCTAAAAATAGTTATTTCATCATCTGTCATCTTATCTAAAATCATTTCATTTATTGCTATACTTCCAGAACTACTCCTATCTAATCCACCTAACAAATGTAATAATGTACTTTTTCCTGATCCTGATCTTCCTATAACAGCTACAAACTCTCCTTTATCAACACTAAATGAAACATTATCTACAGCCTTAACTGTCTCTCTACCTGATTTATAATATTTTTTCAAATTTTTAGTTTCTACAACTTTCATCAACTTTTCCTCCATCCTTTACTCTATATTTTCATTTTAGCCATTTTAATAATCAATTTACGCTATCTATCAAAATCGTTGTTAACTACATCAAATTTGTTTTTATTTAATCGCTTGAATGATATTCAAAGCATTTTTAACATAACTTTGGTTCTCTGTTAAGAGAGTTGCTTTTAGTAAAACTTCTATTATCTCTATATTCCTACTTATGTTATTTTCACTTATTGGATAGAATTTCAATTCTTCATTTTCAATCCAAGTCATTTCAGTTTTATTATTATAAAATCCTAATATCGCTTTATCTAAAAATCCATCTAAATCATGAGCAAAAATTTTAAGATCTTTTATATCATCATGAATATAACTTTGTAACTTCTCTATTTCTCTTTGATTCAATTTCTTATTTAATAAAAAAACATCTATAAATTCTAATTGTCTAAACAAATCGCTCGCACTAGCTTGTTCTAATTTTATTTTAAAAGTTAAATTTCCTGTTTCTACCCTCTTACTTCCTAAAAGATATTTTTTATTATCTAAAACTGCTTTATAACTCTCTACAAATCCTAACTTAAAATCCTCAATTTCTTTTTGGGATAACTTCAAATTTTTCAAATCATGTAATAGTAAAATTTGTATAACTGACTGTCTTATTATTGAAGTTGCTATTTCATTTGCTTTACCATTAAGAAACGTAAAGTCTAAAGATTGCTCAAAACTTTTAATAGCTAGATAATAAAAATCTTCTTCATACCTTATATCTTTCAAACTAATATCATCTTTATTTAAAAAATATAAAATAGCTAAAACTTTACCAACATACTTTAGTTCTAAATTTTTCTTTTTATAAAACTCTTCTTCAAATATTTTTTTAAGAACAATTTTTTTATTATCTCCCTTATTGATTATCTTTAATATTCTTTCATACAAAACCAGCACCTCCTTTTCTATATAATACATTTTTTACTTCTACTATTTTGTTATTTCTCAAATTCGCTTGATACTTCATCATTAACGAAAAAAAACTTAGCAAAATGCTAAGTTTTTAAATCACTTTTTTAAGTCCTCGCGTAGATATTAGACATGACCTTCCATCTACTATATATAAAATTCTATTTTTTTTATCAACTTCTTTAATAAATTCCTTATTCACTATATACGACGTATGGCATCTTATAAAGTTATGCTCATTCAATAAATTATCAATCTTTTTCATTCTTCCATAAAACTCAATGCTTCTATTAGCACAATGTGCTATTACTTTATGTATAGTCATAGATGTTTCAAAATACAAGATTTCATTATATCTAAGATTTATAATCTTATCATCTACTTCTATAGTGAATACTTTAGATTCATTTTTTTTATTACTATATTTTTTACTAGCATAATCTAAACAAGCCTCTATTTTTTCAGCAATATTTTTATAGCTATCTTTCACTATAAAGTCCATTGCTTCAACTTTAGCTGTTAGCGCCATAAATGTAAGTTCTGAATGTGATGTCAAGAATATGATAACACCATTTGTATCATACATTCTAATCTTTTGAGCTAGTTCTATTCCATTTATCGTACTTCTTAAATCAACGTCTAAAAAATAAATACCTATTTCATTATTTTGTTTACTATACTCTAATAAATCATAGGGTGACCCTGTCTCTAACTCTAAATTCATATCAAAATTATTTATTAAAATTTTGTTTTCTATTATTTTTTTAAATTGAGCTCGTTGTTTAGGATTATCTTCACACAAAAATACTTTCATCAAATTTCTCCTTTTATCCTGAGATAGAATTTGATTTAATAATAGCAGCAAATAAATGTACTCAACGTATATTAAAGACAAAAAGGAAAATTTCCTGTTTCAAAAAACTTTTAGAGAAAGTTAAACAATAATTTGGAAAACAAAAAATAGATACTATAAGATAAAACTCTTACAGTATCTATTTCGTTTGTATATTTTTTTAATATTATTTTGACTTATTAATTAACTTTGTAACAGTATCATTTGCAAGGTAGATAAGCTTACTTTCATCAACATTAACTAATTTTCCATCTCTAACAACTACTTTACCGTTAACTATTGTATAATCTACTCCACCTTTAAATCCTACAGTCCCAAATAGTGACTTAGGATCATATTGTGTTCCCACTAATTCAATTCTATTTGTGTTCAGCATAAATAAGTCTCCAGCCATTCCTTCTTTCAAATGACCAATATCATTTCTACCCAAAACTTTAGCACTACCTCTTGTAGCAAGTTTTAATATATCATACCCAGTTGGGGCTTTTGTGCTTGAGTTTAATCTATGAAGTAAATATGATACTCTTATCTCTTCTAAAAGATTTGATCCATCATTACTTGCACTTCCATCAACTGCAAGTCCAACTGGTACTCCAAGTTCTATAAGTTCAGGTATTCTAGCTATTCCTGAAGATAATTTCATGTTAGATATAGGGCAGTGTGCTATACCTGTTTGAGTTTTAGCCAATATTTTAAGCTCTTCATCATTAAAATGTATTCCATGAGCATACCATACATCACTTCCAACCCATCCTAAGCTATCCATATATTCTAATGGTCTCATTCCAAATTTTTCAATAGTAAATCTCTCTTCATCTTTAGTTTCTGCAAGATGTGTATGAAGTCTTACATTTAATTTTCTAGCAAGCTTTGCAGACTCTTTCATTACTTCGCCTGTTACACTAAAAGGTGAACATGGTGCTAAAGCAACTTGTCTCATTGAGAAAGGATTTGGATCGTGATATTTTTTAACAAGTCTTTCTGAATCTGCAAGAATAGCATCTAAATCTTGTACTACTGAATCTGGAGGAAGTCCACCATCTTTTTTACTAAGATCCATACTTCCTCTTGATGCAAACATTCTAATTCCGAGCTCTGTTGCTGCATCAAATTGAGTATCTATTAAAGTTCCCTCTGCATCCTTTGGAAACACATAGTGATGGTCAAAACATGTTGTGCATCCACATTTCATTAATTCTCCCATTCCAACCATAGAACTATATCTTATAACTTCAGAATCTAAACCCTTCCAAATTTCATAAAGGTATGTAAGCCATGGGAAAAGCTCCATATTTTGAACATCTGGTAGATTTCTTGTGAAAGTTTGATATAAATGATGGTGAGTGTTTATAAGCCCTGGATATACTATCATATCTTTAGCATCAATAATTTCATCAGCCTCAAACACTTCATTACCAATATGTTTAATAACTCCATCTTTTATAAAGATATTAACATTATTTAAAACACTGTCATTATCATCACAAGTTACAACTGTCTTTATATTTTTGATAAATAAAGTTTTCTTCATGAAAATCATCTCCTCGATATACTCAAAGCAAATCTTGTGCCATAACATTTTATTTCAAAATATATATTTAACTACTAATTTAATTATTTTTTGTATCCGTTCTTAGTGCTATGAAGAAAAAAATAAGCTTTATTTATCATAATAATAATAAATTATCAATTTGATAACTCAATATAAAAACACCAGCTATTAGATAAATTCTATTTTCCAATTAAAATATCCGGTTTCTTTATTAAGTTCATATTTAAAATAAGCACTAAAAGTATTCCCTTTTTTACTTTTTAGATTTCTAAATCCCACTTTTCCATTTTTAAGAAGAAGTTGAACCATTTCTTTAGATACTGTTTTTCCAAATGAAGTTATATATTTATCATCTTTCCATATGGTAAATTTACAACCACTCTTCCAATTACTACATCCAAATCCTTTTTCACCCTCTATCACAGGATTTCCACATACAGGACAATTTCCCAAACTTTCAACACCCTTATCAAGTTCAACTTTTACTCTACTAAGCGCTGATGTATCATTTTTAATTTGGTTAACTGCATTTATTGTAAAATCTTTTATAAGATTTAAAAATTCTTCTTTTTGAACTTTTCCTTTTTCTATATCAGATAAAGTTTTTTCTAACCTACCTGTATACTCAAGATCTAAAAGTTCTCTTGCTGGAAATATTTCCACCATAGTTCTCCCAAGATCTGTTGTTATAAGATTTTTCCCCTTAGTTTGTATATAACCTATATCTTTAAGTTTTTTGATTGTTTCAGCCCTCGTTGCTGGAGTTCCTATACTAAATCCACTAAGTATAGCAGCCATCATTTCATCTGATGTTTCTTCTGATGTTTCTTCATTATCATTCTCTTGCATCTCTTCATCTTTTTTAGAATCTTTTTTCTTAAAACTTTTACCACATGTCTCCATAAGACGTAATAAAGTTTTTTCAGTATGAGGTTTTGGTGGCTTTTTAGTAACTTTATTTACTTTAGCCTCAACTGTATCCACCAACTCTTTTTCTGCTACCATTGGCAGTATTGTATCTTTACTTTCTATTTTTTCTACTTTTCTCCATCCTTCAACAAGTTGTACTTTACCTCTTGAAATAAACACACCTTTTGCCTCTTCCTTATGCACTTTTGAAGTTATTTTTGTTTCTTCAAATTCAGCAACCGGCATAAATTGCATTAGAAATCTATTCTTTATAGCACTATACACTATAAGTTCTTCCTTACTTAAATTATTAGGTTTCATGTATGTAGGAACTATCGCACTATGACTTTCTACCTTAGAATTATCAAATATTCTTTTACTAGTAGTAAATTTTATTTCATTTTCATAAGATAACCCTACCTTTAAAGTTTCCAAAACCTTTTTTGTTCTATCAATTAAACTTTCTTCAAGACATATACTACCCGTTCTAGGATATGTTATAAATTTCTTTTCATAAAGTGATTGTGCAGTTTTCAATACTTTATCTGATGTCCATCCTTTATGTTTACTTGTAATATGACCTTGAAGATTTGATAAATTAAATAAAAATGGTGGATATTCTTTTTTCTTTTCTGTTTGCTTTTCTACAATTTCAGCTTTTTCAAACTTTATAGCCTTAGCAATGACATCAAGGTATGCTTTATCTTCAAATTTTTCATCTAATTTATCTTCTTTATTTTTTTCATAATACAATCCTTCAAACTCCTTATTTTCAGAAGTTTTAAAACTTGTAATAAGTTTATAGTAACTTGTAGATTTAAAATTTTCTATTTCTTTATCTCTATCATAAATAATTTTTAAAGTTGGAAGTAATACTCTTCCTATATTTAAAATTTTATTATCATTTAAATTATATTTTATTGTAGCTACAGATGTTAAATTTATTCCTATTATCCAATCTGCCCACTGTCTACCTATTCCTGCATCTTGAAGTGGCTTCATCTCTGTATTAAGTTTTAAATTTTTCATTCCCTTTTCCACTTCTTTTGCCGTCCATTCATTTAAAAGTATTCTATAAACTGGTTTTTGTTCATTAAAATACATAAAAATTTCATCCGCTATAACCTGTCCTTCTCTATCAAAGTCAGTTGCTGATATTATTCCATCAACATCATCCCTATCTACAAGAGCTTTAATAGTATTAATTTGTTTTTGTGCTCCCTTATCAGTAATAGCTCTATTCATAGAATCCACTTTTACTTTATATCTAAAATTTTCAGGTATAAAAGGAAACTTTTCAAGTCTCCAAGATTTCATTCCCTCATCATAATCCTTAGCATCAAAAAGTTGTAATAAATGTCCAAATGCCCAAGTTACAAAATAATTTTCGCCTTCATAATAACCATCTTTTCTTCCCTTTATTTTTAACGCCTCAGCTATATTTTTAGCTACTGATGGCTTTTCTGCTATAATAACCTTTTTCAAAAAATCACTCTCCTGAGTTTACTTCCATTTCTTATTATGTATATTTTTCTCTTCATTTAATACATTTAAACTATATTTAATACATAAGAAAACCTACAACTTTTATATTGTAGGTGTATATCTAAATTATAATATAAACTTAGACTCAATTCAAAGATAGTTTATTTCACTTCTAAAATATAAATATTCTATTTCTTTTCTATCTGTTCTAATAATTCTTTAAATCTACTAGTTTCTCTAACTTTTTCTAAATCATCATCTTTCATAATATACTTTAAAAATGTTTTATGCATTTCATAGGCTTTTATAATATCATCAGTAGCCTCATCTATTTGATTATTTAAAGCATAAAAACAAGCTCTATTATAATATAAAAATTCTGATGTTGGATTATATAAAATCCCCTGTGTAAGAGTATTTATTCCCTGCTCTAACTCTCCCTCTTCCTTTTGAATTACTGCAAGATTCAAAAAGCTTCCATCATGTCCTGGATTTTTCTTAATTGATTTAATATACATACCTTTACTTTTATCAATTATGTTTAGTTTTTTATAAATAACTCCCATATTATAAAGTGCCATATAGTTATCTCTATCTATTTCTAATGCTCTTTGAAACATTCTATAAGCTTTATTTATTTCATCTCTTTCCTCATATATAGATCCAAGATTCATACATCCCCAAAAATCATTTGTACAGATTTTCAAAAGCTTCTCATACCAATAAATAGCTTCTTCTTTTTCTCCATTAACATCTAAAGCATTTGCTAAAAAGAAAAGACCTCTATCATAAACAGGATTTATATCAACTGCTTTTTTATAAAATTTTATAGCCCTATCATAATCCATTTTTTCATCATATATAACTGCAAGACCATAATAAGCTCTCGCTTCTGAATTATTCACTGCTATTGCCTTTTTATAATAACTTATCGCCTTATCATCTTCTGATAACTCATCATACAAAAGAGCTATATTAATATATAGCTCTAAATCCTCAACTTCACCTAATAATTCTTCAGCCATTAAATAATAATTTAATGCTTTAATAAATTCTCCATTATCATGTGCTTTTTCACCTTTACTTATATAAACATTTATAAGTCTATTATCCATCTTCCACCTACTAAATATTAGATATTCTATTTTTCTAGAAAATTTAAAACACCTTCTATTACTTCATCTCTATTTTTTTCATTTAACATCTCATGTCGTCCATTTTTATATAATACATATTCTACATTATCTATTCCATAAGATTTCATCTCTGAAATTAATTTCTTTACACCTTTTCCATAGTTTCCAACCGGATCACTTTCTCCTGAAAAAATATAAAAACTAATTTCTTTATTTATTTTACTAAATTCTTTCTTTTTATGCAGCCTATTAACTCCATTAATTAAATCATAATAAAATGATGCACTACATATAAATCCGCAGTCCTCTCTACTTATGTACTCATCAATTGCTTCATCATTAGAACACACCCAATCAAAAGGAGTCCTATTAGGCTTAAATTTTTTATTATGCCCTCCAAATATAAGTTTATCCATAAGCTTACTTTTATGCTTTCGACCACAAAAAATAATCTCACACTTAGCTATTATAGCACCAAGTCTTGCAATCGGTTCAAGCTTTCCATTACTTCCTGATAATATAACTCTTTTTACATACTTATTATATAACTCTAAATATCTAAGACTAACAAATGTACCCATACTATGTGCAAGTAGAATTATCTCAAGATTCGGATTCTCTTTTTTTGCATTATTTACAAGCTCATTTAAATTAAATGCTAATTTTTCAAAGCCTTCATTATCCGCTATATAACCTCTATTTTCACCTTTGTCTGTTTCTCCATGACCTCTATGATCATGAGCATAAACAGTATATCCTTTTTCATTTAATTTATTTGCTAGATAATCATATCTTATGCAAGATTCTGCCATACCATGAACTATATAAACAACGGCCTTAGCTTCTTCTACTGTCCATTTATAGCAATTAATTTCTTTTTCTTCACTATCAATATACTTAAAATTTTCTCTCATAAAAGCTTCCCCCTTAACTTCATTGTCCGTATTTATAATTTACTCCCTTGTCTAAAACATGTCAATACTACTCAATTCTTGTTATTTGATTTTAAATAGCCTTCTATTTTAACTGACCAAACTTTCGCCTTTTTATCATCAAAATCCTCTATAAAGTTTAAAAATATATCAAGTGCACCTTTCTTATACAAGCCTTTCATTAAATGTCTTGGATAAGATACTCTTTTATCATAATTTTTTTTAGGATCTATTATCATAATCTTTTTCTCATCTATATTATAGAATATATCCTTGCATCTTATATCTAATCTTTTAAATTTAAGTTTTTCAAATTCTAATATCATTTGAAAAAGAGCTTTTGCTAGAACCCTATCCATAGTATGTGTTTTTAGATATTTGTCTAAACGCTCTCCAGGAACAAACTCTCTTACAACATAGTTATCTCCGATTTCTATAATTTTCGGGAAAAATTTAGAGCCCTTCACACGTTTTAAAATATATGATTCATCTAACCACGCTTCATGTCTTCTAAAAAACTTAATAATATTACCATTTTCTAAAAGAAATACAACTCCATTATGTCCTTCACCTATTTTTTCACCTTTTCTTAATGCCTTTTCTATATTTTTAGAAACATCTTTTGAACTATAATCAAAATTCTTACTCACCTTAATCCTCTCATATAATAGTGCTTTATTAATTATATGATTTAAAAATACAAAAGGATACTGCTAACATCTGCTAACTGCATCCTTTATAACTATAAACTTAATTCAAATAAATATTTCAATACTATACTACTGAATGAAAACCCTTCATTTTTTCTAGTTAATTTAAATCATAAACTAAATTTTTATCATTATTCAAATATAATGTTGTATAAATATTTTTATAAGCTATTACTTTTTTAACGTATTTATCAGTTTCTTTAAAAGGAATATAGTAAACACTACGGCCATCTTTAGAGTAATTTTCATCTTTAAGCCATTTATTAACATTTCCTCTTCCTGCATTATATGCAGCTATCACTAAGTTTTCATCACCAAACTCTTTATATAAATCATTTATATACCAACATGCAAACTGTATGCTAGTTTTAGGATCTTTAAGCATATCAACATTAAAGTTTTCAACTCCTATTTTTTCAGCAATCCAAGTTCCTGTTTCTCCTGTTATTTGCATAAGCCCTCTTGCATCCTTTTTAGACTCTGCATCTGTATTAAAATTACTTTCAGCTTTCATAATAGCTAAAACTAACATAGGATCTACATTATACTTCTGACTATACTCTATCACATATTTACTATACTTCGCTGGAAATAAACTCTCCTTTAAAATAAACTTTCCGCCTTGAAAAACTATATAAATAAACGTAACTATAAATACCAATTTTATGGCTCTTTTCATTATGTCCCCCTATTTTCTATATAACCTTAAAAATTCTATTAAATCATCTACTTGTTCTTTAGTCTTAACAAGATTATCATTATTGTCAATTATTAAATTAGCAAATTCTTTCTTTTTCTCTATACTCATTTGAGAATTTATTCTACTAACAGCTTCACTTTGACTTAATCTATCTCGTTGTTTCATTCTATCTATTTGAGTATTTTGTTTTACAAAAACTAATATCATCATATCAAGAATATCTGAATATCCATTTTCTATTAAAGTTGCTCCATCTAAAATCACTAATTTTTCTTTATTTTGTTTATATACAGCAAATTCTTCATCTATAGCTTTTTTAATATATGGCATTATTATACCCTCATATTTAATTCTATCCTTAGGATATCTAAAAATATGATTTCCAAATTCTCTTCTTCTAAAGTCCCCTCTCCAGTCAAAGAAAATTTCACCAAAATTTAGTTTTATCTCATTTATAATATTAGGATTCTTATCTAATACGTCTCTTGCTATTAAATCTGCATCTATCACTTTAAATCCAGCTTCTTTAAGCATTAATGATATAGTACTCTTACCTGAACAAATCCCTCCAGTAAGCCCTATTTTTATCACTTTTCCTCCCCCTTTCTACTTAGCTTCATACCATGTTTTACCTATGTTTATATCAACATCTAAAGGTACAGAAAGTTCTAAGACATTTTCCATTTCTTCTTTTACTATACTTTTTACTATTTCAAGTTCATCATTATAAACATTTAAAATCAGTTCATCATGAACTTGAAGTATTAATTTACTTTTTAAATTTTTTTCATTTAATTTATTCCAAACATTTACCATAGCAAGTTTTATAATATCAGCTGCTGTACCTTGTATAGGTGCATTCATTGCTAGTCTTTCACCTAATGCTTTAATCATTTTATTTGATGCAGCTATTTCAGGAATAAATCTTCTTCTATTTAAAATCGTTTTAACATATCCCTTATTTGTTGCCTCTTCTATGACTGCTTCTAAAAATATTTTAATATTAGGGTATCTATCAAAATAAATATCCATATACTCTCTTGCTTCATTTCTCATAATATTTAGATCTTTTGCTAAACTAAAATCACTCATTCCATAAACTATACCAAAATTAACGGCTTTTGCTCTACTCCTCATTACTGAAGTTACTTCTTCTATAGGAACATTAAATACTTCCGATGCTGTCTTTGTATGAATGTCTGAATGATGTTTAAATGCATCTATCATATTTGAATCATTTGACATATGAGCTAACACTCTAAGTTCTACTTGTGAATAATCGGCAGATAATATACACTGGTCTTCCCCTTTTGCAACAAAAACTTTTCTTATTTCTCTTCCCATTTCATACTTTATAGGAATATTTTGAAGATTTGGTTCTGTTGATGAAAGCCTTCCTGTTGTTGTTATTGTTTGATTGAAATTTGAGTGAATTGCACCATCTTCATCTATAACTGCTTTCAACCCTTCAACATATGTTGAATATATTTTAGCTAGTTGTCTATAATAAACTACTTTATCGATTATAGGATGTTTATCACTAAGTTTCTCTAAAACTTCTGCATTAGTTGAATATCCTGTTTTAGTTTTTTTGATAACAGGTAAATCTAACTTTTCAAATAAAATTTTCCCAAGTTGCTTTGGAGAATTTATGTTAAATTCTTCTTGTGCAAGTTCATAAATTTCTTTTTGAACCACATCAAGTTCTTCTCTAAACTTTATTGAAAGATCATCTAACATTGCTCTATCAACACTAAATCCTATTTCTTCCATAGAAGCTAAAACTCTAGTTAATGGAAGCTCTATAGTATATAAAAGTTCATTCATAGACGCTTCTTCTATTTTTTCTTTTAAACTATCTGTCAGTTTTTGAAGATACTCAGTCTCCACAATATCTTTATCAGATTCCTCATAATTAGGATATTCATCTAAATAAATATTTATCAAATCTATTATAGGATAATTCCCTTTTGACGAATCTAAAAGATATGCTGCAAGTTCAATATCAAAATCTAATCCTTTAACATCAATATTGAACTTAGAAAGAATTCTCATAGCTATTTTAGCATTATAAAAACTTTTTTTAATATCTTTATTCTCAAAAATATCTTTGATTATATTTTTTGCTTTTTCATCATTAAATAAGTCTTCGCATAATAAAACATAATTTTTATCATTATTATTTATAAATATTTTTTCAAACTCAATAGTAGAATATATTTGATCATTTTTTGTTATATATTTTATAGCAAACTTATCCTTAAGACTATCTTGTAGTACTAAAAGTTCTTCTAAATTAGATATTTCCTTAACTTTTGCATCAAATACTTCTGCTTGAATTTCTTCTACATTTACTCCTGCAAAACGTGCAAGTTTTTCATCTGAAATTTTTATTTCAAGCTTTGTAAGCATTCTTCTAAGGCCATCTATATCATATTTAGCGACAGATTTAATTTCATCTAAATCAAATTCAATAGGAACATCAACATTTATAGTTGCAAGTTTTTTTGAAAATATTGCTTGCTCACTATATTCAGTTAAATTTTCCTTTATTTTTTTTCCGCTTATATTTTCTATATTTTCTAAAACATTTTCTATAGATCCATATTCCTGTATCAACTTATATGCTGTTTTTTCACCAACTCCAGGAACGCCCGGAATATTATCTGATTTATCTCCCATAAGACCTTTTACATCTATAAATTGAGTTGGAGTTACTCCAAAGTCTTCAATCATTCTAGCTCTATCAAATAAATCTATATCTGTAACACCTTTTTTAGTTATACAAACATTAGTATTATCAGTTGCAAGTTGAAGTGCATCCTTATCTCCTGTAACTATAAAAACTTCCATATTTTCACTTTCTGAATATTTAGCAAGACTTCCTATAAGATCATCAGCCTCAAATCCGTCCATTTCATACATAGTAACGTCAAGCATTTTAAGCATATCTTTAACTATTGGAAACTGCTCTCTTAGCTCATCTGGCATTTTTTTTCTTCCTGCTTTATAATCTCCATATTCTAAATGCCTAAATGTAGGAGCTTTTCTATCAAATGTACAAACTATATAATCTGGTGCTATATCATTTTTCATTTTGATTAACATATTTAAAAATCCAAATACTGCATTTGTATGTATACCTTCTTTATTACTTAATAACGGCAATCCATAGAATGCTCTATTAAGTAAACTGTTACCATCTAATATTAGTAATCTTTCCATCTATAACTCCTCCATACTACCTACTTATTATGTTATTAATTATCGCCAATTTAATAATTATTTATAAAATATTTTTCGTCTACATTAAATTATTTATATATTTTTACACTCTCTTTTTTCAACAAATCTGTTTTAATTCAAATAATTTCACTTTTAGGATACCTTATAAACCTGAAGTTTATTCTACATTTTCCTGCCTCTTTAAGTACAAAATTAAAACAGGCATACTAAAAAATACTAAGATCCATTTCTTCTGATAAATCTCTTAATATATTTTTTCCACCAATACTATTTCCTTTGTCATCAAGTGAAGGTCCATAAACTCCTATCCCCATTCTTCTTGGTACAGATGCAAGAATTCCTCCACCAACTCCACTCTTAGCTGGAATCCCTATATGTACTGCAAATTTTCCTGAATCATCATACATTCCACATGTAACCATAATAGTTTTTATTATTCTGCATATATCTCTTGATATAACTTTTTCTCCACTCCAAGGTAAAATACCATCATTTGCAAGCATGGCTCCAAACTTAGCTAAATCCTCAGTATTAACCTCTAAAGAACATTGTTTAAAATATAACTCTAATACATCATCGACATTTCCCTCTAAAAAGCCACTACTCTTTAAAAAATATCCTAAAGCTCTATTTCTATCACCTGTTTCAAGTTCAGATTTATAAACTTGTTCATTTATTCCAATATTAGGATTTCCAGTTACTTTTCTAGTAAAATCTAAAAGTCTTTCATATTTTTCCTCTTTTGTATCTCCTCCTATTAAAGAAGTTGTAACTATAGCACCTGAATTGACCATAGGATTATAAGGTTTGTCCTTATCTCTTATTTCTAAATTCACTATGCTATTAAATCTATCTCCTGTTGGCTCTACTCCAACCCTCTTAAAAACATTATCTCTGCCATTATCTAAAATAGCTAACATAAGAGAAATTACTTTTGAAATACTCTGTATTGTAAATTTTTTATCAGCTAGACCAGATTTATAAATCTCCCCATTTAATGTTACTATACAAATTCCTAAATCATTTTTATCAGCCTTTGCAAGCTCTGGTATATATGTTGCGACTTTTCCTTCTTGGACTGCATCAATATTCTTTTTTAAGCAACTATCTAATAAATTTTTCAAACTTAATCCCCCTTTGATGTTTATTTAAGATGTCGTCCTCTGTTCTTAATTATGTTATAGCATAATTTTAAAAATACTTTAACAATAAGAATATTCTAAACACCTAAAAGTTTTCAATAATATATATTATAAACGTAAATTTCATTATTATCTACTATTTAGGTTCCTATCTATGTGAAGTATCATACTTTATAGTATAACAATAAACTGGAGATAACTAATGGAATTAGATTCTAATAACATAGAAAAGTTAAATAACTATTCTATGAAAACTTTAAAGAAAAAATTTAAATTTTTAGGAGAAGGTATTGCAAGAAAAGTATTTTCTATTGATGACAAATATGTTATCAAAGTTGCTAAAAATGATGATGGATATCACCAAAACTTTGTAGAACGCTTTATTTATGCAAATTCTCCAGAAGAGTTAAAAAAATACTTATGTCCTATTTATTACTCTAACGATAGAATAATAATTATGGCAAAAGCTACACCTTATAATAAAATCATAGGAAAGCATATATTTGTAAACCCTAGAGATTTTAGAAATGAAGAATATGTAGTAGAAGATTTAAAAAAACTTATAAGTACTTTTCATCTTTATACAGAAGATATCTTCGCTGCAAGATCTTGGGGAGTAATTAACGGAGAATTTTTTTTAATAGACTTCGGATGTACATCCGATTTTGGAGATATGTATTATGATGGGATTAAGTCTTTATACTTTTTAAATAAAAACAAAAATATTTCTCAAAACCAAATCTAATATACATTAATTTTCTATCCCCTTATTTTCAAAAATTTTATATTTATTTGTTATTCTATTCATATTTTATTATAATAAAATTAAATGAAATTTTAGAGAAAGGCGTGTAGAAAATGATTAAAAATTTAGATTTATTATTAGATAAATATTCAAAACTTGCTATTCAAATAGGTGTTAATATACAAAAAGATCAAATCCTTGTTATTAAGTCTCCTGTTGAATGTGCAACTTTCACAAGAAAATTAGTAGAGGAAGCTTATAAAGTTGGAGCTAAAGAAGTTATAGTTCATTGGAGTGATGAACAAACTAACAAGCTTAAATTTGATTATGCTTCTCTTGAAACATTTGAAAATGTGCCTGAATGGGTAGTAGAATCAAATCTTAGTTATGCTAAAAAAGGAGCTGCTTTCCTTAGTATATCAGCATCAGACCCTGAACTTTTAAAAGATGTTAATCCTGCTAAAATAGCTGCATCAAGAAAAGCTTCTAGTATAGCTTTAAGAGAATTTAGCGAAAGACTTATGTCAAACCAAAATTCATGGTCAATAGTATCTATCCCTACAGAAGGATGGGCTAAAAAAGTATTCCCTAACGTTTCTACAGAAGAAGCTATGGATAAACTATGGGAGCAAATCTTCAATGTTGTAAGAATAAACCAAGAAGATCCTGTAGCTGCTTGGAATGCACATAAAAATAACTTAAAAGAAAAAATGAAATTCTTAAACGAAAAAAGAATTAAAACTCTTCACTACACAAATAGTTTAGGAACAGACCTTAAAATTGAACTTCCTAAAAAACATTTATGGCTTGGTGGAGCTGAAAAGAACAAAGATGGCGTTGAATTTATAGCTAATATGCCAACAGAAGAAATCTTTTCATTACCATTAAAAACAGGAATAAACGGAGTTGTTTACAGTTCTAAACCTCTTAATTACGGTGGAAACTTAATAGATAATTTCTCATTAACATTTAAAGACGGTAAAGTTATTGACTTCTCTGCTGAAAAAGGTGCTGAAACATTACAAGGTCTTTTAGATACAGATGAAGGTGCTAGATATATAGGTGAGGTTGCTTTAGTTCCTTATGATTCACCTATCTCAAATTCAGGTGTTATATTCTTTAATACTTTATATGATGAAAATGCTTCTTGTCATCTTGCTTTTGGTAAAGCTTATTCTGTTTGTATAGAAAACGGAGAAAATATGACAGCTGAAGAACTTGCTGCACAAGGTGCTAATGATTCATTAACTCATGTAGACTTTATGATAGGAACTAAGGATCTATCAATTGTTGCTACACTTGAAAATGGTGAAACATTTAAATTATTTAAAAATGGCAACTGGGCATTCTAGTTAAAACTTAAAACAAAAAAAGGAAGTAACACTTCCTTTTTTTTATTCTTTATAATTTTCTTCTAAAATTCCTTCTAAACTTTGTACTAAATACTCAAAAACTTCAACAATTGAATCAAGTCCATTTATTTTTTTATCTTCTCCATCAAATATATAGCCACCATTTCTAAAACCCATTTCTATATCATAATTTATATCATCTAAAAGTCTTGTATACTGAAATTTTTGCTCTAGCATAAATTTCATTTTTTCTTTATCTTTTTTCCACTCTTGCTCTAATCGCTCTAAAGCTTGACCATAAGCTATAATATGTCTAACCCTTTCATCAAGATCTAATATTCGCTTACCATACCAAAATAATAAATTTTTATGTTTTTGGCTTTTCAAAACATAATAGCCTCTTCTAATATCTCTATTATCTCTTGAATAACTATCTATTTTCAACAAAAGTTCACTATTTTCACTTCTAAAAATTTTATTTCCTTCTATATCAACATCTACTTTTATTTTTTCCACACCTATATATTCTATCATTCTTATAATTTTTTCTTTTATCAAATCAAAAATATAATTACTTCTTTGCTCCGCATCTATTTCTTTATATAAAGAACTCATAAGATTAGAAAGCCTTTTTTTCTCTTCACTAATAATTGAATAATTCCCCATCCAATCTAGATGTATAATCTCACTTTTCTTAAGAGTATCTAATACTTCATACAAATCTTCTTTTGTATATAACAACCCATTTTTATTTACTGAAAATCTTAAAAACTCCTCTAAATCCTTTTGTTTAGAACTACTTCTTTCAGAATTCTTAAATAAATATAAAAGCTTAAAAACTTTTTCTATAAGCTCTTTTTTATCGTCAAATAAGCTAGTTGCTATATCTATATTCTCACGTTCATCATCAGATAAAATATTATCAGCATAATCAAAATAAATATCAATATTTTCTTTTACGACTTTATGTATTTGATTTAATATATAATCATTGAACTCATTATTACTAATATTTTGTCTCTCTAAAACAATATTTTCATCTATATAAATTTTATAATTTGATATATATGTATCTTCACTTTTTATTATTCTGCTATAATCAATATTTTTATCTTCCAAAAAATTTATGAGTATCTCTCTATCTCTTTTAAAATCTTCTAACGCACTTTTGAGTCTTATTGTTGCTATTATTGTATCAGCTTCAACAAAACTTAACTTATTATTTATTAATCTATAAAAGCTGTACCATTTTTCAAATGAGCTTTTTAATATTTCTTCCATCCTAAAACCTATCCTCCATATTGTATATATTATATTTTTCAAACAAAATATAAAAATGTTAGCCTAAAGTATAAACTCTCATATATTATAATATACTAGCATATTTCAACTATCAATATTACGAACTTTTAATTAATAAATAAGGTGATAATTATGAATGACCTAAATTCAGAAGGAATGCTTTCTATTAAAGAATTATCTTTTATTTGTAAATATAAATTTAATTCTAAACTTTCTGAAAAAACAATAAAAAAATATCTTTATGTATTTATTAAAACTAAACAACTTCGCACTAATACTAAAAACAATCAAATTTATATAGATTTTAATGACTTTCTAGAATTTTTATCTGAAAATTATATCAAACTTGGATTTAATTATGATCCCACAATTAAATAAGCTATCTCAACGAGATAGCTTATATTTCTATAATTTAAATTCATTAATTTTTTCTGTTAATTCTTTAGCTACACTTTCTAGTTCTTCTGTTGAACGACTAAGAGTTTCCATTGTTGCACTTACTTCTTCTGTTGCCGCTGTTACCTCTTCTGTAGATGCAGCAACCTGTTGTGATATAGATGAAATTTCCCCCATTTGTCCTACAACTGATTCTTTATTAACATTTATAAATTCAACAAAACTTTTAATTTCAAATGAATTTGTATTTATTTCTTTCATATCTATAAGAATTTTATCAAATATTTCCTTAGTTTTATTTACTGCTTCTTCCTGCTCTAACATAGCATTATTACTTTCTTGAACTGCCTTAGTAGCCTTTTTAGAATTATTACTTATTTCATCAATAATTCTCTTAATCTCTTCAGTAGAGTTTTTAGATTGTTCTGCAAGTTTTCTTATTTCTTCTGCAACTACAGCAAATCCTCTTCCTGCTTCACCAGCCCTTGCTGCTTCTATACTAGCATTTAAAGCTAATAAATTAGTCTGTTCTGTTATCTGAGAAATACTATTAGATATAACATCTATTTTCTTTGTACTTTCTGAAACATCTAAAACTAAATCATGAAATTCTAAGGAGTTTACCTTACTTTGATCAGATTTCTCTAAAAGACTTTTAATTATTTTTTGTCCATCTTCCTCAATAATTTTATTTGATTTTTCAGATGAACTACTCATATTCTCACTAATAAACATAATGTCATTAAGCTGTGCTGATAATGCTTCCATAGACATAACACTTTCTTGGACATTGTTAGACTGATCTATTGTTCCACGTGAAATTGATTCTATGGCTCTAGCAACATCTAATGTTGACCCTGTTGTATCTTCTGCCATTATACTTATATTTTCTGAAGCTTTCAATAAAATTTCTGAACCTTTATTTATATTACTTATAAGTGAATGCATGGTGTCTATACTTATGTTCAAATCATCTGCTAAATCTTCAAAATCATCATTTGTTTTAAGTTCTACCTTATCTTTTAAATTCCCCATTGCAATATTATTAATAGATTTTTTTAATATAGCAAAACTATTATTTAGACTTTTAGATAGAGAATTTGCAACCAATACAGATAAAACTACACTTATAAAGACTGCAATTACAGTCGTTATTGTGATATCTATTAATACACTATTACCTATATTGTTTTCATTTAATATACTTTTGCATTGAAAGTATATTACCATTCCTGTAAGTAGTTGTGTACAAAAACACACACTTAATATAGAAGTACTTATTTTTCTTCCTATACTTTTTCTTTTATTCTTTCCACCCATTCTTCTCCTCCATTTGTATATATAAATTAAAGTATTTATATTATCGATATTAATTTAAATTTATTTATAGCTAAATAATAAAATTATTCATTTCTTCATCTAAAATATTTGAAATATTATTTATTTTTTCAGTGTAGTCACCTAATTCTTCCATAATACTAGTAACTTCTTCTAACTAATATTATTTTTATCTTTTTGCTCTTACTATTTTTAAGCACTAATTAACTCCTCCTAAAACTCAACTCAGTTCATATTATCGAAAAAAAATAGCCAAATTTAGATACTATTCTAAATTTAACTATTTTTATAAATTCAGCTCATTTGCTTATTGCTAAGTTCGATAAAGAAGTCATTTGTTTCTTTAATTACAATTTTTCTAAGTCCTACAATTCCTACCAAGTTAGGAAAAGCCATAAGCCCATTAACTATATCAGCAATTATAAATATAGTTCCTAGTGGGAGAAAAGCCCCTATTCCTACAAGTACTATATAAATTACTCTATAATATTTTATTGATTTGACTCCCATCAGGTATTGTGCACATCTTTCACCATAATAATTCCAACCAAGAATAGTAGTAAATGCAAAAAACATAAGTCCTATATTTACTATATAAGTTCCTACTACCTCAATAGGAAGCCCCGCATTGAAAGCTGCCGTTGTCATTGCTGCTCCTTCTAAATCTGGATTTGCATACATTCCTGTAACAACAATAACTATACCTGTCATTGTACAAATAACAATAGTGTCAAAAAATGTTCCAGTCATAGATATTAGCCCCTGTCTGACTGAAGATTTTGTTTTAGCAGCAGCTGCTGCTATAGGTGCACTTCCAAGTCCCGCTTCATTTGAGAAAACGCCTCTTCCAACACCAGCTTGAATTGCCATTGTTACTGTAACTCCAACTGCTCCACCAAATGCAGCCTTTGGATTAAAAGCACTTTCTAATATCAAAGATATTGCCCCAGGTATTGCCTTTATATTCAGAGCTAATACTACTAAAACTGCTAGTATATATAATCCTGCCATGATTGGCACTACCTTCTCTGATACTTTAGAAATTCTTTTTATTCCTCCAAGTGTTACTAATGCTACTAAAGCTGTAACCACAATTGCAGTAAACCATAAAGGAATATTGAAGCTTATTTTTGCTGCATCCGCTATAGATTTAACTTGCCCAAAAGTTCCTATACCAAAAAATGCAACTCCTATTCCTAAAAAAGCAAAGATCTTAGCAAGCCACTTTAGTCCTAATCCTTTCTCAATATAATACATAGGACCACCTGCCATATTTCCTTCTTCATCAACTTGTCTATACTTAATAGCCAGAACCCCTTCTGCATACTTTGTTGCCATTCCAAAAAAGGCTGCTATCCACATCCATAAAAGTGCACCAGGTCCCCCCATCTTTATAGCAGTTGCTACTCCAACTATATTTCCTGTTCCTATAGTAGCTGATAAAGCTGTACATAATGCTCCAAAACTTGAAACATCTCCTTTTGCTTCCTCATCATCAAATTCATTGTCTTTCGAGAAAATATATCTTATAGCTAAAGGCAATCTAAAAACTTGAAGGAGTTTCAACCTCACTGTAAGATATATTCCTGTACCAACTAAAAGTATTAATAATGGTGGCCCCCATATAAAAGAACTCACCTTCCCTAGCATGTCATCAATAGACATTCCTAGCAACATAACATTAAACACAAAAAACCCCCTTAAATTTCTTTAGGAGGGAATTACGAAATAAACTAAATTTACCCCTAAATTTAGCCTCTTCTTATTCCCCTGTCCTTTTACCTGAGAGTTTCAACAAATTTTCTTAGTAACATATTCATCAAATTTAAATATATATTACACTCTAAAACTTGTTTTGCTCCTTCGGTGCTCATTTCTGAGTCTCTCCAGAGGCTCGTCCAGTATTGGTCCACTTTACCTGAAAGATTTCCCTCTTCGGTGTACTACAAAAGTAGTATCTCTCCCTATACCTTCATCCGAACTCTATTCTTTTCTTACACCTAGAATTTTATACTCACTTTTTCAAAAAATCAATACTTTTCTTTAATGCAATTAACATTTTTTCAAAATCAACTATTTTATAAGCTATAAAATTATCTTTTAATTAAAATAAAATCATTTACATTTATTAATTTAATAATATATAATCATTGACTAGAATATATATAATATTCTTCTTACTTATCTTCATTATACTCATGATATAAAGTTTAAAGGACTATATTCAAAGAAATTTTCTTTAAACATAGTCCTGTGCAACTCTATAATCTATTGCGAATTTCACCTCTATAAAAAGCTCTTATATTTTCCATCATATCTTCAAATAGTCTTGTTCTTGCTTCTAAACTAGCCCAAGCTACATGAGGAGTTAACAATAACTTTTCTTTATTTTTAACTTTTAACAATACGTTGTCTTTTTGCATAGGTTCAACTTCAAAAACATCTAAAGCTGCACCACCTATAAGATTTTCATCTATAGCTTTAGCTAAATCGGCTTCAACAACTATAGGTCCTCTCCCAACATTTATTACAATAGCTGAATCTTTCATATTTTTGAAAGCTTCATAGTTTAATAAACCTTTTGTATTTTCATTAAGTGGCGCATGTATTGATATTACATCAGATCTTTTTAATAATTCATCGAAATCAACTTGTTCATATTCAGAACTACTATTTCTTCCTGATGTTGAATAATAGATAACATTAGCTCCAAAAGCCTTTGCAAGTTTTGCAACACTTTTACCTATTTGTCCAAGACCTATAATTCCAAAAGTTTTACCTTCTATATCCATTATACTCTCTTCTAAATGAGTAAATGTATCTGACTTTGTATATTTTCCTGATTTTACGTAGTTATCGTAATAACTTAACTTATTAGTAAAATTAAATAACATTGCAAATGTATGTTGTGCTACTGTATTTGTAGAATATCCTGCAACATTAGTTACAGCTATATCATTAGCTTTTGCATAATTAACATCTATATTATTATAGCCTGTTGCCATTTCACAAATTAATTCTAAGTTTTTTGCGTCCTTTAAACTACCTTCATCTAAAACAACTTTATTTGTAATTACAACATGAGCATCTTTTATTCTCTCTGCTGCTTCTTCATATGAAGTTAGTTCATAAGAAACAAAATTCCCTATTTCACCTAATCTATTAAAATCAAAATTCCCCATAGTTTTTCCATCTAAAAGTACTATATTTTTCATATACTCACCTCATTAAAATAGTCTAAACATATTTTATTCCAAAAAATACCTAAATGCAATAAAAACTCACTATTTAATAAATCTCTTTTTTCTTTTTAAAAAAGAAAATTATGTAATATAAAAGCATACCTGTAACAACACCTATCGCTAAATTGGATGTTATCAAAACTAAAATCACTGTAATAACCATTACTAGAGTATCTGTAAATGGAACTTTATTAACTTGTCTTATAGAATCAATATTCATAGTAGTTATTGCTATCATAATCATAACTGCTACAACTGCTGCTATAGGAATTAATTTTACAATATCTATTAATAAAACTACATAAATTACTAAGAAGCATCCTGCTGCAAGAGTGGATAATCTACTTCTTCCACCAGATTTCGTATTTATAAATGATTGCCCAACAAGAGCACATCCAGCCATCCCTCCAATAAAACCTGTAACTATATTCCCAAGTCCTTGTCCTATGCATTCTCTACTTTTGTTACTACTTGTATTTGTCATCTCATCTAGTGCTTTTGCTGTAAGCAAACTTTCAACGCATCCCACTATTGCAAGTGATATGGCAAATATAATAATTATCTCTATATTATGTATAGTAAATTGTATTTGTGGTAAATGTAATCTAGGAATTGTAAAATCTATTCCCTTTAAATCTCCAAGTTTTGATACATTCATTTTAAATATTATTGAAATTACAGTCACAACAATCAGAGCTATTATTGCTGGTGGAATTTTTTTGGTTATTAATGGAAACATATAAATAACTATTAGCCCTACTCCCACTAAAGTATACATCAATATCCCCTGACCTTTAAAATAATGCAATTGATCCACAAAAATTAAAATTCCTAATGCATTTACAAATCCATTCATAACTGCATCAGGTATGTATTTAACTATCCTTCCTGCTTTAAAAATTCCAAATAATATTTGAATAATTCCTGTCGCTACAGTAACTGGCATTATATATGCCGTACCATAATTTCTTACTAGCACAGCTAAAATTAATGCCATCGAACCAGCTGATGCAGATATCATCCCTTTTCTAGAACCTGTTATTGAAACTACAATAGACATTGCAAAAACAGCTAAAAATGAAGTTACAGGACTAACACCTGCTATAAATGCAAATCCTATTGTTTCTGGTATTAAAACAAGCCCTATAATAGCTGTTGACAAAAGATCTTTTCCTACATTTGAAAACCACTCTTCTTTTATTTTAGCTAGCAACTTATAAATCACCTCTTTATCTTATAAATTAAATGTTTGTTTAATATTTTAACACAATCGATTCTATATTATAAAATATTTGATGTCAATTAACTCTATACCTCTTTTTATTAATTATAAATATCTCTATAAAGAGGTTTTATTATCATATTTTTATCAGTTTATATAAATTTAATATTATTTAAATAATCAGCTTAATTTTGATAATTTACGTAATTATTGTATAATCTTCTTATAAATAATTAAGAAAGGATGTGAATTTTTGGTTGGTTTTAGTATTAACATTCTTGGTATTTCTAATTATTTTTATAATTGTTATAATTATTTTTGCTATACTGTTCAGGCTTACTGGAATCCCTATGCATAAAGCAAAATTTCAAGTTATTTCTTTATTGACTGCAACTGGCTTTACAACTAGAGAAAGTGAAATAATTGCTCAACATCCAGTTAGACGTAAAATAGCCAGTGCTCTTATGATTTTTAGTTATCTTAGTACTGCTATATTTATATCATTTATGATGAGAATTATATCTAAAGGTCTAACTGATACTAAATCTTTAGGAATTACTGCCCTCATAGTAGTTGGCTTTGCTATCTTAATGGTTATTCTCTTTAAAAGTAGTGCTCCTGAACGACTAGAGAATTACATAGAAGATTTGCTATTAAAATCTAAGCATTGGAATAACCTACATGAAGATAAACTTGTAAATCTTCATAAAAAAAAGGGTTATGGTATATATGAAATTTATATAAGCAAAAGTAACTATCTTATAGGAAAAAGTATTATGAGTAGTAACTTAAAAGAATTAGAAATCCAAGTTTTAAGTATAGATAAGGGAGATACTCTTATTAATTTTCCATCTCCTAATTACACATTTGAAGCTACAGATAAAATAACAGTCTATGGTAATATAAAAAACATACATAATCAATTCAATTATCTTACACTATCTGACAAATTGAAAAAAATCTAATACTTAACATATAAAGAACTAAATTAAAATGAACCTGTCACTAAAAATTAGATAAAGACCTAATTTTTAGTAGCAGGTTCAACTTTTTTATATTAAATTAAGCCTTTTTACAAAGAGTTTCTTTTACTTCACTTGATTTGTCAAATTCAAATTTATCTATATATTCAACTCTTTCAACTTTACAATTTTCCCCTATTTCAACAACATCGGCAACTATAACTTTACAATCAACATTTTCTATACATACATTTTTAGCTCTTATCTCGTTACATTTGAATTTAGTCTTTAATTGTAATTTACCTAAAAGTCCTTTCTTTTCTTCCTTTTTAGTTTGTATAGCAATATTATCTGCAATAATATCATTAACATTACTCTTTTCTAAGAACTCAATTTGAACATCATTAACTCTTATATCAGAAGACATATCCACTTGCCCCATTATAGAAAGTTTATTACCTGTTATTATTCCTTTTGATGAAAATTTACCCATTATCTTTGCATTAGTAAATTTACAGTTTCCCTTAACTGTAAGTTCACCTAAACCTATAATTTCTGTACAATTTAAGCCTTTGTTAAGAGTAGTAGTCCCTTTTGAGTTAATAGAATTTTTTAAATTAACATCTTTTTCACCTAAAAATGTTCCAGAAATCATTAAATTTTCTGCTGTTATTTCTCCACCTATATTCCCAATACCGCTTATTTCTACAACTTTTGCTGTTACATCACCTTTTATTTTTGCATTTCCTAGTAATGTAACATCATCATATTCACCGCCTTTTACGACTTCAAATGCCTTAACTTCTAAATTTAAATTTTCTTTCATAAAAAAACAACTCCTTATCTTTTGTATAAATACAACTATCCCTTTTAATTTTAAACTAAAAAAAGCGTTAAAGAAAGAGTATTCTCTTTAACGCTTTTCATTACCATGCTAATATTTCTACACCATCTTCTGTTATAAGAACTGTATGCTCAACTTGCGCTGATAACTTACCATCTATAGTTCTTGCTATCCAACCATTATCTTCATCAACGACTACATCATATTCTCCAATATTAATCATTGGCTCAATAGTAAAGACCATTCCTGGTACTAAGACCATTCCTTCACCTTTTTTACCTACATGAGCAATAAAAGGCTCTTCATGAAATTCATTTCCAACTCCATGACCTCCAAAATCTCTAACAACAGAATAACCTAATCCTTCAGCGTATGTCTGTATAGCTTCACCTATATCTCCAACATGTCCCCAAGGTTTCACAGCTTCTATTCCAAGTTTTAAAGCCTGTTTTGTAGCGTTAACTAAATCCTGTGCTTCTTTAGAAACTTTTCCTATAGTATACATTCTTGATGCATCTGAATAATAACCATTTTTTATAGTAGAAACATCAATATTAACTATATCTCCTTCTTTTAAAATAATATCTTCTGATGGTATTCCATGACATACTTCTTCATTAATTGAAGTACATACGCTTTTAGGAAAGCCCATATAATTAAGTGGTGCTGGTATAGCATCATTAGCTATTGTATAATCATATACTAATTTATCTATCTGTGCTGTACTCATTCCTGCTTTTATTTCTTTTTCTATAAGATCTAAAACACCATTATTAACTTCTGCTGATATTTTAATTCCTTCTATATCTTGCTTAGTTTTTAATAATTCTCTCTCTGGCATCTCTTCATTAGCTCGTTTTAATGCATCAAATTTTTCATCAAATTCAAAGTGACATTTTTTATATTTTTTGCCACTTCCACACCAACAAGCATCATTTCTACTTAATTTCATCTATAATCACTCTTTCTTATTTTTAATTTAGCTACATATAATTATACTCCTATATACTTCTTTTGTGAATGACAACTAACCTTATAGATAATTATTCTCAGTTATTTTTCTAAAATTAAAGTTTTTTAATCATTCTTATATGCTCTATATCTGCAACTATAAATCTTTCACCAACAGTGTAAAATCCAAACTTTTCATAAAATCCAGCAGCCCTAACCTGTGATGGTATTTTTATCATATCTGCCTTAAGCTCGTTTTTTATAAAATCTAAAGAGGCATTCATAAGTATTTCACCATAATGTTTCCCTCTATATTTTTTTGTTGTAATAACCCTGCTAAGAGCTATTTCATCTTCCATTAATCCTTTAGGAACAATTCTACAATAAGCTGCTATTTCCTCATTTTCTTTAATATATACATGATGACAGAATTTATCCTTATCATCTAAATCTTCAACTCTCACACCTTGTTCTAATGCAAAAACACTCATTCTAGATCTTGCTATATCAAAAACCTCTTTGCCTGTTAACTCGTCAAATGCTTTAATAACTACTTCCATATTTCTCTCTCCCTTTTTTAGTCCTTTAAATGAACTATTCCAAAAATATAATACATGTTTTTATATTACTATATAACAAAAAAACCTAGTAGTAAACTACTAGGTTCCTATGGTGCGACTAAGTCTATAAGCCGGGTTCTGTATTAGACAATCATCTATCTACGATTATTGTTGCCAATAACCTCTAGCGACACACCCGAGAACGGAACGGGTCACTCCATATGTTCTCCAATCGGTCTTGCTTCAGGTGGGGTTTACATAGCTATAATGTCACCACTATACTGGTGCGCTCTTACCGCACCGTTCCATCCTTACCTAATTAAATTAGGCGGTTTATTTCTGTTGCACTTTCCTTAGGGTTACCCCCACTGGCCGTTAACCAGCACCACGCCCTGTGAAGCCCGGACTTTCCTCCCCTTATTACTAAGCGGCGATTGTCTGGCTTACTCGCAGAATTTATCATAACATAAACTTTATTGCTTTGCAATGTAATTTTTTTACACTACTTACAATAGTACAATCCTGCAATTACCAAACAGACTACTATTGCTACTGGTAAACTAATAACAAATGACAAAATTACAAATCCTAAAATGCCAACACAAGCTTTTTTTGCAACATCTTCATTTCTTTTCCTAGATAAATTTTTATACTGTTTATGTTTCATTTTTTTAGCAAACATCTTCTTCACATCAAAACATAATTTTTGAAAATCAGATTTTACTTCGTCAAACTCACTATATTTATTTCTAGAACCATATTGTTTTCCTTTATGCTTTTTATATTTTTTTTCATATTCATAGAAATTATATTTAGCCTTTGACATCTAATTCACTCCTATTAAATCATTTATTATATACTATGTATTTAACTAATTTCTAGTGTTTTACTTATTTCGATAAGAGATAATTTACTTACATTATTTATATAGAAAAACACAGTATAATAATTAATTTATCATACTGTGTTCCATCTAATAACTTTAAATTAAATCTACTATTTATACCATTAATAGCAATTATAAATTTAGCTCTATCCCCATATGCATAAGTCATAGCAGTTTTCAAAGCTTTTATATAAAAAGTATTTTAACAATTTTAATTATTCCCCAACACCAAAATCTGTGTTTTCAAATAAAACTTCTATTCTTTCATCACCTCTAAGATATGAGTATTCTTTTTCAAACCATTTTATAAGTTCCTCATCTCTTTTAAATTTAGTTGAGTTTTCTGTCCATATGTTAACTGTAGCTCTTGGAAAATAATTTTCTACAATTTCTATATCTCTCTTTATCATCTCTTTAGTTTGACCTTCTATTCCAACTAATAAACATATAGAATCGTAATATTGTTTAACTTCTTCTAAGCTACTAAATTTTATGTTCTTATTTAAAACATCATTTCTAAAATAATCATCAAATGTTTCAAGCCCTGTTTTAAAAATAACTTCCACACCATTAAAGAAATTTTTTATTTCATCAAGTCTTTTTCTATAACACCAATGTGCCTCAAAATATAACTTTTTAATGTTTTTTTCTTTTACTATTTTTTTAATTTCTTTAAGATCTTCCATAGGTATTTCAAAAACACTACCTGAATTAATTACTTCTAGAACTCCTTTTTCACCTGTTATTTTTGATAATACAGGTTTATTCACGCCTTTTATTAATATTTCATCTGTAGAATTATCAGAAATATAATCACAAAAGCTACATTTTCCCCATACACAAGGAAAACTCTTTAATAAAACAATCTCTCGTTCATTTTTCCCATTTATAATATTATATCTTTCCAAATCACTCGTCACAACCTTTATTGTAATTTTTTCTTCATTGAAGTAGTCATTCTTGCTATCACAATTAATGACACACCTGTACAGAATATCTGATTTCCGTAGTCTGTGATAAATTGCATTACAACAGCTGCTGGAACTTCTGGTATTTTCAATATATCATGTAAGAACAGATATATATATGTTGATCCTGATGGTGTAATACCATTATAAACTAACACTGTAATAATGGCACTTGATGTGCTAACAAAAATAATAACTATTAGCATAGACCAAAACATCTTTTTCATTGTTATCCAGCCTCTTTTATAAAGCCAAGCTATAACTACCGCATTGAATATTTGTACTGGAGCATAAAAAAATGATGATGGGTCAAATATAAATCCTGATAATAAAGACCCTCCAACTCCAACTATGATACCTTCAACAGGTCCCATAAGCATTGCAACAAGATTTGTTCCAATTGCATCTAAATAAATAGGTATTCTAAATATCATTGCTATATATGGTGCAACAACATTTATCGCAATTCCAATAGCCATAAAAGCTATTTTGAAACTGTTTGTTTTCTTCATGGTATAAAACTCCCTTTTCTTATTATATTAACCATTGAAGAACTGCTTATACTAGAGTGTCTGCTGTTTTCTAGCATAGGTATTTTTTTAATATTCTGTTTTTTATTAATAACTGCAATAAGTTAGTTTAATAAAGTGTCTTTTATCGTATTTTAACCTAAAAAATGCCGTAACAAATAAGAGCCTTGTCACAGCTACAGTTCCTAGTTTTTTATAGAAGGATGGTTACGAACTTCTACTAGACTAAAGTCTAGATTTATATTTTATTAATGAGTAAAATACTTATACTATTATAACATCACTTTTAAGATATTCAATAAAAAATATTATTTATATAAATAAAGACTACTATAAAATGTAATTTCACATTTTATAGTAGTCTTTTAGTATCATATAATTAATTAATTTTAAATTTAAATGGATCATGTGCTTTTTCTGAAATTATAAACTCCAATTCTTCGCCCATCTCTTTAAGCTCTTTTTGAAGTTTTTTATTAACTTCAATCAGAACTGGCCACTCTGATTTAAAATGTCCTATGTCTAATACTGACATCCCCATTTCTGTATAATCAGAAACAAAGTGATAAGTAGTATCTCCTGTTATAATAAGGTCTGCACCTCTTTGTATAGCATCTTCAAAATAGCTTTGTCCACTACCATTAACTATAGCTATTTTTTCTATCTTCTTATCAAGCTCACCTGAATATCTTAACCCTTCAAGTCCAAATGCTTTAATACATCTCTCTATTATTTCTTCTAAAGTTAAAATTTCTTCAAGTGTTACTACTCTTCCTATTCCAGCATTATTATCAGCATGATGTCTATCTATAATTTCCTCTGCTTTAAATCCTAGCATATCAACAATTGTATCATTAATACCTTCCCTAACAGAGTCCCAATTAGTATGAGCTGAATATAAATTTAAATCATTCTTTATAAGTTTTATTATTTTTTTCCCTTGTAATGTATCTGTAGTTATACTACTAGGTTTTTTAAATATTAATGGATGATGAGTTAATATAAGTTCAACACCATGTTCTTTAGCCTCATCAATAACAGCATCAGTACAATCTAATGCTAATAAAACTTTCTTAACTTCAACCTCTCTATCACCAACCATAAGACCTACATTATCAAAATCTTCTTTTAAATGTGGTGGTGCTATTCTCTCCATGATTTCTATAAATCTATTTAACTTCATACTTAATCCTCCTTGCTTGATAGCCCTAGAATCAAAATTTTTCTAAAAATATAATTTTAGTCGAACTGCTTTAACATACCTTCTAAAACTTTTATCTTTTCTATTATTTCTGATTTTTTAATATTTGCAGCTTCTGTCTCTTCTTTTATAAATCCTAAAATTTTATTATTATGTCCTATCTTAAATTCTATATATTCTTTTAAAATAGGATGTTTCTTTCTTAAAAGAATAGGGCTTATTTCATAATATATTTCATCATCAAATCTTAAACGCTCAGCTTTTTTATTATATTTAACTTTAAATAATTCATAAAATTTTCCATCTTCTTTTACAAGGTCTTCGTCTAAAATATCATACTCAAAATTATATAAAAATTCTCTTAAAACTTCTGGATTTTGAGCTGGCTGTAATATCATAAACTTATAATTCTTAGCTTTTTCAATATCATCTAAAATAATGTCTCGAGTAAGATTACCTCCCATTCCAGCAATTACTATCCCCTCAACTTCATTAAGTCTTAATGGTTTAAGACCAGCTCCAAGATAACATTTTATTTTTTCACTAAGTCCTTCAAATCCAACATTCATTTTAGCTTTATTTATAGGTCCTTTATTGATATCAGATGCAATAGCTCTCTGACAAATTCCGTTTTGAACCAAATAAATTGGTATATACCCATGATCTGTACCTATATCTGCAATGCTTTCACATTTATCAACTTGATTAGCTATTGCTTTTAATCTTACGCTTAACTCCATTCTACAACAAACCGTCATCAAAATTCTAGTTTTACAACTTCTACTTACCTTTTGATAACGCCCTCCTTTTTTATTTATAATGTATTTTTTTGAGTATTTTTTTAATAATCTTCTCAGATTTTTTATATTCATTTTGAATTAAAAATAAAATTTATTGTTACAAATAATTTATTAAAATTTGCATTTGTATAAACGCCATTAATAAACTAATTATAAATGGTATATAAATATATCTTATAGCTATTTTAACATCATATTTTGCTATAAAATATGATGTGTAATATATACATATAAAAATAATTATAAGCCCAATCCCTGTTACCATCTGTTTTATTGCAAATTCCTTACCAGTTCCAAATACAACAGCACTAAAAGTTGTATCAAATATTAACGGCATTTTTCCTGGTAAACAATTAAATAAATAAAGGATAAAAGGCTCAATAATAATAAAACTTATAATTACAAATGTTATTATAACTAAACTTAAAAATTTTTTATTTTTAAAAAGATCTCTTTGAATATTAATCTTTGTTTCAAACTCTTTAATTGGAATATTTTCACTAAATAAAACCTCTAGCATTCCATCTATATCACTAGGTGATACAGCATATGAATCGCCTTCTGTATGTAAATATATTATCTTTTTAGGATTAGTAACAAAAGCTCTTGTAGCGCCTACACCTTTTACTACCATTTTACCAAATGCATATCTGTTCTTTCCTACCCCATACATTTTAAATCCATCAATATATTCTTCTCTTAAGACAAATCCATTAATATCACTAAAGTTTAATTTTATCTTTTTTAATCCTCCAAATGCATTAATTATAAATTTACCGTCACTAATTTGGTAAGTTATACTATAATTAAGCATTATGTAATAAAAACACCATATAGTGAAAAAAAACATAACAAGACCTATTATTCGCGTTTCTATATAACCTTCAATAATATTCAATAAAATAAACATAATTGTATCACATAATAACAAATATACAATTAATTCTCTTCCTGCGTAACCTTTTTTAACGGAAAAACTCTTCATAATAAATATTTATCCCCCAAAATATTATATCATATAAGATTAAGCTTATATTTTATTAGAGAAATAGTCATACCTTTTAAGGTATGACTATTATTTTTTTAATCTAATATATTAATTAATCTAAATAATCTTTAAGTTTTTTACTTCTACTTGGATGTCTAAGTTTTCTTAAAGCTTTAGCTTCTATTTGTCTAATTCTTTCTCTTGTAACATTAAATTCTTTACCAACTTCTTCAAGAGTTCTAGCTCTACCATCATCAAGACCAAATCTTAATCTTAAAACTTTTTCCTCTCTTGGTGTAAGAGTATCTAAAACATTGATAAGTTGCTCTTTTAATAATGTAAATGCTGCTGCTTCAGCTGGTGCTAATGCATCATCATCTGGAATAAAATCACCTAAATGTGAATCTTCTTCCTCTCCTATAGGAGTTTCTAATGATACGGGTTCTTGAGCTATTTTTAATATTTCTCTAACCTTATCAACTGGCATATCCATTTGTTTTGATAACTCTTCTGGTAATGGATCTCTTCCAAGCTCTTGTAATAATTGTCTTTGCACTCTTATAAGTTTATTAATAGTTTCAACCATATGAACAGGTATTCTTATAGTTCTTGCTTGGTCTGCTATAGCTCTTGTTATCGCCTGTCTTATCCACCATGTAGCATATGTTGAGAATTTGTATCCTTTTCTATAATCAAACTTTTCAACAGCTTTTATAAGACCAAGATTTCCTTCTTGTATAAGGTCTAGGAATAACATCCCTCTTCCAACATATCTTTTAGCAATACTTACAACAAGTCTAAGGTTTGCTTCTGCAAGTTTCTTTCTAGCATACACACTACCTTCTTCTATTTTTTGTGCAAGATCTATTTCTTCTTCAGATGATAATAAAGGAACTTTCCCTATCTCTTTAAGGTACATTCTAACTGGATCGTCTATAGCAATCCCTTCTGGAATAGCTATATCTAACTCTTCTTCTTCTTCCTCTTTATTATCTCCACCTTCGTTGATTACTTCAACTCCCATAGATTCAAGTACTTCATATATTTGCTCTATTTGTTCTGGTGTTAATTCCACCTCTTCAAGTTCTTCCATTATCTCTTTATAAGTTAATGAACCACTTTTTTTACCTTTATCTATTAACTTTTTAACAATTACCATTCTAGCATTTTTATCTTTAATTTCTGTTTTAGTATTTCCACCCTTAACGTTATCTTTCATGGGTTTGCCTCCTTCCGATTTAAGAACTATCTACTTTTTTAAACTCCTAAGTTTAGTTTGTATTTCCTTAGATTGCTTTAAATATGATAAGGACGCTTCTATATCTCCTAATTTTTCGCTATCCTTTACTTTTTTCATAACAAACTCTAGTTCTTTTTTAAGCTTATAATTTTTTATATTATAAATATAATCTCTAATTAATCCTTCTAATTCAGTATTAGTATGTGTTTCATTTACTTCTTTAATCTTTAAAATTTCTTTTATAAGATCAGCTTCTTCACATCTAAGTTCTAAATTTTTATAAATGTTATTAAATCCTTTTTCTAATATAGTATCCTCTATTAGCATATAAATTTTTGCATATAATTCATCTATACAATCATCACTAGAAAACTTTTCTTTTATAAATTCATAGTTTTCTTCCACTAACATTAATGAGAATAAATTTCGAATAGCTTTTATATAAGCTGGCTCCATATATAATTTTGTTCCATAATATTCCTTATTATTCATAAAACCGCCATTTTTATTAAAAGTATTTATTTTTACTTTTAATAAATCATATAAAGCCTGCTCTTTAATTCCTGTTTCTTCTGATATTTTTTTTATATAGATATCTTTTTCAACAGGATTTATTTTCGCTAATATTTCGGTTATTCTATCTCCATATGTAACAAGATCTTCCTGTGTTTTAAGATTTAGATTTTGTTTTGCTACAGATAGCTTATATTCTAATAGCTTATCAGCCTTATCAATTAACTTTATAAATGCTTCTCTCCCGTTGACTCTTATAAATTCATCTGGATCTTTTCCCTTAGGTATTGTAAGCACTTTAACATCAAGTCCTACTTCTGTTAAAACATCTAATCCTCTTAACGTTGCCATTTGACCTGCCACATCAGCATCATATGAAATGATAACAGTATCAGCATACTTTCTTAAAAGCTTTCCTTGCTTTAATGTAAGGGCCGTTCCAAGAGATGCTACCGCATTCATTATTCCATGTTGATGAAGAGATATGCAGTCCATATATCCCTCAACCATTATCACAGTTCTATCTTTTATACCATTATTTTTAATTGCAAAATTCAATCCATATAAGTTAGTTCCTTTATCAAAAACTAATGTTTCTGGAGAATTTAAATATTTAGGTTTTGAATCATCTAATACTCTACCACCAAAACCTATAACGTTATTATAAACATCAAACACCGGAAATATAACTCTGTTTCTAAATCTATCATATGATACATTTTTTTCTTCATTAAATATTATTAGTCCTGTTTCCTTTATTATCTGTTCATCCAATTTCAAACCTTTTAAAAAGCCTAAAGTTTCTCTCCAACCATCCTTTGCATACCCTATGCCAAATGATCTTAAAGTTTGTTCAGTTAATCCTCTTCTATAAAAATACTCTTTTATATTTGTATCTCTCTGAAGATTTGCAAAATAATATCTAGCCGTCTGTTTATTAATTTTTCTTAGTAGCTTTCTTTTTTCCTCTTTAGGATCTTTAGCGTCTCTACTTGAAAAATTAATAGTTATTCCTGCTCTATCTGCAAGATATTTAACAGCTTCTACAAAATTCAAATTCCTAATTTTCATAATAAAACTAATAACATTACCAGCTTCTCCACATCCAAAGCATTTAAAAATCTGCTTTTCTTCTGATACACTAAATGATGAAGTCTTCTCATTATGAAAAGGACATAAACCTGAAAAATTTTTCCCAGACTTTTTAAGTTTAACGTATTCTGATATTACATCAGCAATATCATTTTCATCTTTGATTCTTTCTATTATCTCTTCTGGAATTTTCAAAAAACTCCCACCTTACCTTTAAACTTTTTATCTGAACTATTACTAATTCGACATTATCCTTCAAAATCCTTTTTTTATTTTAACTTTTTTTTAATTTATTCATTTTTGTCTATATTTTTGTCTAATTAATAAAATTTAAATCACTTTTTTGAATTTTAATTTCAAAATATATAACTTCTTAGTATCTATATTTTGTAATATTAAAGTATTCTATGTATATATTTTCTTAAATCTCAAAAAAATAAAAATTTTTTGAAGTAATTTTTAAATTTAAAACCAATAATAAATCACACCTTATATTAATATTCTATATTATATAAAAAAAATCCTTTTATTTCTTTATTTTAATAAAATAATATTCATTTTCTCATTTTTCCTAAGTATATCAAAGAATCTATATTCCTTTAGTATAATACTTTAACAATCATAATATGTATATATTAGGTAATTTTTATCTAGGAGGATAATATGAGTGTGGAAAAAAAAACTATAATAGATGAAAAAACTCTTCTGAAAATTGTAAAAAACCATGTATTGCCCGAATATAATATAGTAAATCCAACTATAACACAAATAAAAATAAAAAATACAGATAAACATAGAGCTGTATATAAAATACATTCAAACAATTTTACGTACTGTTTAAAAAAAATATATTTTAATGAACAAAGATTACTTTTTATGTATTCTTCAATGCAATGGTTACATCAATATGGCTTTAATGTTCCTTTATTATTGCAAGATAAACATGGAAATCGTTTTGTTAAATCACATAATTTTTTATTCATATTAACACCTTGGCTTCCTGGCGAAAAATGTGATTTCAATAATATTGATCATTTATTAAAAGCCGCTGAAAATCTTGGCTCGATTCATGCAAAAACACAAAATTTTTCTCCTATTAAAGGTAGCGAAAAAAAAGAAGGATATAGTAATCTATACATATCAATTAACAAGCATTTTAATAAATTGCTTACATGCTACAATTTAGCTAATAAAAAAAAGGATAAATTTTCAAAAATATTTTTAGAACACTTTGATACTAATATAGAACTTGCAAGATTTGCTCTTGAAGTATCTTCCACTATAAACTTTAATGGACTTTCAAAATCCTTATGTCATGGTGATTATGTAAATAAAAATCTATTAATTCATGAAAATAAAATAAGTATGATAGATTTTGATAAGTGTGTCTTAGATTATTCTATGGTAGATTTAACTTATTTTCTCAGAAGATTGCTAAAAAGAAGTGAGACTAATTGGAATTTTGAAATCGCTAAAAATATTATTCTAGCATATGATAAAAAAAATCCATTGAATAAAGAAGATATAAAATATTTAATGGTATATCTTGCTTTCCCACAAAAATATTGGAGAATCTCTAGAGATTATTTTGCTAGTATATCAAAATGCAACAAAAAAAATTCTCGTGAAGCTCTTATTACCACAGTCCAAAAGACCTCAAACCAATTAGCTATGGTAGAAAGATTTAAAATATTTTTTGAGAAAGAATATGATATAACTTTTTAAAAAATATTGCAAAAATAGATAAAAAGGCTATGTATGTTTTAAATCTAGCATACATAGTCTTTTTAAAATTTATAAACTAAATTTCTATTTTTAATATTAAAAGACTATCTTAAAATAATTACCTTATTCTAAAATAGCCTTTATAATTTTAATATTTTTTATTTTTAACTTGTGCTTGCGCTGCTGCAAGTCTAGCAACAGGTACTCTAAATGGTGAGCAACTTACATAATTTAATCCAATATTATGACAGAATTCTATAGATGCTGGATCTCCTCCATGCTCTCCACAAATTCCAAGCTTAATATCTTCCCTTGTAGTTTTACCTTTTTCAACTGCAATTTTCATAAGAGATCCAACTCCTGTTTGATCAAGTTTAGCAAACGGATCTTGTTCATAAATTGAATTTGTATAATAATCATTTAAAAACTTAGCTGCATCATCTCTTGAAAAACCAAATGTCATTTGTGTTAAATCATTTGTACCAAATGAGAAAAACTCAGCCTCTTTAGCAATTTCATCTGCTGTTATTGCAGCTCTTGGTATTTCTATCATAGTCCCTACTTTATAGTCAATAGTTATACCCTTTTCTTGCATAACTTTTGTAGCAGTTTGTACTACTATATCTTTCACGTAAGCAAGTTCTTTTATCTCACCTACTAACGGAATCATAATTTCTGGTATTATATCATATTCTTTAGCCATTTTAACCTCTATAGCTGCTTCTATTACAGCTCTTGTTTGCATTTGTGCAATTTCTGGATATGAAACTGATAATCTACAACCTCTGTGTCCCATCATTGGGTTAAACTCATGTAAGCTCTCTATTGTAGCTTTAACTTCTTCTACACTTATATCCATGCTAGCAGCTAAATTAACTATATCCTCATTAGCTGTTGGCAAGAACTCATGTAATGGTGGATCTAAAAATCTTATAGTAGCTGGTTTTCCTTCTAAAGCTTCATATATACCTATAAAATCTTCTCTTTGCATAGGTAAAAGCTTAGCAAGTGCTACTTTTCTTTGTTCTACATCTTTAGATAAAATCATTTCTCTAACAGCTGCTATTCTATCTTCCGCAAAAAACATATGCTCTGTTCTACAAAGTCCAATTCCTTCTGCACCAAAATCTACCGCTTGTCTTGTATCTCTTGGTGTATCAGCGTTACTTCTTACTTTTAATGTTCTTATTTCATCTGCCCAACTCATAAATGTTGCAAAATATCCACTTATTTCAGGAGTAACAGTTTCTAATTTTTCACCATAAACATTTCCTGTAGCTCCATCTATAGAAATATAATCATTATCTGTTAAAACAATTCCATTTACTGTTACAGTTTTAGCTCCCTCATTAACTTTTAACTCTCCACATCCTGCAACACAACATGTACCCATTCCTCTAGCAACAACTGCTGCGTGTGATGTCATTCCTCCTCTTACTGTAAGAATTCCTTCAGCTGCAATCATTCCTTCTATATCTTCAGGTGATGTTTCAAGTCTCACTAAAACTACATTTTCGCCAGCTTCTTTTCTCTCTTTAGCCTCATCTGCTGTAAATGCAATTTTCCCACAAGCTGCTCCTGGAGACGCAGGTAGACCTTTACATAAAGCTTTGGCATCTTTTAAATTTTCAGCACTAAATGCTGGATGTAAAAGAGTATCTAATTGTTTAGGTTCAACTTTTAAAATAGCTTCTTCTTTTGATAGCATATTCTCTTCAACTAAATCAACAGCTATCTTAAGAGCTGCCTGTGCTGTTCTCTTACCATTTCTAGTTTGTAAGAAGTATAGTTTTCCTTCTTCTATTGTAAACTCCATATCTTGCATATCTCTATAATGTGATTCTAGTTTATTTACTATAGACATAAATTCATCATATATAAGTTTGTTTTGATCTTCTAATTGTGATATAGGATTAGGTGTTCTTATTCCTGCAACAACATCTTCACCTTGAGCATTCATAAGATACTCTCCATAAATACCTTGATCGCCTGTTGCTGGATTTCTTGAAAAAGCAACTCCTGTTCCTGAAGTTTCTCCCTTATTACCAAAAACCATTTGTTGAACATTTACTGCTGTTCCCCAAGCTTTTGGAATATCATTAAGTCTTCTGTAAACTATAGCTCTTGGATTGTCCCATGATCTAAATACAGCTTTCACAGACTCTATTAGCTGAACTTTAGGATTACTTGGGAATTCTTCACCTTTTTCCTTTTTATATAATGCCTTATATCTAACAACTAACTCTTTTAAATCATCAGCTGTTAAATCTGTATCAAACTCAACATTCTTTTCTTCTTTTATTTCATCGATTAAATCTTCAAACAATCTTTTTTCAACATTCATAACAACATCTGAAAACATTTGTATGAATCTTCTATATGAGTCATATGCAAATCTTGGATTATTAGTAAGCTTAGCCATAGCCTCTGTAGCTTCATCATTCAACCCAAGATTTAATACTGTATCCATCATTCCTGGCATAGAAACTCTTGCTCCTGATCTTACAGAAAGAAGTAGTGGATCTGTCATTGAACCAAATTTTTTGCCTGTCACTTTTTCAAGTTCTTCAAGTTTTTGATCAATTTGTAAAAGCACTTCCTCTGTGATAACCTTTCCATCTTCATAATATTTATTACAAGCATCTGTTGTTACTGTAAATCCTTGAGGCACAGGTATCCCAAGATTAACCATCTCTGCTAAATTAGCGCCCTTACCGCCTAGTAAGTTCTTCATACCTGTGTTACCCTCACTAAAAAGGTATACATATTGTTTTTTCTCCATTTAACCATTCCTCCATTTATAAGAATTTGCATTATTATATTGTCTCATTATACTTTTATTGTATTAATCATCTAATAACACTTATTCTTAAAAACGGAAATTTTTTTATTCTTTTTTTCCAAGCTTTACAAGTAACTTTGTTATGTTAGTTTTAGAAACTTTTCCAAGGATTTTATAATAAACTTCACCCTCTTCATTTACTTCTTCTACCACTGGTATAGAATCTATTTCATGATTAATTATTTTTTCTGCTATTTCAAAAGCACTATCATCCATATGTGCTGTTATTATATTAGGCATTCTAGTCATTATTACACCAACCGGTACTTTATAAATATCTGTACCACCAATAGCTACTTTCAAGAAATCTTTTCTTGAAACAGCTCCTGTAAGCCTACCTTCATTCTCAACAAATATAGTTCCTACATCTTTCAAAAACAAATAAACTATTGCATCATGAACCATTGTGTCTTCTTTAATAACGCTTGGCTTTGACATTATATCTTTAGCCTTTATTCCACTTATTTTTTCAAAAACTAAACTATTAGATGGTTTTTCTGAACAAACATATCCAACTTTAGGTTTTGCACTTAAAACTCCAAGCATTGTTAAAACCGCTAAATCTGGTCTTAATGCTGCTCTTGTTACTCCTAATTTTGTTGCTAACTTTTCTGATGTTATAGGCGCACCAGCTTTAACTAAGCTAACTATTTCTTCCTGTCTATCTGTTAATTTCACTTGAACTACCTTCTTTCTAAAAAATTAAAAGGAATAGAAATCTATGATTTTTTAATTAAAAACTATAAATTAACTATTCCTAATCAAAATAAACTATTATAAATTGAGACTCGATTCAGGTGGAGTTTTCATTCTGCCTGAATTTAAAGTCGAAATTATCTAGAACTCTGTGTTTCCTTTTCTCTTACTTATTGAAGAAGACGTATTAGAAACACTATCTATTAGATAAATTAATTAACATCTTCAAAATTAACTGTATAAGAAAAATTAGAACTTGTATCAGTATCTTTTACTTTAGTATTCTTAATAGATTTAATAGTATTTATAACATTATATACATTATCACTATTATGTTTTTCTTTTATATCCTGTGTTTTTCCTTTTACAAACGCTGTAGCTATACCAGCTATATCTCTACTTTTTCCTTTTATATCCATAGCCTTATCTGTTATAAATTTATTTATAATTTCAGTACTACCATCAAGTCTAGTTAATTCTATAGTAAGTTTCGCACCTACAACTGCAATACTAGCTGCTATTAAAACAGGTGGTAATAATATTGCTATCGCAGCTGCTGAAACTCCTGCATTAACAGGAATATCAAGTAAAACATTATCTTCTTTTTTAATTTTTATTCTTGATAAAGTTCCCTTGTTTATCAAACTCATAATCCAACACTTAAATTCAGATACTGACTGCTTAGATGCTATACCATCTTCTTCATTTTCCTCTGAAAGCGTCTTATTAAAGTCTACAGATTGTTTCTCTTCTATGTGTATTATAGCTTCTAAAACATCACCCTCTGTAATTTCTAAAGCTTCTTTTGCCTCTTTATAAGTTACACAAGTTCTTTCAATTATCTGGTCAACTTTTTCTAAAGTAATATTTTCCACTCTATTCACTCCTTCATTTAAAAGAAATATCATAAATTTTTTCTTATAATCTTAAATTAATTATATATATTTGAAAATCTTTAAAATCAAATATTATTTCTAAATAAATCAAACTCATATCACACCTAAAGCATAAACTAAGACTCAATTCAAATGAAATTTGCACATTAAGTCTAAGTCATCTAGGAGCATGTGTTTCTTTATCTCCTACTTACAGAAGAAAAAATATTAGAAACACTAGTTATCAGCTAAAAATAAGATTATTGATATATAACTATCAAATAAACTTTAACATCTCTAAACTTTTAGGTTTTCTAGAATAATTATTAGCTATTATTTCCTCTGTAACTCTAGCTAATTCTTTTTTTGTTTCTTTATCTAAATTAACTCTATAAACTTTATCTAGAGTAGCATTATTTAAAAATCTTAAAGCACTAAATCCTACTTTACTAATATATATTCCATTTTCTTTTTCACAGGTATCACAAACACCTCCATAATAAGAAAAATTTATATATACTGATGTTTGTAATTTCTTTTTACAACAAACACATGTATCAAAATTCAAACCATATCCTGTTGCTTTTAAAAGTTTAAGCTCAAAGGCTCTTGTTAAAAGTTCATAATCTAAAGCGTCTGTATCTAATAAATATATAGCTGTTACAAAGTCTTTATATAAATTGAAATTTTTCTCTTCATCTTCAGTTGCTATGTCTATGAGTTCACAAAGGTAAGTAGCATATGTTAATTTTTCTAAATCATTTAAAAGACCTTGAAATGAATTTCTCATTTTTCCTTCAGAAAGCCTACACATACCTTTCCCTTTAAAAAGTAAATAATCTCCAAAACATAGAGGCAAAGTTACTGAAAAAAAGTCACTTTTACTTTTTTTAGCACCCTTAGCAACAGCTGAAATTTTCCCATACTGCTCTGTATATAGCCAAATTAATTTATCATTTTCTTTATAATCTAAAGCTTTAATTACAATTCCGCTTGTTTTTAAAAGTCCCAAACGAAATCCTCCTATCTATTTTTTATAGCCAAGTTCTTTAAGTAAAGCATTATTATCTCTCCACTCTTTTCTAACTTTAACCCATACTTTAATATTTACTTTTTCTCTTAAGAATTTTTCTAGTTCAAATCTAGCCGCAGAACCAATTTTTTTAAGTGTCTGACCATCTTTTCCTATTATAATTCCTTTATGCGAATCTTTTTCACAAATAAGATCAACTTCTATGTTGTATTTTCCACTTTTATCTTGTTTCATTTGAATAACATCAACAGCTATTCCATGAGGAACTTCTTCACTTAGACATCTTAATGCCTTTTCTCTAACAATTTCAGAAACAACAAACTTCTCTGGAATTTCTGTAATCATATCATCTGGATAATACTTAGGTCCTTCTGGCATATAACTAACCATAAGTTCTACAAGTTTATCAGTATTTTTAGCCTTAAATGCTGATATTGGAATTATTTCAGCAAAATCAAATTCCTTTGAATATTCCATTAAAGTTTTAGCTACCTTTTCTGGCTTTACCTGATCTATTTTATTAAGAACAAAAATTACTGGTGCTTTTTGAGCTTTTAATTGTTCTATTATAAACTTATCTCCTCTACCAAGCTCTCCATCTGGTGTTGTTAAAAATAGTACTAAATCCACTTCTTTTATAGATGAAGTTGCACTGTTAACCATGTACTCACCTAATTTATGCTTAGGCTTATGAATACCAGGTGTATCAACGAAAACCATTTGATAATCATCACCTGTTAATATTGTTTGTATATTGTTTCTTGTTGTTTGTGGTTTATTAGAAACTATTGATAGTTTCTCTCCCATTAATAAATTTAATAATGTTGATTTACCAACATTAGGTCTTCCTACAATTGTTACGTATCCTGATTTGAACATTCAAATCCTCCTTAGTTATCTAAATCTTTTTTAGAAAATGCCCCTGGGACAAGTTCTCCTATAGTCGTTTCAATATAATCGTCTTCTGCTTTTACAATATAAATTTTCATATTATCATTTTTAGCAAATTCTATCATAACCTGTCTGCAAATGCCACAAGGATATGTATAATTTTTAGTATCTCCAATTAAAGCAATCGCTTCCATTTCTTTTGCTCCATTAGAAATTGCATTAAATATTGCAGTTCTTTCTGCACAATTAGTCGCGCCATAAGATGCATTTTCAATATTACAACCTATATATATATTCCCATCATCAAATAGTGCAGCCGCTCCTACTTTAAAATTGGAATAAGGGCAATAAGCTTTTTCTCTAGCTTTAATAGCCATTTTTATAAGTTTTTCTTTCAAATTATAACGCCTCCTAAAAATATATAATAAAATATACCCTATTTAACTAAATAGGGTATATTAATTATAGCACTATTTTTTTATTTTATAAACAAATAGTTATAAGCTAATTTCTACACATATTATTATAAATTAACTCGTTTTCAACTCTTAAAATCTCTATTATTTTTTTTCAAACTCAGTTAAAAATCTGAAAAATAATAACTGTAACGCCAATTCCAATAATAGCTCCTACTACAACTTCTTTAACAGTATGCACTTTAGAATCTACTCTGCTCTGTGCCGTTATAAAAGCCATCAAGTAACTAAGCATATATACTATTGGCTCATTAGATATTATAGATATGCACGTAGCTATTGAAAAAGCTATAGCACTATGTCCTGATGGCATTCCTCCTTGAAGTGGTGTACCTTCTCCCCATACTGCTTTTGCTATTATGACAATAATTGCAACTATCATTATAACAATAAAAATCAAATAATGATCTTTATTCTTAATTTTTGATACAAGCTCATAAGTTATTTGAGTAAGCTTATCACCAAAAACTATATATCCTACTAATATTGCATTTAAAGCTGTTAAAAAAACTGCCCCTGCTGCAGTATCTTTAGCTATTTTAGCTAATGGATGATAATGATTAGTACCTAAATCAATAACACTTTCAATTGCTGTATTTATAAGTTCTGCTACCACAACTAATGTTATGCTAATAGCTAAAGCTATAAATTCAAGTTTACTTATATCATATAAAAATGATGCAAGTAAAACTATTAAAGCTATTGCAAAGTGTATTCTCATATTTCTTTGAGTTCTTAGTGCGTATATTATTCCATTTATAGCAAAATTAAAACTATTTAAAAGCTTTTTCACCTTTTCATCTTCACTCCCTTAATCATTTCTTGTCATATTAAGCTTTAAAAGAATTTCTTCCTCTCTATTTCTCATTTTTTTCTTATCATCCTCTTCCATATGATCATATCCTAATAAATGAAGTACTGAATGAACTACTAGATAGCAACACTCTCTATTAAATGAATGATTAAAATCAACTCTTTGTTCGTCTGCTCTTTCTAATGATAAAACAATATCCCCTAACACTAAATCATCACCATCAAAATAAGTTGAATCAAAATTTCCATCTAAATAAATGTCTTTATATACTTTACCTTCAGCGTAATCTAACATAGGAAAAGAAAGAACATCTGTTGCCTTATCTATTCCTCTAGTTTCTGCATTAATCTCTTTTATTCCATCATTATCTATAAAAACTAATGATATTTCACAAGGTAAATTTACTTTTTCTTCATATAAAGCTAATTCTATAGTTTCTCTTAATAGTTCTTCAAACTCTTTTGTCACTTCATATTTTTCCTGTCTATTATCTGTATATATCAATATTATTTCTCCTTTTCATCCTTAGGATACTCAATTCTTTGATGATATATCCCATTAAGTGCTTTTAAGAAACATTTTCTCATAATTTCTATATCTTTTAATGTTAAATCACAATTATTAAGTTGCCCAGAATCTAATTTGTCTTTGATTATATTATTAACCATTTTTTCTATATTTTCTGGTGTATGTTCTTTTATAGACCTTACAGCTGCCTCTATTGAGTCAGACAACATAACTATTCCTTGTTCTTTAGTTTCAGGTCTAATTCCTGGGTATCTAAAATCTTCCTCTTTCACATCATCAGGATTTTCTGAATTATTTCTAGTATTATAATAAAAATATTTCACTAAAGTATCGCCATGATGGGTTACTATAAACATCTCTAAATCCTTAGGCAAATTATGTTCTTTAGCCATTTCTAGACCATCTTTCACATGTGATATTATAATTTTAGCACTAAGTTTATCAGATATTTTATCATGAGGATTTTCTATTCCAATTTGATTTTCTTTAAAGAAATATGGTCTTTTAGTTTTTCCTATATCATGATAATATGCTCCTATTCTAACTAAAAGAGAGTTAGCCCCTATTGCTTCAGCTGCTAATTCTGATAAATTTGCAACTAATACACTATGGTGATAAGTTCCTGGAGCCTCCATTAATAGCTTTTTCAAAAGTGGACTATTCGGATTAGATAATTCTAGTAATTTAACCGTTGTTACTATATCAAATGTTGCTTCAAAAAATGGTAAAATTCCAACAGCTAAAACCCCCGACAATATTCCACCTAAAACAACATAACCAGCATTAACTAATATATCCATAAAATTATTTGTTGTAAGTGCTCCTATAGCTAAAGTGCTCGCACCCGCTATAATTGAAATCACAAGTGCAGCAATTAAAATATCATTCCTTTGCTGCATTTTTCTTAAAATAACAGATCCTAAAAGAGTACTAATAACTGCTATAATAGTGACTATAGGATTAAAATTAGTAGCACCTGCTATCAAAACTATGTTAAGTCCACTAACTATTAAAGATATTTTATAATTTGTCAATAAAGTTAGAAGAATTGGTGCACATGCTAATGGTATTAAAAACGGTGAAAAAATAGTCGTAATTCTAGCTAATAAAATAGCCATAACATTTATTATACTTATTAATAATAACTTAGAAAAATCATCAAAAATCTTTTTCTTATAATATCTAAATAAATATAAATATTGCATAAGAAGTACAATACCTATTAATCCTCCTAAGGCAAAATAAATATACATATTAGTTTTCGAACTATTTAATAAACCAAGTTCACCTAATAATTGAAGTTGATTAGCTGTAACTGGCTCTCCGTCACTAACTATTATCTGCCCCTTCTTAATTACTATAGGTGCAACATCTTTCAATGCAGCTTCTATTTCTTCCTGTGTTTTTGCCTCATCATAGAAAAAGTTTGGTTGTATAAGTGCAATATCTATTTTATAAACAATTCCTTCTAAAGCATTATTTATATTATTATTTGATGTTAACACTTCCGCTGCCCTTGTTCTAGCATCTTTTACTGTATATGACTGCAAATCAGTACTATTTTGACTTGTAGCACTTCCATCACCAATAGGATTAGAATATGCTGCTGACAAACTATTTATAGTAAGTTTTTGAAGACTTATTAACTCATCTTTATTCAATGCAAATAACGTTTCATAATCTTGAGTTGTGAGTTTAAGATTTGTATAGCTTTGCATAGCTTGCATTTTATCTTGAGTGCTATCAGTTGATCCTACAAGTTTAATAAGCTCTGCAAAAAAACTATTAACAGTATCTTCTGCATTCTTTTGCACTTCGGTTTTTAAAGTATATTGCCTATCAACTTTATCTACGACCGACTTTTTAAGAGCTTCAGTTGCACTTTGATCAACAATTTCTCTAGTAGCCTTTATGTTTGTTTTAGCTATATCATTAACTTTTAAATTATATTTTTTACTGACTAGAACCGTCATTAAAATTAAAAATATCACTAAAAACGTGCCTATAAATAATACTAACTTTTTAGTATCACTCAATAACCCCTTAGCCTTCGATAAATATTTTTTCACAACTTCATCACCTTCTTTGAATTTAAAGTATACATTCCTTTCCCGATAATTTCAACCAAATATTTCCTTTAATATTTATTAAGCTACATATTTTTAAGTAATAGAAATATTTAAAAAAATAAACATCAATAAAAAAGTTGCTAAATATTATTAATTTAAACTACATAAAATATATTCCTAATTTAAAGAGACAATATCTTGCTCTACCACAAACAAAACTTTTATTTTTGTCATCCCATTTCCAAGTTCTTCAAGCTCTATTATCTCATCAACAATTATTGCTTGCTTACTAATTTCATTTTCAACTGATTTTCTAAGCTTTTGAGTAGTTTGTTTAACAATTTCCTCTTTGCTCTCCCCAATCTCTTTTTCAACCTTTTCATAATATATATTTTTATTTATAAATCTTCCGTTCTTTTCTATTTTATCATAACTTACAAAGTCTTTATTAGCCTTTTTTAAATAAATTTTCTTCCCTAGTAAATTTAACACTATATCTTTTTGAGTATTTCCCGTACGTTCCTCTATATTACCATTTGTTTGTACTTCTACTATTTTCTCATAAAATGTATTCGCAATTATTACTCCATCTGATTTAACACTCTTTTTAATACTTTCTCCATCAATTAATGGATCTTTTATAATTTGCTCTCCAACTATAAGTGTATCACCCTTTTTAACTATGTCTCCCACCTTAACTTTAGCTGTACCTGATGATGTATATATTCTCTTTATTTCCCCATCCATACTAGCAATTTTATCTTTCCCTGCTATATTATTATCCTCTTGTATTAAAGTGGCCTTCTTTTCCTCATATTTTACATTCATAGTACCACCTTCTATTCTTATGTTAATCCACATTATCTCATCTATAGCATTTTCAATTTTTTTCTCAAGGTCATATACATTAATTTCACTTTTTTTAACCCCTGGTTCCACGCCTAATTCCTTTAATGCTAATCTTATTTCATACGGTGGCAAATAAGTTTTTCCTTCTATCTCTATTCTCCAAACAAACTTTGACATAATAAAAAAAATAACAATTAAAGCTATACTCCCAAATAAAAAAGATGCCTGTCCCTTAACGTTTAAAAAGAATAATAATACTTTCCCTCTAGAAACTATTTTAACCTTCCCTTTTAACCTTTTAACAAGTCTCTTAAGCTCTCTATAATCTGAATATCTTATATCACACCTTAAAGTAACAGCATCAATATTTTTTACATTTTTAACAAAAATCCTATTATTGGCTAATAAATTTAAAAACCCCTCTTTTTTAAACAATTTAACCTCGATACTAATAATACTATCTTTCAATAAAAATTCCTTCACTTAATGTATCCCCCTTCATATTCCAACGATCTAAACTCTCCACCAATAACTAAAGTATTTCCACTCATAAATAGCAAACTAAAATTTTCTCCATATATATTTAAAATTCCTAGTTTAGTTTTAAGTCTAACAATGTCACTATCTAACATTAAAATCCCATTATGATTTTCTATAAGAATTTCTGTTTTACCCTTTATTTCTATTTTAGGAAATCCTTTAATTATATTATTTATAGATGATACTAAATCATTATTTTTTATATTCATCTTCTATACCTCTCATAAAGTAATACCATAATAATCTATGAATATATTTTATAAATTAGTACATCAACAACCTATTCATTAAAAAAAACAACTATTCTAATAATTCACTTAGCTTATTCTTTTCTTATAGAAGATTAAATTATTAAAAGTTTGTATTAAAAATAACAGTTATCAGATAAAATAGGGCATAAAAAAAAGAATCCGCTTTGCAGCGAATTCTCTACTTACTTAAATATTCTTTTACTAATTGACTAACGACTTTTCCATCTGCTTTACCAACAGTTAAAGGTCTTAACTTAGCCATTAATTTTCCCATATCTTTGATGTTACTTGCACCAACTTCATTTGCTGATTCCTTAATTATGCTTCTTATTTCTTCTTCACTTAACTGCTGAGGAAGGTAGTTTAACAAAATCTCGATCTCTGCTTTACTTTGATCAACTAAATCTTGTCTATTTCCCTTTTCAAAATCAAGCATAGCTTCTCGTCTTTGCTTAATCTCTTTTGCTAAGATTTCTATAACTTTTTCATCCTCAAGCGTAATACCTTCAGTTTTTTCAACATGAAGTATTGCTGATTTGGCAGTGCTTAAAACACTAGACTTAAACTTATCTCTTGTTTTTAACGCAGTCTTCCAATCATCTTGAAGCCTTTCTTTAATAGTTGGCATATATATACCCTCTTTCAAAAAAATTCTATATTAATTAAATTTTAAAACTACTTGAATTTTCTCTTTCTTGCAGCTTCTGATTTTTTCTTTCTCTTAACACTTGGCTTTTCATAGTGTTCTCTTTTTCTTACTTCTGAAAGAACTCCAGCTCTAGCACATTGTCTTTTAAATCTTCTAAGTGCTTGCTCTAATGATTCGTTCTCTTTAACTCTGATTTCTGACATTCTTTTTCCCTCCCTCCGCTAGCGTAAATTATAAATTAATTCACAGCTGTGGGCTAAATAACACACGCTATATTATACTATACTCTTTTTCTAAGTGTCAACAAAATTTTCTACACATTGAACTTAAGTTTAACCTGCTGGCCAAGTCATTTCTCTACCTGCCATAACATGAAAATGCATATGATCAACTGTTTGACCTGCATCTTTACCACAATTAGTTATAATTCTATAACCACTTTGTGCTACATTTAGCTCTTCTACTAGTTTATTAATCACAACAAAAATATGTGCTACTATACTAGAGTTTTCTTCCGTGACTTCATTGACATTTTTTATATGCACTTTAGGTATTACTAAGAAGTGAATGGGCGCTTCTGGCTGTATATCATAAAATGCTAAAACTTTATCATCTTCATATATTTTTTTGCTTGGAATATCTCCATTTGCTATTTTACAGAAAATACAATCTGACATTTTTTTCACCTCCTACCTAAATCTATAATCATAGTATAACACTTTTTCATAATTATTTTAACTAATAATATACTTTTTTATTAAACTAATTTCATTTATTTTTGACAAAACTATCTATATATCAAATAAATTGATATGTTCAGCTAATATATAATATTTTCTTATAAATATATTTTTATAAGCTTAGATTCAATTTAGGTGAAGTTTTTCTTCCATCTGAATACTAATCCATGAACTTATATTTCTATCTCTCCTACTTATAAAAAATAGATTTAAACATCTAAGCATCAGATAAACAAATATAAAAAAATACAGGCTTCACTTTAAACTAAAATCAAGCCTGTATTTATATCTATTCTATAATTTCACCAATAGCAACTTCATCTTCTGATGCAATTATTTTAACTCGTTTAATTTTATTTATAACATTATCATAAGCTCGTGCTTCTACTTTAAGATAATTTTGTGCATATCCTGTAAATACATTTCCATCATTCTTAGTTTCGAATAAAACATCTAATTCATTGCCAATATTTTCTTTAGCGTAATCTGCTTCATTTTTCTCATTAAGCTCTATAAGTCTTTTGCTTCTCTCTTCTTTAACATTACCATCAATTTGATTTTCCATTGTAGCAGCTTTAGTCCCTTTTCTTGGACTATATTTGAATATATGCATTTTAGCAAGTTTTATTCTCTTTAAAAACTCATATGTTTGTTCAAACTCCTCATTTGTTTCCCCTGGGAAACCTACTATTACATCTGTAGTAATAGAAACATTTGGGAACTTTTCTCTCAATAAATTTACAGTTGCTTCATACTCGTCAGCTGTATATCTTCTATTCATTCTTTTAAGCGTTTCTGTACATCCACTCTGTAATGATAAATGGAAATTAGGGCAAAGTTTTTTAAGCTTAATCATTCTTTCTATATTTTCCGGTGTGCAGAAACCAGGCTCTATTGAACCGATTCTAACTCTTTCCATTCCATCTATCTCTTCAATTTGTTCAAGTATATCTACAAGACTTACTGATTTATCTAAATCATGACCATATGATGCTGTATGTATTCCTGATATAACAACTTCCTTAAATCCATCTTCAGCAAGTTTTGTTACCTCTTGTATAACTCTTCTTGGATCTTTTGACGCAAGTGATCCTCTTGTATAAGGAATTATGCAATAAGTACAAAATCTATTACAACCATCTTGAATCTTTAAAAATGCTCTTATTTTACCTTGATACTCTTTGATATTAAATTCTTCAAAAACTTTATTTTTTAAGACTGCTCCAACTTTTACTTGTTGTTTTCCTTCATCCTTAGCCTTATTAACATAATATATTATATCGCCTTTATTTCTTGTCCCTAAAACTACATCAACACCTTCTATTCCAGCAACTTCTGTTGGTGCTATTTGCGAATAACAGCCTACCGCCGCTATTATAGCGTTTGCATTTTGTCTTCTCGCCTTACTAATTAATTGTCTTGACTTTTTATCTCCCATATTAGTAACTGAGCAAGTATTTATAACATATACATCTGCAAAATCAGAATAGTCTACTACCTCATACCCTTCAATTACAAATTTCTCTGTCATAGCATCTGACTCATATTTATTAACTCTACATCCTAAAGTAGAAAAAGCTACTTTCATTATTCAATTCCTCCTAAATCTCCAAACTCATACTGAAGTAAACTTGCACAAGTAAAACCTGCTGTTTCAGTTCTTAATATCCTTGGGCCTAATGTTACTATATGAGCATTTATATCTTTTAATTTTTGTATTTCTTCTTCTCCAAATCCACCCTCTGGTCCTATCATTATAGCAATTTTTATAATATTCTTTTTTCCTATTTCTTTTGCCATAGTTTTAATTCCATATCCAGTGGCATTTTCGTAAGGTACAACAATTAAATCCATTTCCTTCATTTCTTTTAGTGCTTCTTCAAATTCTATTGGTTCTTCAACATTTGCTATATGACTTCTTTTACTTTGCTTTGATGCTTCTAACGCAATTTTATTAAGTCTATCAAGCTTTTTAAATTCCCCTTTTAGTTTAATATCAACCCTATCAGTTATAACAGGTACAAAACCTCTCATTCCAAGTTCTACACCCTTTTGAACTATTAAATCCATTTTTGCTGCTTTTGGCATTCCTTGAAATAAATATATTTCTAAATTACTCTCATTATTTATTTCAAGTTTTTCTAATATTCTGACAATAACCTCTTGCTTATTAACCTCTTCAATCTCCCCAATAAACTCTTCTCCACACAAATTATTTATAGCAACTTTTTCTCCCTTAGTTACTCTTAAAACCTTATATATATGCTTTACATCATCACCTTGTATGAATGCATGTGTATCAGTAAAAAGTTCTGCTGGAGTAAAAAACTTATGCATCTTTACACACTCCTAAAAATTATTTTAATTTAGCAACTATACAGTTCCATTCTCCTTCATCTGTAGCCTCTATAACTTCAAATCCTTGTTCTTCTAGCTTATCAAGAACCATTTGTTTTCTTTCATGTATAATTCCTGATGATATAAATAGACCATCTTGTTTTAGCACTTTTTTTACATCATCAGTAAGTATACATACTATTTCTGCAAGAATATTAGCTACCACAATATCAGCTTTCCCTTCAACAACTTCTACTAAATCTCCATATACTATTTCTATATTAGAAACATCATTAAGAGCTACATTTTCTTTTGCTGATTCAACTGCAACAGGATCTAAATCAACTCCTAAAGCATATTTTGCATTAAGTTTTGAAGCTATTAAAGCAAGTATTCCTGAACCAGTTCCAATATCAAATACTACAGAATCTTCTTTTACATATTTTTCTAACGCAAGCGCACATAATCTAGTTGTTTCATGTGTCCCTGTTCCAAAAGCCATTCCAGGATCAAGTTCTATAACTATTTCATTATCTTTAATATCATAAGCTTCCCATGTTGGTTTAATAACTATATTTTCTCCTATATGTGTAGGTTTATAATATTGCTTCCAGTTATTTGCCCAATCTTCTTCTTTCATGGCCTTTGTTAGAACTTCCCCACGTCCAACATCAATTCCCCAAGTTCTTATTTCTTCAACTTTTTCTTTTACAAAACTTAAAATTCCATCTATATTGTCAGTTTCTGCAAAATATCCTTTCACAACTGCACATTCTCCATTGTGCTCAAATATATTAAGATCTGCAAAATCCCAAGTAAGAGGGCCTTTTTCTCTTCCTGTTACGTCTTCTGGATCTTCTATAGCAACCCCTTTACAATCTAACGCATAAAAAATCCCTGATACAGGCTCTAATGCCTCACTCGTAGTTATTACTTCTACCTCTATCCAATTTCCTTCCATATATGTACACATCCTTTTTATCTATCTTTTAATTATATAAAACTTTGTATTTTTCTCATTATTTATAAACTGATACTTAATTCAGATGAAGTTTTCAATCTACCTGAATGTTAAGCCAAAGTTATCTTGAAGCATATGTTTCTTTATCTTCTACTTCCAGACGAAATATTCTTAGAAACACTAGCTATCAAATAAATATTGTAATACTCAAATAATAAGTATTAAATAAATCAATATTACTATTATAACCGTAAACAGTAAAATTTCAAACTAAGTAAACTAAATTTTAAGCAAAGTAAAAACCTTAGCATTGTCACTAAGGTTTTTAAATATATTATTTCTTTTTAAACATGCTACCTAGTTCATCCATTAAACCCTTTTTCTTTGATGAACTTTCTTCTGTTGACTCTCCTAAAGTTTCCATAAAAGCTTTTAATGCTTCTTTTTGTTCTTTATTTAAGTTTTTAGGAACCTCAACAATAATATCTACATATTGATCTCCTCTCATAGTTGAGTTGATTTTTGGAGCCCCCTTACCTTTTAATCTAAATCTTGTACCTGGCTGAGTACCTGCTGGTACAGTATATTTAACATTACCATCAATAGTTGGAACTGTTATTTCTTCACCTAAAGCAGCTCTTGTCATAGACATCTTATATGTGTAATAAATATTTGCACCATCTCTTTTAAATGTAGATGATGGTTTTACTGATATTCTTACATATAAATCACCTGTTGGCCCACCATTAGCACCATGTTCACCTTGACCTCTTAAAGTTAACACATTTCCACTATCAACCCCAGCTGGTATATTAACAGTAATTTTTCTTTTCTTTTTAACTTGCCCTGAACCTCTACATTCTGTACAAGGAGTATCTACCACTTCACCTTTTCCATTACATTCATCACATTGACTTGTAGATGCAAAAGTTCCAAGTGGAGTTTGTCTTTGAACTCTAATTTGTCCTGTTCCATTACACTTAGTACATGTTTTCTTTGAAGTTCCAGGTTTTGCTCCTGATCCATGACAAGTTTCACAATTTTCTGTTCTAGTTATATGGAACTCTTTTTCTACACCAGTCATAGCTTCCTCAAAATCTATAACTAAGCTATATTCAAGATCTGCTCCTCTTCTTGGTCCATTCTTTCTTCTAGCTGATCCGCCTCCAAATCCTCCACCAAAGAAAGTTTCAAAGATATCACCCATATCTCCAAATTCACCCATATCGAATCCACCGAATCCGCCAGCTCCATCACCTCCGAATCCACCATTCATTCCTGCATGGCCAAATTGGTCATATTTAGCTTTTTCTTCTGGGTTTGATAATATTTGATAAGCTTCATTAATTTCTTTGAATTTTTCTTCAGCTTCTTCATTCCCTTTATTTTTATCCGGGTGATATTTCACCGCAAGTTTTCTAAATGCTCTTTTTATTTCATCATCTGATGCCCCTTTTTGTAATCCTAGGACCTCATAGTAATCTCTCTTTTCAGACATTTTTACACCACCTAAATTTTATAAATATCATACTTAGAAAAAGGGAAGACACTTTAGCCTTCCCTTTTAAATTCTTTCTTATTATACCAAAGCCTTAAATGTTTTGATAGTTTTTAATTATTTATCTTCGTCAACTTTAAAATCAGCATCAACTACATTGTCATCATGTGGAGCTTCATTACTAGCTTGCTCTGCACCTTGAGCTGCCTCTGGATTTTCTTGATATAATTTAGCTGAGATTGCATAGAATTCTTGTTGTAATTCTTCCATTGCTTTCTTAATAGCTTCTAAATCTTCTCCATCTTTTACAGCTTTTAATGCTTCAAGTTTAGCATCTACTTTAGCTTTATCGTCAGCTTCTATTTTATCTTTTAATTCTTCTAATGTGCTTTCTGTTTGGTAAACTGTTTGCTCAGCTTGGTTTTTAATTTCTATACTTTCTTTTCTTTTTTTATCTTCTTCAGCAAATCTTTCAGCTTCTTTTACAGCTTTATCTATTTCATCATCTGATAAATTTGTTGAAGCTGTTATTGTGATATTAGCTTCTTTATTTGTAGCTTTATCTACAGCTGAAACTTTAACAATACCGTTAGCATCTATATCGAATGATACTTCAATTTGAGGTACTCCTCTTCTAGCTGGAGCAATTCCACCAAGTGTAAATCTTCCAAGTGATTTATTATCAGCAGCCATTTCTCTTTCACCTTGAACGATGTTTATTTCAACTGATGTTTGATTATCTGCAGCTGTTGAGAATACTTGGCTTCTTTTTGTAGGAATTGTTGTATTTCTTTCTATAAGTTTTGTAGCAACTCCCCCTAAAGTTTCAATTCCAAGACTAAGAGGTGTAACATCTAATAATAAGATATCTTTAACAGATGAGTCTCCACCTAATACTCCACCTTGGATACCAGCTCCCATAGCAACTACTTCGTCTGGGTTAACTCCTTTTGAAGGTTCTTTTCCTGTAAATTTCTTAACAGCCTCTTGAACTGCTGGGATTCTTGTTGATCCACCTACTAAGATTACTTTATCTATATCACTTAAACTTACATTTCCGCTAGTTAATGCTGTTTGCATGATTTTTATTGTTTTATCAACTAAATCTTTAGTCATATCATCAAATTTAGCTCTTGTAAGTGTCATATCAACGTGTTTTGGACCTGTTGCATCAGCTGTTATAAATGGTAAGTTTATAAGTGTTTGTGAAGCTGATGATAATTCAATTTTAGCTTTTTCTGCAGCTTCTTTTAATCTTTGAAGTGCCATTTTATCTTGTCTTAAGTCTATACCATTTTGAGCTTTAAAATCGTCAGCTATATAATCTATGATTCTTTGGTCGAAATCATCTCCACCAAGTCTAGCATCTCCGTTTGTTGATACAACCTCAAATACTCCATCTCCAAGATCAAGTATTGATACGTCGAAAGTACCACCACCTAAATCGTATACTAATATTTTATGAGCATTATCCATTTTATCTAATCCATATGATAAAGCAGCTGCTGTTGGTTCGTTTATTATTCTTTTAACGTCAAGTCCTGCTATTCTACCAGCATCTTTTGTTGCTTGTCTTTCAGCATCATTGAAGTAAGCTGGAACTGTTATAACAGCTTCTGTTACTTTTTCACCAAGATAAGCTTCAGCATCAGCTTTTAATTTTTGAAGTATGATAGCTGAAATTTCTTGTGGTGTATAGTCTTTTCCATCTATATTAACTTTATAGTCTGTACCCATATGTCTTTTTATTGAGATTATTGTTCTATCTGGATTTGTAATTGCTTGTCTTTTAGCAATTTGTCCTACAAGTCTCTCTCCATTAGCTTGGAATGAAACTACTGATGGTGTAGTTCTTGCTCCTTCTGCATTAGTGATAACTACTGGTTCTCCACCTTCCATAACTGATACACATGAATTTGTTGTTCCTAAATCTATTCCTATTATTTTACTCATTATAAAATTCCTCCTATATTAAAACCAAATTTTAATTTTTCATCTTTATTTTTTAGTCAAAGTTAGTTTGCTACTTTAACCATTGTAAATCTTATTACTTTATCGCCTTTTTTATATCCCTTTTGGAATACTTCGGCAACTACATTTGCATCAAGATTTTCATCTTGTATATGCATAACTGCTTGATGTAAATTAGGATCAAAACCTTCTGAAGTTTCAATTTCCTCTACACCTAATTTTTCTAATGCATCTACGAACTGTTTAATTGTCATATCAACACCAGTTTTTAAAGCTTCAACTGTAGTATCTTGTACAGCAACTGCTCTTTCTAAATTATCAAGAACCGGTAGCATCTTTACTAAGACAGCTTCGCAAGCATCTGTGTAAATTCTTTCCTTTTCTTTTTCAGTTCTTTTTCTGTAGTTTTCATACTCAGCACTAACTCTAACGAGTCTGTCTTTGTATGTATCATTTTCATTTTCTAATTTTTTATTTTGATCTTTTAAAAGAAGTAACTCTTTTCTTAATTCCTTAAGTTCATCTTTTGAATCTTCAGTATCTTTAGCAACAGTTTCTTCTTCTGCTATTTCCTCTGTAGTTTCTTCTGCCATTTCTTCTTTCTCTAAGACTTCATCTTTAATTTTTTTATCTTTATCTTTTCCCATAGCTTTTTTGACACCTCAATCTTATTAAAATTCTATTTAATCATCTTCATTTAAAGCTTCATTAAATTCTTTCATAACTTTATCCATGATGCTTAAAACCTTAGAATAATTAATTCTTCTAGGTCCTATAAGAGCTATAGTTCCCAAATCTCTACCACCAATTGCATAATTAGCTGATATAACTGCACATTCCTTTGCTTCAGGGCTGAAATTTTCATCCCCTATCTTTATTGTTATTCCGTTAGTAGAATTCATCAGACTATTTAAATTCTCTTTATTATGGAGAAATTCAAGCATTTGCTTTGCCTTATCTATATCGTTGTATTCTGGATAGTTAAAAATATTAGTTGCACCTTCCATTATAATATCATTACTTACATCCTTTTTAAGGATTTCATAAAGTGCTGGAAGTATTGCTTCAAAAACATATGAATAACTTTCTAGATACATTTTGATATTTGTAATAACTTCTAAATTAATTTCATCAATAGACAAATTCTTCAGCGATTGTGTAAGTATTATTGAAATCTTACTTAAAATTGTCATATCTGGTATGTTATCTTTGATTCTAACTAATTTATTTTTTATTATTCCACCTTCTAAAACAATAACACAAAGAATAGTATCATTAGCTACTTTCATCAGTTGTATTGAATTAATACAACTTTTATTAATCGATGGTGTGTTCACAAGACAAGTAAGATTTGTTAGCTCAGAAAGCAGAGAACTTACTTCATGAATCAGAGAATCTATCTCTGTTCTATGACTTTCTACAAGTTGACTTTTTATCCTCAACTCTTCATCTCTACTCAATCTTTCATATTGCATAATTCTATCTACATATAATCTATATCCTTTACTTGAAGGAACTCTTCCAGCAGAAGTATGTGGCTGTTCTAACAAACCCATATCCTCTAAATCTGCCATCTCATTTCTTATTGTAGCTGGACTTATACCAAGGTCATATTTTTTAGCGATAGTCCTTGAACCAACAGGTTCTCCTGTGGCAATATAATCACTTATAATGGCTTGAAGAATTTTTAGTTTTCTTTCATCTACCATATTATAACTACCACCTCTTTTGTTAGCACTCGTTATGTCTGAGTGCTAATGACTATGTTTATAATATATAACTTTCTGACATTGCCGTCAATTTTAATTTTTTCTCAAAACTAACAGTTTAAAGCCAAATTTTTAAAATAACTCTTTTTTTCTTTCAAATACTTCTTTTTTCTATACCTTTTATTTTTAGCTATTTATTATATTTAATATTTACATTCTACTCAATTCATTAATTACTCGCATTAAACAAACCCATATACACCCATCATATCTGTCTATTTTATTATAAAGTTTTATACTCTATACTAGAAAACCTCTAGACTACTTTAAATATACTTATATGAATACTATAACTCAACTCTTTAATTTATAAAAGCATTTCTGCCATTACTACATTTGAATATTCTATTCCTTTTTTAGTTAAATAAATCTTATCATTTTCTCTAGTAAGCAATCCTTGTTTTAAGAATTTTTCTAAAATACTTTTATAGTAGTCATCTACAGTTTTAGAAAATCTATGCTCAAACTCTTTCTCACTTATTCCATCAATCATTCTAAGTCCCATAAACATAAACTCTTCTATATTTTCTTTTTTTTCGTTTTTAGTTTCAAATTCTCTTATGTTTAAATCTTTCTCCATACATTCTATATACTCTTCTATCTTAGAGTAATTAGTGAATCTATCTCCATCAATATATGAACTTGCTGCACTACCAACACCTAACCAATTATACATTTTCCAATAAGCTATATTATGTTTACATTCAAATCCCTCTTTAGCATAATTAGAAATCTCATATTGCTTATAACCATTTTGCTCTAAAATATCTTTAGCCAAATGATACATTTCTCTTTCAACATCTTCACTAGGTAATTTTAGTTTACCCTCTTCATATAACCTTTCAAATTTAGTCCCTTCTTCTACAATCAAACTATAAGCTGATATATGCTCAGGATTTAAACTGCAAATCATCTCTAAACTTTCTTGCCACTCTTCTATTCTTTGTCTTGGTAAACCAAACATTAAATCTACATTTATGTTTTGAAAACCACATTCTCTAACAAGTTTAAAGTTTTCTTTAAATACCTCATAGCTATGAAGCCTACCTATGTCTTTTAGTAATATATTTTGAACAGCTTGAAGTCCCATAGAAATTCTATTTACTCCATACTTTCTCATCACCTCTAATTTTTCTCTAGTAATACTTCCTGGATTGCACTCAACTGTAAACTCCATATTTTTTGCAAATTCAAACTTATTAACTTCTATAAGCATATTTTCTAATTGTTTTGCACTAAGAGAACTTGGAGTTCCTCCACCTACAAATATAGTATCTATTATATAATCATCTAAATTTTGATTAATTTCTTTATTAATTGCTTGTATATATCTATCCTTTAACTCACCTTTTCCAGCAAAAGAAGGGAAATCACAATAATAACACTTCTGGTCGCAAAAAGGTATATGTACATATAATGATATATTTTTCATTTTATCCTCCAATATTTGTGATTTAATCTTTACTATACTATATAATAAGTATCTATATTTGTCACTTAAAGAAACCCTTCAATAAATAGCCTGTACATTTTTTTAAAATTTATAACAAAAAAAATCTTCTTACTTTATTTTCTAGTAAGAAGATTCTTTTTATGCTTAAATTAAGCTATCTCAAAATCTATATTAGTTATATTATGCTTCAAAAGATCTCTTTCTACATTTATAACTTTAACTTCTATTTCACTGCCATCGAAATCTAACTTTAAGTTTTCTATTAGACCTTTTCTTTTAGAATACTTATCTATATCTGATCCCTTAATTGATATAGGAATTATTTTCCCATTTTTTCTTAATGTTCCTGTTGCTAAATTATTTCTTCTAAGCTTTTTGCATTTAATACTTGCATCTCTTAATTCTAATTTCATAAATACACCCCATTATAAAAATAAATCTTTATTGCTTTCTATATAATATATTTACTTATAAAGAGATTTATAACTTACTTTACATATATTTTATATTCTTTTCCATAGATATTTCATATTTGTTAAATAATAATCTATTTGCTATAATTAGGAATAAAGATTCTCTTAATGAGAACTCACACCTTAAATTCTATTCTAGTATAAAAAGGAGATGAAAATATGGTTATAAGAAAAATTAAATCTTCTGATGCTGAAAATTTTTTAAATCTTCTTAAAACTCTTGATTCTGACACAGCCAATATGCTTTACGAACCAAATGAAAGAACTTTAAGTATTAAAGCATTAGAAAAAAAACTAGAAAACTCTAAAACTTCTGAACTACTTACATTAGTATTAGATAACGGAAATCAACTTGTTGGATATTTATTTGCACAACGTGGTGATGTGAATAGACGTAAACATACAGCCTATATAGTTATAGGTATTCTTCAAGATTATACTCACAAAGGATATGGTACTAAGTTTTTTAAAGAGCTTGATAAGTGGGCAACTTCTAATAATATTTTAAGATTAGAACTTACTGTTCTTGCAAATAATCTGCCAGCAATAAACTTGTATCTTAAATCCGGTTTTAAAATAGAAGGTAAATTAGAAAGTTCTATGTATACTAATGGTAAATTCATTGATGAATACTCTATGGCAAAACTCATAAATTAATGCAAAAGCCTGTCTATAAATTTTGATATAGTCTAACTCAAAATTTATAGACAGACTTTATATTTTTTAAATTTATTTCACATAAAAGTTTAAAAATAAGATAATTTTCTCAATTTAAGTTAAGGTATACTAAAATCATGAATCATTTTATAAGTGTCTTATATTATAAAAAAAGATTTGGTAAATATATTAACCAAATCTTTTTTTATATTAATCTATTTTTAGTATAGACATGAATGCTTCTTGTGGTACTTCAACTGTCCCCACCTGTCTCATTCTCTTCTTACCTTCTTTTTGTTTATTTAGAAGTTTTTTCTTTCTTGAAATATCTCCACCATAACATTTAGCAAGAACGTCTTTTCTCATAGCTTTAACAGTTTCTCTAGCTATAATTTTGTTTCCTATTGCTGCTTGTATTGGCACTTCAAACATTTGTCTTGGAATAATTTCCTTAAGTTTTTCTGTAATACCTCTACCTTTATTGTATGAACTAGATTCTGGTACTATCATTGATAGAGCATCAACGATATCTCCATTAAGTAGTATGTCTAACTTAACAAGAACTGATTCTTCATATCCTTTTAATTCATAATCAAGTGATGCATATCCTCTTGTCTTTGATTTTAAAGTATCAAAGAAGTCATAAACTATTTCATTAAGTGGCATATCATACTCTATAACAACTCTTGTTTCCTCGATATATCTCATATCAATATATCTACCTCTTTTAAGCTGACAAAGTTCCATTATAGCCCCTGTATAATCAGATGGTGCTATTATTGAAGCTTTAACCATGGGTTCTTCCATACTTTTAATTTCTGATGGATCTGGCATATTAGCAGGATTTGTTAAATCAAACTGCTCTCCATTAGTTTTTGTAACTTTATATATAACTGATGGCGCAGTTGTAATAATATCAAGATTAAACTCTCTTTCAACTCTTTCCTGCATAATTTCCATATGTAGAAGTCCAAGGAATCCACATCTAAATCCAAATCCTAATGCAAGTGATGTCTCTGGTTCAAATGTAAGAGCTGCATCATTGATTTGAAGTTTTTCAAGAGCCTCTCTTAGTTCATCATATTTAGATCCATCAACTGGATAAATACCTGAGAATACCATAGGCATAGCTGGCTTATAACCTGGTAATGCTTCTGCTGTTGGTCTATCAGCATATGTTATAGTATCACCAACTCTAGCATCTTTAACGTTTTTTATAGATGCTGTAACATAACCAACTTCTCCTGCTACAAGTTCCTTTGTTGGAAGCATACCTGGTGTAAACACTCCAACTTCTGTAACTTCATATTCTTTTTTAGTACCCATAAGTCTAATCTTTGTACCTGGTTTAACTCTTCCGTCTCTAATTCTGACATAACATACAACACCTTTATAACTGTCATAATATGAATCAAAAATTAAAGCTTTAAGAGGTGCGTCTTCATCACCCTCTGGAGCTGGTACTTTCTCTACAATTTCTTCTAATACGTCTTCTATGTTAAGACCTGTTTTAGCTGATATAAGCGGACAATCTTCTGCCACAACACCTATAACATCTTCAATTTCTTGTCTAACTTCTTCTGACCTTGCACTTGGTAAATCAATTTTATTAATTATTGGTACAATTTCAAGATCATTATCTAATGCAAGATAGCAGTTAGCAAGTGTTTGTGCTTGTATTCCTTGTGTAGCATCAACTACTAGTATAGCACCTTCACAAGCTGCAAGACTTCTTGAAACTTCATAAGTGAAGTCTACATGTCCTGGAGTATCTATAAGATTTAGTATATATTCTTCACCATTTTCTCTCTTATAAACAAGTCTAGCTGCCTGAGACTTGATAGTAATTCCTCTTTCTTTTTCAAGCTCCATTGTATCAAGAACTTGTTGTTCCATTTCTCTCTCTGTTAAAGTTCCTGTTTTTTCAAGGAGTCTATCTGCAAGTGTTGATTTACCATGGTCAATATGCGCTACAATTGAAAAGTTTCTAATAAATTTCTTTTTATCCATATTCAATCTGTCCTTTATCCTAAATTTAGAACAACATTCACCCCCATTGCAAAATAAGTCAAGTTAGATTATACCACAACTTATCTTATAAATGTTAGTATTAAATTTTAGTTAATAAATCAGTTCATCCATAAAATTTTTCAAATTATTTATTCCTTTATCTATGGTATCCATACAACTAATAAAAATTCTACCTAAAAAGGAATCTACTAAATTTATTTTATAATTCCCTACAACAATAATAAAATTATTATTTTCTCTATAAGTTTTCATAAAGGAATCATCTCTACTGAGCTTTTCAAGATCAAGACCAGTATCTTCTTTTATTTTTTTATAATCAACATTATTTACTTCATACTTACTATTTGCAAAAACTTCTGTTGCTGATAAGTTAATAGTAAATATTCCCCATATAACCATTATAAATGTTATTCCTATTACAATAGTTGTTAAAAACTTTTTCAAAATTAAAACACCCCTTAGATTTACTATCTATAAGGGTGTCCAAATTTAACCATTTTTATTCAAATTACTAATTATTTTGCTTCAAATTGTCTTTATAATAAACTTCTTCTGCTATGAGTCTTGCAATGTACTTAGCTACATTCATAGCTTCCTCTGGATGTGTAACTTCTGCACCAACTTCTATTAAAACAGAATTTGGCATTACTTCCTGATTAAATCTACTTTTATTAAATACTTTTATTTCTCTTACAAGCCCTGGAAATAACTTATCTGCATTTTGTTTCATCCTTTGATTTATACTACTTGAAGTTTGAGCATATTGTGTATTAGTTGAATGAACAAACATAAGTTTTGCTAAAGATTCATTATTAATTTGAGTAGTAACTATATCTTTATAATAATTTCTAGACTTTGGATTTTCTTTTGGTATTATTCCATCTCTGTGTAAATCTATTATCATATCAAACCCATCACTATATTTTCCTTTATAACTTTGCAGTGTTTCATTTGACCTACTGTATGCTGTTAAATAAGATACATCATGTTTAGTTTTATCATGAATTACTGAAATTCCATAATATTCTTCTAACTCTTTTGTTATTAGTTCTCCTACCCCTACAACATTCTTTGTTCTATCAGGTGTAAAATCTCTTGGAACATTAAATCCTTCATCAGTATGAGAGTGATAAATCAAAACTTGTGGTCTACTATTATCTAACTTCTTCACAATTTGTGGATTTCTTATTCCATTTAAAGAATCTTCTTTGTTTACTGGTTTTTCTTCTTCTTTAATAACCTGTTCTTCATTTAACACAAAAGAATCTAAGTCACTCTCTTGTTCTTTTATTTCATTTTGTACTAATAAATCATAATCTTTAAATACAGGTATCTGAGTTCCTACTATTGTTTGTGCTGTAACATTATTTAACCAAAAAGTTTCTCTTAACACTGAATTCAAACTTTCAAAATTTTCAAATATACTTTCATCATATGTAGTGGTTTCTACTATAGGCATTCCCATATTCAATATTTGGACATATGGATGCAATCCTATATCCTCATTTTCAAAAACTAATTTTACAAACCTACAAGAAAAAAATACTGTAATAACGAAAAACATCATCATTCCTATAGGAGCTTTTGTCATTATATTAATATCTAAATTTTTTGTTTTAGTCAAAATATCGCCCTCCTCCATATTTCAATATATGAAGAGGGCTAAAATATTATGTCAACTAATTTAAAAATTCTAAAATATCATCTGGATGCATATTAGGTTGTAATGCTATATTAATACCACTAGCCACTACTTGTGCTATACATTCAACTACTTCGTCAATTTCTTTAGGTGTGACCATTAAATCTCCAACATATGGATTTAAAAGCTCTCTAATCATATTTGCTTTTTCTTGTTTGTCTATATTCTTGAGCATAGTATAAAATTCTTCATTATTAGATTTTTCTATAAGTTCATCTATCACCAAATCAATTGTATCATTAGCTATAGTTCCAGCATCAACAACTGTCGGCACACCTACCGCTATAACAGGAACTCCTAATGTTTCAAAATTAATATTCATCCTTTTATTACCAACCCCACCTCCTGGTGAAATTCCTGTGTCTGAGATTTGTATACTTCTAGATAACCTTGCTAATTTTCTTGAAGATAAAGCATCTACACACACTACTAATTTAGGTTTAATTCTATCAACAACAGATTTTATAATCTCTCCAGTTTCTATTCCAGTAGTTCCTAAAACTCCAGGAGCTAAAGCACACACTGATCTTAAGTCTTCTTCTATTTCTTCTGGTATAATTGATTCTAAATGCCTTGTAATTATTATTTTATCTATAACTTTTGGTCCTAAAGCATCTGGAGTCACATCAGAATTACCTAGACCAACAACTAATACTGGATCTTTATCATCTACTTTTATTATTTTTTCAAGTGTTCCAGCTAGTAAATGTATAACTTGTTCTTTTAAAACTATATCATATGATGTACATAAGGGCATGTCTATAGTTACATATCGCCCTTTTTCCTTCCCCATTTTTTTCTCTCCAATTTCATCTAAAATATCTACAGTAGTAATTGTTATATCCTCAATTTTTTCTTCTTCTATAAGTATTCCTTCTATATTTTTATTATATTTTTTTTCATATAACTCTTTTTTTTCTAAAGCTAAGTCAGTTCTTACATCAAACATAAAGACACCTACCTATCATTAATTATATTTCTTCTTTTCTCTTTTACTTAAACATATATCAAACCCAATAAAATTTGGTATTAATTATATATTTATACAAAAAGACACGCTTGACTAAGTATTTATCTAAAATTTAAGCTATATCTATACTTAATGAGCTTTTATCTTTATAGTTATCTTGTCCAAATACTAAACTATTTATGTTCTTTTAATTTTAAAAATAACTTGAACTTATATTCTTTAAATGCTATAATTACCTTTGTTAAATAATGAACTCGTGTGCAGTTTCCCCAAACTGTACATATGTTAAAAGATTGAAGGGGGTGAACTGGAATGGCAAATATTAAATCAGCTAAGAAAAGAATAAAAATAACTGCTACTAAAACTTTAAGAAATAAGATGCTTAAATCAGCTCTTAAAACTGCTATAAAGAAATTTGAAGTAGCTGTTGAAGCTAAAAATATGGAAGAAGCTAACGTTCTTTATACTGCTGCTGTTAGAACATTAGACATGTCTGTAAGCAAAGGTATAGTACATAAGAACATGGCTGCTAGAAAGAAATCAAGATTAGCAAGCAAGTTACATGCTATGGCTTAATTGTTATGGTGTTAGTGATCTAACACCTTTCTTTTTTAGATAGAATACTCTGTTCTTTTAAAAAAAATAAGTGTCGAGGATAATTCGACACTTATTTTTTTGCTATTAAATTATTAAACTAATATATTAATTAACATGAGTTCCATTTCTGTCTGTTTATTTAAATAAGACTGACTTTTTAATTTTTTCTCAGTCTCTAAACTCATTCCTAATGCTTTTTTAATTACTACATCATTAAATCCACGACCTTGTTTAGAAAGCTTGTCGACAATAAATGCTGGAAGCCCCATCTCTCTCGCAAGTTCTTCTGTTCTCATACCTGCTTTCATTGCAGTTTTAACTGTATATAATTTTTGAAACTGCCCTTGTATTAATCTTAAAATCGAAAGCGGTTCTTCACCTTTATTTATAAGTTCATTCATAAGATCTATTGCCTTACTTGGTTTTTTAATTGATATGAGGTCTATTAAATCAAATATATCATCTTCATTATTAGATTGTTTCATTATATCTATATCTTTTTTAGTAATCTCTCGCCCCTGTGTATAATTAACTAATTTATCTACTTCTCTTTCGATAATATCAAAATTACTATGTACAATTTCACTAAAATATCTTAATTCTATTTTGCCAATCTCTTTCCCTTTAGCTTTAAATATGCCTTCTATTCTATTATATAGCTTAGCACCCTTAGGTTTTTCTACAGAAATAATTTGGCATCCTTTTTTCTCTAAAGTCTGCAATTTTTTGACTTTATTTGCCCTATCTCTTTTATCATTTAATAAGAAATATGCAACTAAGACTGTGCTTTCAGGTGGATTTTCAAAATACATTTTAGCTTTTTCATAAAACGACTTAGATTCATTATCACATTTATCTTTTAAAAAATTAGCCCTTGCAACTATTACTGCTCTCTTTTCTGCCATGAAAGGTAATGTTTCACAAGCATTCATAAATGTATCATAATCTAAATCTACAGCATCATATTTTACCACATTTAAATCTCTAAACGTTTCATCAATAGATTTTAGTATTATTTTATCGATTGCTTCTTTAATCAAAATTTCATCTAACCCACAAAAAATGTAAGCATTCTTAAGTTTACCTACTTTTAACTCCTCTTCAAACTTTTCTAACTCTATCACTTTTAAATTCCTCTTTCATTTATATAAATTTTATTTCCAATAAAAACTATACTCTCATCGTCATTTAGCAAGTCAATTATACCATAATTATTATCTCTTAACATTATAAAAGATTCTTCTATTTTATCTTTTATAATTATTTTCCCGCTATTATTTAATCTTATATTTAAATCCTCTTCATTATTAATAATGCTATTAACTCTACATTCACTTTTTAAACGTTTTAAAAAAAAGTCAGATTCACTACTTGTAAACGCTATTTTATTTATTCCATGTTCATAAATAATAGCACTATTAAAATTCTTTTTATAAATATATAGTTTTGGAAAAACATTTATTAAACTTATAAAAATACTCACAACCAAAAATCCAGCTAAAACAATATATCTTTTACTTAAATATCCTTTATAAATTGCACATAATACCCCTAATATAATTAAATATACAACTGCATATATTATTTCAGTTTGATAAAAATCAAAAGCGTAAAACTTAAGATATTTAATTATAATACAAAAAACTTCTGTAAATATTGACATTATATTATCTAAGATAGTCATGTTTATATTTATGCAAAATAAAACCACAGATAATATCCCAATTGGTACTAAAAAATATATTATCGGCGTTAATAATAAACTACCTAAAATAAAATTTATAGAAAAACCTGAAAATAAAAAAATCATTATAGGATAAATAAATACTTGTGCTGAGAAACTCATACTTATAGATTTATTTAAAAACTTAGGCAAAAAGTAAAATACTTTATTAAAAGTTCTATTAAATAAAAGTATCCCTAATGTAGCAAAATAACTTAAATAAAAACCAGCATCGCTCAAATAATATGGTCTAAATATTAAAAGTAGCATAGCTGAAACAACAAGAGCTACAATTGACTTATAATTTTTTCTTACTAAATTAGCGCCTTCTAAAATTATAAGCATTATATAGGCTCTCAACCCTGATCCTGTAAGACCTGTTAATATAACATATATAAAAACTAAACTTAATGCTATTCCTGAATTAGAAATTCGTTTTAATAGATTATATATAAATACTATATGGAAACCCGAGATACATATGAGATGTAAAACTCCTATGTTTTTCATGCTATCTAATTCATTTTTGTCAATATAATCTTTATTCCCAAAAACTAAAGCAGTTATTATACTAGCCTTATCAGCCCCTATTTTCTCTTCTAAGCTCATATAATATTTATCAGACAACCCTCTTAGTTTAAACAGTAAATCCTTTTTTCGTTTCAAATTTTCTTTTACAAATAAATGACCTACTTCTCCTCTATCTATATTAATTTCACTCTTAAACTTACCATCAAAATTTATCTTTTCATATTTGTCTAAGGATTCCTCAGAATATAATTTCATTTTTCTCCCATTTGAGTTTACTAAATAATAATCTTCATATTTCTTTTCTACTCTTGCTGTAAAACTATCACTTTTATTAATTGAAAATTTATAATAACTATTCATGCTACTGAATCCTAAAATCATAGCTAAAAAAAATATAATATAAATTTTCTTGTTATATATTAAAAATAAAAAAACAAGAATAGGAATGCTAATAAAAAGCACTCCTTCTTGTTTTATATAAAAATAAACAAATAAAAACATTCCCATAACAATTGCTAAAAATATATCTATTATAGGATTTTTAAACTCTAATTTTTCCATATTTTTCAAACAAATCACCTAATTATGATTGTTGCCATTTATATAAGAAAAATTCACTTATAATATAAATAATTAAAACACATATAAAATAAATAAAATATTTACTAATCCCACCTATCAAAACTATAGCTAGTCCAATATTAATTAAAAACATTACTATATTTATTATATAAATTATTACATTTCGTTTATTATCTATAATATTTTGTTTTACTAAAACTGGTATAAGCATAAAAGCATGTAAAAAAATCATATTTAAAACTTTAATTTCAAAAAATTCATTAAAGAAAATTAAACTACCAATATATATAAAAGCTTTTAAAAAACCTGTAATTCCAATATAACTAACACTAACTTCTTCTTCTAATTCATTAAAGAAAAAATGCATTAATATACTTGGTAGTATTAATGTATTCAAAATCAAAATATTTAACTTAAATACGCTATTAGTATTTAGAGCAAGTCCACAATAAAGTAATATTAAAATCTGAAATATAAAAACTCCTTTACAGTGCTTAAAAGCTTTTCCTAATGACTCTGATAAATTCCGCCCTTCCACAATTAAATTTAGAAATTTATCAAGTATCTCATCTTTAATCCCTATATTACCTAATTTTTCTAAAAGCTTTGCTGGTCTTTCTCCTGTTGTGATTCCTATGTCAGCTAGAATCACACTAGGCATATCTGAAAGATTTTCCCCTGTCGCTGCAACACCATAATTGTCTTCTGTAAATATAGAAATAATCTTACTTTTTATAGCCGGTGTTATTCTACAAAGAACCTTTATTCTAGATAAAACCTCTATCAACTCATTTTTTTCTAGTGATAAAAGTTCTACTCCTGATATAACTTCTTCCATTCCTTTTGCTATTCCAAGTTCTATTGCACATCTTGTTGCAACTATTTTATTATCATCTGTAATCATAATAGGAAGTATTTTCTGCTTTTTCAACTTCTCTATCATTTCGTTAGCATTTTCTTTTATTGGATTTTCAAAACCTGCAATTCCAACAAACACTAAATTACTTTCTATATTCTCATCTTCACTAGGTTCATAATTAAAACTTCTATATGCAAAACCTATAGTTGTATATGCTTTATTTGAAATATTAAAATCTATCATTCTTATTTTTTCTATGTCTTGTTCAGTTATTTCTCTTTCCATTCCATCAATCATTATGTACTTACATCTATCAAGAATATCATCAACAAACCCTTTTATACTTGCCCTATATCCATTCTTAACCTTATTAACACTCGTGCTAATTCCTTTCTGAGCTTCAAAAGGAATATTAAACTTACTTGGATATTTTGCTATTATACTAGGTTTAAAGATATTCTTTTTATTACAAAATTCAAGAACAGCTCCATCTATAAGACTACCTTTATATTTATTTTCTTGTCTTTGAAAACTTGCATCATTATTTAATATTCCTATATTAATCATTCTTTCTATATTTACATTTTTAATATCTATATTATCTACTTTATCTATATATTTATCTGAGGTATACATTACCTTTAAATTCATTTTAGCTTCCGTAATTGCTCCTATTTTCGGTATAAAAAACACATCAATATTATCAAAACGCTCAAGTTGACTCATATCTCCAAATGTTATGCCGGCATTTTGAAACTCTTTTTTCTTTAAAAATTTATACACTAATTCACTCATAGAAACATTTAATGTTGCTGCTAAAAACCATATATTCATGCTAGTATCCACCGCTATTTTAGAATCAGCTAAAAATAATATCACAGTTGCTATAAAAGCAACTATTAATGTAAGTTTGCTTATAAATCTAGAATCATAAGCAAGGGTTTCTCCTATTATCTTACTTCTTAAATCTGAAACTTTAAGATAATCTAACAACTTACCTATTTGAGTTTCATTTCCTATACCTACTACTATCCCCTTTCCATAGCCCTTAGTTACACGAGTTCCTCTAAACACCATATTATTAATTTCTGATAAACTCTTAACTCTATCAATTCTAGTATTGTATTTTCTAACATCAATATCACTAGATGTTATATTCCTCTCATTTACAAACAAATTATTTTCCTCTATTATTCTAATGTCAGCTGATATAATATTACCTTTTTCAAGGAATACTATATCTCCAACTGTTAACACATCAGCCTTAACTTTATCTTTAACTCCAGCTCTTATAACACTTACATCTGTATAATTTAAAGATTCTAATTGTAAAGTCTTCTCTCTTTTTTTTCTAAACAAAATATATTTATAACTTAAAATAGTTAATACTATTACTATTGATATCAATCCATAAATATATTTTTCAAATATTATCGCTAAAAATATTACTATTATCAGTAAATAAATATCCCTAAACTTAAAGCTATTTTTAAATGCACTACTTTTAATATTTAATTCTATTTTATTAAATCCATATGTATCTAGATTATCTTGTAACCCCTTATATGATAATCCTTTAGTAGCATCACTTTTCAGCTCTTTTATAACTTCATCTACTGTTGAACTGTAAAATGTCTTCACTCTTTAATCCACCCATCTTTATCAAATTTTAACTATGTATTCCATATAGATTATATTACTTTTTTTTACATATGTCTTAATATTAACAAATTTGTATAAAATTATTTAGTTTTTGGACTAAATATGATAGCCATAAGATATGCAAAAACTATAGCTGCTGTTATTCCTCCTGAGGTTCCTCTTATTCCACCAGTAAAAATTCCTATAGCCCCCTCTTCTTTAACAGCTTGCATTACTCCTTTAGCAAGTGAATTTCCAAAACCAGTAAGAGGAACAGACGCTCCTGCACCAGCTATATCTATTAATTTAGGATATATTCCTATAGCTCCTAACACTAATCCTACTAATACAAAAACAACTAATATTTTTCCTGGTGTTATTTTTGTTAAATCTTTTATTAATTGACCAACTACACATATAAATCCACCTATAACAAACGCTAAAATATAATTCATTTACTTATTCTCCTTTTAATATCAAGTTCTCTAAGTCACTTAATACTGTATTTATCATATTTTATACATAAAGTTTTTATTAATTTATCTAATAGCTAGTGTTTCTAATACTCATTCTTCTACAGATAAATGTATTAGAAGCACTCCTTCCTAGATAATCTTAACTTAACAATTTAGTTTCAGTTCACATACCAAATTCTATAGCTACAGCATGAGCTATTCCTGGTATACTATCACCTTGCATAAGCATAATAGGATTTAATAATGCACCTGTAGAAACTAGTAACACTCGTTTAAAGACTCCATTCAAAAGATTTTTATAAAGATATGAACAGCCCATAGCTGCTGAACAACCACAACCACTACCGCCTGATAAAACTCCCTGTTTTTCTTTTTCAAAAATAATATCTCCTAAATCTACATACACATCCCTAATGTCATATCCATATTCTAATAATAATTTTTCTGTCATTTCTTTTCCTATGCACCCTAAATCACCAGTTGCAATAATATCATAATCCTTAGGTTCTCTTCCTGTATCTATAAAATGTTTATATATGGTATCAACAGCAGCTGGAGCCATTGCTACTCCCATATTTTCCGGATCCTTAATTCCATAATCTTTAACCACTCCTGTTGTAATATACGTAATATAAGGAAACTTACCTGAATTACTAATCAACATTGCCCCTGATCCTGTAACTGTCCATTGAGATGGTTGCTTTCTCTGTCCTCCATATTCTAGAGGAAACCTAAATTGTCTTTCTGCTGATGAAAAATGTGATGATGTAGCAGCTATAATATACTTCGCATAATTAGCATTAACAAGCATAGCTGCAAGTGATAGTGATTCTGCCATAGTTGAACAAGCACCATAAAGTCCAAAAAATGGTATATCCAAATTTCTAGCCGCATAATTTGAAGCAGCTGTTTGATTTAATAAATCACCAGCCAACAAATAATCTATATCATTACTATCTAAACTTGAAACTTCTATGAGTTCCTTAATCGTTCTATATATTAATTCACTTTCAGCCTTTTCATAACTATCTTTTCCAAGCTTATCATCTTCAAGTATAATATCAAAATATTCTCTATAAGGGCCTTCTCCCTCTTTTGGCCCAACTATACTCATAGTATTAATAATCCTTGGTTTATTTTCTAAATACACTGTTTGTTTTCCTATTCTACATTTAGTCATTAACTGGCAACTCCCATATATAATAAAATATAATATATAATCCCTAAAAGTACAGAACCTCCTATCCCATACACTAAGACTGGTCCTGCTATAGTAAACATTTTTGTTCCAATTCCTAATATATACCCTTCCTTTCTATATTCTATTGCTGGAGAAACCATAGCATTTGCAAATCCTGTAATAGGAACTAAAGTTCCTGCGCCTCCAATATTGGCAATTTTATCATAAACCCCTACTCCGGTTAAAAACGCCCCAAAAAATACCATAATTATAGGAATTAGAACGGCTACTACATTATTCTCAATACCTATTTTCAATAAAATATTTTTTATAATTTCCGCAAATAAACAAATACTTCCCCCTACCCAAAATGCATTCAAACAATTTTTTAAAAGTTTTGGTTTAGGCTCTAATTTTTTCGATAGTTCTTCAAATTTTTTCTTTATTTCATTTTCTTTTCTATATTTACTCAATTTATTCACCTTCATTGCTATATTCTAACTCTACACTTAATATTTACTTTCTATCTAGCTATTATACAAAATATCTATAAATACCAATAAAAAAAAATAACTTATGAATATAAATTTATACCCATAAGTTATTTCTTAAACCTCAGTTAATTTTTCTTTTATATTAACTAATATTTTCTTTTCTATTCTAGATACTTGCACCTGACTTATCCCCAATAAATTAGCTACTTCACTTTGAGTCTTATCCTTGAAATATCTTAAAAAAATTATTTTTCTAGCCTTTTCATCAAGACTTCTAATCGCTTCTTTTAATGCTATTTTTTCTATCATATCAGTATTTTCTTGAAGATTTTCACTAAGTTTATCTATAAATAAAATTGGTGATCCATCACTTTGATGAATAGTATCATATAAGTAATGCATATTATTTACAGATTCAAGAGCAAACAATACCTCTTCTTTATCCATACCAACATATTCTGAAAGTTCTGAAATAGTTGGTTCTCTGCCCAAATCTTTGGTCAATCTTTCTTTATCAAAATATAATTTTTGAGCTGTTATCTTAACATTTCTACTTACTTTTATAATACCATCATCTCTTATAAATCTTTTGATTTCCCCTAAAATCATAGGTACTGCATAAGTAGAAAATTTCACATCATAATTTGTATCAAAATTCTGTATAGCCTTTATAAGTCCCATAGAACCAAGCTGAAAAATATCCTCGTATTCATATCCCCTATTCAAGAATTTTTTCGCTAATGATGACACAAGTGGAGTATTAAGTTCTATGAGTTTATTCATAGCTTCTTTATCTCCCGCTTTTGCTTTAATTACAAGTTCTCTATTTTGCTCATAGTTAGGCTTCACATTAATATTGGATATTTCCATAAACTAAAACCACCTATTCTACTATTCTACTTTTTTAATTTTCTTCCTCATTATAATTTTAGTACCAACTTCTTTTTCTGATTCTACTATAATTTCATCCATAAAAGTTTCCATTACTGTAAATCCCATACCTGAACGTTCAAGTTCTGGTTTAGATGTAAATAATGGTTCCTTCGCTTCTTCTATATCTTCTATTCCAACACCCTTATCTGCTACTATAACTTCTACCCCTATTTTTGATATACATATTTCCATAGTAATAATTTTACTTGCATCATTTCCATATCCATGGATTATAGCATTAGTAACAGCTTCTGATACTGCCGTTTTTATATCTGCAAGTTCATCTATAGTAGGGTCAAGTTGTGCTACAGCAGCTGCTACAGCAATTCTAGCAAAACCTTCATTTTCAGACATAGCTAAAAATTCTATTTTAATCCTATTATTACTCATCTTTATTCCTCCAAAAATTATGCATTATTAAGTGCCTTATCAACACTTTCATAAACATTTATAACTTTACATATCCCTGATAAATCAAAAATTCTTTTAATATTTTTACTGACATTAGCTATTTTAATAGTTCCTTTTCGTACAGATAACTTTTTATATCGTCCTATTACTACACCAATACCTGAACTATCCATAAATGTTACATCTGAAAAATCTAGAATTAAATTTTTCACATCAAATCTATCTATTCTATCATCAATTTTTATTCTAAGTTCATGCGCAGTATGATGGTCTAATTCACCATCTAGACTAACAACAAGAGTTCCTTTTATAGATTTAAAATCAATATACAAGCAAAGACACCTCCACCCAAGTTCTTTTTACATATTTTACCATATGTTTTTTTTAAGGTCAACATAATATTAAAAAAGCAACTGTTATTCCATCTTTTCAACCTCTAATTTTGCAAGTTACTTTATATACTTTTTTACAATAATTGAGCGTAAAGCTCACTACTTTAGCTATGGGAGTGTTCAGCTAGAGAATACTAAATTAAAAAGCTACCTTAAAATTAACTTCAAGATAGCTTAAATCTTCTATTTAATTATTCTTCTAGCCGTCACAAATTTATATAAACTAGATACTTCTACTGTTTTCCCTGGCTTTGGAGAATGTATTATTTTATTATCCCCTATATACAAAGCAACGTGTGTAGGATTAGACTTAGTTCCTTCTGTAAATACTAAATCTCCTGGTAAAAGTTGTGCTTTTGAAACTTCAACTCCATTTTTAACTTGCTGTGTAGTTGTCCTATCTATTGAATGTCCAACTTGCTTATATACATATTGAGTAAGTCCACTACAATCAAAAGAATTTGGCCCTGTAGCTCCGTAAACATAAGGCTTACCTATATGTTTTTTAGATTCATTAACTACTTGCTGTCTTTTACTTTCATTATTACTTTCATTACTACCTTGATTATTATTATTATTATTAGCCTGTTCTGTTAGTTGCCCTTTAGAGTTCATAAAATATTTAACTCCGTCGACTGTTATCCAACCTGTATGCATGTATCCACTACTAGTATTTAGATAATACCAATCTGCTCCTACATACTGCCATCCCTTTTGCATTCTTCCAGTTTCATTTGTTAAATACCATGTTCCATTATCATTTATCCAACCTGTATGCATATATCCACTATTAGTATCAAGATAATACCAGTCTGCTCCTACATACTGCCATCCCTTTTGCATTCTTCCAGTTTCATTCGCAAAGTACCATGTTCCATTATCATTTATCCAGCCTGTATGCATATATCCACTATTAGTATCAAGATAATACCAGTCTCCACCTACATACTGCCATCCTTTTTGCATTCTTCCAGTTTCATTTGCAAAATACCATGTTCCATTATCATTTATCCAACCAGTTTGCATTGCTCCATTTGAAGCTAAATAATACCAATCTGCTCCTACATATACCCAACCTGTCTGCATTGCTCCTGTATTTTCATTTAAATAATACCATATTCCATTATCATTTATCCAACCTTTGCTCTTAGTTCCATCTTCATTATAATAGTAGAATGTTTTATCAACTTCTACCCAACCTTTACTACTCTTATGAGATAATTCTTCTATATTAATATTTTTGTTTACCTCTACTGTTTGAGCTTTAGCCTCAACTGCGCCTTTCCCTAAAACACATGTCAGAACCAAAGATAATAATATAAATTTTTTCTTCATAATGTCCCCCTTGTATGATGTAGTTATAGAATTTAATTAAAAACTAATATCGTTTTAACCGAACAATAAACCACATCTTATTATTAATATTCTTATTTCAAGATTTCTTTTCACCTTAAATTTAAGGTCTTATCGTAAAGT
>JBOGCE010000017.1:0-45578 GCA_051656585.1 Sarcina sp. | reverse complement strand
TAATGTTAAAACTAAATCTTGAGTTCTTGGTTTTAGTATCATAAACTTAGTTTAACAAGAATTCGAAAAAAATACGTTAAAACGTAAAAGGGGACTGTATCACTTTTAGGAATTTACTTCCATTGTGATACAGTCCCTTTAATTTTATATTGTTCAATTAAACATAGTTAAATAAACAATATTTACATTCTAAAAAACATTAATCATCCAAAAACGTACGAATAATATTAAATTATTATTCCCTCAAAATGATCTACTTCATGCTGAATTATTTGTGCTGTAAAACCACTAAACTCGCCTTTATGTTTTTTAAATTCTTTATCATAATACTCTACTAAAATTTTTTCATATCTAGTAGTATCTCTAACTCCCGTTAATGATAAACAACTTTCTTCAGTTTTATATGGCTTTTCCTTTTTTAAGATAACAGGATTAATCATAGGAACAATAACTGGTCCTATGCAAAAAACTAAAATACGTTTCTTAACTCCTATCATATTAGCAGCAAGGCCAACACAAATATCTAAATTTGCTCTAAGTGTATCTTCTAAATCATTAACAACCAACAAATCATCCTTAGTTGCTTCTACTGATTTTTCAGATAAAAACAACACATTTTTTACTATCTCTTTTCTCATATTTATTTCAAACCTTTCCTAAGTAACTAAATAAGCTCTACTATTATCTTACTACAAAATAATTGGTTTAACATTAAATATATTCTTTACTACCTAATAATATATTAAACTAAAAAATAAAGTTTAACTTTTCTCTAATAACTTCTTTATAACTTCAATTTTTAATAAATCTTTATTATTATTTTTATTCTTTCTGTAACTATCTTTGTGAGAGGTTTCATAAACTTTCAAATATTGAACTAAATTTAAAAGTTGATAAAAAACATCATTTTCATGAACTTTTTTTATATCATTAAGAGCTATACCAGCAAAATTTTCTAAACTTTCTATAGATGCAAAAGCAACTTTATAATTTCCATCAAAAAAAGCATGTTCATGCAAATCTACTAACTTATACTCCATCTCTTCAATAATCTTACAAAAAATATTCCATTGTTCATTTAAATACTTTTCTGGTATTAAAATATCTATATCATCAGGATAAAACTCAAATTCACTTATTTTTTGAAGTCCTAATGACCCATAAAGCAATGGAGATATTTGCAATTTATTATTAAGTTCTTTAGTAATTTTTAAAAATTCAAAATATTTTCCCCTCATACATTCCTCGCCTTTTATATTTTACTTTTTATTTTATATCTTTTTCTATACTAATTCTCATAATTCCTTTTTTTATGCTAAGACTTAATACTCTATTAACTTCTTAAAAAAAAGAACTATGAATATTTTTAAATTCATTCATCTAGAAATAAAATAAGAGGCATTGCTTAGAAAAATTTTCTTTACAATAACCTCTTCATATTTATATATTTTCTTTTATTAACTCTTCAATTTTCTTCTTACATCTAAGACCTTTGCAAATTCCAGTTCCAGCACCTGTTGCCTCTTTAACTTTTTCATAAGTATCAGCACCATTCTTTATTGCCTCAACTATTGTTTCCCTACTTACATGTTTATGCACACATACTATATCCTCATCTTTTGTAAATAATCCCATTTTGTGTTCCTCCCTAAAAAAATATATATCATCTATATTAACACAATAGTTTATATCTATCTATATATTTTATTAATTTATAGATATTTTTCCCCTAAAAATTATTTCAATACTTTAATTTTTTTCATTTTCATGTACAAATTATAAATAACATTGATTTTCTCTAGCTCATACACACTATTATTTATAAAAATCCCCATAAAAAAACATTAACAAAATAATCCTCCATATAATATACTGTAAATTATATAAAATGGAGGATATCTTAATATGTATTCTTTATATAAAAAAAATGAAAATTGGTTTGCGGTAGTTTTTATAATTATTTATGTTATAGGCGCAAGTCTAGCAGATAACTTATCTAAAAATCTAGGATTTGAAAAATCTGTTACTCTACTATTTAATATAATTCTTTTTATAATAATTTTTCTATTTATTAAAAAAAATAATTTATTTGAGTATTACGGATTATGTAAATCAAAATTATCATTAAAAAGTGTTTTATACTATTTTCCTCTTATCATTTTAGTATCTGTAAATCTGTGGTTTGGTGTAAGAATGAATTTCTCCATATTAGTAACACTACTTTATATACTCTCTATGTTTTTTGTAGGGTTCTTAGAAGAAATTATATTTAGAGGATTTTTATTTAAAAGTATGTGTAAAGAGAACATCAAAACTGCAATTATAGTTTCAAGTCTTACCTTTGGGATTGGACATATTGTTAATTTATTTAATTCAAGTGGCACTGATTTAATCTCTAATCTTTGCCAAATATCTTATGCTGTCGCGATTGGTTTTTTATTAGTAATACTCTTTTATCACGGAAAAACATTATGGCCTTGTATAATAATGCATAGTTCCTTAAACGCATTAAGTGTATTTGCAAATAAAGCAATGGTAGAAACTTATAATATTCCTATTTCAATAGTTCTAATTATTATCTCATTAGGCTATAGTATATTTTTAATAAAAAAAGCATCTAAAATATAACATATCAAAATACAATTAGCGATATTAAATATTTAATATCGCTAAATTTATCTTACCTCTTCAATCAAAATCTACTCAAATATATAGTTCTACATATTCTATAGTAATTCCTTTATAAAAGAAAAAGAAATACATTTCTGCATTTCCTCTAAATAAAATTATTTTACATAATTAATTATCGTAAAACATTACTTTTTCTATACTCTAATAAAAATCGCACCCACCTATACCAAATTTTAGGTAAGGTAGATACAACTCCTATTTTTAGACTTTATTTTTATGTAATTTTTCTCAAACTATATTTTCAAACAATAAAAAAACAATGACAAGCACTTATTTACTAAGTTCTTGCCATTGTATCAATTTACATATGTGGTGGAGATGACGGGTATCGAACCCGTGTCCGAAAGCAGACCAGTAAGACTTTCTACGAGTGTAGTTATCTGTTTTCCGTTTCCCTCAGAATGCTTCCAGTAACAAAATCATTCCTATGGTAGCTTCATAAATTCCGTTCCTAACTCAAAGCTTTGTTAGACTCGGTTCCCTACTTTAATGACACCAGCTACCCTGAACGTAGGAATCAGGACTGATGAGCGGCTATATTAAGCTGCTAACGCGAAATTATCTTCTGCGTTTATATTTAGTGCATACTCGATTTAAGAGTTTACATGCTTCACTCTACTCGCTTATCAAACCCATCTTACCCCCGTCGAAGCCAAAACATCCCCACGTTGGCAAATAGATTTTTTGCAATCTATTAGCTATATTTAGTTTTATAATAGTATTATACAAAAAAACAAGACTTAAGTCAAGTTCAGACGAATAGCGCCTGTTTGTTTGTTGATAAGAAGATTAGAACTGCTTAAGTCAATTGAAAACTCTTTGTTTTTTTAGTATTACAGACTCTTATTATATACTAAATTGTATCTTTTGTGAAGTCATTTTTAATTATAATTTTATACACTAATATTCTCAAATTTATAGCTTTCTTAATCTTTTTGATCACTCATATTAAATAAGCTTTAAAATATTTCTTCGACAAATTTATTAGTCTGTGCATTGTGGATTAATAAGTTCAAATTTATCATTTAAATTTTTGTATCCCCAATCACACATTGCTTCAAGAATTGGATATAAACTTTGTCCTTTTTTTGAAACTGTATACTCCACCTGTGGTGGAATAGTATTATAGACTTCTCTATTTATAAGTTCATCTCCTTCTAATTGTCTAAGTTGTGCTGTTAATGTTTTGTGTGATATTCCATGTATATAATTTTTAATTTCTGAAAACCTCTTTGTTCCTTCTTCTATTAAATAATATAAAATAAGAGGTTTCCACTTTCCATTTATAACACTTAAAGTTATCTCTATTTCACATGTAACTTTTTTTTTCATAAATTCTCCTTAATAAATTGCTATCTATTAACATCCTAAAGTTACCTAAAGGTAACTAGGTAACAAAATTGTGCGTTCTTACATTATTATTCTTCTAACCTTATAATTATAGCATAGATTAACTTATATTCTACTTTAAAGGATTGGTGATTAAATGAAAAAATTAATAGTAGTAACAGGTGCAAGTTCTGGTATTGGTGCTGAAATTGCAAAATCATTTTCTATGCAAGGACATCCTGTTTTACTTTTATCTAGAAGACTTAATGAAATGGAAAACTTAAATTTACAAAATTCATTGTGCAAATCTGTTGATGTTACAGATTTAACTGCTATGGAAAAAGCTATAAAGGAAGCTGAAGAGAACTACGGCAAAGTTGACTGTCTTGTAAATTGTGTAGGAATAATGCTACTTGGCGATCCTAGTATTCAAGATTATGATGAATGGTCAAAAATGATAGATGTAAATATAAAAGGGATTTTAACAGGAACAAACATAGTTCTTGCTGATATGAAAAAAAGAAACGAAGGGACTATAATAAACATAAGTTCTATAGCAGGAAGAAAAACTTTTGATAATCATTCTGTATACTGTGGAACAAAATTTGCTGTTCATGCTATAAGCGAAAATATTAGAAAAGAAGTGGCAAGTAGCAATGTCCGAGTTATAACTATAGCTCCAGGTGTTGTAGAAACACCTCTTTTATCACATACAACAGATGAAAATATAAAATCAAACTATAATGATTGGAAAAAGACTATTGAAGCTGGTCTTGAACCAGCAAAGATAGCAAATTGTGTTTCTTTTGCCTATAATCAACCACAAGATGTATGTATAAGAGAAATTGTCATTGCTAAAACTAAACAAGAAGACTAATATTTCTTTAACTTATCTAATATCAAATAGGAGTACTCTAAAAATTAGAGCACTCCATTTTTTATTGATTTAATTCACCTTTTTTTCATCAAATGAATATAGATTTATTCTTGTATTAGTCGAAATTTTTTCATTATCTATAAGCCATCTATGTTGATACAGTCTCATTGCTGCATTTGCAACATGATTTATATATCTAGCATTTATAGCTGCACCTATTGTTCCGCCAACTATAGGTAACCATCCTACAACTCTATCTTCAAATAATAACATTTGAATTTCTCTAGAAATTTCTATTTCAAGCTCGTGTTCTATAGCATGGACACTCATAATGCTTAGTTCCTTAGAAACAGTTTTATTGACCATTTTTCCAGCTAAAATTTTCATAGAATCTTCCTCTATAAACTCTTCTATTTTGTAAACTAAATTCACAGCCTCCTCTTTTTGCTTTCTCTTTCTAACAGACCCTGCACCTAAAACTGCTAATGCAAATTCTTTTTCATATATGCTATTAAGTTCATAACCATAACATGCTCCTATTTTCATAATTGTTCTAAGAGCTATTGATAGTATAAATGGAATATCCACAGCTAATCCTACTATCCCTATACTCCCTACAGTTATTCCTTGTATAGTACCTATACTAATAGCACTTTTTTTAACATCTCTAGCTAATTTATCACATGTTTCTAGTTCCATGTCCCTAAGCATAGTAATATCACTAATACCTACACTTTTTTTAATTCTTTTATAGTCGAGCGTACTATCTGCTATATTCCAAGTAAATTTTAATAAACCTCTTACAATCTTTTCTGTAGCAACCTTTTCTACAACTTTTCCAAAAGGTTTTGTTACAACAGCCATAGTTTTATCATATAAATCTATATCTTCATGAATCCATTTTTCTATTTCATTAAATTGATGTAACTCATATCTATTTAAATTTTTCATAACATTGCTACCACCTTAAGTCTAACTTAATAACTATGTTTTTTTACTTTTTAGTATATTACATATTATTTCTTACTATAAATATATATAATAAGTATACATTTGTCACTTTAATCTACAATTATTAACATATTATTTAAATAAAAAGACGCTACCAAAGTTTCTAAAACTTTAATAGCGTCTTAAACTAATTAAAATATATTATTTAATCGAAATACACTTTAATTATATTTTATCTGAATTTAACTTCACCATCTTTAATTTCATCTAAAATTACAAGTGATTCAACTCTTACACCTTTATTTTCTAGATGTTTTCTACCATCTTGGAAACCTTTTTCTATAACAATTCCAGCTCCAACAACTTCTGCTCCGCCTTTTTTTACTACATCTAAAAGTCCAAAAATTCCACAAGCATTAGCAAGAAAATCATCTATTATAAGAATTTTTTCTCCTTCATTTATAAACTTTTTATCTACAACTACATTATAAGCTGTTTGTTTTGTAAATGAATAAATTTCTGATGTATATACATCTTTTTCTTGATACCTTGGAACTCTATCTACTTTTTTTCCAAATACCATTGGTAAATAACCAAATTCCTTAGCCACAAATGCAGCTATTGCAATTCCTGTTGATTCTACTGTAAGAATTTTATCTATTTTAACACCTTCAAATCTTTTTTTGAATTCTTTAGCGATTTCCTCAATCAGCTTAACATCCATTTGGTGATTTAAAAAACAATCAACTCTTAAAATATTATCTTCTATTCTTCCTTTTTCTTTTATCATTGTTTTTAGTAATTCCATATAGCCCCATCCTTTCAACTATATTAATCTTATAATTTAGATTAGTATATATCCTTTTCTAAACATTTGTTAGCTAGTGTTTCTAAACTCACTTTTTCTATAAGTAAGAGATAAAAAACAAACGCTCCTAGATAACTACGACTAACATTCTGCTAGAATGAAAATTCCACCTGAATTGTACCTCAGTTTATCTTCAGAATAATTTTATAACATATTATTCTATTTTACTAGTGTAAGAATTTCTTAATTATTAAAATAAGCATCTTTCACCTTAGCAAGTAAAGATTTTCTTTCACCATAAGCACTTCTTGTTAAAAGAGCTGCTTGTATCATTACAAATATAATAGAAGTCTTTCTTCTATATCCTATATACCTAGGTTCCCAATTGTTAGTATATTTATTTTTAAACTTTCTAAGTCCTTTAAATGAATAAAAAGCTTGACCATACTCATATACAAGTAAAGATATTTTTTCACTGAAAAAGGCATATCTAGAAGTTCCAACATTAGCAAGAGGTGCCATACCCATATTAAATCTTTGATATCCTCTTTCTTTTCCTACCTCAATAAGGTTTATAAACATAAAGTCCATCACACCTCTAGCTGCATCTTTAGTAAATCTCATTAAATCAACAGAAAAACTTTCACCATTATCATACATATCCATAATATTAGCGAAACCTTGTATCTCCCCTTCTGCATCTTTAACTATTCCTATACCTTCTTTTGATAAATAATATTCATCAAAAAATCCAACAGAATAACCTTTTTCAGTTCTTCCATCAAGCCAATCATCTGAAACTACTTTAAGTTTATCCATCATTTCTTTTGAAAACGGTGGATAAATCATTTCAAAAGTATAGCCTTCATTAATCATTTTATTTCTAGATTTTTTAAGACTCTTCATTTTATTTCCAACAACTTCAAAACTTTGAACATCAATTAATGCTTCCTCTCCAATCTTCATAAAATCATATCCATGAGAGTGAAGATACTTAATCATACTTTCTTCTATTTGATAGAATACTAGAGTATAACCATATAAATCAGCCAATTCATAGAAACCTTCTATTCCATTAAACATATTTTCTTCATTTCCAATAGGATTTCCTAATACAAATATTTTATCTGAGTATATTTGATATTGAAACATTACATCTTTTTCATCATTCATATATATGAACTTATCTCTTAAATAAACTAAGTGAGTAAGTGAACTTCCTCTATATTTTTTCACTATATTATCAATATCTTCTTCATAATCATAAAATGTTTTCGCTGGGAATGCCTTTTCTGTGTTGAAGAAATAAATAATTATATAAATTACAACAGCTATCATAAACATATAAAGTGCCATTACTCCAAGTTGTCTAAATAACTGTCTTTCTAAATGATTTTTTGTATAAATCAAATAAAGTTCAAGAACACCGAAATATCCTAAAAGGGATGCAACTAAAATTACTGCATCTATTATGGTATTCTTCCAGTTAACAACAAACGACTTCCGATAAAAAGATTTTCTACTTTTATACAATACAAATGCTGCTATAACACTTATAATAATTTCTCCAGTATAAAAACCTTTTGAAAGCAATGTTGCAATTCCTATTATTATAAGAATAAGCGTTGCTTTATAAATATTTTTCGATTTATATCTAAGCATACAGGTTGCAATTATACATAAAAATCCAACTAATATACTCACGTCATTTGAAAAAGCAAGTGAATTTGTTCCAAATAGCCGTTCAAAAAGCCTAATTCGCAACAGCAAATCCTTATTTATTCCTGTTAAAAGCATTGTTACACCAGTAATAAATACCATTAATCTTAAGAAATTATATGCTAATAAAGAAACTAATTGATCTGGTACATTGTTATACATAGTATTAAGTTTTTTACTTAAATCATGTGCATATAATATTAATCCTATTATAGCTGGTACTATATAATAAGTAATTCTATATAAAACCATTACTATAAGAGCTTGTGATACAGGGACTCCAAAAGCTTGAATTCCTGTAATAAATGTTAAATCAAAAGTTCCAACTCCACCAGGAATCATACTTATCATACCAACAACTGCTGATGTTATGTATATTGGCAGGTAATTATAGAAACCTACATTTCCGCCTAGAATTCTCAAAATCAAGTAAACCTGTAGAACTGTTGTTACCCACTCTGCTATAGACATTCCAACAATTGCAAAAGTACCTACAAAATCCTTATAATCTCTAACTTTAATAAGTTTATATGTCATGTAGATAATTAATCCAGGAATATATAGTGAAAGTGCAAGCATAGGTATAACAACCCACCCTTGGCTTAAAAAGTGATAAAAATCAGTTGCTAAATAAAATAAACATATAGCACTAAGTCCTGTTAAATTAAGTCCTATTATTTTACTTATTTCTTTTAACAATAACTTTTTATCTTTTACATGATCACCATAAAAATGTTGCTTAATAGCAAGAGAGGCAGCCCCACCAAATCCCATAAGACTGGCAATTGAACTTGCAATCCAAGAATATTTATATAATCTTTTGTAAGGTAAATTTATCCCTACTTTTTTCTTTAAAATGAAATCATAAAATGTTAATGGTGAAAATGATACAATACCGCATATCCCTATAAGAAGTATGTTAATGACTGTCAGTCTATCCTTATACATCAATACATATTTAATATTAACATCTTTTAATATATGACTAAATTCTTTAATAACAAAAATTAAAACTATAGAAACAAATATTATTTTAAATATCGTTTGTACCTTTTTGCTGATTTTAAAGTTAAAGTTCATATACTCCTCCTTTTTATTGAAACTATATTATTAAGTTAATCCTTTTTAACAATATAAATTCTTTTTTTCGAAAAGTTCTTATCAATAATAAAATAATATATCTACTTTATTACTTTTAGTTAAGCTATCTTTTGTTTTAAAGAGCAGACTCACTTCATACCTGAATTCATAGTTTAAATTATTAAAATTATAAATTTTTAATATATACAAATTAAACATTGTAACTAAAACTTGAATCTCTAACTGTAACTATAAAGTTCTTATAAACTTTTAAACTATTCTTTTTAATCCCCCTCTATTTCATAAGCACTAGGTCCAAATTTTCTTAAATATAAGAGCTACCGCTTATACTTTAAATAAATATTAGAACTTTACATTACTCGAATCTACGTTTATCTGATAGCTAGTGTTTCTAACACTCTTTCTTCTATAAGTATAAAAAAGAAACACATGCACCTAGATAACTTTGACTTAATATTCAGCTAGAATGAAAACGCTACCTGAATTAAATCTAAGTTTATAAATAAAATTTTAGATTTTTTGCTACTTCAATATAAAATTTGGAAAAAAAAAGTGTTATTACCTCTAAAATTTAGATTATAACCACTCTTTTCTTAACTTAAATTTTAATATCTATTTCTAGCTTTAAGCTCTCTAGCTATATCTCTCTTAGCAGCTTTCTCTAGCATTGAGTCTCTTTTATCATAATTCTTTTTACCTCTACAAACTCCAAGTTGAACTTTAACTCTTCCTTCTTTTAAATATAATTTTAAAGGAATTAAAGTTAAACCATCCTGCTGAACCAATCCAGCAAGTCTCATTATTTCACTTTTGTGTAAAAGTAATTTTCTATGTCTTAGTGGATCTACATTAAATATATTTCCCTGCTCATATGGACTTATATGCATATTTTTTATAAGAATCTCTCCATTATCAATATCTGCATAACAATCCTTTAAATTAGACTTTCCAGCTCTTATTGATTTAACTTCTGTTCCAACAAGTGCTATCCCCGCTTCCATTGATTCTTCAACGAAATAATCATGTCTTGCTTTTCTATTTTCAGCTAATGAGTTTGCACTCTTTTTTCTTGCCATTTTTCTATCACCTACTTGTGAATTATTTTCTTTGTATTTAGAACATTCCTAAGATATTTTGACACATCTTAAGTTTTAAGATATGTCATCCTAATTTTATCACAAAGAGCATAAAACTGTAAAACTCTTCCCATATCTAGGATATTAATTATTTTCAGCTGCCTCTTTAATTTCACGTTCTTCTTTCATATACTTATCTTCAACTATATCGAAATAAATTTCTCTATTATCAAGCTCAACTCTAGAACATAATACCTTCATTTTATCTCCAAGCTTATAAACCTTTTTAGTTCTCTCACCAACAAGAGATAATCTTACATCATCAAAAACATAATAATCATCCTTAAAGTCTGTTATATGAACTAATCCTTCTACTGTGTTAGGAAGTTGAACAAACACTCCAAATGAAGTTACAGATGATATTATACCATCAAATTCCATTCCAACTTTACTAGACATATATTCAGCTTTCTTAAGATCATCAACTTCTCTTTCAGCCTCTTGTGCCACTCTTTCCATTTCTGATGACTGTTTAGATGTATATTGAACTATTTTAGATAATTTTTCTATTCTTTTTTCATCTAATTTACCATTTATAGACTCTTTAATTATTCTATGAATCTGAAGGTCAGGATATCTTCTTATAGGTGAAGTAAAGTGACTATAATATTCAGCTGCTAACCCAAAATGTCCTTCATGTACTTCTGAATATTTTGCTTGCATCATACATCTTAAAAGAAGAGTACTAACAACCGTTTCTTCATCTTTACCTTTAACCATATCTATAACCTGTGATATACTCTTAGGTTTAATTTCTTTTCCCCAATTTATTGTATAACCAAGATTATATACAAACTCTTTAAACTTTTCTAATTTCTCAGCATCTGGTTCTTCATGTATTCTATAAACAAATGGAACTCCAGCCCAATAGAAATGTTCTGATATAGTTTCATTACATACTAACATGAACTCTTCTATCATTCTATTTGATATACCTCTATCATAAGGTTTTATATCTACTGCTTTCCCATTTTCATCTAAAATTATTTTACACTCTGCAAAATCAAAATCTATTGCCCCTCTACTCATTCTTTTTTCATTTAAAATAAGAGCAAGTTCTTGCATAGCTTTAAAATCATCTACTAAATAATCATATTTTTTTATTAACTCTTCATCTCCATTAAGGATATTAGTAACATCTGTATATGTCATTCTTTCATCAGTTCTTATTACACTTTCATGAACTTCATGACTTATGACATTTCCTTTATCATTGATAGTCATTACACAACTTAAAGTTAATCTATCAACTTTAGGATTTAAAGAACATATTCCATTAGAAAGTTTTTTAGGAAGCATAGGAATAACTCTATCTACTAAATAAACAGAAGTTGCTCTTTTTATTGCCTCTTCATCAAGCGGACTACCTTCCTTAACATAATGTGTAACATCTGCGATATGAACACCTAATCTATATAATCCACCTTCTAATCTTTCTATAGAAACTGCATCATCTAAATCTTTTGCATCTTCTCCATCTATTGTTACCATTCTTAGATTTCTAAAATCTGTTCTTCTTTTAATTTCACTGTTTGGTACATCTTCTCCAATTTTTTCAGCACATTCTAAAACTTCTTCTGGAAACTCTTCTGGAAGTGCATATCTTTTTATCACTGATAAAATATCTACTCCTGCATCCCCTTTTTGACCTAATATCTCTACAATTTTCCCTTCTGGCTTTTTGTTAATTTCAGGCCACTTAGTTATTTCTACTTTTACTATATCCCCACTTTGTGCCTTATGTCTATCTTTCTTAGATATGAAAATATCTTTTAACATCCTTTTATCATCCGGTATAACAAATCCGAAGTTTTTGCTATCTTCATATTTCCCTATAATTACATTTAAAGCTCGCTCTGTAACTTTAACAATTTCCCCTTCACACTTTTTACCCTCAGAATCTTCTTTTAAAATTTTTGCTAGAACTTTATCACCATTCATAGCTGTTCCTATACCATGTCTTGGAATAAATACATCTTTTCTTCCCTCTTCATTTGGTATTACAAATCCAAACCCTTTTTGGTGTAATTGTAAAGTTCCTTCTATAAATCCCATTCTAGTTGCAAGTCCAATTCTCTCTTTAGAGTCTCTAGTAAGAATTCCCTCTTTAACCATTTCTCTAATTGCTTTTTTGAATATTTTATATTCTTTTGGGCTTATATTAAATATTTTTACTAAATCTTGTATATCTAGCGGCTTATAAGCTTCTTCTTTCATAAGCGCTAATAAATTTTGTCTTAATCCCATTTTAATCCTCCGTATAATTTCTTTCGTACTAATTTTAATTTCTTAAACTATTATTATTTTAATTTTCGCCATAAAGGCCTCTTTTAATACTAACTATATATTAACATAATTAAGGTAATATATACTACTCTAGTTTTTGTACACACCGTCTATATAATAATTTAAATCTATATGAAAAATATAATTTTACTGCTATTAATATTTTCATTTTCATGTAAAATTCATTTAGTAAAGTTAAATTTTCTTCTAATATATATTATGTAGAAACTCTACTTTTTACCCAATAATTAAGTATATAAAAAACGTACAACTATATAGTTGTACGCCTTACTATTTAACTATATTTAATGCAATAGTCACTATTGTAAATAAAATAGCAGCTACTATTGTTGTCTTAATAAGCATTGCTTCTCTTGTTTTCCCTTTATTCTTAGAGAAGAACGTATCACTTTTACCCTGAATAAATCCACTTAAAGCATCAGCTTTACTTGGTTGCATTAGTATTGCACCTATAATCACTATAGCAAGTATAAAATCAATAGCTATAAGAGCTGTTCTTAACAAATCCAGCACCTCCACATCATTTTCCCAATTTAAATTATTAATCAATATTTTCATAATATCACATTGACTATTTTTTTACAATATCAACAATCATTCTGTCACAGATAACATAGTTATTTAATGTTATTTTAATATTTTCCTAATAATCAATTTATTAATATGAAAAAAAGGAGTTTAAGATTTACTTAAACTCCTTTCATAAAAAAATTCATATTATTTTTTTATATTGAAGAATGAATTAATTCCTCTAAATTCTGCAACTTCACCAAGTTCATCATTTATTCTAATTAATTGATTATACTTAGCAACTCTCTCACTTCTTGCAGGAGCACCTGTTTTTATTTGTCCTGCATTAACAGCCACTACTAAATCAGCTATTGTTGTATCTTCTGTTTCACCTGATCTATGAGAAATAACAGCTGTCATTCCTGCTCTATTAGCCATCTCAATAGCATTTAATGTTTCTGTTAATGTTCCTATTTGGTTTAATTTAATAAGAATTGAGTTTGTAACTCCTTCTTTAATTCCTCTTGATAATCTTTCTGTGTTAGTAACAAATAAATCATCACCAACTAATTGAATTTTATTTCCAAGTCTTTCAGTCATTATCTTCCATCCAGCCCAATCTTCTTCTGCCATACCATCTTCTATTGATATGATTGGATATTTATTAACCCAATTTTCATAGAAATCAACCATTTGCTCTGCTGATAATGTTTTACCTTCATGCTCTAATTCATACATTCCTGTTTCTTCATTATAGAATTCTGATGACGCTGGGTCTAAAGCTATAAATATTTCTTCACCTGGTTTATATCCAGCTTTTTCTATTGCTTCTATTATAACTTCTATTGCTTCTTCATTTGATTTAAGATTTGGTGCAAATCCACCTTCATCGCCGACACCTGTTGAATAACCTTTAGCATTTAATAAAGCTTTTAATGCATGATATATTTCTGAACAAGCTCTTATAGCTTCCATGAAATCTGTCATCCCTGCTGGCATTACCATAAATTCTTGTAAATCAACTGAATTGTCTGCGTGGCTTCCCCCATTGATAATATTCATCATAGGAACTGGTAATACTTTAGCATTAACTCCACCAATATATTGGTATAATGGTAATGCTAAAGATTTAGCAGCTGCTCTAGCTACAGCTAAAGAAACTCCAAGAATAGCATTTGCGCCTGTTCTTCCTTTGTTTGGTGTTCCATCTATAGCTATAAGTTTTTTATCAATTTCTGTTTGATTAAATACATTCATTCCAACTATTTCTTCTGCTATTTCTGTATTAACAAATTCAACAGCTTTTGAAACGCCTTTTCCCATGTATCTGCTCTTATCTCCATCTCTTAACTCAACAGCTTCAAAAATTCCTGTTGAAGCACCTGATGGTACTATAGCTCTTTCCATTGTTCCATCTTCTAAATAAACCTCAACTTCTACTGTTGGAAAACTTCTTGAGTCTAATACCTGTCTTGCTTTAATGTCTATAATTTCCATATATTGTTTCATAATTCTTGCCTTATATCTCTATTAGGATATAAGTTCCTCCCCTCGTAACAAAATTTATATTATAAACTGATTTCTCAGTTAAAATCTTTCTAATTGAATATTATTATCATTTATAGTTAAATTATACATCAAATAATAATTATTATCAATACCATTCAACTATATTTCATAAATAAAAATCTAATCAAAAATTTTTCAATACTTTATTTAATATAGATTCATTTTTATTTATAAATTAATATAATAAATCCTTACTAACATACATTATATATACTAACCACTTTTTTTATCTTTATGTAAAAAAACTATTTTAATTGTTTAAAAAATAATTAAAATAGTTTTTTGTAATTTAACTTAAAGTAATAAATTTTTCCCCTCTCAAAAAATTTATTTTCTAAGTACAGAGTATCTCACTTAACTACTACTTTTAAAGATTTTTCTACAATTCTAAATAATACTGTGCCTACAATCAAGTTTATAACTATTGCTGGTAGTACTACTGTTGTAAACAATGCGATAAATGGAGCTGGAAGTGATACCATCAAAAGTGCTGAAACTAAAAAAACTGTTCCACTTACTAAAGTTCCTAATGGTAAAACAATAATGCATTGCAATAATCTTCTTTTTTTAATCTCTAATCCACTCATAAATTTATTCATAATAAATACTAATATATATACAATATGCAAAGTTATAATTTTATCTATCATATTAGGAATTTGTCCCCCTGGAAATTTTGTTGTCATTGCTGTAAAAATTCCTGTTACAAGCCCTGCAACTAGAGTTGTTTTGTAATCCCCATCATTAAGTATTATAATTATAAAAAGCATAGCTAAAGCAAAGTCCGGTTGCATTGGTAATCCTAATGCTGGAGTAATTTGATGTAATATAGCACCTATTCCTAGTAATAACGCATTCATAACTAATTTTTTTGTATTTTTGTTTCTCATAAATATTCCCTCCATAAATTAATTTATTATCTTTCCACTCGCTATCTATATCTAAACTTCATTTCATTAGAACTACCTCCTTTACTATATTTTTATATAAAAAAAACTCCCTCCTATTACTAGGACGAAGTTACTCGCGTTGCCACCTAATTTGCATAATACAAAACTCTTTTGATATTATACCTCTTAAAATTCAAATACTAACATATTCTATCTGCTATAAGGTGCAGCACACCATAGGTAATACTCTCTATATTAGATTTCCACCTATTTCTCAGAAGTCCATTCGTTAAATCATTTTCTTACAAGATTCTCACCATCTCTTGTTCTCTTTATTGAACCTATAATTTAATTACTTACTCTTCCTCAACGAATTTTTTATATTTTATATTTTATATTTCCATCATATACAAAATACCATTATTTGTCAACACATTTTAAAATAAATTTATTTAACAGCTAAGTTTTTAATATTTTTACACTACTCTTTGGATTATTACTACAATAAAAATAACAATCCCAATAAATATACACAAATCTCCAATTATATTATAACTACTTTTTTCTAAACTTTTTGCTAATTCATACTGATTTATACCTATTAACATTTCCGTTATAGCCAAAAATAATATTCCAAGTTCTAGACTAAGCCCTATTCCCATAAAATAAATCAAAATAAGAACAGTCGTTATAATACTTGATATAATTGTTGCAATTGTTATCATTTTAGTTTTATTTTGCATAAAACCACCTTTTAGTATTACTTACATATAATATATATTCATTAAAGAGTCGAAACTTAACTCGCTTAAAATAAATTTAAAAATAATCTTCTCTAAACATTGCCATTAAAATTTTATCATGATATTTTCCCTCTCTAAAAATTTCTCTTTTTAAGATACCTTCAATTTTAAAACCTAAATGTTCATACAACTTAAGTGCTCTAGTATTAAAATCATATACTGTTAATTTAATTTTTTCCAAATTAAGCTCATTAAAAATAAAATTAATAAGTATTTCTAAGGCATCTGTTGCATATCCCTGTCCCCAGTAATCCATATCTCCAATAAAAATTCCAATAGTACATATTCTATTTTTCAAATCTGTAGAATTTATACCACACCCACCTATATACTCACTAGTTTCTAGATCTTCTATAGCAAAATTATATGTCATTTTTTCATTAGATTTGTTATTATTTATAAATTCTTCCTCTTCATCTATACTTATAGGAAAAATAGCCTCTTCAGTCAAAGTTCTAGCTATAGAATAATCATTTATATACCTATGTGCTACTATTAAATCACTTGCTTTATACTCTCTTAATATAACTTTATTTCCATCAAACATTAAAATTCCCCACCCTTTACTAATCTATAAATAGATCTAAAATCTTGAAATATTATATTTATCTGATTGCTAGTATTTCTATACTACTTCTTCTCTAAATAGAATAAAAAAACACCTACTCCTAGATAAATTAAAATTAAAATTAATATTTAACTAGAGTAAAATTTCTATCTTTAATTTAGTCTCAGTTTATCTTAGTATAAACAAAACATAAAAATTTTTATTCCTAAATGAGCTATCCCCAACAATAAGATGTAAAAATTTAACTAATTTTAGTCTATGTTTATATTTTAACATAATACGCTATTTTAATAAAAATTAACTCTCTAAAATCTTTGTAATAATTTTAAAATTTTCCTTTTTTCTAAAATTATATTATTATATATAGTGTATTACAATACAAAAATAAACAAAAGAGGTGGATTAAATGCCAAAAACACTAGCTTTAACTATAGCGCTTGGTATTATTATAGCGTTATTTTTCCTATCACATAAAACAGGATTTACTAAAAAACTCACAATAATAATATCTAAATGGACAAAAAAATTACCAGAAATGGCGATACATATAGTTGGATTTATAATAAACTTTATTTTAATCGTAGGAGTTGGTTTAACTAATAACATAATAAACCAAGCTTGGTTCACACTTACTGTGTTCCCCTTAGTAATATCTATTTCTATAATTTTAACAATAGCAGTAGTTAATACTCCTAAAATTCATGCGTTAGAAAATAAGAAAAACCCAGTAAAAAAAGTGAATCCAGCAAATAAACAAAAAATTAAAACTACTTATGTTAGTCCTATTGACAAAAAAGCTAAGAATATAAAACCTACAGCTAAGAAAAAAGCTAATAGAGCTAAATAAATTCAAATAAAAAACACTATCTTTGCTAAGAAACTAAATTTCTGCAAAGATAGTGTTTTTTTATTTATATCTTAAATAATCTCATTTCGAATTATTTAGTACCAGTTGAACCATATCCACCTCTATTTTCAGTTGTTCCTAAATCCTCTACAAAATCTATTTCAACTCCTGTCATAGTGGCTTTAACAACCTCAAATTGAAGAATTCTATCATCATAATTCATTTTTCCATCTTTCAGACAAGCAAACATTGAACACCACTGATCATCATTACCATTATATGCATTATCTATTTGTCCTACTGAATTTGTTAAAATAAGTCCATAATTTTTAAATGTACTACTTCTTGGGTAAACATTAGCCTTATATCCTTCAGGTAATTTCATTGAAAATCCAAGTTTTACAAAAACCACATCTCCCATTTTATATTCACAAGGAAATGTTTTAGGCTCTCCATTTACTGTTATAGTACTTGCTCTAAGGTCTATTAAATCTCCCTTATCTATCTTTTCCATCTTTGTTAAGTTCTTATCTATGTATCTTACTTCTAATTTCATAATTTATGCTAGTAATAATACTAGATTCACCACCTTTCTTTTGTAATACATACTTAAATCTTTTAAATATACTTATTATATTAATCTACTATCTGCTTATAGAATAATAAAAACACGTAGTGTTTCTTAATATTCTACACTAAAATGCATAAAAAAAGCTACTAGACTATTCCCTCTAAAAAGTATATAACTTCCTAATAATCTTAGCAGCTACAAATATTTTATTTATACTAATACTTTAATACTATATCAATTAAAGTATTAGTATAAAAAATAAATTCTTGTTCTTTTTTCACTCCTATAACTCTTATAAGTTCTAAGGCGTTATTCGTTAGAGAGTCTAAGTATTTTCCTAAAAAAACTTTGCTATTAGTATAGCCATTTAAATTATCTAAAGTTACTTTCATGGGTTCTATAATTTCAACAACTTTACTTAACCTTGTCTTTGCTAAGAATACTTCATTCTCCGTAAGATGTGTTTTAGTTATTATACTCGCTCTAAAACTATCTAAAATATCTCTAAGATTATATATTTGATCTTCTAATATAACCGCATCATTTTTCCCTATTAGCTTTGTTATTAAAATTTTATCCATATATAATCACCTCAACATTTGTCCTTTAGAATATATTTAAGTAAAAAATATTCTAAATCAATATATTCTCAAATTTATTATAACATATAAATACAAAACTGAATTTAGCTAGTGTTATCTATTTATTTAAAATAAAAAAGACACTAAGATAATTTAAATCATCTTAGCATCTTTGTATCTAATATATATTAATTCATATTATTTGTTTAATAATGACTCTCCTGTCATTTCAGCTGGCTTATCTACCCCTAAAACTTCTAACATTGTAGGAGCTATATCTGCAAGCTTACCATTTGCAAGTTTTTTACCTTCAGCATTGTTTGCAATCCAGAAGAATGGAACTAGATTTGTTGTATGAGCTGTCATAGGATTACCTGTTGAGTAATCAATCATTACTTCAGCGTTTCCATGGTCAGCTGTTACAAATAATGTACCATCTTTTTCTAATATCTTATTAGAAATTCTTCCTACTGCAGTATCAACAGCTTCAATAGCTTTAACAGCAGCTTCCATAACCCCTGTATGTCCAACCATATCTGGATTAGCAAAGTTTACGATTACTACATCATATTTATCTTCATCAAGTGCAGCTATAAGTTTATCTGTTAATTCTGGTGCATTCATTTCTGGTTGTAAATCATATGTTGCAACCTTTGGTGAAGGAACTAATAATCTATCTTCACCTTCATTTGGTGCTTCAACTCCACCATTAAAGAAGAATGTTACGTGTGCATATTTTTCAGTTTCAGCTGCTCTTAATTGCTTAAGACCTTTAGCTGCTAAATATTCACCTAATGTATTTGTATGTGTTTCTGGTTTATATGCAACATCTACATTTTCTATTGTTTTATCGAATTGTGTCATACAAACAAAATGTGTATTAACTCTTTCTCTAGCAAATCCAGCAAAATCAACATCTACTAAAGCTCTTGTAAGTTCTCTTGCTCTGTCTGGTCTAAAGTTGAAGAATATTACTGAATCATTATTCTTAATTGTAGCAACTGGTGCTGCACCATTCATAATAACTGTAGGTAATACAAACTCATCTGTTTTGTTATCATGATATGAATTTTCTATAGCTTCTACAGCAGATGTAGCTTTTTCTCCTTCACCTTTAACAATAGCGTTATAAGCAAGTTCTACTCTATCCCATCTATTATCTCTATCCATTGCATAATATCTTCCTGATACTGTAGCAATTTTACCTACTCCAATTTCTTTCATTGCATTTTCAATTTCAATTATGAAATCTTTACCTGAACCTGGAGCAACATCTCTTCCATCCATAAATGCATGAACATAAACTTCGTTTAATTCATTTCTTTTAGCAAGTTCTAATAAACCTTTTAAATGATTTATATGTGAGTGAACTCCACCATTTGATAATAATCCCATTAAGTGTAGTGCTGTATTATTTTCTTTAGCATTTTTAACAGCATTTACTAAAGCTTCATTTGCAAAGAAATCTCCATCAGCAATAGCTTTTGTTATTCTTGTAAGCTCTTGGTATATTATTCTTCCTGTTCCTATATTTAAATGTCCAACTTCTGAATTACCCATTTGTCCATCTGGAAGCCCAACTTGCATTCCTGATGCATATAATTTTGAAACTGGATATTTATTTTTTAATCTATCTAAATTAGGTGTGTTAGCTGCAGCAACAGCATTTCCATCACCTGCTTCTGTACATCCCATTCCATCTAATATCATTAACATTACTGGTTTTTTTGTCATTATAAATCCCCTCCAAACTATTTTCTATCCATAGTAATCAAAGTATTTTGCTCTGAATTTAAATGATTACTACATATTCAATATATTTTAAGTGTTTAAATCAATTTAAAAATTAATCTATAAAAATTTCTACTTAATTCTCAAACTTTATTAACATTTCAACCGAAGTTTTAACCTTTTTAAAACAACTTTTCTATGCCTTTATTATACAACTACTTATAACAAAAAACAATAGTAAAAGAGAATTGTTATTAATTAACTATTACTATTGTTTATTTGTAGTTATTTATCTTTCTTTAATTAGAACATAACTATTTGTGAGAAATCTTCAGCTTTTAAGCTAGCTCCACCAACTAAAGCACCATCGATATCTGACATACCCATTTGCTCTGCTATTGTGTTAGGCTTAACTGATCCACCGTATTGAATTCTTACTTTATCAGCAACTTCTTTACCATACATGTTAGCAACCATAGCTCTTATTGCAGCTATTGTTTCATTTGCTTGCTCTGAAGTAGCAGTTTTTCCTGTTCCTATAGCCCAGATTGGCTCATAAGCTATAACAGCTTTAGCTGCTTGCTCATCTGTTAATCCAGCAAAACTAACTTTGATTTGTGATTCGATAACTTCGTTAGTTTTTCCAGCTTCTCTATCTTCTAAAGTTTCACCATAACATATTACTGGAATTAAATTATGTGCAAATGCAGCAGCCATTTTTAATTTAAGATCTGCATCTGTTTCATTATAGTAAGCTCTTCTTTCACTGTGTCCTAATATTACATATTCTACACCCATATCTTCTAACATTTCAGCTGAAACTTCACCTGTAAAAGCTCCGTTTTGCTCATAATGCATGTTTTGAGCACCTATTTTAACATTTGATCCTTTTGCAGCCTTTATAGCAGCATCTAAACAAACGTATGTAGGGAATACTACTACATCACATTTAGCATCTTTAACTAATGGCTTTAATTCATTTATAACTTCTACAGCTTTATCTACTGTATGATTCATTTTCCAGTTTCCTGCGATAATTGGAGTTCTCATTCTATCCACCTCATAATTTTAAAAATTTTTTCATAAAATAAGCCCTTTTAAAAGGGCTTACTTTCCTCTAATACTTCAATCTTAATCTATCTTACAGACAATATTTTTATATCTCTATTCTATAAACTTAAGAGATAAAAAACAGCATAGTCTAAATAATTATGACTTAATATTCAGCTAAAATAAAATTCTTGCTGAAATTAGTCTTCATATATAGTTAACTAAAAACTAATTGTTTAAAGCATCTATTCCTGGTAATACTTTTCCTTCTAAGAATTCAAGTGAAGCTCCACCACCTGTTGAGATGTGTGTCATTTTGTCTCCGAATCCTAAAATATTAACAGCAGCAGCTGAATCTCCACCACCAATTATAGTTGTAGCATCTGAATCTGCCATAGCTTTAGCAACAGCTATTGTACCTTTATTGAAGTTTTCAAATTCGAATACTCCCATTGGTCCATTCCAAATAACTGTTTTAGCATCTTTAACAGCATTAGCATATATTTCTTCTGTTTTAGGTCCAATATCAAGTCCCATAAATCCATCAGCAATATTTTGATCTTCTGTAACTACAGCTTCTACATCTTTGAATTCTGCAGCAACTCTATGATCTACAGGTAATAATAATTTAACACCTTTAGCTTCAGCTTTATCAAGCATTTCTTTAGCGTAATCTACTTTATCTTCTTCAACTAATGAACTTCCTACTGTATATCCTTGAGCTTTTAAGAATGTATAAGCCATTCCTCCACCAATTATTAATGTATCAACTTTTTCTAATAAGTTGTTTATAACATTAATTTTATCTGAAACCTTAGCTCCTCCAAGTATAGCAACAAAAGGTCTAACTGGACTTTCAACTGCATTCCCTAAGAACTCAAGCTCTTTTTGAATTAAGTATCCACATACTGCTGGATTTAAGAATTCTGTTACACCAACTGTTGAACAGTGGGCTCTGTGAGCTGATCCAAATGCATCATCAACGAACATTTCAGCAAGACTTGCAAGTTCTTTTGAGAATTCTTCCCCGTTTTTAGTTTCTTCTTTTCTAAATCTAGTATTTTCTAATAAAACAACGTCTCCATCTTTCATAGCTGCAACTGCTTTTTTAGCATTTTCTCCAACAACTACATCGTCAGCAGCAAACACAACTTCTTTACCAAGTAATGTGCTTAATCTTTTAGCAACTGGTGCTAATGATAATTCTGGTTTAACTTCTCCTTTTGGTTTACCCATGTGTGAGCAAAGGATAACTTTAGCACCATTATCTACTAAATATTTGATTGTTGGCATAGCTCCTACTAATCTGTTTTCATCTGTAATAACTCCATCTTTTAATGGTACGTTAAAATCACATCTTACTAATACTCTTTTACCTTTTACTTGTACGTCTTCTATTGTTTTCTTATTGAAGTTCATTCCATTCACCTCTTAAAAATTTTTATTTTAAATTTATATAATTATATTAATTTCATTATTTAAACAAAGAAAGCCTGGATTATAGTCTTAACTACAAAACCAGGCCTCCTTCTTATTTATTATTAATATTCAATTCTCTAAATTACTTAGAAACTACGAATTTTAATGTTCTTACTAATTGGTTTGTGTATGACATTTCGTTATCATACCATGAAGCAACTTTAACTAATTGTTCTCCGTTTACTTCCATTATTTTTGTTTGTGTAGCATCGAATAATGATCCGAATGAAATTCCGATTATATCTGCTGATACTATTGGATCTTCTGTGTAACCAAATGATTCGTTAGCAGCAGCTTTCATAGCAGCGTTAACTTCTTCTACTGTTACTTTCTTATCTAATGTACAAACTAATTCTGTTAATGATCCTGTTATAACTGGAACTCTTTGTGCGTTACCATCTAATTTACCAGCTAATGCAGGTATAACTAATCCGATAGCTTTAGCAGCTCCTGTTGAGTTAGGTACGATACTTGCAGCCGCAGCTCTAGCTCTTCTTAAATCACCTTTAGGATGTGGAGCATCTAATGTATTTTGATCGTTTGTATAAGCATGAATTGTTGTCATGAAACCTTTGTTTAATCCAAATTGCTCGTTTAATACGTTAGCCATTGGAGCTAAACAGTTTGTTGTACATGAAGCACCTGATATTACTTTATCTTCTGATTTAAGTATATCGTGATTTACATTGTAAACTACTGTTGGAACATCATTTCCAGCTGGAGCTGATATAACAACTTTTTTAGCACCTGCTTCTAAGTGAGCTGAAGCTTTATCTTTTGATGCGAAGAATCCTGTACACTCTAATACTACGTCTACATTTAATTCTCCCCATGGTAAGTTTTTAGGATCTCTATCTGCAACAACTTTGATCTCTTTACCATTAACTATGAAAGCACCTTCTTTAACTTCGATTTCTCCGTTAAATCTTCCTTGTGCTGAATCATATTTAAATAAGTGTGCTAATGTTTTAGCATCTGTTAAATCATTGATTGCAACAACCTCAAATTCTGGGTTATCAATCATTAATCTTAATGCTAATCTTCCTATTCTTCCAAATCCATTTATCGCTACTCTTGCCATAACTAAATACCTCCTAATATGGAACATATATTTTTGAATATATTTTAAGCTTTAAGAATGTACTTTATTTTCTTAAAACATATTTAACAATATTATTTTTTTAATATTTTAATAATTTGATTTGCTGCCGCTTCATCTGTGACTAATACAGCTTTGTTATTATTGTGTAATGTAGATATTATAGCTTCAACTTTTTTTTCGCCACCTGCTACCGCTATCTGTTCTCTAACATTTGTTAACTCTTTCACGTTAATCCCTGGAGTTGAACATACTGATAACACTTTTGAATCTTTATCAAAATAGCATCCAAAAGCTTCTCCTATAGCACCATCTTCAAATAATTCTTTTTGTCTTGTAATAGACATTCCTCTTTTTAAAACCATCTCATCAGCTCTTCCAATTCCATATATAAGAATATTTGCTGATTTAATTGATTTTATAACATCTTGTATGTCTTCTTGTTCATACAATCCTTTAAGAAGTTCAGAACCAATGTTTTCTGGTATATGAAGCATTCTATAACTTCCATTTAGCTTTTGAGCTAAATTAGCTGAAAGTGTATTGGCTTGTGTCTCAACCTTTTTCCCCATTCCACCTCGTGCTGGAACAACTAGGATTCCTTGCATATTTTGCATTTTAGGGAAAGTATCCACAACTTCTTTTACAGCACTTCCTCCGGTCATAGCAATTATATCATTATTTTTGATACATTTACTAATATAAACGGCTGCTGCTTTTCCTATTTCAGGTAGAACACTTTTATCTTCCTGAATATTCCCTGGAACTATTATAACTTTTTTTATGTTTAATAATTCTTGTAAACTTTTTTCTACTTGAGATAAGCCTTTCAAATCATGAATAAACCATTTTAAATCATCAAGTATTTCCTGTCCCTCAGTTGTAACGGTCATTCCTGGTGTACTAATTTCTATGAGATTTTGTTCTTTTAAGAAATTAACCTCTGTACGAACTATTCTTTCACCAAGTCCAAGTTTAGTTGCTAGAACTCTTCTTCCTATTGGTGCATTATAATTAATAGTTCTTAAAATTGCATACCTTTTTTCCAATACTTCTACAAGTTCAGGAACGATTTTTTTTTGCAAACTTAATACATTATGCAACTTAAACAACTCCTTTGGTCATTTAAAGTCCCACTTGAAACTTTTTTGTCCCACAAGCTTATTATAAACTATTACCTGCCAAATTAAAAGTATTTTCAAATTTTTTTTGTTATTTTTTTTGTAAAAATTTTATGAACCTAAAAAAAAGAGCAAAAATGAATTTTTTTACCTCATTTTCACTCCTTTTAACAAAATTAATTATAAATACTCATTTACTCTATCTCTTTTAAAATCTTTTTCTTTTACTCGAAGATTTTATCCCGATTTCTTCCCTATACTTAGCAACAGTTCTTCTTGATATTTTGATATCTTCATCACATAGCATATTAGCTATTATTTGATCTGATAAAGGTTTAGCCTTATCTTCTTCTCCAATAATAACCTCAATTCTATTCTTAATATTCGTAACTGTTACATCTTCATCATCATTACTAGCTGAACTACTATTATGCTGTAATCCAGAAACAAATAAATCTTTTATTTTTATTGTACCAAATGAAGTTAAAATATATTTTTCTCTTATAGCTCTTGAGACTGTTGATTCATGCATATCTATAGCCTCAGCTACTTGTTTTAATGTCATTGGTTTTAAGCTAGCCTTTCCATGTTCAAAATAACCATGCTGGAATTCTAACACTTTTTCTAATACTTTATATAAAGTTGATTTTCTTTGTTCTATGCTCTTTATCAAGAACATAGCCTTATTCATTTTCTCTTTAACATAATCTTTTGCATCTTTATCATTTTCACTTAAAACCTCATTATAAATGGGATTTATAGAGAGTGTTGGAATAACTTTATTATTCATAATTATAAAGTATTCTCCATCAATTTTTCTTATTTCTGCATCAGGTATGATAAATTTAACTTCGTCACCAGTATAAAAGCCTCGTGCTGGTTTAGGTTCTAAAGTTTTGATTACATCTCCTAAATGTTGAGCTTCTTTTACGGTAATTTTAAGTTTTTTAGCAATTACCGCATATTTATTATCAGCAATATCTTCTAAATGTTCATTTACCATAGTTTCTGTAATATCATCTAACAATCTTTTTTTCCTTAATTGTATTAATAGACACTCTTTAAGATTCCTAGCACCTATACCAATAGGCTCTAATCCTTGTACTATCTTAAGAGCAATCTCTACTTCTTCTATATCTTCATAAAGTTCCTTAGAAATTTCCTCTATAGATATATCTAAGTAGCCTTTTTCATTAAGACTCTCTATTATATATTCAGTCAAAACTCTTTCTTTCTTTGTTAAATTCAAATCAGTAATTTGTTCTTCTAAATAGTCTTTTAAAGATTTTTGATTACTAATAAAATTAAAAGGTGATGCTTTTTCTTCATCGCCATAATCTGTATAGTTTTGTGATCCATAACTATCAAATTCTAGATATTTTATAAACTCTTTATAATCTATTCTATCTTGTTCTTTTTTCTCTGAATTTTCCATATCATGAAAAGTTGCCTCTAAAACTGGATTTTCAGCATATTCTTTTTCTATATACTCTCTTAAGTCACAAGTTGACATTTGCAATAATTTTATAGATTGTTGCATTTGTTGAGTCATTACTAATTTTTGTTCTTGTGACATGGTTAAACTAAAATTCATTTCCATATTCATACACCTATTAATTACTATATTTCTTTCTTTTTACTACATATCTTTTATTTTTTTACACTACATATCATAAATTATCTAATAAAAATATTCTTTTTACAAGGAGAAAAAAGTAGATTTGCATATTTATGTAATACCTATTTTTCATAGAGTACTAAAATAATATTTATATATTATAAATTTTTTCCTTAAATAATTATGTATTTTTTAATATATATATTCTCTTACCTATCAAAGGTATATAAATTATTTTAAGTTAAATATTTTTCTAAACTCAAAATTAAAAATTAAAATGGGCTTGCTAAATTTATTTATTAACAAGCCCAATTTTCCCAATTATTAGATAATCTTACTTACTTCACCTATAATTTCTATTTTTTCATCTATTCTCTTCTCTATTTTTTTAATCATTTCTTTTTCTACGATTGCTATGATAAATGAACTATCATAACCTTTTATTTCTTCATTAAAATTCTCTTTAAGTGTTATTTCAATACCATTAGTTTCTTCTAATTGTTTAATTTTATCTAAATGTCCATTTAAATCTGGCATAACAACATCTTTTGAATAATCTAAAACAACTTTTAGTCCTTTCATAGATAGTAAATTTTCAACATCGTCATTTTTAATTGCTTCAATCATTTCACGTTCAGTAAATTCCTGTCCTACTTTTATAATATAGTCGCTTTTTAATATTTCCCAGCATCTTCCGTCAATTTCTTCCTCACCTATAACTGTTATACCTGAGTTTTTACTTATCATGCCTTGACCTTCACTAAAATTACTCACAATATTTTCTTCTTCAATAGTCCTATCAAAGTTTAAACTATTAAACTCGTCAACAATTTCTTGTATACCAAGTAAAATTTGTTTTTCAAAGCTTTCACTTTCTGATTCAATACTATTTACAACAACTTTTGGCAGGGCTCTATAACTTAGAGTTTTGAATAAAGCTACTCTAGTTGTTAAATATCCAAGCATTCTACCCTCAATAGAATTTTCCTCATTATCACTAATGTGATTATGACACGCAATAGTTAGAATTTTCCCTTCTGAAAATTCCATCAATACTAGATCTCTAAATTTAGATATTAACATTATTATCGCCCCTTCCTTAATTATAAAAATATATATTTTATTATTTAAATAAACCTTTACATAACAAAATATAAATTACGCTATACTTATATCTTACCTAATTTTATTCATACATATAAAGTACTTATGCTATAATTTATAAAATTTTAACATATTCATCATATAAAACAAAAAATTGCTAAGAAAATTTAGTTTTCTTAGCAACTATTTTAATAAAAAATTTTCTATTATGCCTAATAATCCTCTACAAAGAAAAATCCACTTGCATTTTTCCCAGAATGTATTCCTACAGCACACCCTACTGTTGACTCAAAATATTCAATATTATTTTCTACTAAATATTCTCTTAAGGAATCTGCAATCTCTTCACCTAAGTAATTAATAAGAACCACCGGTTCCCCTTGCTTTCTTTTTACGGATTCAAAGCTCTTTATGATTTCTTTTATAGCCTTTTTAGATCCTCTAACTTTATTTTTAACGTCCATTTCTCCATCTTTGATTTCTAATATCAGTTTAATCCCTAAAGCACCAACTATTAGTGCTTTACTCTTAGATAATCTACCACCTCTAACAAGGTTATCAAGACTTAAGAAAGCTAAATCACTTTTAATTTTAGTTCTATAAACTAAAATTTCTTTTTCTATTTCCTTAATATCAAATCCACTTTCAGCCATCTTAGCAGCTTTTAATACTAACATTCCCAATCCTGTTGTAATTGTAAGTGCATCTATTACTACTAAATCTTCAGAACTAAATTCATTTTTTGCAATTAAAGCTGATTGATACGTACCACTCATTTTAGAAGACATGTGTATTGCAACTATTTTATAACCTTCGTCAATGTATTTCCCATAGCATTCTTCAAATCTAACTGGTGTTATTTGTGCTGTTGTAGGAAGAACATTATCTCGTTCTATCCTTTCCATCATAGCATCTCTAGTAATATCAATCCCCTCTAAATAGCTCTCTTCACCAAAATTTATTAACACCGGCATTACTTCTATATCATACTTTTCGATAAACTCCTTAGGCAAGTCACAAGTACTATCTGTAATAATTTTTATTTTATCCATTCATCAATCCCCCACATATCTATTTCATATTCGGATATCCTATTTGTCTTAAAGCTTCGAATGCTACTATTGCAACAGTATTTGATAAGTTAAGACTTCTATCTGAAGAACTAATCATTGGTATTCTAATACCCATTAACTGCTTATGTACCTCTTCAGGAACGCCAGCTGATTCTTTCCCAAACATTATGAAATCTCCTTCTTGAAATTCAGCTTCACTGTGTAAATTATGTGCATGTGTAGAAGATAAAAATATTCTTTGATCCCCATATTTATCCATAAAATCCTCAAAACTTTCATGAACTTCTAAATCTAACTTATCCCAATAATCAAGACCTGATCTCTTAACTTGTTTTTCATCTAAACTAAAACCAAGAGGCTTTATTAAATGTAATTTTGAATTTGTTAAAACACAAGTTCTACCTATGTTTCCTGTGTTTTGTGGTATTTCTGGTTGATATAAAACTATATTAAGATTCATATATCAAGACCTCCTGTTTAAAAATTGTCCATTTCTTATGATATTATTTTACTATAAAAAAATCAAGTTGCTTTATAAGCAACATATTGCCTTTATCTACATTTTTTCCGTACAATAAGGATTATATCACGTTCTAAGCTTTATTAAAAACAAACTTTTCCACAACTTTTGCAACACCATTGTTATCATTGCTATCAGTTATATAATCTGCAACAGATTTAACCTCTTCAGTTCCATTTTGCATAGCTACTCCAAGACCCGCATATTTAATCATTGATATATCATTTCCATTATCGCCGATACAAATTATTTCTTCCTGCTTTATATCATAATGTTCAGACAACATTTTTACAGCTCTCCCCTTTGAAACACCTTTACTATTTATTTCAAGGCAATACTTCCCTGAATAAGTAAGTTCAAACATTCCTGTTTCTTCTAATTCATCACTTATTTTTCTAAGCTTTTCTCTACTCTTATCTAACATAATACATTTTCCAAAAAACTCTTTATTTTCATCGAACAAATTATTCCAAGCGGTTTGTTCTTTCATATATACATTTTCAATTTTATATTTTTGTGGAACATTCCTATTAAAAAACATATCATTTATAAATTTTCTAAACTTTGAATTTAAATATATTTTTCCAACTGAATGAAAATTAGGAATTGTTCTATATTTTTTTGATATATCTAATATTTTTTGACATTGCTTCTTATCTAATATTTCTTTAAATAATAATACATCTCCGGATTCATCCATCACTAGAGCTCCATTATTTGCTATTATTGCTGAATTTATTCCTATCTGGTCAGCAAAATATAAAGCACTTCTTGAATTTCTTCCTGTACATATTATAATATGTACACCTTTATCATAAGCTTTCTTTAATGCTTTTTTATTTTCTTCAGACAGCTTCTTTTTAGAATTTAAAAGCGTACCATCCATATCTATACATATCATTTTATAGTTCATAATGTTTTCCACCTATCTTTGTTATTATTTACATACTAGGTTCTATAATAAATATAACCAAATACAATCTCAATTATCTTTAATTATAACAAATAGATTAACAGATAAAAACACCGTTATTTAACATTAACATGTTGTTTAAAATAGAAAAAGGCTTTATAAGAAAATTTAATACTCTTATAAAACCTTTTTCTATTTATTAACTTTGTCTACATTTTAGTATTATTCTTTTGTACCATATCTTATAATTCCTGTTGTAGAATTATAAACATCATTTGATACTTCTTTTCTTGAAACCTCTTCTCCATTTTTATAAGTTATAAGATATCCCTTAGATGTTCTACCTACTGCTGGTCTTTTTTCAACAACCTGAGTGCCTTTTGCCATTTTAGAATCTGCTATCCTCTTACTTCCTGGATTTATAGTTCCTGTAACAACTCCAACTAACTCAAAAGTTCTTCCATCTAATTCTTCCTTGTTGCCATAAACATTAAAAGTAACTATACCATCAGTTATTATCCCTTGTATATAAATAGGATGTTTATATGGATTTTTAAACTTATAATCTAAATATCCCCAAGCAACAGTAGCATCTTCACTAGGTTTAGCATAACTTACCGACATAGTATGATTATATCTTTCTGTAGATTCTATTCCTGACTTCATTATAGCCTGATACAAAGTACTAGAAATTTGACAAATTCCTCCACCTATACTTTGTACAACTTCTCCGCCTGAAAATGCTCCTGCAGCCTTAAACCCTCTAGCTGTTGATCTTTCACCAACAACTTCATTATAACTAAATTCTTCTCCAGGTAATAAAATAGTTCCATTAACCTGTTGTGTAGCTATTTTCAAGTTAGTATTCCTACTTAAATCTCCAGTATTAAAACTAGTACTAGCTGAAGAAAACTTTCCATTTATATCTTTTATCATATCTGATTTTATTTTTGGTTCAATTTCTTTAATTGGTAACTCTAAAACAGATTCAGAATTATTAATATCACCGGAAATATTCCCATCTATAATCTCCATACTTTTTTCTATATCTAAACTAAATCCTTTTTCTCCTTCTATAGCTACTATTTCTTCACCTTTTATGTTTAAAGTTGCATTCTTAGGATTTACTTGTATTTGAAAATTTAAATTTTTCAAAGTTTCATTTATATGATCTTTATCATATGAAAGTTCTATATTTATATTTTTATCTAACCCTTTTTTTATATATGAGTTCTTTTTAAAGATACTATCCTTCTTTCCACAATTTAAAGCTTCATCAATTGCCTTTTCTATATTATATTTTAACTTAAGATTTGAATAGTCAATAATTTCATGCTTATCCTTAGCTACAATTTTTAATTTTTTATCATTCATTTTATCTAGTAATGTTGTATTTATATCTACTTTAATTTCTTCTTTTGTTTTTCCTCCTATAGCTATTCCATTCAAGCTCACTTCTGGATATACTTTATTTTCCCACTTCTTAACATTATTATTTAAAATAACCATATAACTACTTATAATTCCTATTATGATTACAATTCCTATCATAAAATATAATCTTTTTTTATTTTTTCCCCTTTGAATTTCATTTGATTTTCCATTTGTATTTTGATCATCTTCATTTTCAAAAAAATCATTATCTTGTCCCATTGTAATCCCCCTTATCAATAACTTTTCAATATAAATTTATATAATAATCTATTTAAACTTATTCCAAAAATAAAATTGATAAGTAAAGCTTAATAAATATGAAATATTTCGTTCAAACAAAAAAGTCACTTCAAAAGATTATTTCTTTTGAAATGACTAAAATTTTTAAAAACTAATATTTATCTTTTTACTTTTAAAGAATTTTCAATTATTAAATCTATAAGCATACTATAGTCTATTCCTACACTTGCAACACTCTTAGGGAATAAACTAGTTTGTGTCATTCCTGGTAATGTATTGACTTCTAAAATATAAGGAACACCATTACTTACTATCATATCTATTCTTGCATAGACACTACATTTTAAAGCTTTATATGTTTCAAATGCCATCATTTCTACTTCTTCATGTAAATCTTTATCTAGCTCAATTATAACCTCTTCTGCTGCATCGTCTCCTTGTGAATATTTAGAAACTATATCAAAAAATTCACCTTTAGGTCTAATTGCTATAATAGGGAATAATTTATCTTCCATTACAGGACAAGTTATTTCATCTCCCTTAATATATTGTTCTATCATAACTTCTGTATCATATTTTAATGCTTCTAATACAGCTGCCTCTATATCTTTTTTCTCTTTTATAAGATTTGTTGCAACAGATGAGCCACCACTATTAGGTTTTACAAAAACAGGATATCCCATTTTTTCTATAGCTGCATAATCTATAGCGTCTACTGATGTAGCCATTGTCCAATCTGCTGTTCTAACTCCATTAAATCTTAAAATTCTTTTTGTCATATCTTTATCCATGCATAAAGCACTACTTAAACTTCCACATCCTGAATACGGTATATCTAAAGTTTGTAAAACTGATTGAACAGTTCCATCTTCCCCAAATTTACCATGTAATGCTAAGAACGCAAAATCTATATTCTCATCTTTAACTTTATTTATTATATCTTCTTTTTCATTTAAAACTATTTTAACAACTTCATATTTGTTTTTATCTATTTTCTCAAATACTGAACTCCCACTTTTTAATGAAACTTCTCTCTCAGATGAAATACCACCCATTATAATTCCAACTTTCATTTTGTCCCTCCAAAAAAATATAGGGATTAACCCTATGGTTTAATCCCTATAATTATATCACTATGATTATCTAAGATAAAGACATGTTTAAATCTCTATATCTGAAAATTCAACAGATATATCACCTAATAATCCTATATCTACATAATCCCCACTAAGCATAGCTTTTTCATTTTCGTCATCGCTACTATTAGGTAAATAAATAGTAAATTCGCTTCCTACACCTTTTTCAGATTTCAACTTAATTTCTCCATTATGCATTTCTACTAATGATTTAACTAAAGAAAGTCCTATTCCACTTCCTTTCTTCAAGTTCTGTCCATTTTCACACTGCACAAATCTATCAAATATCTTATCACATTTCTCTTTTTCTATCCCTAGACCTGTATCCCTTATTTTTATTTTAACCCATTTTTTATCAAATTCTAATTCAACAGCTATCACTCCATCTTTTGGAGTAAATTTAATAGCATTAGACATTAAGTTAAGAACTATTCTTTCTATTTTTTCTTGATCGCAATATATATATCGTTCCTCTAAATCAGTGTCAAAAATAAAATCTATATTTTTAATCTTCATATATGGAACTACTGATGTCGCTATATTTTCAACTAAAGTTACTATATTACTCATATTTTTTTCACACTTAATAGTTCCACTATCAAGCCTACTAATATCAATAATATCATTGATCAGCTTAAGTAATCTAAGCGAATTTATTTTCATTACATTTTCATATTTATTAAATAATGCCTTAAAGCCAATATCATTTGAATTTTCTTTTTGCATATTTAAAAGTTGCAAACTTGAATAAATTATGTGTATAGGTGTTCTAAGCTCATGAGATAGATTTGTAAACATATCCTTTTTTATTATATTTTTTTCTGCTTCTATCACACGTTCATTTAATTTTTTAATAATTTCAACTTCATTTAAGTCAGAGCAAATAAATATATATCCTAAAATTTTAGAATCTTCATCAATTATTTCTTCAATCTTTATCCCTACTTCTTTTTCTAAAGAATTTGGCAAAGTTATCTTACGTTCAAAAACACTTCCAATATCAATCATATCAAACTTAAAATAATTACTTATTTTAATTCCAACAACATCATTATAATTAACATCAAAAAAGACCTCACATTTACGATTTATATATGTAATACTAAAATCTATATCTGTAACTATAATCATTTCATTAATTGTATTATTAACTAAATCAAATTTTCTATCATTGATTGTTGCCTTCCTTTTATTTTTTATCTCTTCACTCATATCTCTAATCATATAAACATCTATATTCCATTTTTTGTTATCTTCATGTAGAGGTTTTATATTTTGATAACTCACGCTAACTATTTCTCCTGAAATACTTTCAACAATTTTAACAAAACTTTCTTTTTTATTGACAAGCGTATGTAATTCACTCATAGTTTCAAAGCTATACTTTTTTCTTATATTTTTTGTAAGTTCCTCTAAATCACCTTCATATTCTGAGTCACCTGTATAAACTTTTTTTAGTTTTTTATTAGCATACTGAATATTATTGTTATTATAAATCAAAATATTATTACTATCATTTTCATCAACTAATTTAAAGAATATATTATATTTTTCTTCTGCTTCTCTGTATTTTATTGTTGTTTTCCCTATTAATGTAAGGACTCCAGCTAATAAAAACACAAGAGCCATAAACATTAAAATCTCTTCAATAGCTACATTTTCTCCTTTATACCCTTCATTCATATATATATAAGAAGAAAATTTATACATTAGTTTCACTGATATAAATACAAAACTTATGGAAATAACTGAATATATTCCTTCATCATGTATTATACAACTTCGTAAATTATAGAAAATAGCATATACAGTAATAACAATTACCATTATAGTAGCTATTTGTCTTCCCCTATTAATCACGAATACCTTATCAATATAATTTATATCAATAAAAATAAATAATAGAATAATACTACAAAAAACTCTGTTACAAATTCTTTCATGCTTTAAAAGTTTTTGAATAACTTTATTTCTCTTGAATATTATTAATACTATTAATAACGCTCTAAATATTGTACTATATATAAATTCATTATATTCTACATGGCTAGTCCTATTCATTAAGCTAAGTTTTGCAATAAGTTCTAATGCTAAACTCATAAAATAAATAACCATTAAATACAATTCCTTCGTCTTAGACAAATTATGATATATATTTATTATAATTAGTCCTAATATAGCTAAAACCGCATTCATAAAATATAATATTCTCACCTCTATGCCTGACAAAGCATCATGTATAGGGGCTTTAACAAAATAACATGTAAGTGCCATAAATAATATAAAATTCAACACTATTAACATTAAATATCCTAATTTCTCATTAAAATTACCTTTTATATTTAAAAATTTCATATTTCCACCCCTCTTATGAAATTATATACTATTTTAACATTTTTTTCTATATTTTTTATTATTTTTTATTTATTTTTAATCTTTTTCGAAAATTTGTATATATCTATGTTCAACATCACCTAAAAATTGTTATATACATATACCAATTCTATGAATTTGTATTTTTTAATGCTCCCCTGTATAATTTTTATGTACTTTATTGCAAAGGAGGTAAAATTTTGTCGAATAAAACAAAAGCTATTATTTTTATAATTATTTCAGCATTTGGATTCGCTTTAATGTCTGCATGTGTAAAATTTTCTGGTGACATTCCAGCATTTGAGAAAAGTTTTTTCCGAAATATAGTAAGTTGTATTGTAGCTTTTTATTTAATCAAAAAAAACAATGCACCATGTTTTGGAGAAAGAACACATAGAAAAATGTTAATTTTAAGATCAGCATTAGGGACTCTTGGAATCTGGGCTAACTTTTATGCTATAGATCACTTATTACTACCAAATGCAACAATACTGAATCAGCTAAGCCCATTTTTTGTTATAATTTTTTCTTATTTATTCTTAAAAGAAAAAATTAAAATAGTACATATAGTTGCTATTTTAATCGCTTTTTCAGGTATTTTATTTATAGTTAAGCCATCATTTATACTAAACACTACTTTAATCGCATCACTTATAGGACTTTCATCTGCTATATTTGCTGGAGGTGCTTATACTTGTGTTCGTTATCTTAGTTCTAGGGAAAAATCATATACTATAGTATTCTTCTTTTCATTCTTTTCCTTAGTGGCTACTATACCTATAATGTTATTTGATTTTGTAGTTCCATCTTTAGAACAAATTTTAATACTGTTACTTGCTGGAATATTTGCATCTATAGCACAATTTGCACTAACAATAGCTTATAGATATGCTCCAGCTAAGGAAATTTCAATTTACACTTATACTCAAGTAATTTTTACAGCATTACTAAGTTTAATTATTTTTGGAACTCTTCCTGATGCATATTCATTTATAGGATATATTCTTATAATAGGAGCTTCTCTAAGTATATTTATTTATAATAACCACACTTCTAAAAAACAAATTACAACAGGTTAAAAATTTTTTATATAGAAAGTATCTAGATTTTAAATTTAGATACTTTTTATTTTCAGCTAAAAATCAATGCTTTTGCTAATAACTTCTTGACTTTTATATTTATATATCGTAATATATAAATATAAATTATTAGGAGTGATTATTTATGAGTATTCTTAATGCTATATTAGGTACAGCGCCTAATACTATTGATGGAGAAACTGCTGTAGAACTTATTAAAAAAGAAAAAAACTTACTTATTATAGATGTTAGAACTAAGGTCGAATTTGATCAAGGGGCCATTCCAAAAGCTATAAATATTCCTGTTACTGAACTAACAAAAAAATTATCTTCTATTGAAAAGTATAAACACAAAAAAATATTAGTATATTGTGCTTCTGGAATGCGTAGTAAGGGTGCAGTAAGTATTTTAAGACGTACTGGTTTTACAGAAGTTTATAATCTTAAAAATGGTATTAACTCTTACTTTGATAATATATAATGTAAAAAGGTGATCTGTTGAATATAATTTCAACAAATCACCTTTCTTATATGTTCTTTTCAAATTATTTAACATATAATCCTGAAATTTTCATTTCTTCATTAAATGTAATAGTAAATTGTAATTTTCCATTTTCATAATTTGATATTGCAACTACTTTAACAACTTCTCCCTTTTGTTTTATAATTATTTTTTCTATGTCTTTATAAGCACCTACTTTTTCATTAATAGGCTCAAATGTTTGTGCTATTTTCTCTTCATTTAAAGCTCCTTGCATTGTGGTATCTTCAATTTCATAAACTTTATCAAACTCTTCTTCAGCCAACCATTCTATAACATTATTTGTTGTTTCCTTGATTTTTCCCTCATCAAATTTTTCACTCAAAGTATTTTCTCCACATCCAACTAAAAATAACATTGGTACGCACACTAATAATCCCTTAATTAATTTTTTCATATATTTCTCTCCTATCCAACTTTTCAAAATTTTTCTTCATTTTTTTTGTTAATAATATTAAAAATATTGTCATAACCAAGAAAGCTGCTTGTCCTAACATAACCCCTAAAACTGATGTTACTGTTACACCAATAAAATTAAATATTGTATGAATACCTATACCTAAAAACAAATATTTCTTAGCTCCTACTTTCACACCATATAAAACAATAATACTTGCGACTATGTGAAAAATAATGGCGAAAATTCTTTCTGTTCCTCCTAGACTTATTAAAAATGGACTTGTATTATTAAAAACCTCTACTATCGTTTCTTTTGTGAACCCTAAAAACAATTCACTTTTAATAATTCCTTTTGAAAATAAATACAATAATAAGTTTTGAATATTAATAATCCCAACAATTAATATTGCTTCTATTCCTCCATGTCCTAAGCCAAATGCTATACACTCTTTAAATCCTATAGATCCTTTTTTAATTGTTTTACCTCCAATATACCTTCCTACTTCCTCAAAAAGTCCTGCTGTAAAACTCAAAAATAATACATACAAAATAGGATAAAATGCTGCAAAAGCTACATACTCATCATTTATAGCTAATATACTCATTATTGGTAATCTTAATAATATTTGTGATACAAAAAAAACAGCTACACCTATAAAATAAAATTTTACATAGTTTTTCTTTTTTATAAAATAAATTAAACTTCCAATAGGAATACCAAAGCAAATAGTAATATTAAATAACATTGCTAAAATTTTAAAATCCATTTTTCCTCCTTTAATACTATTTAATAAGTTAATTATAAACCTTTTATTTGGTATATTATTACTTTTTTATTAAATTTTATTATTTATAGATTTTTCTTAATATTTAGTTTTTTTAATAATTTACTAGAATTTTATACATAGTATTTTTAATACTCCTACTTACAGAATAGATACTATTAGAAACATACTCTCTTAGATAACTTCCACTCACCATTCAGTTTTAATAAAACCTCCACCTGAATTAAATCTCAGTTTATAATTTTTTTGATATAACTTAAATTAATCTAACTTAAAAAGAGACCATATTGCAAAGAAAATAACTTTCTTATAGCAATATAGTCTCTTTTATGACTTTTACTTTAACCCTAATTTTTGATTTTTTAAAATTTCTTTATAAAAATCACAATCTTTATTTATTGTACAATTTAAACAATCTGGTTTCCTTGCATAACATCTTCTTCTTCCATGAAAAATTATTAAATGATGTGCAAGACTCCATTCTTTCTTTGGTAACTCTTCTTGTAATTGCTTTTCTGTGTCTAAAACATTATCCGCGTGTGCAAGTCCTATTCTATTAGCTACTCTAAAAACATGAGTATCTACAGCTATTGCTGGGACATTAAACGCATTAGATAATACTACATTTGCCGTTTTCCTCCCTGCTCCTGCAAGTGATGTAATTCCTTCCATATTATTAGGAACTATTCCATCAAATTTTTGAATAAGCTGCTCACACATCATCATAAGATTTTTTGCTTTATTTCTATAAAGTCCTATTGTTTTCAATCTATTTTCAAGTTCTTCTTGTGTAGCTTCTCTCATTGCATAAACATCTGGATAGTCTTTAAATAAAGTTTCGGTAACTTGATTAACCTTTACATCAGTTGTTTGTGCTGATAGAGCTGTTGCTACTAATAATTGAAATGGTGTTTCATAATTCAATTCACATTTTGCATCTGGATATTCTTTTTTTAGTTCTTCTAAAACTCTCTTCGTTCTCGCTCTCATAACTATTAACTTCTCCTTACTTATAGAAACCTCTATATTCTTCTGGAAGTAATCTCGCTATACTTTTCATATAAATTTCTAAAACTTTAGCATCATAAGCATGCCTATCTTCATCTTTTTCTTTTTTAGGAATTATTACTGGTTCTCCAAAATTAACTATAACTTTTGAGTGTACAAAAGTTTCTCTTCCCATATTTCCATCTTTATTAATAGGCATAAGTTTCTCTGAACCGTATATTCCAAATGGTATTATAGTTGCCTTTGTTAGTCTAGCAATAAGATTAATTCCTTTTTTAGCTTCTATCATTTGTCCTGTTCTACTTCTTGTTCCTTCTGGAAACATTAATATATTTTTTCCCGATTTTGAAGCATCAATTATAGTTTTTAATGCTTCTTTATCAGCTGAATTTGGTGTTATATTTATAGTTTTTATAAGTCTCATTCCTATATTAGTCATAGGATCTCCATTTAATTTAACTCCTGCTATAAAATGAGGATCATATTCTTTTTTTAAAACTCTATCTAACACAAGCCCATCTGAATTACTTAAATGATTTCCTATAAAGATAATAGACCCCTCTACTTCTTTTACCTTTTCTAATCCATTCACCTCTATATCTGCATATTTATCTAAAGTTCTGTCTAATATTCCTTGCCCTATTGGCTGAAATATAACTTCTGGTAATGACTGAATAATTTTAGCTACCCAAGGTTGCATACTCCTAATTCTTCCTTTCTTAATTCCATATTTTAAAAATATTATAATTTATTAATTTTTAAAAGTCTATTTTTATAAGCTTTGATATAATCTGAGTTTGAATCAACATCATTTATATCTTCTTTTTTATATAGAGCTTTTCTAATCATTGCATTTCTTATTATAGTATTTTTTCCTCTCCATCCACAAGATGTTGTCTTAAATGTTGACTTAAATGTTACATTATTTAAACTAATCATCTCATCATCATTAGTATTATGCATAAATTCTTTTGGTTTGAATTCTTCTATAGAAGAAAATTGTATTATTACATTATAAGGACATTCTAATTGACAACTATCACAACCAAATATACGCCCATTCATAATTTTTAAAAATTTATCATCAATTTCTTTTTTTTGAGTAATATATGAGATACATATGTTTGGATTTTTTTTGAATTTATTAATGGATTTAGTTGGACATTCTTTATAACAAATTTCACATTCTCCACATTCTTTAAATTTAGGTATTTCTGAATAATTCCTTTTATCTTCATCAAAAATTTCCAAATCCGTTATAATCTCCCCTAAAAATACATAGGATCCAAACTCTTTAGTTATAATTAAATTATTTTTCCCAACAAAGCCTATTCCTGCTAAATATGCTATATACCTTTCTGGTAAAGTATTACTATCGGTCAATGCTATAGTCTCTCCGCCTTCTAATTTAATAATGTTGCAAATTTCATCTAAATACTTATGTACCACATTGTGATAATCTTCACCTCTAGTATATACAGAAAAACCATTATCTTCATATTCACATTCATGAAGATATGGAAAGGCAATAGAAATTATTGTCCTTCCATACTCCATGTAATTTTTAGGATTTATTCTTATATTTATATTTTTTTCTTCAAATTCATTTTCTAGTCCTTTTTCTTTACGCTCTTGATAGTAAGGTATAAGTTCTGTAAATTCTCTACACTCAATAAACCCAACATTAAGAATACCTTTTTCTTTACAATGATTTAAAATTTTCTCCTTTAAATCCATACTTCATCTCTTTCTTTTAATATTTATATTTGCATATTATTATAAATTTGTTTACCATCATAATAATCTATATCTATAATATCATATATTTTACTTTTGTTAATAGCAGGTATCCCTACTGCTGTAGCTTTTTTTGGCATCATATCAAGTACTACAGAATTAGCTCCTATTTTAACATTATCTTGTATTATTATAGGGCCTAAGACTTTAGCACCACAACCTATTACAACATTATTCCCAATGGTAGGATGTCTTTTCCCTTGATCTTTACCAGTTCCTCCAAGTGTAACTCCATGATAAATAGTTACATTATCTCCAATTTCAGCAGTTTCCCCAATAACAACTCCCATACCATGATCAATAAAAATCCCCTTACCAATTTTAGCCCCAGGATGAATTTCTATTCCAGTAAAAAACCTTGAAATTTGAGAAATTAACCTAGATATAAAAAACATATTTTTTTTATATAATTTATGAGCTAACCGATGAACTATAATAGCATGAACCCCTGGATATAAAAGTATAACTTCTATTTTGGATCTTGCTGCTGGATCATTCTTAAAAACACTATTAACATCAGCCTTTAAACTTTCAAACAAACTATTCCACCACCTAGATTTTTTAATAGTTCCTAAATTCAATTTCTTTTTGTTTATCTTCAATACAGTAAAATAAATTACAATTAATTTTTATCTAAAAATAAATTTACTCATATAAACCTACAGAAAAATATTTTTCTCCCCCATCTGGTGCCATAACCACTATTTTTTTGCCCATTCCTAAATACTTAGCAATATTAATACCTGCCTTTATTGCTGCTCCTGAAGATATTCCTACTAAGATACCTTCATTTTTTGCAAATTCTCTAGCACAGTCATAAGCTTCTTCATTACTTATCATCACTATATCATCTATGATATCTTTTAAATATATATCAGGAACAAAACCTGCTCCTATTCCCTGTATTTTATGTGGACCTGGACTTCTCCCAGATAACACTGCTGATGCTAAAGGTTCTACAGCAATAATTTTTATATTTTCATTATATTCTTTAAGTTTTTTCCCAATCCCACTTATAGTTCCACCTGTTCCAACACCTGCAACAACAACATCAACATCAGGAATATCTCTAATAATCTCTTCTGCTGTTGTTTCATAATGCTTATTAGTATTTCCTACATTTTTAAATTGCTGTGCCAAAAAGTATCCTTTTTCTATTGATAATTCAGTAGCTAATTCTATAGCTCCCTTCATTCCTTTTGACGCTGGTGTTAATATAAGTTCTGCTCCATAAGCTTTTATTACTTCTCGTCTTTCTTTACTCATACTCTCTGGCATAACTATAATAACTTTATACCCTCGTAATGCTCCAATCATAGCAAATGCTATACCTGTATTACCACTAGTTGGCTCTATTATAGTATCTCCTAACTTTAAATTCCCCTCTACTTCTGCCTTTTCTATCATTCCTAACACAGCTCTATCCTTAACACTTCCTGTTGTATTAAATTTCTCTAACTTAACATACAGTTCTGCTTCGTTTGCTCCTAATAATGAATTTACCTTTAACAAAGGTGTATTTCCTATTAATTCAATTGCGTTATTAAATATCATAATATTTAACCCCCTTAAATTTTAATGGTTTTGAATCAAAATAGAAAAAAATCACCTCTAAATTAATTTTTAGAGGCGATTTTTTTCGCGGTTCCACTCTATTTAAATATATCTAATGATATATCACTCTCAATTCTAGCACTATTATGCTATATCAATATAACGGTTGATACCGTATAGCCTTACTTAATTCAGACTTAAACTCCAAAGTGCACTTCATATAATCTAATAGCAAAGGATTCTCAGCCTCTCCTTCTCTCTGTAGCTTTAATAAACAATTATTTGTTTATCTATCTTTCTTTATTTCGATAGAATTATATTACTCTACTTTTTCATAGTGTTTTCCAATATTTTGATACAAATCCTTTTATTTAATTATATGATATTATTTTTATTTTGCAACCAAAAAAATTTATTTATTTTTTCTATGTCCAGGAGCATATATTTCATCTATTATATCGTACATTAAAACAGCTCCTATTAAAACTTGTTCTTCATCTACTACCGGTATAGATATTAAAGCATATTTTTCAACAAACTCTGTTGCAATTTGGACATTATCTTTATAAGATATTGATATGGGATTATTTTCCATAATATCTGTAAGTTTTACAGCATTAGGATTTATTAAAAGCTTAGTTATTTCAACATATCCCATCAACTTTCCATCACTATCAGTAATGTAAATATTATATAACCCCTCTTCTTCTGGCTCTGTTTCTTTTAGTAATGAAATAAGTTCTCCAACTGTCATTTCCCCATAATTTATAGAAATATAATCAGTATTCATTATACTCCCTATGCTCTTTTCATCATAAGCTAAAAGTTCTTCAATTTCTTGAGCATCTTCTCGCTCTATATTAGTAAGAACTTTTTCTCTATGTTCTTCATTTAAATCATCTAATATATCTGCTATTTCGTCATTAGGAATATTTTCAAACAATTCAGCTGTTTTCATATCTGATAACTCTTTCAATATACTTCCTTGAAGTTCTGGGTCTGCTTCTTCAAATGTATCAGCTGCAAGTTCTTCATCTAAGCTTTCAAAAATACTCTTCCTTTCTTTTTCATCTAATTCTTCTAATATATCTGCTATATCTGCTGGATGTAATGCTTGTATTTTTTTATATGGAATTCCTATTTGCAAACTTCCATTTTCTGTATCTAGAGCTTCTACATCATCCCACATTATAGCTCTTTCTTCAAACTCTTTTTTAAAAATTGTACTAAGAATTTTTCCGATTCCTTCCATTCCTTTTCTTCTATACCTTACAAATTTCCCTGTTTCTATAGCTATTATTCTATATTCATTCTTTATCATAGCTATTCTTATATCTTCAACCTTTACAACTTTTCTTCCATTAATGTCAACTATTTTCTTATCTAAAATATCTCTTGTTAATAAGTAATTATAATCTCTTGGTAAAATTTCTCTACTCCCCATAGATTCTATTCTTATTTTTCCATTATCTTCTTGAACAAAATTTATATTTTTAAATTCGAAGTCTATTGTTCCATTATCATTTTTCACTTTATATCCTACAATCTTTGGATATCCTGCACTTACATTAATATAAACATCTTTAAGTATCCCCATGACATCATTATATTCATCATAAATTTTTTTATTTAAAATTGAACTATAAAGAAAAAAACTCAACTTTTTACTCATTCTCCACCCTACTCATCGCTATAAATTTATCTAATATACAATATTTTTAAAATACTTCTTTTTTATATAAAATCCACCCAAATATACATTTATAGATAACTATGAACTTAACCTTCAGATATAATATAAATTCTACCCAAATAAAATTTACGTTCATGAAATAGCAATTCACTCCTTCATTTCGCTTTATTTTAATTTTACTTCATCTTACGACATAATAATATATTATACGTTTAATAACTAGTATACATTTAATTCACCTTGCATTGTTTTCAAATTATTTTTATATTTAATAATTTTTCCATTTTCATTACTATTTTTATTTACAGTCTAAGCTTTTGAATCTCATAAATATATCGTATGTTCTGTTCTAAAATAAATCATCGTTTATGTGAAAACTCTTTCTAAATTAAACCTATGTTTATCAAAAGTCTCAAAATTTCTAAAAAAATCTTGGGACTGTATCACAATGGAAGTAAATTCCTAAAAGTGATACAGTCCCCTTTTACGTTTTAACGTATTTTTTTCGAATTCTTGTTAAACTAAGTTTATGATACTAAAACCAAGAACTCAAGATTTAGTTTTAACATTAAA
>JBOGCE010000016.1:0-133553 GCA_051656585.1 Sarcina sp. | reverse complement strand
ACAATCGTTATATCAGTAAAGGAAAATATTCCCTAAGTTATATTTTATATAGCTTTTTTTCGTGTACCCGTATTTACGTATAAAATGGAAAAGCCATACCAAAACACTAAATATTAGTATTTTGATACAGCCCCTTTTTATTATTTTAATTCAACTACTGTAACACCATTCCCACCTTCACCATAAACACCAAGTCTAAAGTTTTTAACGTGAGGATGTCTTTTTAACATTTTTCCTATTTCTGTTCGTAATACCCCAGTCCCTTTACCATGTACAATAGTAACCTCTGGAAGCCTCGCAACAGCTGCATCATCTAAATATTTATCAGCAGTCATAACAGCATCTATAGAATCCATACCTCTTAAATCTACAGATGTTGGTACAACTTTTAAATTTAATTTAGCTTCTCTTTTTTGTATTTTCTTTTCCTGTTTTGAAACTTTAGCTTTTCTAAGCTCTTTAAGTTTTACTGAAATTTTCATAATTCCAGCTTCAACTAGAACCTCTCCTTTGTTATCAGGCATTGAAAGAATAATAACTTTTTGATTTATTCTTGGTAGCATAGCTTCCATACCTTCATAAACTTCTGTAAGCTCTTCACCCTTATTTTCTTCTTCTCTTTTACTAAGAGCAATTTGAGCATCACTTATTTTATCTCTAAGTTTTCCTCTTTCTTTTTCTAATTGTCTTCTTGCCTCACTGCTAATACCAAGCTTTTCAAGTTCTCTCATATTCTTAAGAATATTGTCTGCTTCTTCCTTAGCAGTATCTAAAATAGATTTGGACTCTCTTCTCGCTTGGGCATATGCATTTTCCCTAACCTCTTCTATTCTAGCTAATTTAGTTTCATATTTTTCTTTTTCCATTTTTGCTTGTAATTTATACTTTTCTGCATCTCTTGCATACTTTTCTGCTGCAATATTTTTATCTTGAAGACTTTGTATTAAATCTTCAAATTCTAATGAATCACTATTAATCAACTCTTTTGCATCACTTATTAATGTTTCTGACAAACCTAGTCTTTTAGATATTTCAAACGCATTAGATTTTCCAGGTACTCCTATTAATAGTCTATATGTTGGTCTTAATGTCTCTATATCAAACTCCACAGAAGCATTTTCAACACCAATAGTTCTAAGTGCATATGCTTTAAGCTCACTATAGTGAGTTGTTGAAAGTAATCTACATCCTCGTTTTCTTAATGTTTCAAGTATTGCTATTGCAAGTGCAGAACCCTCTGTTGGATCTGTCCCTGAACCAAGCTCATCAAATAAAACAAAACTATTTTCATCAGCAACATCCATTATTCTAACAATATTAGTCATATGTGCTGAAAATGTAGAAAGACTTTGCTCTATACTTTGTTCTTCTCCAATATCAGCATATATTTCATTAAAAAATGCTATTGTAGAGTTTTCTTCTGCTGGTATTAACAATCCAGAAAGACCCATAAGCTCAATTACTCCAACACTTTTTATTGTAACAGTTTTACCACCAGTATTAGGTCCTGTAATAACAAGGCTAGTAAATTCTCCGCCAAGATAAACATTAGATGCAACAACATTTTCTCTTGGAATAAGAGGATGTCTAGCTTCTAAAAGATTTATTCTTCCTTCTGTATTAACCATTGGCTTTGTACCATCTATTAAACTTGCATATTTAGCCTTTGCAAATATAAAATCAAGCTCTACCACTATATTAAAGTTATTTTTTACATTTCTAATTTCATTTTGAACCATTGATGTAAGCATTGCTAATATTCTAGCAATCTCTTTTCTTTCTTCAAGCATAAGTTCTTTAATTTCATTATTTAAGTTCACAAGACTTATAGGCTCTATAAATACAGTTGAACCTGTTGAACTTTGGTCGTGAACAAGCCCTGGTACAGAACCTTTGTGACTTGCTTTAACAGGCAAAACATATCTATCTCCTCTAACTGTAAATAATGAATCTTGTAAGTACTCAGAATTATCTCTAACAAGTGTCTGAACTTTATCTCTAACTGAAGAATTTTTTTCTCTAAGAGTTCTTCTTATAGAATATAATTTTTCACTTGCTCTATCTGCAATTTCTTCTTCTCCAACTATTGCTTTATAAATTGCATTCTCTATATTTTCATAAGGAACTACTCCAAATACTATATCTTCAAGTATTCTAAAGCTTTCTTCTTCTTCCTTACGCTCAAAAAATTCTTTAAATCTTCTAGCACATCTTAACATATTTGCAATTTTCAAAAGAGATCCAGCATCCATGCTTCCACCTTTAGAAACTCTTACAAGTTCCTCATTTACATCATAAAGGCCTTCAAATGGAGGTGCTCCTTTCTTCATTAATATATCTAAAGCTTCTTTTGTTTCCTCTAAATGTTCAATAACATCATAATGAGAATCATATGGTGTAAGAGAACCTATCATGTCTTTAGCTGTAGAAGTTATTGCATACTTTTCTACTATTTTTTTTACCTTATCAAACTCTAAAGATTTAATAACCTTACTATTCATTTTGTTTCTCTCCTATTCTACTCCCCTTCTGTAATGACCTCTAGTAAATTTATCAAGCTTTATTCCTCTTCCATCAATGATAGCTTCAAGCACTTCTTTTGTTTGCTCATAACTCTCATCTATAAAATCTGCTCTAAAAGTTTTAACTCCTAAAGCTTTTATATCCTTCATTTCAGAAGTTGCATTTACTGGAACAGGATTATATATATGTGATCTACAGAATAAATCTGTCATTACAAGGAAATCTTCATTCATTCTATCTCTTAATCTAAATGTACTTGTAACACACTGATCGTTACAATCTCTTTTTGAAGTTTTACCTCCAAAAGTACTTCCTATTGGACAATATTCGCTTATCATAACTTCTGGTTTACCATAAACAAAGAATAAAGCCCCTTCTGTTTCTTTATCTAAAATAGACTTCATCTCTCTTCTATTTATCTCTAAACTTATAGGTGTTGCTTCTAAATATTTATTATAGAATTTTAAAGCTTCTGAATTAAATATATTCAGTTTATATCCACCTATCATTTTAAGTTTACCTTCATACCTTTTAATTATACCATCATTTCCAGTAACAAGTCCTTCTATTTTATCTGCAACAGAATCTATAATTCTACATACCGTTTCGAACTCTTCCTTAAGAATATTAGGTACTTCTAGATAAACAGCAACATCTTTAAAATCAATTTCATTAAAAATTTTCTTTTTCAATGTATCTTGATTTTTCCCAAAAATATCTATTACAACTGTTTTAAGTCCTACATCAAGTCCAGCTTGTAATTGATGCTTATAACTAAATTTAGCAAGTACAGGACCATATTCTTTTCTTTCTTTTTTAGATTCTATAACTTTTGCTTTTTGCTTTCTTGCATCTACTTTATATTTTTGAACTTGGTAAGTGTGCATCCCTTCTAAAATTTCTCTTCTAAGATTATTAATAGCTGCCATAGGTACAAAACCATTCTCAAAATCATCAAATATAATATTTTCTATCTTATAAGGATTTTCTCCTGATTTCTTAAGATTTTTTTCTATTCTTGCCATATCAAGAGGACTATTCATAGCTACTTCCACTATTTCTCCAGTTTTTCTAAAAGTCTTTCCATTATATTCAATTACAAGTTCAAGTGGCATACCAACCTTAAACTTAAAACTCGCTGTTAAGTTTATTTTACGTTCATATTTTTTTTCATATGATTTTTTAAGCTCATTCATAAGAAGAATATCTGTCATTTTGTAACAAACATCTCCCTGCTTATATTTTCTTGGATATAAAACTACTTTTTCACCTTTTTTTGCTGAAGGCACTTCCTTACCATTTTTAAGAATTTTACTTAAAACAAATCCATTCTCACCTATTCTTAGTCCATCTTTTAATGTGATATCTTGTTCTAATACAACCTCTGAATTAGCTCCTATTTTACCAACAATAGTTCCTGTATTTTTAGGAGTTTTATAAGCCATCATATCCTTACCATTATTTTTATAAAGATATGCATTAGAAAATCCTTCTCTATTAAATAATTTTAATAAATCGCCTTCTCTCTTTTTAGCCCTTCTTCTTCCTTCTTCAACTTCGTCAATAGCTTCTCTATATCCACCAATAACCCCGGCAACATATTCAGGTTTTTTCTTTCTTCCCTCAACCTTTAAAGAACTAGTTCCTGTCTTTAATAAATCTTCTATATTATCAATATTACACATATCTTTAGGACTTAAAAGATGACCTTTTGTTTCATTTCCATCTTTATCTCTTATAAGTTTAAATTCCATTCTACAAGTTTGTGCACATCTACCTCTATTTCCACTTCTACCACCTATCATACTACTCATAAGACATTGTCCTGAATATGACACACATAACGCTCCATGTACAAAAACTTCTGTTTCTATTCCTAGATCTGTTGATATATATTTAATTTCATCAAGAGATAACTCTCTTGAAAGAACTATTCTTTGGAATCCATTCTCTACAAAAAATTGTGCTGACTCAGCGTTATGTATACTCATTTGAGTTGATGCATGTATTTCCATATTAGGATATACTTCTCTTACTTTATTTAAAATCCCTGTATCCTGTATAATAATAGCATCTACACCTATTCTGTGTAAAAACCCTATATAATCCATGGCTTCATTAAATTCACTTTCTTTTATCAGTGTATTTAGTGTTACATAAATTGGAAGTCCATAACTATGTACATAGTCAACTGCCTGCTCCATAGTTGGCTTATCAAAGTTTGTTGCTGCAGCTCTTGCAGAAAACTTATCTCCACCAAGATATATAGCGTCAGCTCCCTTATTTATTCCAGCTATTACACTTTCCATTGACCCAGCCGGTGCCAACAATTCTACTTTATTCATATAAATTCACTACTCCTAATATTTTTACCTTTGTAAAAAATAAATTTAACAAATTAATTCAACATCTTATTATACACAAAGATTAAATCTATATCTAGTAAAGCTTATTATTAAGAAAGTCTATATTAATAAAAGAAACTGTTCCTAATCAATAGAAACAGTTTCTTTTATTTTGATTTTTTTGCTATTAAAGGATTATTTTTTATTTTTTCTGTAGCTATCGTTATCTGACTTTCTATAAATTTACTCTCTAAATCTATAATTCTATATTTACAAGATTGTAAGTCAAATTTCAAATCTTTATTAGCTTTTTTAAGATGACTATTCTCATCACTTAAAAGTTCATTTTCTTCTTTTAATTTAGCTAATTGCAATTTAAGTTCATTAAGTTCTGTTTCTGTATTTTTAGCTGAAGCCTCTAATACAACACTTTCTAACTTTTCTTTTATTTGAACAATCTCATCTTTTAAGTTTTGTTTTTCTAACGTTAAAACCTTATTTAATTCTTTAATTTCAGAATTATTTTCCACTAAAGCTTCTTTTTCTATAATAACATCTTCAAATTCTTTTTTTATTTTTTCATTAAGATCTTTTATCTTATCTTTTTCTTTAATAAGCTCTTGGTTACTCTCTAAAATTTCTTGTCTAAATTTATTAATTTCTCCGTCTTTTAATTTTACAATATTTTTAATTTCAGCTTCTTTTATTTTTACTGCTTCAACGACTTCTAAATCAACTTTTTCCTTAAGTTTTTGAATTTCTAAATCTTTTTCCTTAGCAATTTTTTCAATAATTTTATCTTTTTCTTTGCTGATATTTTCAACTTCAAGTCTACTATTCTCTTTCAACTTTTTAAATTCAGTATATTTTTTATTTAAAACTTCTTCTATTTTCACTTTATTTTGAGACATTATCTTTTGTATTTCAGCATCTTTAGTAGTCATCACTACCTTGTATTTCTCTTGTATAGCTACAAGTTCATCTTTTATACTTTTTCCTGCTGTCTTTAATGTTTCATGTATTTCTAAAAGTTCATTATATTCTCTTTTACTTTTAAAAGACTCATCTGCTAAGTTTATGGCAGTTAAGATTGAAGCTGCTGAAACACTTAATTTTGAATTTTTCTTTAAAATTTCCTGTAGCTTGTCCTCAACATGACTAGCTATATGTTGCAGATACTTTTCATCTTCTTTACCCTTTAAGTTATATTCCATGCCATTTATTCTTACAGTGACTGTTGCCATATTACACCTCTTTAAATAATAAAATTCATCTGTAAACTATTTACATAATAAATTGCTATGTATATTTTATCATATACATAGCAATTTTAAAATAAAATTATCTAAGTTCTGCTCCAAGTTTATGCTCTAAAGATCTTAAAATTTTATCATGAACTTTATTAACAGCCTTATCTTCTAATGTTTTATTAGGATCTCTATAAACTATAGCATAAGCTATACTTTTTTTACCCTCAGGTATTTGCTCTCCCTTATAAACATCAAATAATTTAATTGACTCAACAAGTGGTTGCCCTGCTTTTTTTATAGTATCTTCTATGTCAGCGACTAATACTTCATCATCAACTAAAAGAGCTATATCTCTTGTTACTGCTGGGAATTTAGGAATTGCACTATATTTTTTTTCTGTATTTGCAACTAAATAAAGAGCATCTAAATCAAGCTCTGCAGTATAACACAATGTATCTACTCCATAATTTTCTGTTACATCAGGATGTACCTCTCCTAAAACTCCAACTGGAATATTCTTACCTACTGTTAAAATAGCTGTTTTTCCTGGATGATAACTTGGATTTTCTGATTCTCTTTTAAATGAGAACTTAGTAATTCCAAGTCCCTCTAAAAGATTTTCAACTATTCCTTTTAAATCAAAATAATTAGCATCTCCATAAAGACCTACTATTAATATATTTTTTTCTGTAGGTAACTCATTTTCGTCTTCATTTGGAATATAAACTTTTCCTACTTCAAATAATCTAGCAAACTCATTATTTCTTGTATAGTTTCTAGCAAGTGATTCCATCATTGAAGGTAATACAGATGTTCTCATAACACTAAAATCTTCACCTAACGGATTCTTAATTCTAACTACTTTTCTAAGTTCTGAATCATCAGGAAGATTTATCATATCAAAAGCTTTAACACTCCCAAATGAATAACTTACTGATTGATTAAGACCTGAAGATATCATAGTTTTTCTAACTAAATCATCAAGTTTTTGCTTTTCACTCTTATGTTCTTTATCTGTACTTGTAGTTATAACACTTGTTGGTATATTGTTATATCCATAAATTCTTGCTATCTCTTCTGCAATGTCTTGTTTTATAGCAACATCTATTCTAAATGTAGGAACTACTATTTCTAACATATTTCCATTTACTTCTGTTTGCAAATCTAAACTATCTAAATATTTTTTCATTTCTTCAGGAGTTAAACTTGTTCCAAGGAAGCCATTCACCCAAGAAGCATCAACACTCATATTACTTTGTGGTTTTACTTCATTATAAATGTCTATAGTCCCTTCCATTACTTCTCCATATCCAAGTTCATCTACTAAAGCACAGGCTCTATCTAAAGCTAATTTAGCAAGGTTTGGATCTATATCTTTATCAAATCTTGATGAACTCTCAGTTCTAATACCAAGTTTTTTAGAATTAATTCTAATATTTGTTCCTTCAAAATTAGCTGATTCAAATATAACATCTACAGTATCATCCTTAATACCAGATGAAATTCCACCCATTATACCAGCTAACGCTATAACTTCAGTTTCATCTTTGATTGTTAATATACTATCATCTAATATTCTTTCTTCTTCATCTAATGTAATGAATTTTGTATTTGCATTCGCTTTTTCAACTACTATATGCCCTGATTTAATTTCTCTTTTATCAAAAGCATGCATTGGTTGACCAAGTTCTAACATAACATAATTTGTTATATCAACGATATTATTTATAGGTCTTACCCCTGCATCCATAAGTTTTTCTTGCATCCAAGCTGGTGATGGAACAACTTTAACATTCTTAACCCCTCTTGCCATGTATCTTCTGCAAAGAGCATCTTTAACATCAACTTTAATAATATCATTTATATTTTCATTTGATTTCACTTCAAATTTCATATTAGGCATTTTATAACTTGTTCTAAGTGTAGCGGCTGTTTCTCTAGCCATTCCAACTATACTTAAACAATCTGGTCTATTTGATGTTATTTCTAAATCTAAAATAGCTTTATTAAGACCTAAAGCCTCTTTTATACACATTCCAGGTACTGAATCTTGTGGTAATATCATTAAGCCATGAACCTCTACATTATCAGCTATACCTAATTCTTCCTCTGAACAGAACATACCATTAGAAACTATTCCTCTTAATTTACCTTTTTTAATTTTTGTTCCATCTGCAAGTGTTGAGCCATGTAATGCTACTGGTACAAAATCATTTTCTTTCATATTATCAGCAGCTGTAACTATTTGTAAAAGTTCATCTTGACCTATATTAACTTGACAAACCTTTAATTTTTCTGCATCTGGATGTTGTTCTATTTTTTCTAATTTACATACAACAACATTTTGTATTGTATCTCCTGCTATTTCAACGCCTTCAACCTTTGAACCTGATAAAGTCAACGCATCACCAAGCTCCACAGCTGAAATATTTATATCAACATAATCTTTTAGCCAATTAAATGGTACTTTCATTATAACTTCCTCCTAGAATTGATTTAAGAATCTCATATCACTTTCGTATAATAATCTGATGTCATCTATGCCATATTTAAGCATTACCATTCTATCTACACCAAATCCAAAAGCAAATCCACTATATACTTCTGGGTCTATTCCACAATTTCTTAATACATCTGGATGAACCATTCCACAACCTAAAAGTTCTATCCATCCTTCACCTTTGCAAACTTTACATCCTGCACCGTCACAAACAAAGCATGTAGCATCCATTTCAGCTGATGGTTCTGTAAATGGGAAATGATGTGGTCTAAACTTAGTCTTAATTTTATCTCCAAACATTTTGTGTGCAAAAAGTTCAAGAGTTCCCTTAAGATCAGCAAAAGTTATACCCTTATCCACTACTAAACCTTCCATTTGATAAAAAATTGGTGAGTGTGTAGCATCTACTGCATCTGATCTGAAAACTTTACCAGGTGAAATCATCTTTATTGGTAACTCTTGAGTTTCCATAGTTCTTACTTGTACTGGTGAAGTTTGTGTTCTTAATACCATATTTTCATTAATATAAAAAGTATCTTGTTCACTTCTTGCTGGATGATGCTTAGGTATATTTAAAGCTTCAAAGTTATAATAATCCTTCTCTACTTCTGGACCTTCTTCTATCGCAAATCCCATTGACATGAATATTTCTTTCATATGATCAAGAGTAAGCCCAAGAGGATGTCTTTTTCCTATCATATTTTTTTTACCAGGCATTGATATATCAATAACCTCGCTACTTAATCTTGCATTTTTCTCTTTGTTTTTAAGTTCTTTTGAGAATATTTCAATTTCAGCCTCAATTTTTTCTCTTACCTCATTGGCTACTTTACCAACAACAGGTCTTTCTTCTTTTGATAAATCTTTCATTCCTCTTAAAATAGCTGTAAGTTCACCTTTTTTACCAAGGTATTTTACTCTTATAGCCTCAATAGTAGAACTATCTTTAGCTAATTTTAATTCTTCTAAAGCACTTACTTCTATAGCTTGTAATTTTTCTTGCATTATAATTCTCCTTTCAGATTTGTATACAAATGGTAACTTATAAAAGAATATAAAAAAACCCATCCCAACAAAGGGACGGGTTATATATTCCGCGGTACCACCCTAATTAACATCATAAATAAATGTTCACTTAGATAAAATAACGGCTTTTAACCGCTAATCGCTACTGTTATTTCACAATTAGAACTCCAGAGTGAATTTCCATATTTATTCTTTAGAAAAACTTTCAGTCACGATTTTTCCTCCCTAAAAAGAACTCATAATATGTACTTATCTCTATCTTAGTTTATTCCTATTATTCTGTTTACACCTAATTATACATATATGATATAAATTATTCAATAGGCATAATAATATTTTGTCTTATTTTTTCATAAAGCATAATTGATGTTGCAACTGCGACATTTAAAGACTCAGCATTACCTGGCATTGGTATTTTAACCTTAACATCTGATAAATCATAAATTTCTTTTGAAACACCATTTCCCTCATTACCAACAGCAACTATGATATTTCCACTTAAATTTTCATCAAAAAAATCATTTTCACCTTGTAATGAACTTACTACTAATCTATATCCATCATTTTTTAATTTAGATATAAGTTTAAAATCTTCATCTTCTATAACTGGCAAATAAAAAATTGAGCCCATTGTTGATCTCAAAGTTTTATCATTGTATATATCAACAGTTCCTTTAGTTGTTATTATCCCTGCTGCCCCTATAGCGTGTGCAGTTCTTATTATAGTCCCCATATTACCTGGATCTTGAACTTTATCTACTAATACAACAGTATCTCCATTTTTTAAAGATTTATTCTCCATTCTTACAATTGCCATTATTCCTTGAGGCGTACCTGTAAAGGATAATTCTTTTAAAAGAGAAGAAGATAAAATAATTTTATCTTCTATGTTTTTATCAATAAGAAACTCATTATGCTTTTCAAGAAATTCTTTTGTATATAAAATAGTCTCAATTTTAGCATTACTTTTAAATGCTTCATCAACAAACCTTAATCCTTCTATTAAATATCTACCTTCTTGATTTCTTGTTTTTTTATCTTTTAACTTTTTTATATTTTTATATAAAGAGTTGCTTTTACTTTCTATCGTAAGCAAATTTACATCCGCCCTTTCATCTATATGTTATCTAGATATTTTTACCTCTAATTTACTTAAATCACTTGCTGAACCTATTGCTACAACAATATCTCCTGGTTCTATCACATCATTTGCATAAGGTGATACATTTACATCTTTTTCTCGTTTGATAGCTACAACATTTATGCCATATTCACTTCTCAAACTTAATTCATTAATTGTTTTACCATGCCATTGTTCTGGAGTATTAATCTCTATTATACTATAATCTGAAGAAAGTTCTATATAATCAAGAATGTTAGTTGAAACAAGATTATGTGCAACTCTTATTCCCATATCTTTTTCTGGTAATATAACTCTATCAGCACCTATTTTATACAAAACTTTTGCATGCATATCACTATTTCCCTTTGCTATTATATAATTAACTCCATTTTCTTTTAACAATAAAGTTGTCATAATGCTTGCCTGTATATTAGCTCCTATTGTTACCACTGCAACATCAAAATTTCTAATTCCTAAAGTTTTTAATGCGGCTTCATCTGTAGCATCCATTTGCACAGCGTGTGTAACATCATCTGATATTTCTTGTACTAAATCTTCATTTTCATCTATAGCTAAAACATCATTACCAAGACCATATAAAGTTTTTGCAACTGATGCTCCAAATCTCCCTAACCCTATTACTACAAATTGCTTACTTGACATTTTATACAACTCCTAACCTATTAATATCTTATCTTCAGGATATTTTATATTTACTTTTTTATTTTTTTGCATCCTACTAGTTAGAGCAAGAAGTACTGTCATTGGTCCTACTCTTCCTAAATACATAGTCATTATTATAATTAGCTTTCCAATAAGATTTAATTGCTGTGCTAATCCTAAACCTAATCCAACTGTCCCATATGCAGAAACTGATTCATAAACAACCCACATGAATGGTGCATTAGGCTGAGTTGCTGCTAAAAGTAAAATTACAGTAATAACTAAACTCAATGATAGGAAAAAAATTGCAAACGCTTTATAAACTGTTTCCTTTGAAATTCTTTTTTTAAAAATTTCAACATCTTCGCGTCCTCTTATAATTGAGATAAGTGTTACTACAAGTATTCCTAAAGTTGCAGTTTTTAATCCTCCAGCTGTAGATCCTGGTGATCCCCCTACAAACATAAGTAAAATAGTAAGGAATTTACCTGCCATAGTCATACCGTCTGTTGAAATAGTGTTAAACCCTGCTGTTCTAGTTGTTACAGATGCAAAAAATGCATTATTTATTTTTTGTCCCATAGTCATAGGCCCTAAAGTATTAGGATTACCATATTCAAAAATAAACATTAATATAGCTCCACCAAATAATAAAACACCTGTAATTATGAGAACTACTTTAGAATGCAAAGAAAGTTTTTTTCTTTCTTTATAGTTATAAAATTCACTCCATATAACAAATCCAAGTCCACCTATAATAATAAGTGCTGAAATTGTATAAATAATAACTGGATTGTTATAATACGATGTTAAACTTGAAAATTTTCCTGAAACACTTCCCATTAAATCAAAACCAGCATTACAAAACGCAGATATTGAAGTCCAAATACTATAGTAAATCCCTTTTCCCACACCAAATTGTGGTATAAATTGTGTAGCTAATAATAAAGCCCCTAAACCTTCAACAGCAAAAGTAAAGGTAAATATGTACTTCATAAGCTTAACCAATCCCTGAATTCCAAATGCATTTAATGATTCTTGTAAAAGTAATCTTTCTCTTAATGTAATTTTCTTCCCAATGAGGACTGCAAATAAAGTAGTAAAAGACATGAAACCAAGTCCCCCAATTTGTATCAATACAATAATTACAGTTTTTCCAAAGTAATTCCAATGTGTAGCTGTATCAACAGTTACAAGCCCAGTCACACATACAGCTGAAGTTGACGTAAAGAGCGAATCTATAAAGCTTGTACTCTGTCCACTATTACTTGATATTGGCAAGGTTAATAATATTGCTCCTATAAGGATAACTGCCACAAATCCTAAGGCTAGTATCTGTACTGGTCTTAGTTTAATTTTCCCAGCTATCTTAACGTGCATATCTAGCACCTCCAAAATTTAAAAATATTAATTTCCCTTTTAATTCTTAATGCTTCTTTTCTCTTTAATCAGAAATTTAAGACATTTATTTTAAAAAACTCTAACAAAATATTTAGACTAAGCTAAAATTCTATATAAATAAAAGCTATTCTTATATAATATTTTCCCCCTCAACATTTAAGTATCTTAATTTATTGATATAATCAATCTAAGCTTAATTATATCAAATTAACTTCAATAAAAACAAACTTATTATCAATAATTCATAGTTTAGAAAAATTTAAAAATACTAGCTATCAGATAAACAAAAAAAATGCGACTATTACTAGCCGCATTTAAATTAAGCGTTTAATTGCTTTTTAGCTAATTCAACTAAATCAGCGAAAGCTTTAGCATCGTTTATAGCGATTTCTGAAAGCATTTTTCTGTTTATGTCTACTCCAGCTAATTTGATTCCGTTCATAAATCTTGAGTATGAAAGACCATTCATTCTTGTAGCCGCATTTATTCTAGCGATCCATAATCTTCTATAATCTCTTTTCTTTAATCTTCTTCCAACGTAAGCATTTCTTAATGCTCTTATAACTGACTCATTAGCAGTTTTAAATAACTTACTTTTTCCACCGTAGTAACCTTTTGCAAGTTTTAAAACTTTTTTGTGATTCTTACGAGCGTTAACAGCTCTTTTAACTCTTGCCATTCCGCAAACCTCCTACTTATGTTCTTCTTATAGATATGGTAATAATTTTTTGATATTTTTCTCTTGAGTTACTGAAACATATCCAGTTTTTCTAAGATTTCTCTTTCTTTTTGAACTTTTCTTTGTAAGGATATGACTTTTGTAAGCTTTTCCTCTTTTTAATTTTCCAGTTCCTGTAAGTTTAAATCTTTTTGCTGCACCTCTATGAGATTTCATTTTTGGCATAGTATAATCCTCCTCTCAAGTTAAGCTTTCTTTGGAGCTAATATTAAAATCATGTTTCTACCTTCTAATTTAGCTGGTTTCTCAATAACACAGTATTCTTCTAATTTAGATACAAAATTTTCTAGAATTCTTGTACCAATAAATGAATGTTCTGCTTCTCTCCCTCTAAATCTAACAGTAATTTTAACTTTGTCTCCTGATTGTAAGAATTTCATAGCATTTTTAGCTTTAATACATATGTCATTCTCTTCGATAGTTGGGCTAACTCTTATCTCCTTGATATTAACAACCTTCTGGTTCTTCTTTGCTTCTTTTTCTTTTTTAGTTTGTTCATATAAGAATTTTCCATAGTCCATTATCTTACAAACAGGTGGTACAGCTGTTGGTGAGATCATAACTAGATCTAGCTCTAGTTCCTCAGCCATTCTTTTAGCGTCTCTTGTATCTTTGATACCAAGTTGTTCACCTTTTGCGTCTATAAGTCTTACTTCTTTAACTCTTATATCATCATTCATTAGAAATTTTTTACTAATAGTGTTCACCTCCGACAGATTTTAGCCAACATAATATATAATAATAAAAAAGGACGGCAGATTCCTGCCGTCCAATTATTATTTCAATCATCATTGATGTAATAATCATACTTAACCCCACTAGCAATGCTGTAAGGTGAGAAACGGCGTTTCTTCTTAACGTAGTTTATTGTATCATTGTAATAAGCACTTGTCAAACATTTTTATAAAATATTTTTTCCTTCTATAAAAACAACTCTTTCTCTAAATACTTTGCTTATAGTATTTAAAAATTCTTTATTTTTACAATTTTCTTCATTGTGTATGTTTACATATTTAGGTGAATTGGTAATAAGACCACTTATAATTATATCCTCGTTATTGATATTATCTGCTTCATTACTTTCTATAAGTTCATCTAAAAATTTATTAAAAATATTTTCTCCATTTTTGTCTTTTATATAATATTCTCCATTTTCATTTATATATATATGAACTTCATCTATTTTACTTTCCTGTATGTCTACAAAATATCTAAGTAAATTAATGAATTCATTATACTCTTTTTCAACCATATACTCTTCTATTAGTTTATCGACAATTTCTTCTATAATTGGTCTAATACTTTTTAATCTAAATCTTAAAAAACCATCTATATTTATAAAATTATCTTCCTCTATAAAATCATTTATTATCTTTTCTATTTTTAAAATTAAACTTACACATTGTAACTCTTTGTCACTTGTTATTGGTCCATCTTGCCTAAAAAATTTATTTATTTTTTTATCAACTTCTATTACCTCAGTATGTTTTAAAAAGAAATAATTTTCTGTTAAATATTCTAAAAGCTCCTTTTCTCTATATTTACTTATTATCAATCTATATATCGCATTTGACATATACACTAGAAATGTTTTTTTTATATTTTCTACTTCCTCAACTTTATTATCATCACAAAATATTTTAATGAAGTGAGTATTATTTTCCATAAATTCTGAAATCCCAATTTTATAACCCTTATTTCTAAGAATATCTCTTATTTCTTGTATACTTTCTATAAAATTTTGTTCATTGCTATAAGCCATTTTTACTAAAAGCAAAACTCTCACTCCTTTCCTCATTCTTAGTATGCTTTAATTTATATCGACTATACTATATTTAATTAGTTAATAATCGACAAACTAATCCGTATTTAGTAAGATTATCAATATAGTGTAATCTTTTCATCTTAAAATTAACTTTAGATGAATAATACAAAGCTAATTACACTAAAATAAAAAATTTTTGGAGGTTATTTATGAATATTTCTTTTATTGATTCACGTGCTACAAGCTATGAATTAGAAAAACTTGAAAAAGAAAATTTAGAAATAATAAAAGTTCCTAAATCAGAATTTTTATATGATGCAATCTGTGCACATCCTGATATTCAATTACATATAGAAAATAATAAAAATATTATTTTAGCTAAAAATTCAACACTCGATATATCTAATCATAATATAAACATAAAAAAATCAAAAAAACTATTAGAAAAAAAATATCCAAATAACATTTTTTTAAATGCAATTAATTTAAAAGATTTTTTTATTCATAATTTAAAGTATACTGATGATATATTATTATCTAGTGTCAAAGAAAAACATTTTATAAATATAAAACAAGGCTACGCTAAATGTTCATGTGCAATAGTAAATGATAATGCATTAATAACTTCTGATAGTGGTATTTACAAAGCACTTGAACCATACCCTATAGATGTTTTACTAATTCCTTCTGGAGACATAGAACTATCTAATTTGCCATATGGATTTATCGGTGGTACTTGTGGATTGATTTCTGAAAATAAAATGGCTTTTTTCGGAAATTTAAAATACCATAAATATGGATTAGATATTATAAGTTTTTTGAAAAAATATAATGTTGAATATATTTCATTATCTGATAATAAATTAATCGATCGTGGTAGTATACTTACTCTTCAAAATTAAATCTTATATCGATATAGTTTACGCTTTTAAGGTTTTTTTTGTTAACAAAAAATCTTAAGTATAAAAAAAGATAGTTTGCAACATGAAGTGCAAACTATCTTTTTCTATAAACAATATTTTAATTTCTATATACTTAATACAGCAAGTGCTGTCTTTATAGAAACATTATTATTTTTAACAAAATTTTGTATATTTTCTTTTTTAATTTTAATAACTTCTATTTCTTCATCATCTTCTACATTTGAAGTTGTAATTTCTCCCTTAACTGTAGCCTTTATGACAGCAACAGTTTCATCACTCATCCCAACTGATGTATATGCTGATTTAATTAAAATCTCTGAATCAACAAGCTCTAATCCTGTTTCCTCATACAATTCCCTTTTAGCTGCCTCTTCAAATGTCTCACCTGCATCTACAAGCCCAGCTGGAAACTCATAAATATAATCATTTATTGCTGGTCTAAATTGTTTTAATATAATAAATTCATCATTATCTGTTATTGGAACTATCATTACAGCATCTGCCTTTAAATGATTTCTAGTTTTACATGCAAGTTCTTCTTCTTTTCTTCTACTAGCTAAAAAATATTTTTTTCTTCCACCTTTTTTATTTATTAAATCTAATTCATACATACTTAAAAATTTACAGTCTATTAATTTATTTACGCTGACAAGCTTCATTTTTATTCCACACTCCAAATCAAAATTTCTATAAATACCATTATATCAAAAATATTTATCTAAATTATAAAAATTTCATCATCTAATTTTATTAGATCAGGAACACATACAAAGTCAAAGTGCAATGATGATTCATTATTTCCACCAAACATTTTATTGCTACCAATAGCAATATGAACCGTCCCTTTACATTTTTCATCTAATACTGAATAACCTATTATTTCTTTTACATTTTCATTAAGCCCAATTCCAAATTCAGCTATAACAGTATTAAAATCCATTTTAATTTCCTTTTTCCTTATCTAAATATTTTTATTCATATTTTTGTCCTTTTTAATTTATAAATAACATTCATTATAATATTTTTTTCTATTTTTAATAAGAATAATTATACAAATTACACTTACAATCATAAATATCAAAAGTACTATTTTAAAACTAATAATCAAATCAATTAAATTAGCCAATATATGTCCTGTTATACTCCCGATTAAAGAATTCGTATAAATATATATTATTGCAAGAAATATTCCTAAAACAAATGCATAAATACCCTGGCTTATATTTCCATGATAAATTGCAAATGCTAATGCTTGAATTACTATTGCAAGTACAATCGAACAATTTCTTCTTAAATAATTAAAAAGAACCTCTCTAAATACAAATTCTTCAACTATTGGTGCTATAAATAATATTAATAACATTCCAATTGTTGAGAATTTTAAGTTATCAACAACATTTACTGCAAATTTATTTGAAGAAATAAAAGTTGTTAAAATTCCTGTTATTACAATCCCAATTAACATTCCACTCAAAACCATCATAACTATAAATTTTGTATTTTTCTTTAAGCTTTTTTTATTTAAATTTATTTTTTTATAATTTTTTTTACGTCTATACAAACATATTATTATTAATAATATAATTAAAACAACTATATCTCTAACTATAGTTTCCTTTATTAATTACTTTTCTCCTAAATTTCGCACATATAAACTTGATGAATTTAAATTTGCTAACGTATTTATTTTTAATATTTCAATAGTAAATTTATTTATTATAAATCCTACTATACGAAAAATCAAAATACTTCCAATTACAGCTCCTATTATTTTTAAATATTTCATTATACTCTCCTATCATATTCATCATTTTCTATATTTTGTTAACCTTTAACATTAATTAACTTAAAATATAATATAACATCTTTTTTGATATATATTTATTCAACACCTCTTTTCCTTATTTAAATATTTTTATTACTAGTTTCCAAATTATCTAATTGCTTCCTATTATAATATTCTTTAATAAGATTTAAAAATGCTCTCTAATATTTATTTTATAAAAAAAGATTCTAAACCATAATAAATGATTTAGAACCTTATTAACATATTCAAATTTTAATATTTATTTTATATTTAAAAATATATCTACTTATTTTTAAACACATAAGAACAAAATTCTAATAAATCTCTAAACTCTAATCTTTCTTTATCTGTTACAGATGTAATTGTTGTTTGTTTATCTGTAAAAATAAGAATTTCCTCTTCTAATTTAATTGAACGAATTTTTTTATGAGTCATTTTCCAAGGGGTTCCAAATTTATTTTTGCAATAAATCCCTTTAGTTGTCAATATAAACCCTTCTTTACCTGATTTAAATAAAGTGCTATCATAAGCAACAAGTGGAATTTCATTCTGTTCTATAGGTGCATATGCTGCTATTGCATTTTTTACTTTAGCATCAAATTTAGAATTTATATCTTGAAGTTTTACAAACTTTTTAAGATCTGAACTTATATTCTTTTTAATAAAATCATAAACTAAGTTAGGATCATCAAGTTTATTTATATCCCCGTCATATTTATCTAAATACATATTTCCATATAACATCTCTTTTATAGATAAACTTCCATCTTCTATACTTACTCTCTCATAGACTGACAATGGTTGTCCAAGTAAAGTTTTATAAGTATTTACAAACTCTATTAAAAATTTAGTAAATACATCTATTTGTCTAAATCCAACATATTCAAAAACAAGTTCTTCAGAATCTGTAACAATGTGAATATATGGTCTAAATTGTCTTTGACCATTTTTAAGTAAACTTCTTTCTTTCCATAAAATTTTCTTTATATCTTTAAGAAGTACCGCATTATCCCATTCTGAATGATAAATTGCTTTTGATGTTATAAGAAAACCTTCTCTATTATTAGATTTTCTTAGTAAAAATAAACTTTCATCGCGTAAACTCTCTCTCAAAGTTCTATACTTTTTAATAAAAACTCCTGGACGAAAATCTGGCTCTGAACTAGATATTATTTTTTCTTCTAATATTATTTTATTAAATTTACTATATATTTCACTAGCCTTCTTAATAAATTCCATATCAACAGAATCTTCATCATTTAATGAAATTTTATTATTTCCAATTTGTTCTTGCAGTTCATAAAACTTTCTATTGCTATATTTACTTTTTTCTTTTAATTGATTTAAAAGACTTGTTTTCTTCTCTTCCGATAGAGTTAACATCATTATTCTTTCTGATTGTCTTAAAATAAACTCTTCTAAATCTTCTTCATCAAAATCACTTATATCAAGATCTCCAAACCATCTTCCAAACCTTGAAATTTCTAAATTCATTGCATATTTTGTATCTATTTTATACAATTCTTTATATCCCATTATTCTAGCTTCTAGAATATCTTGGTCAATTTTGTAAGAATCTAATTCTTCTTCAAGCTCATTTAATCTTTTAATAAATATATCTCTTCTTAAAGGTACTGGAACCTTTTCAAAATTAACTTCTGAATAAACCATTCCAAACACTTCAATTTCTGTATCTATGACAGCTTGCTCATCCTCAATTTTATAAACAGTTCTAAGACTTTTTGCTGATAAAGCTTTTTCTTCTATAGACATATCATTTCTTTCTTTTAATCCATTCATATCCTTTTTATAAAGAATAACTCTAAGATCACTATCAATCTCAGAATAATTTATGTTACTTAAAACTTTTCCAAATGATTTAAGCTCACATCTAACTATTACATTAGGATCCTTAATTTTAAATTTACTTCTTAAATTCTCACACATACCTCTCATTTCTATAAATTTTAAGTTTTTATCCTTAAACTTTGTAATAGAATTTAAATATAAATCAGAATTTAAATCAATAAGTTTTTTATTTATATTTATACAACTTTCCCCAGACATACTTATTATGTTATGTGCTATATCTAAGAAAAATCTCTCTTGTTCATGATCGACTTCCATACTTTCTAAAAGCTCTAAATGAGCCTCTTCAATATATGGATATTCTCTAAGAGCATCTATAACATTCGTTATATATCTATCATAGTCTATACTTCTACTAGCTTTTGCTGAATTAAGACTAATAATCGCAGTCTCTTTACTCTCTATAATTTCATCTAGATTTACATTATCAAATTTAAAATCTATAAATTTCTTAATTTTAAACATTATTCCTTTAGTTAAATTAGCTATTAAATGTATTAGTGTAGCATCTATTACTTTATTGGCATTTCCAAAAGCATTATATTCATATGCTTTAGTTTCTTTACACTCATTAAGTACATTGCTTATATATTCACAAGTTTTTTTACCTAAATATGAATTTATTCTAATATCCTCAAATTCAACCAAATTTCTTAATATCCAAGTATATTCTTCTTCTTTTTTAGATTCTAAAAATTTTCTTACTGACTCTATATAAGATACATATGCATCTATCTTAGATAAATCAAAGAATTCATCAAATGTATAACTGCTAATTTCGTCATCAGAAACACTTAATTCTTGTAAAAGTAAAACATATTCTTCTAAGAAATCCTCATAATAATTCTTAAAAATTTCTTTTAAATTATTTGCATTAATTTGCTCTTTATTTGTTTCTTTAAAAATTTCTCCTTCATATGATATTGCATATGATAATACAAAATTCAAGAATTTCATTTGTATAATTTCGTCTTTTCTTTCTCTTGCAACTGAAACTATAGATTTATATTGATTTAAAATTATGTCCCCTGAACTGAAATCAATACCATTATCACTTCCAAATTTTGATTCAGAACCTGTTGGTATAAGTGTATTATACTCATTGTCTATTTCTTTCACCTTAGTTTCTATTAATGTTTCAAGAGTAGTCTTTACTGTAGAATTCAAATTTTCATCTATATCAGACTTACTTATATTAGTTTCATCAGTAGAAACCTTATAACTATTTATGGCTAACTCTAAACAACGTCCTCCATCTTCATCAGATAAATTCATATCTTTCCAAAACTCTTCTATTTCTTTTTTATCAAATTCATCTAAAACTAGACTTTCATCGCTTCCATCATAATTGATATCTAAAAAGTCTTTTATATAGCTAACAACCAAATCAAAATTATGTTCTAATTCATTGTTAAATATTTCTGTCTCTTCAACAGAAAGTCCTAGACTTATTCTTTTTTTCTCTAAAATATTTTTAGTTTTTGGATTTTGAATCTCCCCTTTAAAGTACAGACGTTTATAGCTTTCTAGATATCGTTGTTTTTTTACATCCATTGAACTATCCCCCTCTTTACCGTAAATGTATTCAATTAATTTTACCATAAATTATTTAAATTTACTAATACTTTATTATATGGGTTTTATTTACTTTTTAAATAAATTTCTTTTTTTAGGCAAACCCATCAAATAATTATCGTTCTTTTTTTATATTAATTTACCTATTTTACTTCAAAATATTTATGTAAAAAAAACAGATTAAAATACTCACCAAATAGTATCTTAATCTGTTTTTCAATTAAAATTTCTGTATAGCTTCTTTAAGGTTTTTAACAATAAACTTAGGTTTATCACTAAGTTGATCAACAACCTTATTAAATCTATTTATCCATATAGTATTAAATCCATATTTAGTAGCACCAGCTATATCCCATCCATTAGAAGAGAAGAATACAACTTCTTCATTTTTAACATTCATCTTATAATTAATCATTTCATAAACATTTGAACGTGGCTTAAACTTCTCTATGTCTGCAACTGATACAACATTATCTATAAGATTAGATAATCTAGCTGTATCAACAGCTTTTAATAACATATCATATGAACCATTAGATAATATTACAGTTCTAAAACCTCTTTCTTTAAGTTCTTTTAAAATAGTTTGAACTTCATCATAAGCAGATAGTTCATTATATAAGTTCATTAACTCTTTTTCCAAAGATTCATCTAAATTATATGTTAACATTGCATATCTTAAAGAATCTCTTGTTATTTCATAAAAATCTATATAATCATCCATAATTTCTCTTAGAAAACTATATTCTAATTGTTTAGCTCTCCAAAGATTAGAAAATTCTTCATAGTTTTCTCCTATTTTAGTACTTAATCTTTTGCTCGCTGAATGCACATCAAATAATGTACCATAAGCATCGAAAACACATACTTTTATATTTTCCATTGTTTAAACACTCCTCTATGAAACCATTCCATTCCCTATGTTTATAATAACATAAATAAAAAGAATTTTAAAACGCTACTTTAAATTCAAAAAAATTTATAAGTTTATAAAAATTTTTATTCTATGCATAAAAAAAACACTTTCAAAAAATGAAAGTGTTTACTGGAGGCGCCACCCGGATTTGAACCGGGGATCAAGGTTTTGCAGACCTATGCCTTACCGCTTGGCTATAGCGCCATATATTGTGGTTTATCTACCACAATATATATTATACTATAAAAGTTAAAGTGTTACAATATTTATTTCTTACCCTCTAAAATTTTTCCAATTTCATCATGAGTAAATACATAAGATGAATTACAGAAATGACATTTTAATTCTTCTGATTGCCCTTCATCATAAATTTCTTGTAAATCTTTCTTTCCTATAGCTATTAAAGCTTTTTCAACTTTTTCTCTTGAACAATCACATTCAAATCTTGGTTCTACAGTATCATCAAATATTTTTAAGTCCATTCCATCAAATATATATTCAATAATATCTACTATACTTTTTCCTTCTGATAAAAGTGTAGTAACTGGTGGAATTTCTTCTAATCTATAAGTTAATAAATCACCTAATAACTCATCAGCTCCTGGCATAAGTTGTATAATAAACCCACCTGCTGCTTTTATACTTAAGTCTGTATCTACTAAAACGCCTAATGCAACAGCTGAAGGTGTTTGTTCTGACACTGTATAGTAATATGCTATATCCTCTGCAATCTCTCCACTATATATTGGAACTTGCCCAACATAAGGATCTTTCAATCCTTGATCTTTAATTACAGTTAAAATTCCATCTTTACCAATTGCTGCACCAACATTTAACTTCCCATTAGCTGCATTTAAAGGTAAATTAACATTAGGATTTCCTATAAATCCTTTAACTCTACAGTCTGAATATGCTGTTACTGTTAGCCCTTTAGCTTCTCCACCACCATTCATTTGTAAAGTAACTACTTCTTTATCTGATTTAAGTGTTGATCCTATTAAAACACCAGCTGTTAACATTCTTCCTAATGCTGCCGCTGCTGTTGGTGTACATCCATGTACTTTTGAAGCCTTATCAACAAGTGCTGTTGTCTGTGCTCCTATTATTCTTATCATTCCATCTTTAGCTGTTGCTCTTATTAATTTATCCATTGTTTTACTCTCCTCCATCTAACTATTCTAACCTTTTAAGGATTACTTTTTGAGAATATATAATATTCTCTCTGTATCTTCTTTTATAGGTAAGTCTGTATAGCCATTTTTTTTATCAATAATTTTAAAGCCAATTTTCTTGATAATTGCCTCTATTTCTTGTTCTCTATATGCTCTTTCTTCATGTACTTCATCAAATCTTTCGTACATATATCCATCCTTCACAAAGAAAGTTAAAGACATTTCAACAATATCATCTTCAAATATATTTTCCCATGTATAAAAAATTTCTTCATTATCATAAGTATATATATTATTACCAAGTATTTCTGATAATTTATAATATGAATTTATATCAAAAATAAAAACTCCTGAGTTATCTAAATGATTATAAACTCCTCTAAAGTAATCTTCTAAATCTTCATCTTCTAAAATATAGTTCGTAGAATCTAAAACACAACTTATTAAGTTAAATTTATTATTTAAATCTAACTCACACATATCCTGACAAAGAATTTTAGCCTTTATATCATTATCTCTAAGTTTTTGTTCAACCTCTGTTAGCATATCTTCTGAAAGATCAACAAAATAATTTTCGTTAAACTCCTTACAGACATGTATACCAACATTTCCTGTTCCACATGCTAAATCTAAATAATTATCAAATTTAACATTTTCCTTTTTTGCAACATTTAAAAGAAAGTCAGCTATATCTTCATAGTTGATGTCTTCATTAATAAGTTGATCATAAACCTTTGCCATTTTATTATAACTACTCATTGCAGACTCCCTTCATTAATAAATACTTATCTATCATAATACCTCATTTATCTATTTCTAGTCAACTTTTTTCTTTCTTCCTAAAATTTCATCATTACTTGGTATTTTTCTTTCTTTTTTTCTTTTGGTCATAACACCACCTATTCTTCCAGTTTCTTCAGCTGTTAATCCTCCCCATCCATATTCATTTACCTTATCTATTAAACCAAGCTCACCTGCTATTTCATATTTCATTTTTTCTCTTAATTCTTCTGCCTCAGTCAATTTTTTATTTCCTTTTATTTTTTCTTTTATTATTTTTTTTAAAGGTGTTTTACTCACAATATCACTCCTAATAAAATCTTTTTTTAACAAGTCCTTGCTTTTTATTTTTTCCAGTAAAAAAACTATTATTCAAAAGTTTGATGTAAAATCTAAATTTTTTAGTAATAAAACTTGATATCTACTATACTTTTGAACTATATTTAATATAGATATAAATTAAGGAGGGGTTATTTTGTATAATGTTGCAGTTGTCGGATCTACTGGTAATGTTGGAAGAAAGTTTTTAGAAATCCTTGCTGAAAGAAACTTTCCAATAAAAGAGTTATATCTTTATGCTTCAAAAAGATCTGCAGGTAAAATTATGAGTTTTAAAGGAGAGAAGTTTGTTGTAGAAGAGCTTTGCGAAGAAAATATCAAAAATAAAAAAATTGATTTCGCATTGTTTTCAGCAGGTGGTGATATAAGTCTTGAATTTGCACCTATATTTGTAAATTACGGTGCAATTGTTATAGATAATAGTAGCGCTTGGAGAATGGATAAAAACGTTCCTTTAGTTGTTCCTGAGGTTAATCCTGAGGATATAAAATTACACAAAGGAATCATTGCAAATCCAAACTGTTCTACAATTCAAGCTATGGTTGCATTAAAACCATTAAAAGATAAATACGGAATAAAAAGAATTGTTTATTCAACATATCAAGCAGTTTCTGGTGCTGGTATTCAAGGAATCAGAGATTTAGAAGATGGGATTAAAGGAGAAACTCCTAAAAAATTCCCACATCCTATAGCTGGAAATGTCTTACCTCATATAGATGTATTCTTAGAAAACGGATATACTAAAGAGGAAATAAAAATGGTAAATGAAACTAGAAAAATTCTTCATGATGATACATTAAGAATAACAGCTACTACTGTTAGAGTTCCTGTATTAAATGCTCATAGTGAAAGCATAAATATAGAACTAGAAAAAAAATTTGAACTTAAAGATGTCTTCAAACTATTTGAAGAATTTAATGGACTAACTGTTATGGACAATCTTGATGAAAACATCTATCCTACAGCATTATTCTGTGATGGAAAAGATGATGTTTACGTTGGAAGAATAAGAAGAGATTTCAGTGTTGAAAACGGATTAAATCTTTGGGTTGTTGCCGATAATATAAAAAAAGGAGCAGCTCTTAATACAATTCAAATCGCTGAACTTTTAATAAAATAATAAACTACGGAGGTATTTTTATGTCAATTTTTAGAGGATCCTGTGTTGCACTTGTTACACCATTTACAGAAACAGGAGTTGACTTTGATAAACTTAAAGAATTATTAGAATGGCATATTGCTAATAAAACAGATGCTATATTAGTTTGTGGTACTACTGGTGAAGGTACAACTATGACTTTAGAGGAGAAAAAAGCTGTAATAGAATTTTCTGTAAAAGAAGTTCAAGGTAGAGTGCCTGTAATAGCTGGTACTGGTTCTAATAATACTAAATCTTCTATAGACATGAGCGTATTTGCACAAAATGCTGGTGTTGATGGGATTTTAGTTATTACACCTTACTATAATAAAACTTCACAAAGAGGATTATTTGAGCATTTTAAAGCTATTGATGCAGCTGTTAAAACACCAATAATTTTATATAATGTTCCTTCAAGAACAAATATGAATATTAGTCCTGAAATGCTTGTAAAACTTTCAGCCTTAAAAAATGTAGTAGCTATAAAAGAAGCTAGTGGAGATTTTTCTCAAATTGCAAAAATGAGAGCTCTTTGTCCTAATATAGATATATATTCAGGAAATGATGATCAAATTGTTCCTTTACTATCTCTTGGTGGTATTGGAGTTATCTCAGTACTTGCAAATATAGCACCACTTGATACTCACAATATGTGTGAATATTATTTCAATGGTGATGTATCTAAAGCAGCAGACATTCAATTAAAATATATAGAAATTATTGAAAGTTTATTTGTAGAAACAAACCCTATCCCTGTTAAATCAGCTATGAAACTTATAGGATTTGATTGTGGTGACTTAAGATTACCTTTATATGAAATGGAAGCTAATAACTTTAACTTCCTTAAAGAAGCGTTAAATAAACAAAACTTATTAAAATAAGATTGGAGAAAATCAAAGATGGTTAAAGTATTATTAAGTGGTTGCCTTGGTAAGATGGGCTCAACCATAACAAATATAGCAAAAACAAAATTTGATAATATACAAATAGTCGCTGGATTTGATAGAAACGATAGAACTGATGGTGAATTTCCTATCTTTAGCGATTTAACAAAATGCAATGTAGATTTCGATGTAATTATAGACTTCTCAAGACCAGAAGCATTACGTCCACTTATTTCACTTGCAAAAGCAAAAAGCAAACCATTAATAATTTGCTCAACAGGATATTCAAAAGAAGATTTAGAATTAATAAATGAAACTTCAAAAGAAATACCTGTATTTAGATCAGCAAATATGAGCATAGGTGTCAATGTTGTTAATAATATTCTTAAAAGAGTTTCTGGCTTATTGTATGAAAACTTTGATATAGAAATTATAGAAAAACATCATAACCAAAAAGTTGATGCACCATCTGGTACGGCTCTTCTTTTGGCTCATACAATTCAAGATTCTATTAAAGATGAAACAAATCTTATTTATGGTAGACAAGGAATTCAAAAAAGAGAAGATAATGAAATTTGCGTCCATACTGTAAGAGGTGGTGGCATAATCGGAGATCATGATGTTATATTTGCTGGAGATGGAGAGGTTATAGAAATTAACCATAAGGCAATTTCAAGAGATGTTTTTGCTCTTGGTTCTCTTAAAGCAGCTGAATTTATGGCAACTGTAACAGCCCCTGGAAAATATGATATGGATGATGTATTAAATATACAATTCTAAAAAAAAGCTAGACCATTTTAAAGGTCTAGCTTTTTAAAATTCTATTCCAATTCTTGCATTCACGCCTTTATCCATATAATGTTTAATAGGTTTCATCTCTGTGACTAAATCTGCAAGATTTATTATACTCTCTGAAGCATTTCTTCCTGTAAGAATAAGTTCTATATTGGAATTTTTATTTTTTATAAGATCACATACTTCTTCTTCACTAACAAACCCTCCATGTATTGCCCCCATAATTTCATCTAAAATAAGGACATCACAATTAGCTTCTTTGCTACATTTTTGTGCAAAATAATAAGCCTCTCTAGTTTCTTCCTTATACTTAATTAACTCTTCTTCATTCAAATCCCAAGTAAATTTAGTTGTTGTTTGAAACCTAAAAAGTTCTATATTATCAAATTTTGAAATAGCCTGAAGTTCTCCTGTTTTTGTCCCTTTTAAAAATTGTATAATCTTAACATTCATTGCATTTCCAGCAGCTCTAAATGCAAGTCCCATAGCTGCTGTAGTTTTCCCCTTCCCGTCTCCTGTATAAACCTGTGTATATCCTATTTTTATAGTACTCAACTCCTTATTTTATCTAACCGCTCATTAACTATAATGCTATTTTATTACTATCTTTTAACTTTCTATTAAGCTCTTATCAATATTCATATGTAATATACTGAAACTCTAGCTATTAAATAAATTTATTTTATAATTATATATTATCATCCATTTATCAAAAAAAAAGGTTACAACAATTATTGTAACCTTTAGAATCCTATATTATATCTTCACTTTCTATTATAACTTCTTCATCAATTGACTCTGAATTAACCTTTTCCATTTTTGAAATCGAAACTTCATAAGCTATTTTCTTTATAACTTCAGTTTCAGAAATCTTTTTTTGATACTCTCTACTTTGAAGTCTTCCCCAAATTCTTATGTTATCTCCTACTTCTAAACTTTTGCAGAATCTTGAATTTCTTCCCCATGCTATTGTAGGAATATAATCTGATTTATTATAACTTCTATTTACAGCAAGTAAAACATCTGCTATTTCCCTTCCAAATGGAGTTGTTCTATATATCGGATCTTTACATATAAATCCATCTAAATATATTTCATTTGGATTTTTACTTCTTTGTGGACAAGCTTCTATATTTCTAGCAAATACAGTTAATATTAATTTATTACTTCCACCAACAAATTTATTATAACTTCTTAATTGCCCCTCAACAATTATGTCATTACCAACTATTAATTCATCTTCTGAAATAAGTCTTTCTGAAATAGTAATATTTAATTTATCCTTTGAATCACTAAGTCTTATAACTTCTAAATCAAAAGTATAAAATTTTTCACCATACATTTCATGACTATATTCAAGCTCCGTAAGTACTGTTCCTTCTAAATAAATCTTGTTGTTTAACATTAAATTATCCATGTTAATCTTAACCCCTCTCCCCATTGTGTTTTGTAAAATTTTGTAACGGTTATTTTTTTGCTAAGTTTTTTTCAGTTCATTTGTATTTTCTTACTTTTCCATTATAAACAAATAAAGGTAATTTTTCAACGCATTATTGTTAACTTATTTTAAATTGTTTACCGTTTTCATCTATAAAAAATTCCTTTTTATGTAACAATTCGTCGATAGTAACAAAATCATAACCTTGTTTTTGTAATTCTGGTATTATCATATCCAAATTTTTAACAGTATACTTCCCGTTATTGTGAAACAATACTATATCACCAGCATTAATATTTTTCATTACATTTTTATATTCAAAATCTAGACCTTTATTCATCCAATCAAGACTATCTTTGCTCCATTGAATACTAGTAAGACCAAGCTCATTAATTTGTTTCACAGCATCGTTTGTAAATCCTCCTGACGGAAATCTAAAGTATTTACTTCCTTTGCCAGTTATATCATATATTATTTTTTCAGTCATTACAATTTCCTTTTCAATTTGTTTTCTGTTTATTTTCAAAAAATTTGGATGTTGAAAACTATGATTTCCTATTTCATGACCACGTTTTGAAATCTCTCGAATTTTTTCTTCATTATTATCAGGATATTTGACCCATCTACCTATTACAAAAAATGTTCCTTTTGCATTATATTTATCAAGTAAATCTAAAATTTCATATGTAGCATCATTTTCTGCCCAATTTAAGTCAAAAGTTAATGCTATTTTCTTTTCGATAGTATTTACTGAGAAAATAGGAACCTTATCTTTATTGTTTGTAGGAATACTATATACTAATACACCTTGAAAAATTGTTAAATTTAATAAAAAAAATATTAAAAAAAATTTTTTTATTTTCTTAATCATTCCATAACACCTGCCTTTGCTTATTATTTTGAGTCATAAATAATCTTCTTATACTATAAATTATGTGTTATAATTATTTTAAGTATTGCATCAAAATTATGGAGGAAAAAGAAAATGTATGATAATACCGTAGAACTTGCAGAGAATAAGCTCTTACTTTTATATATAATAAAATCAATAAAATATACTATATCCAATTCACAGCTTACAGAAATTGTTTTAGAGCATAGTTTTATAAACTATTTCACTTTACAACAATATATAGCTGAACTTGAAAAATCTAATTTTATTAAATTAGAAGAAAAAGATGGTAAAGAGTTAGTTCTTCTTACAAAAAAAGGAGATTCTGTTTTATCATTATTTAAGGACAGATTGTCTCAAGGCAAGATAAAATCTATTGATGATTATCTATTTGAGCAAATTGATGAAATAAAAAAAGAATTAAATATTTTCAGCGATTATACACCTGACAATAATGATTCTTTCTTAGTTACTCTACGAGCAATAGAAGGTAATTGTACACTTCTAGATTTAAATATTAATGTTCCATCAAAAGAACAAGCAAAGGAACTTTGCACTAAATGGAAAAATAATTCAGCTGAAATTTACAATAAAATAATGGGGGCATTAATAGAGTAAACTTTTTTAACGAGGGGGAAAAAAATTTGCCAAAAAAATTTAAGTTTTACTTTAATCTGATACCACTTATAATAATTACTATTTTGGTATTAAAATTAGTTTTTAGCATCGAAATCATTTATACAGGATTCTTTTCAACAATCCTTTCAATATTAACTCCATTCTTTTGGGCTTTTGGAATAGCTTATTTACTTAATCCACTAATGTTATTGTTTCAAAGAAAATTTAAATTCAAAAAATCTATAAGTATATTACTTACTTATGTCTGTACTATACTTGCAATAACATTCTTGATGCTTGTTATAATACCAACTATTTTTAATAGTTTGTCTAACCTTGCTAATAATATAACTTCATACATGCATAATGCTGAAAGTTTTATTAATGATTTCTTTTCAGATTTCTATCAAACTGCACCTGAACTTTCACAAAAGCTTGAAGCTTCTGTAATTGATGTTTTTAAAACACTCAGTTCTGCTTTTGGAAGTTTAGCTGGTAGCTTTGTTGGACAAACAATAGCATTTACATCATCTTTTATTAAGTTTATTTTTGGATTTATAATTTCAATCTATATGCTTACAGAAAAGGAATCTCTAATAAGATCTACACAAAAAATAATAAATGTTTTATTTCCTGAAAAGAAAGCTAAATTTTTACTTGATTTTATAGATGATTCTAATGAAATATTTTCTAAGTTTATAATTGGTAAATTAATAGATTCAACTATAATTGGTGTTTTATGTTATATAGGTTTATTCCTAATGAACGCAGAATTTGCTGCTCTTATAGCATTAATTGTCGGTATTACTAATATGATTCCTTATTTTGGACCATTCATTGGAATGATTCCAGCATTCATATTAACACTTTTTGTAAATCCAACAATGGCTATTTGGATAATATTATTTATATTCTTATTGCAACAGTTTGATGGTTGGTACCTTGGGCCTAAAATTTTAGGTGATAAGGTTGGAGTTTCTCCTTTGCTGATAATATTTGCAGTAACAGTTGGGGGTGGCCTTGGTGGAGTTTTAGGAATGTTTTTAAGTGTTCCTATTGCAGCTTTAATACGAAATTACACAATTAGATATTTTAGATATAGAGCAAAGCAAAAAAAAGGTGCAGATTAATCTGCACTTTTTTTATATTATTTGCATGATAGCAAAGTATTGAAATAAACTTCCTGCCATCACAAATATATGCCAAATTGAATGATTGAATCTCCAATTGTCCTTAGCAAAAAATATACATCCTGATGTATAAGACAATCCACCTAAAACTAAAAGCACTAAAGTTGTTGTGTTTACTCCAGCAACAATTCCTTTTACATCAAGAATTACAAGCCATCCCATAAGAATATATAAAAGAGTTGATAACTTAGATAACTTATCCATGCAAACAGCTTTTAAAACTATTCCTAATATAGCAATAACCCATACACCTATCAACATATACCACCCTAAACCTTGGCGTAAAACTATAAGTGTAAATGGTGTATATGATCCTGCTATTAACAAAAATATTGATGAATGATCTATTATCCTAAAAACTTTTTTTACTCTTCTTCCTGGTATACTATGATATAGTGTTGATCCTAAATATAACATTATAAGTGTAGCTCCATATATGCTAACACTCACTATTTTATATGGATCTCTAGTAAAAGATGCCATTACAATAAGAATTACAGTACCTGCTATAGCTAAAAGCAATCCAACTCCATGAGTTATCGCATTAGCTATCTCTTCACCTAATGTATAAAAATTCAACTCTTTATCCATAAACCTCTCCTAAAAAGATTTTTTATTTATTAATTACACTATACCACATAAATGATTAAAGTCTATTACATAAATTTTAAGTTATTTATATCTTATAACTTTTCTCATATCTCCAATCATATATAAAGAACCACATATTAAAATCAAATCATCATCACTTGCAATTTCTAGTGCTCTTTCATAAGCTTTATCATATTCAAGTATTCTCTCATAATGCTTATTTTCAGCCTCTAAATAAGAGATCATTTGTTCACTTCCCCCTGCTCGTTCACTATGTGGTTCAGTTAAAATTATATTATCACTAAGCTCTGATATAGTTTTTACCATTCCCTCTACATCCTTATCTGATAATATCCCAAGAATTAAAATAATTTTATTATAATTAAAATATTTTTCAACAGAATTTTTTATAGCTTTTATTCCATCTATATTGTGGGCTCCATCTATAACAACCAAAGGAGTTTTTTTCATTATCTCCATTCGTCCTATCCATTTAGTTTTTCTTATACCCTTAATAATTGCTTCATCAGATATTTTTTGCTCTATCTTAGAAAATGCATCAATAATATTAATTGCAAACAACGTATTTTTTATTTGATGTTCACCTAAAAGTTGTGTAGTTACTCTAATATTTCTACCAGAAATATTATATTCTATAGTTTGTAAATTTAAATCTTTATCTATAGTTACAGATTTTATACTATCTTCACTAGCTTTTATAAGTTCTACACCTTTTTTATTACAATTATCTTCTATAACCTCCATAGCTTCTAATACTTGTGGATACGAAACTGTTAAAGCATCTTTTATAATCCCACATTTTTCATTCGCTATTTCAGCTATAGTATTACCTAATATTTTTACATGGTCAAAGCTTATAGATGCTATAGCACTAAGTAGTGGTTTTATTACATTAGTTGCATCTAACCTCCCACCAAGACCTACTTCTAAAATTACATAATCAACATTTTCATTTGCAAAATATAAAAACATTATTGTTGTTATTATTTCAAATTGTGTAGGATTATCAAATCCTTGTTCTACTACTCTATCTATTATCCCTATTATTTTATCCACTAATTCAACAAGTTTTTCCTTTGGAATATTTACCCCGTTTATCTGGATTCTTTCTTCAAATTCTTCTAAATAAGGAGAGGTATACATACCAACAGTATACCCCTCCTCTCTTAAGATAGAAGTTACCATCGCTGTAGTTGAACCTTTTCCATTAGTTCCAGCAATGTGAATACATTTTAATTTTTTTTCAGGGTTTCCAAGAAGTGCTAACATAGTTTGCACTCTCTCTAAACCAAAGTTCATACCAAATCTTGAAGTATTAGCTATATAGTCCATAGCCTCTTCATATTTCATGATATTTCCTCCATAAATTCAAAAATTAATTTAAAGCTTCTAATCTTTCAAGAACTGCAACAAGCATTTCTTTATATTTTTCACCTTTAGCTCTCTCTTCTTCAACAACCTCTTCTGGTGCCTTACTTACAAATCTTTCATTAGAAAGTTTTTTCTCAACTCTTAAAATTTCACCTTCTAATTTTTTCTTTTCATTTGTAAGTCTTTCAATCTCCTTATCTCTATCAACAAGATCAAGAAGTGGTAAGAATAACTCTCCACCTTTAACAACTACTGAAACTAAGTTCTTATCAAGAGTCTCTTTATTATCTAAGAACTCAACTTCTGATGCTGAAGCAAGTTTTTCAAGATAAGCCGCTCCATTTATAAATGCATCTTTAGCTTCTTGTGATGCAAAAGCAAATACTTTAGCTTTTCTTGATGGAGGTACATTCATACCCGCTCTTAAATTTCTAAGAGATTTAATAGCTTCCATTACGAAGTCCATATCTTTTTCAGCTTTAACATCTACCATTGACTCTTCAAATGTTGGCCAGTTAGATATTGTTATTGACTCAGTTTCTGTACTAAGGTGTGTGTATATTTCTTCTGTAATAAATGGCATTACTGGGTGAAGAAGTTTAAGCCCTGTATTAAGAACTGTATAAAGAACATTAAATACTCTTCCTTTATCTGCTTCATTATCACCATATAATACTGGCTTAACAAGTTCTATATAATAATCACAGAATTCTGTCCATAAGAAATCATGAACTTTTTGAAGTGCTATACCTAGTTCATATTTTTCCATATTATCTGTAACTTCTTTAACTATATTATTCATTCTTGATAATATCCATTTATCAGCTAAACTATAGTCCTTATTATCTTTATATTTTTCCATTAAATCTCTATCAAGATTCATCATAACAAATCTTGATGCATTCCACATTTTATTTGCAAAGTTTCTTGCTGCTTCAACTCTTCCTGGGATATATCTTATATCATTTCCTGGTGCATTACCTGTTACAAGCATAAATCTTAAAGCATCTGCTCCATATTCGTCTATAACTTCAAGAGGATCTACTCCATTTCCAAGAGATTTACTCATTTTTCTTCCTTGCTCATCTCTTATAATACCGTGTATTAATACTGTATCAAATGGTGTTTTCCCTGTATTTTCTATTCCTGAGAAGATCATTCTAGCAACCCAGAAGAAGATAATATCATATCCTGTAACAAGTGTTGCTGTAGGATAGAAGAAATCTAAATCTTCTGTTTTATTTGGCCATCCAAGTGTTGAGAAAGGCCATAAAGCTGAACTAAACCATGTATCAAGTACATCATTATCTTGTTCAATATTTGTACTCTTACAATGTTCACAGCATGATGGTGTATCTGTTGCAACTGTTATTCCATTACAATCTTTACAATACCAAACTGGAATTCTATGTCCCCACCATAATTGTCTTGAAATACACCAATCTTGAATATTTTCCATCCAATTAAAGTATGTTTTTTCAAATCTTTCAGGAACAAATTTAGTTTCTTTTTCTCTTACTGCTTTTATAGCTGGTTCTGCAAGTGATTCCATTTTTACATACCATTGTTTTGATATAATAGGTTCAACCACAATTCCACATCTATCATGTGTTCCAACATTATGTGTATGAGGCTTAACTTTAACTAAAAGCCCTTGTGCATCAAGGTCTGCAACCATAGCTTTTCTAGCTTCATATCTTTCCATCCCTTGATATTTTCCACCAAGTTCATTTATAACACCAGCGTCATCCATAACTCTTATTATCGGAAGATTGTGTCTTTGACCTACAGCAAAATCATTAGGATCATGAGCTGGTGTTATTTTAACTGCTCCTGTTCCAAATTCAAGATCAACATAATCATCAGCAACTACTGGTATTTCTCTATCTGTAAGTGGTAATTTAAGAGTTTTCCCAACTAAATGCTTATATCTAGAATCTTCTGGATTTACAGCTACTGCTGTATCACCAAGTAATGTTTCTGGTCTAGTTGTTGCAATTTCTAAAAATTCATCTGATCCAACAACAGGATATTTAATATGCCAAAAACTACCTTCTTTTTCTTCATATTCTATTTCTGCATCTGATAAAGCAGTTTGACATTTAGGACACCAGTTAGTTATTCTATTCCCTTGATATATAAGACCTTTATTATATAATCTAACAAAAACTTCTCTAACTGCTGCACTAACATTTTCATCCATAGTAAATGCTTCTCTTGTAAAATCAGCAGAACATCCAAGCTTTTGTACTTGCCCTCTTATAGTAGCTCTATATTCCTGTGCCCATTCCCAAACTTTTTCAAGGAAAGCTTCTCTTCCCATTTCTTTTTTATATAGTCCTTGTTTTATAAGCTCATTTTCAACTTTAACTTCAGTTGCTATACTAGCATGGTCTTCTCCAGGAAGCCATAAAGTTTCAAATCCTTGCATTCTTTTAAATCTTATAAGCATATCTTGAAGTGTATTATCAAGTGCATGCCCAAGATGTAGTCTACCTGTTATATTTGGTGGTGGCATTATTATTGTATATGATTTTTTAGTTTTATCTACTTTTGGTGTAAAATATTTTTTCTCCATCCAAGTGTTATAAAGTCTTTGTTCAAATTCTTTAGGATCGTAAGTCGTTGAAATATTTCTATTTTCTATATTATCCATTAAAATTCCTCCTATTTTGTATTTAAATAATATTTATAATTTGAGATTCATATTACTTGAGCTAAGCATCTATTTCTTTGTTTAATCTATAAAAAATGACAAAAAAATACTCCCATCCATAAAAGGACGAAAGTTCCGCGGTACCACCTTTTTTCCCTCAAAACTTAAGGGCTCTCTAAATTAACGACAGAATTGCCGTCTTTAGTTACTATTATTTCACTAAAGAAACTCAAAAGCTACATTCAAGATATCAAATATAAAAAATCTTTCAGCCGCTGGATTTTTCTCTCTAAATACTCTTACTATCTTTACTCCTCTTTCTCAATGTTTTATAAATATTCAACTATATTATATATGATACTATTCAAAAATATAAAATGTCAATCAAATTCAGAAAAAATTATTATGCATTAAAATTTTAAAGTTAACATATTATTTTAATATGCCCTAGTATATTTTTAAAATAAATTGTCCATACTATTAACTGACATGCGATTTTAAATATTTACTTAAAATTCCCAAAACTTCAAATAGAAAAATTAAACTCTATAATAAACTATTATAGAATTAAATAATAAATATTATACAAAATAAGGAGGTTTAATATGAATTATTTTTCAAAGGCTAATGAATTTTATAACAATCAAGACTATTCAATAGCTTTAGATTATTATAATAAAGCTATTGAAAATAATCAGTATGAAGCACACTCTTATTATAATGCTGGTGTTTGCTACATAAAATTAAGAGAATTTGATAAAGCAATTAATATGATTTCAAATGCTATTAAATATTCTAAAGAATCTAAATATTTTTTCAACCTAGCATATTGCTACTCTATGAAAAAAGATAATCAAAAAGCTTTACGTTACTTTAACCTTGCTTGGGCATTAGATAACAATGACAAGGATTGTGAAAAAGCTATAAAACTTATCAGCAAAGATTTAAATAAAAGTAGTAATTAACTAAAATTCCCTATAAAAAAGGTAGCGTAGATGAAATATCTACGCTACTTTTTTATGACCATTGTCCTATTATTTTTCCATCTTTATGAGTTGCATAAAAATCACTAGTTGCAAAATAATCTCCTGAACTAGCAAATGTAGGATCTACTGGTATCCATTTATTTTCACTAGGAATATAAACTTCATTCCATGCATGTGGTCCCCAACTTGAACCAGTGTATCCCTCACCAGAAATTATTCTTACCTTTAATCCAACATCCTTTGCCATTGCTGCATATAAACTAGCATAATCAAAGCAAACGCCTTCTCTAGTATTAAATGCTTCTATAGCTCCTGATGCCACACCTTTACCTTGATTTTTAACAATTTCCTCTGCTTTAGCATCATCATATTTTATATTTTCTCCTACCCAATTATAAATGCTTCTAGCTTTTTCTATATCATTAGTGTCTCTACTTGTTATTTGTTTTGCCTTTGCATCTATTGCTGGATCACTTTTAACTGCATCAGCAAGAGTTACCCCATTATAATAAACAATTACATGCTCTTTATCAGCACTAGTACCTTCTGTTGAATTCGCTGATATAAGATTATTGTCTTTTCCAAAAATATATTCATGGAAGGGATTACTATTACTATCTACTTGAACGCTTTCAAATCCATTCAGAGCATGTGTTATAAATGCAGATTGACCTGTTACATTTATAAAGCCTTTTTCGGCTAATAGTATAAATAAACTTGCAATTATAAGAGCATATGCTATACCTGTTGGTATATTTAGTATAACTCCGCTTAATCCTGATCTTTTATTATGCTTAATTATTTTCTTAGTTTCAAGATTATTCAATTTATTAAATAAATATGCACGTCTAAATATTGTTAGGAAGATGTTTAAAATTAAATATATAATTAAAATAGACACTCCATAAATAACAACTGTCAATATATATGCCGTAAAAGATGGTGATATTATATATCCGTTTATGTGAGATATTAGAACCGATATTCCTTTATCTACAACTGAATTACTCTGTATTATATAATATGTTATCACTGCACCTATATAAGCAAAAACAACTCTTACACCAAATATAAAATCAGACATTAAAGCTTTTTTATCAAATTTCTTTAAATATCCTGCTATCAGTGTAATAATAAATACAGCTAGTAAGCATAAATCTATATAACTAGCTCTCATAATAATCCTCCTCTAATTCTTCATTCGTTACAATTCGAACAACTTCTGATACTATATCATAGTTATAACCTTTTGTTATTAAAAATCGATATAATTTTTGTGAAAGTTTATATTTATCACTTTCTCTTTTTTTAAGAACATCATATTTCTTCTTAGCTAAATTAATAGCTACATCTTTTTCATTATCTCTATCAATATTCTCAGAAAATGCTCTTTTTATAGTATCATCTGCTATACCCTTAGTTTTAAGATCATACTTTATTTTGTTCTGACCTTGAAATTTCACTCTATCCCTTATATACATATTAGCATATCTTTCATCATCAAGATATTTATATTCTTTCAAAAAGGTTATAGCTACTAAAATAATTGACTCATCATACCCTTTTTCTTTAAGTTTTTTTTGAACTTCTTTTTCAGTTTTAAAAGATTTTTCTATTATTCTAAGCGCTGTATTTTTACATTTTTTAATTTCATCATTAGCAACTATTTCTTTTATTTTTTCAAGATTAATTGCAAATCCTACTTTTAAATTCTCTGTAAAAACAAATTCAGCATCACAAGCAAATGTATATTCTCCATCTACATAAACATTAACACGTTCTTTATTTCTTTTTTGTACTTCTATTTCTGTAATTTTATTCATTATTTATTCCTCTGATTTTAATACATGAATCGTTGGCTTTTTAAGATATTTTTTTGAAACTCTTGTAATATCTTCAGCTTTAAGATTTTCAAGCTTTTCCATATCAGAAACAAATTCATCTATTTTTAGTCCGTCTAAACTTTGATGTAATACATAATTGCAAAGTTCTGCACTATCCTCTAAGGTAGATAATACGGCTGTTTTATGAATTTTTTTCATAAGTTTCAACGAATCAGCATCAAAACTAATTGTTTCGTTTTGTATATCTTCTATTATATCTTCTATTGCTTCTATAGTTTCATCTACTGATTCTTCACTTACCGCAATAAAAATATTCATAAGTCTTATATTTTTACTAAGATCAATACAAGTATATACATCATAAGCAAGTCCTCTTTTTTCTCTAAGTTCTCTAAATAATATTGAATTTGAACTTTCTCCAAGTTTATGATTTAAAATTTTCATCGCCATTTCATCTTCATCTTCAATTTCATTTAAAGAATATAAATAACTAATAGTACTTTGTTCTATTTGTTTTTTATAAGTTGTAAATATTCCTTCTCTATTCTTCTCATCAACTATATCTACCTTCTTAGCACAAATACCACTCCATGTATCGAATACATTTTTTAATATTTCAAATGCATCATCATGATTTAAATTACTAACTAATACTACTGTAGCATTATCAGGGGTATAGTACTTTTTATAATAGTCTACTAATTCTTCTCTTTTAAATTTAGATACTATTTTTTCTGTACCTAAAACATCATTTCTAAGTGCTGATTTTTCAAAGGCAAATTCATTAAGTCTTCTAAAACTCAAATCTTCAACACTATCTTTACTACTTCTTATTTCTGCTAAAACCACACCTTTTTCTCTTTTTATCTCTTTTTTATCAAAAGCACAGTTTTGAACCATATCTCCTAAAATACTAACAGCATTAGCAATTTCTTCTTCAAGGCAACTTACATTGTATACAGTTGTTAAATTATCTGTATATGCATTATAATCGCCACCTAAAAATTCTAAGTCTCTATTTAACACCTCATTATTTCTTGTTTTTGTTCCTTTAAACATCATATGTTCTAAGAAATGAGTAATTCCTTTTTCACTATCTTTTTCATATAGTGAACCTATATTGAAACCTATATTTATCGCTGCAATATTAGTACTTCTTTTGATTGTTATTATTTTCAATCCATTTTTCAGAGTATATTCTTGATTATCAAAATTCCATTTATCCATTAAAATCTCCAATTTATAACTAGTATTATTCACTATATTTCTTACTATATTTCAAATTTCATTGTATAATATTATTTAGGATAAACGCAATATAATTTTGGGGTGATTTTTAAAATGAACAAAAATATACTGATAGTTGAAGATGAATTAAGAATTAGAATTCTTCTTCGTGACTACCTAAAAAAAGATGGCTTCATTGTTATAGAAGCTAGTGATGGTGAAGAAGCGCTTAAAAGCTTTTCTGAAACTAATATAGATCTTGTGATACTTGATATCATGATGCCGAAAATTGATGGCTTTGAAGTTTGTAAAACTATTCGCTCAGTTTCTAATATCCCTATAATCCTTCTTACTGCTAGAGAAGAAGAAGAAGATAAACTTCTTGGATATGAACTCGGAGCCGATGATTATGTAACTAAACCATTTAGTCCAAAAGTATTAGTAGCAAAGGTAAAAGCTCTTTTAAAAAGGACTGAAACTGATAATATAAATAAAAATTTATCAAACTTTAACGGATTAAAAATCAATAAACTTTCACATGAAGTACTTCTAGATGGAAGAGAACTTTCTTTATCACCAAAAGAATATGATCTTCTACTTTATTTAACTTCAAATAAAGGAATAGCTCTTTCAAGAGATAAAATCTTAGATAATGTTTGGGGCTATGATTATTTTGGTGATATTAGAACAGTAGATACAAACATAAAAAGACTTCGTGAAAAATTACTACATAAATCTTCATACATAACAACAGTAAGAGGAAGTGGATATAAATTTGAAGTTAAAGATGAAAAATAGTATTTCTAAAAAATTAATTTTAATAATTTTTACTTTTATAGCATCCCTAGTAGTTGGATTCATGATATTTCAAAGCTTTTTCTTTCAACTATATTACACCGATAAAAAGAGTGATGATTTACAAAATGCTCTTTTAAATTTTAGAACAGTCTATCAATATAAAGCACTTTCTAACCCACAAGAGTTAGACACTGCAATGGCAATATTTGACGTCGAAAATACTGCTAAAATAGCTATTTACTCTACAGATGGGAAATTAAGGTATATTGTTGGAGAAAAAAGCAATCCTGAACTAGAAACAACATTAGATAATATATTCAAAAAGCTATACTATGATAAACGTTATACTAATAGTCTTATAGAATCAAATAAAGTTATTACTACACTTGTATCAACTGATTCATCTGAAAAACATATAGTTTCAATGGCTCCTTTTTCTTTATATCAGAAAAATGACTCAGTGCTTATTGCAATTTCTCCATTAAGACCTATACAAGAAGCTAGTGTTATTATGAATGATTTTTATAAAGCTATCTTTTTAGCCTTAATTATAATATGTTTAGTTTTAGCTTATATAATTTCAAATCTTATATCAAAACCATTGCTAAAACTTAATCAAACTGCTGAAAAAATGAGCAGTATGGATTTTTCTGAGAAATGTGAAATCAAACGAAATGATGAAATAGGTAATCTTGCTAGAACCTTAAACTTTTTATCATCTAACCTCTCTAAAGCCTTAGATGATTTAAAGGTCAAAAATAAGTATCTAGAAAAAGAAATTGAAAGAAAAAGAGAAATTGAAAAACTTCGAAAAGATTTTATAGCAGGAGTTTCTCATGAACTTAAAACTCCTATTGGAATAATTTCTGGTTATGCAGAAGGACTCAAAGATGGTATTGCATCAGAAGAAGATAAGGATGTATATCTTGATGTTATAATTGATGAAGCTAATAAAATGAATAAACTAGTTTTAGATATGCTAAACTTAACTAAGTTAGAGTCTGGAAAAACAGAGTTAACTATAAGTTCGTTCTCTTTACGTGAATTGCTAGATGCTATGTTATTAAAGCATAATAATAGTTTTATAGATAAAAATTTTAAAATAATTATAAATCTAGATGAAAATGATAGTTATTATGCTGTCGGTGATTCATTTAAAATAGAACAAGTAATGACTAATTTTATCACTAACGCTATTAAATATAGCCCTAAAAATGAAAATATCATAATAACTTTAAAAAGACTAGATCAAAAAATATTTTTCTATATAGAAAATACAGGTACTTTTATAAATGAAAATGATCTTACTAAAATTTGGACACAGTTTTATAGAACTGATAATTCTCGTAATAGAGATAGTGGTAGCACTGGTCTTGGATTATCAATAGCTAAAAATATCCTTGAACTTCACAATAGTGAGTTTGGATCTGAGAACACCGAAAAAGGTGTGCTATTCTATTTTTCTATGAATGCTGATTTAACTAATACAGAATTTTAAATAAAGGTTTACGTCTATCTAAATAGTAAATCATAATTTTAAAAGCTGTTAAAATACTCATATAATAAATAAAAGGAGAGGTTTAACACCCTCTCCTTTTATCAATTTCTAATCTACATGAAAAACAATTCTTTTATTTAAAGAAAAATCTACCTATAATATCTCCATACTCTACTAATACACTTGCAAATACAACTGATACTATAGTCATAAGTTTAATTAAAATGTTCATAGCTGGACCTGAAGTATCTTTAAATGGATCTCCTACAGTATCTCCTACAACTGCAGCTTTATGAGAATCACTTCCTTTACCTCCATCTATTCCAGATTCTATATATTTCTTAGCATTATCCCATGCACCTCCTGAGTTAGACATAAATATTGCAACTAAAACTCCAGTTCCAACACCTCCAGCTATCGTTCCTGCAAGTGCTTCTACACCAAATAAAAATCCAACAGATAGTGGAATAACTATAGCCAATATACCTGGTAAAACCATTTCTTTTAAGGCTGCATTAGTTGAAATCTCTACACATCTTTCATAATCTGGTTTTTCTTCTCCAGTCATTATTCCTTTCTTTTCTCTAAATTGTCTCCTAACTTCTTCTACCATCTCAGTTGCTGCTTTTCCTACAGCTTCCATTGTTAATGCTCCAAACAAGAATGGCAACATACACCCTATTAAAAGCCCCACAAGTGTCATAGGATTCAAAAGATTTATAGTATCTATATTTACAGCCTGTGCGTATGAAGCAAAAAGTGCAAGTGCTGTAAGTGCTGCTGAACCTATTGCAAACCCTTTTCCTATTGCTGCTGTCGTATTTCCAACTGAATCAAGCTTATCTGTTATTTCTCTTATATTTTCATCAAGTCCTGCCATTTCTGCAATTCCACCAGCATTATCTGCTATAGGTCCATATGCATCAACTGCTATTATACTACCAGATGTAGCTAACATCCCTACCGCTGATAATGCTATCCCATAAAGTCCCATACTAGCATTTTCCATTCCACCTATGGCAACATATGATATTATAATTCCAAAACCTATTACAATTATAGGAATAACTGTTGATTTCATTCCCACAGCAATTCCTTGTATTATATTGGTTGCTGCCCCTGTTTTTGATTTTTCTGCTATAGACTTAACTGACTTATAATCACTCGATGTATAAATTTCAGTTATTTTACCAATCAATGTACCAACTAACATACCAACTAAAACTGATATAAATGGCTTAAAACTGTTAAGCAAAACTTTACTTAATATTCCTACTATAACTATTGTTATTGCTACTGCTATATACATACCTAAATTAAGTACTTTTTGAGGATTATCTCCTTTTGAACTTCTTACATAAAAAATCCCTATAACTGAGGCTACCATTCCAACTGCTGCAACTACCATAGGAAATATCAAAGCATTCTCAAATCCCGCCTGTGTACTAACAGCAAGACCTAAAGTAATTGCTGAAATAATAGCACCAACAAATGACTCAAATAAATCTGCCCCCATACCAGCTATATCCCCAACATTATCTCCAACATTATCTGCAATTACAGCAGGGTTTCTTGGATCATCTTCTGGGATACCAACCTCTACCTTTCCTACTAAATCAGCTCCTACATCTGCCGCTTTAGTATATATTCCACCGCCAACTCTAGCAAATAAAGCTATTGATGAAGCCCCAAGCCCAAATCCAGTTATATTTTCTACACCAATTTTATCTAACCCAAAAATAATTGCTAAAAATGTTAATCCTAAAGATCCGAGACCTACTACACAAAGTCCCATAACAGCACCACCAGAAAAAGCAACTGACAAAGCTTCTTTTTGTCCTTTTCTTGCACCTTCTGTAGTTCTGACATTAGCTTTTACCCCTATTCTCATACCTATATTTCCTGCTAATAATGAAAAAGCTGCACCTAGCATAAAACTTATTGCTGTTTTATAACTTAAAAAGATTGCTATCAAAACAGCAACAACTAACACAAAAATTTTAAGATACTTAAACTCTCTCTTTAAAAATGCCATAGCTCCGCTAGCTATGCTGTTAGCTATTTCTTTCATTCTATCATTTCCTTCAGGCTTCTTAGTAATACCCTTAGCAATAATAAATGAACATCCAAGAATTACAAGTGAAATACATAGTATTAATAATAAAACTTCCATTTCATAATTTCTCCCTATTTATTAGTCTTTAATATATATGCTAAAAAAAATTTTATTATTTATAAAGATAGATTATCTTAAATCACAGTTTTAAGAATAAATAGCAAAAAAGATTAGCAATAAAGTTATATTGCTAATCTTCTTCCTAAAATATGTTTTTAATGCCTAAGACTAAATTGTATTTCTTCATAATAATTTACTGTTAATTAACTCAAGGCTACTATTAATTCATCCTTGCTAAAAATAGATCCTATAGAGTTATACTTTGTGACAATATCACAGATATCTTCTACAGTATATAATCCATCCTCTTCTACATCATCTAAAACAGCATAACAAACTACAGATTTTATACTAAAACAGTTTATTAACTGGTCTAAATTATCATCTATTAGATTTTTTTCCTCACTATTTATTTCTTCTCCTAACTCAAACTCTATTTGAGAGATTACATTTCTTTTATTTACATTAGCTTTTTTATCAGAGTTTATGACACTCTTAACTTTGACCCAATATTCTGTTTTTTCATTTTCAGTCATAAATTTAAACTCATATTTTATACCCTTATCATCTTTTTTTCTTCCACTTAAAACATTGAAGTACAATTCTTTTCCATTATAACTTCCATTAAGTGCTATAAATAAACTTTGCAATCGTTGTTGTCCATCTAATATAAGTAATTTTTGATTATCTGTTATAGGTTCAGGATTACTATTTATGTTTACTCCTTCACTATATGTGTTCACAAATCTTCTATATGTTATAGCTTTTTTAGTCTTTAATACTAAAAATACACCTATTGGATATTCTCTCATTATACTATCTGCAAATTTTTCTATTTGTTCTTCTCTCCATATAAACTCCTTATGAACATTAGGTAACCAAAAACCTCCTTGTTCTATAGGGTTATTGAAATATGTTATAACTTTCTTTATTGATATACTATTGTATCCCACTTTAAAATCTCCTCCTAACTTTATTACTAATATAATTCTATGTAATACTATAGCCATCTTATTCAAATTTTAGACATAAAAAAAGATTTAACTTAAAAAATTCAAGTTAAATCTTTAATGTTACATAATATTATCATTAAGAAAGTCTATTTTTTTTATGATTTATATGCTCTTCATATGTATTTTTATTATTTATATTTTGTTTAAGTTGATTACTATCTCCTTTTATAAATTCATCTAAATTTTCAAATTTACTTTTTTTATCTCTATTCTTTACCATAAGAAATCACCTCATTAATATTATTGTATTAATTTTTATTTTTATAAGAGGGAGTTGCTTCCTAATACCTAAAATATTTCTACTTAACTTTCATTTGAATTTCTGTAATAAACTCAGATATATTACTAGTTTCATGTATATCAATCTTATATATTTCTATAACTTTACCATCAAGCTTTAAATTATATTTTTTTATATATTCAAACATCCGTTCAATCAATATTCCTTTTTGTTTATAATCACCTTTATAAGACAAACATAAATATTTACCCTTTTCAAATTTAATATTAGATATTTCTTTATTTTCATCATCTAAAAAACAAAAAACTGATTCATAAAAATTATACTGTTTATTTTTCAATTTTTCTTGCAAAAAGATTGCTCCTATATTATTATTTCCAAGCATATTAAATCGCTCTTCAAATTTTTTATGCAATTTTTTTATTAAAAAATCAGCCTCTTCATCTTTTTTTATATCTCCATTTAAAATTATCGCATTTCTTTGCTCTATATATTTAATTTCTACCTCATTTAAAATAGCTTTATCTTCTTTCTCCAAAACTTCTATACGCTTTATTACTTCTTCCTTTTTCTTCTTAAACTCTTCAATTCTAGAATCTAAAATATCAATTTCCTTTTCTAAAAGTTTTTTAGTATTCCCTATATTTCTATTATCAATATATTCTTTCACCATTTTCATAGAAAACCCTAGTTCTTTTAACTCTTTAACAAGATTTAATCTCCAAATATCACTTATACTATACAATCTATAAGAATTATCATCTCTTTTAGGATTAATTATTCCAAGACGCTCATAATACATCAAAGAATCTTTTCCTATATTATAAATTTTTGATATTTCTCCTATTTTATAAAAATCCTTCATAATCTTTCTCCTAAAAATAATATTTGACTCTAGTATTATACCATAGTTTAAACTGTTATTAAGGATGTGATAAAATGTTACCAAATAAAAAGGTCCTAAGAAAAAAATTTATAAACTACATGATTCCTTCACTTTGTGCTATGTGGGTATTCTCACTTTATACTATAGTTGATGGAATATTTGTAGGAAGATATGTAGGACCTAATGCTTTAGCTTCTATTAATATTTCTATGCCTTTAATAAATCTAATTTTTGCTATTTCTATTTTATTTTCAATCGGATCTTCAACTATAATTTCCATTTATCTTGGTGAAGGTAAAAAAGAAAAAGCAAACAGCATATTTACTTTAGGATTAGTATTGCTATCTATTATATCTTTTATAATTCTAGCGATTGTCTATATATTTCCTAAAGATATTGCATATTTTTTAGGAGCTGATTCAAGTACTATAAACTATGTTCTAGAATATATGAAAACAATAGTATTTTTTAATATATTCTTTATGATTGCTTACTATCTTGAAGTTTTATGTAAAGCTGCTAAGGCTCCTTATTTATCAATTATTGTTGTTTCTATTGCAGCTTTAACTAATATTATTCTTGATTATATATTTGTAGCTAAACTAAATTTTGGAGTAACAGGTGCTGCTTTTGCTACAGGAATAGCACAACTTACATCTGCTATAATATTTATAATTTTTTATCTTAAAAGCTCTACCATTCTATCTATAAATAAATTTAAAATAAATATAAAAGATATAAAAAGAATTATAAAAATAGGCTTTCCAGATTCAATAACTGAAATTGCTACTGGTATTGTGATTTTACTATTTAATAAAACAATACTAACTCACATTGGTGAAAATGGACTTATCTCTTACGGTATCATAAATTATGTAAATACTTTTGTCATAATGTCAATGATAGCAATAACACAAGGCATGCAGCCACTTATTAGTTATTATCTTGGTAAAAAAAATCATTTTGCAATAAAATATATTTTCAAATTAGGTATATTAGCTATCTCATTAGCTTCTATTATCTCTATACTATTTGCTATAATATTTGCACCAAATATAGTTGAAATATTTATTGATACCTCTAATTTAGAATTATATACATTATCTATAGATTCTTTGAGAATATATTCACTATGTTTTATATTCTTAGGATTTAATATTATAATTTCAGGCTTTTGTGCAGCTATAGAAAAATCTTTTTTTGCTAGCATTATTTCATTTTCACGTGGATTTATTATAATAAGTATTTGTCTTGTTTTATTAAGTAATCTTATAGGTCCTATTGGAATTTGGATAAGCCCTGTAATTTCTGAAGGCTCTTGTCTACTTATTTCTATATTCATTTTAAGTAAATTAAATGTACTATTAAAAGTAAAGGAAGCCTAAATTTTAGGCTTCCTCTTATTTATCTTCATTATCTTCTTCATAATCATCTTTAATATAACTATTAGCGATTGTTGCTTTCTCTAGAAGCTCAAACATTTCTGCCTCTTGTGATTCTCCAGCCATAACAACTAAATAGTCACCAGCAATAATCTTAGTATATCCCCGTGGAATAATTTCTTTTTCACCTCTTTTTATGGATACTAAAAGACAACAATCTGGTAGATGAATATCCTTTACAAGTTTCCCTTCTATTCTTGAACCAACTTCCACAACACTTTCTAGTAAAGCTTTATTACTAGATACTATTTCACCCTTTTTATATCCTATTCTAACAAGAAGTCTATCTAGTAAAGTTTCATATATAGGCTCCATTTTTAGAAGGTCTGATACAGTATAAGAAACTATAACGACAATAGAAAGTGCTAATAAATGTTGAAATGATCCTGTCATTTCCATAATTAATACCATTCCTGTAATTGGTGCTTTAACGATTGAAGCAAAATTTCCTGCCATAGCTAGAATAATGAAATTTAATATAAATATATTTGGAAGACCTATAGCATGACATATAATTATTCCAAATATATCTCCTATAACTCCACCTAAAACTAGTAGTGGAAAGAAGATTCCGCCAGGAATACCTGAACCAAAACAAAAAATAGTAAATAAAAATTTTATAACTAATAATACTATTAACATAGTAAGCGTATATCTATCACTTGGTAAACTCATTATAAGTCCATGTCCACCACCAAGTAACATAGGTAAAGTAAGTGCTATAACTCCTGTTAAAATAAAAGGAATTATTACTTTTAGTTCAACTGGAACTTTTAATTTTCCATATAAGCCTTGAGCTATTACTATTCCTTTTGAAAAAATAGCTCCACCAACTCCAATTATTACACCAAGTAAAATAAGTGTCCAATAATATTCAAGCGGTAATGTTTGCATTTGAACTCCAAAGTCTAATGAAAGACCTGCGTGTAAAACTTGTCTAAGCACAAAATCAGCACTTAAAGATGCTGTCATCGCAGAAATTAAAACTATAGGAGAAAAATTTTTATGTACTTCTTCTAAGGCAAAAATAACTCCTGATAAAGGAGCATTGAAAGCTGAGCTAAGTCCCGCTGATGCACCAGCTGTTATAAGAAACTTTTGCTCTATGTTTATTCTTTTGAATAATTTACCAAATCCCTGTCCTATAGCCGCACCCATCTGAACTGATGGACCCTCTTTTCCGACTGAAAGACCTGTACCTAAAACTATAACTCCACCAAAAAATTTGTAAAATAGAACTTTAATCCAGCTCATTTTTAAATTTCTACTTAATATCCCTTCAACTTGTGGAATACCACTCCCCGCAATCATTGGTTCTCTTTTCACCATTTTTCCAACAATAAATCCACCAACAATTAAAATAAGAAACATAACTATAACCCATTTATAATCTGATCTAGCCCACGAGTATAAGTCTTGAAATTTAGAAAATACAAATTCTACTAAAAGTCTATTTGCAACCATCACAATTCCTGCTATAAGACCAACTATTGCACCTTCAATGATTAATTTGGATTTAAGATTTTTTCTATTGTTTAACATACATTTTATCTGTCCATCTTTTTCCAATTCATCACAGCTCCCCACCTGTTAATATTTTTTAATTTTTTCGTATGCACTTTACATTATATTATTATTTTTTACTACATACAAAAATTTTATTATTTAAATTTACTAAATTTAAGATTTTTTTTTAAAATATTTTAAAATAACTAATTTTCCCCCTTAAACTCCAACTACCCTAATACATTTTCAGAAAAAAATTTTCAAATTTAATATTTTTTAAATAAATATATTTTAAATACCCTTTAATTGTTGAAAATTCATTGATTATGTCGTTTTTTTAGTATATAATTGTATCATAAATTATGATTGTTAAAAAAAATACATAAAAATAAGTTTTTTTTTAATAATTATATATCGATTTATTATACAGAAGAAAAAATTCTAGGAGTGATTAAATGTTAAATAAAAAAACAAATAAAATTTCTGTAATCGGAGCTGGGTTTGTTGGTTCAGCATCTGCTTATGCTTTAATGATACAATCATTAGCTTCAGAAATAGTTATCGTTGATATAAATAAGGACAAAGCTGAAGGAGAAGCTATGGACCTTGCTCATGGAGCATCTTTCGTTAAATCAGTTAGTGTTACTGCTGGTGATTATGCTGCTACAGCACATTCTGATATAGTTGTTATAACAGCTGGTGTTGGACAAAAACCTGGTGAAACTAGACTTGATCTTATCAACAAAAATGTTGCTGTTTTCAATCAAATAATACCAGAAATAGTTAAATATAGCCCAGATGCTATTTTACTTATAGTTTCAAATCCTGTTGACATATTAACACATATCGCTTATAAAATATCAGGATTCCCAAAACATAGAGTTATAGGATCAGGTACAGTACTTGATACATCAAGACTTAAATATATGCTTGGAGAACATTTCGATGTTTCACCTCAAGATGTAAATACATATATAATCGGAGAGCATGGAGATTCAGAAATAGTTGCTTGGAGCTTAACAGATGTTGCTGGTATGCCAGTTGACAAATACTGCGAAGATGTAGTTGGGAAATGTGATGCTACTATGAGAATAGAGATTCCTGAAAAAGTAAAAAATGCTGCTTATGAAATCATAAATAGAAAAGGTTACACAAACTATGCTATAGGATTATCTGTTGCTAGAATAGTAGAAGCTATATTAAGAGATGAAAACACTATTCTTCCAATATCAGCATTATTTGAAGGACAATATGGAATTGATGGCATTCATCTTGCTATCCCTACTATTGTAAATAGACGTGGTGCTAAAAAAGTTTTAGAAATGCCTATAAGTAAATATGAAGAGAATAAATTAAAAGAATCTGCTGATTTATTAAAATCTCATATAGAAAAATCAGACTTAGTAAAATAAGATATTATATATTTAAAGACTCTCAAAATGATACAAGCTAACTTATATCATTCGAGAGTCTTTGTTTATTTATTTTGAAATTTTAATCCATATATAAAACTACTGGACAATGATCTGATCCTAACACATCATGATGTATATCAGCATCTTTTATTCTATCTTTTAGCTTAGCTGAAACTAGGAAATAATCAATTCTCCATCCAGCATTATTATTTCTAGCATTTCCTCTATATGACCACCAAGAATACCTACCTGTTATTTCAGGATAAAAGTATCTAAAACTATCAACCATTCCTGAATCTAATAAAATAGTCATTTTATCTCTTTCTTGTTGAGTAAATCCAGCACTATTTCTATTTGTTTTAAAATTTTTAAGATCTATTTCTTTATGTGCTACATTTAAATCTCCACATACAACTACGGGTTTGATATTATCAAGAGCCATTAAATATTCTCTAAAAGCATCTTCCCAGGTCATTCTATAATCTAATCTTTCTAACTCTTGTTTTGAATTTGGTGTATAAACTGTTACCATATGAAAATCTTCAAACTCTAAAGTAATAACACGTCCTTCTTTATCATGTTCTTCTATACCAATTCCATAGAAAACATTCAAAGGTTCCTTTTTTGTAAAAATAGCTGTCCCTGAATATCCTTTTTTTTCTGCATAATTCCAATACTGATAATAATCTTTTAATTCTTCATCAATATTAATTTGTCCTTCTTGTAGCTTTGATTCTTGTATGCAAAATATATCAGCATTTTGCTCTTTAAAATACTCTAAAAAACCTTTTTTAACACAGGCTCTTAGACCATTAACATTCCATGATATTAATTTCATAATTCCTCTCCTTTTTTCTTTTGTTCAAATTCATAGTATTTTTTAATACTAGATTTCATAACCATACTGATAAAGAGTTTCCTTTGACTTATCGATTACCTCTTGTGAAAATAAACTTTTATATTTCTCTTTTGAAACTAGATATTCAAGACTTAAATCAAGTTTTCCTATACTCCAAAGTTTAGTAAATGTTCTTCTCCCGCCATTTTTACTAACTATTGAAACTATATATGCTATTAAGCACTCTTCTGTTTTTAAATTTCTGAAATCTATTTGCATACTAAGTTCTCTATTTATTTCCTCCTGTATGTTCAACATTTCGTCATAGAATTCTCTATACAAAGTATCCATTTCTAACTCTCCTAATAAAATTAAATTATTAATAATATTATACACATATTTGTGTAAAAATAAAGTTTTTCTAAGTATGTTATTTTATTTTTTCAACTTTTGGTAAAGTCGTTCCATTTAAATCAATTTTCACATCCTTGATGACAATTTTTTCAACTGGTTGTTCTGCTCTTGTATTTACGCCATTAATCTTATCTACAATATCCATTCCCTCTGTTACCATTCCAAATGCAGCATAATCCCCATCTAAATGTGATGCATCTCCTGTCATTATAAAAAATTGACTTCCCGCTGAATCTTTACTTCTAGATCTTGCCATAGATAAAACACCTTTTTTATGTTTTATATCATTTTCTGCAAATCCATTTGATTTAAACTCTCCTTTTATAGAATACTCAGGACCTCCTGTTCCATCTCCCTTTGAGCATCCACCTTGTAATACAAAATCTTTTACTACTCTATGTATAGTAAGCCCATCATAAAACTCATTATTAGCAAGTTCTACAAAATTACTTACTGTATTTGGTGCTTTGTTAGGGTATAAATCTGCCTTAATAGTTCCAAACCCCTCAATTTCTATTGTAGCTTTTGGAGTTCCCTCTACAATTTTCTTCTCTTCTGTATTCGTGCTGCCACAAGATACCATAAACGTAATTGGTAATGCAATCAATGCTAAAACTAATAATTTTTTTCTCATATTGTCCCCCTAAATTATATCTCACTTATATATAAAATTATAATACATAAATTAATATTTTTTTCTTTTCTAATTATTAAAAATCTAATAACATTTTGTAATTAAGAAAATTTATTCTATAATAATGTTAAAAATAACTTTTAACATTATTCATGGAGGAGACGCTAATGGCTAGTATTTTAAAAGAAAATGATACTGTCGCATTTTTTGCGGCATCAAATGGACTTTCTCCATTCTCAGAAAATAACATTTATTCTTTAAAAGAATTATTAGAAAGTTTTGGATTAAAAGTTTTATTTGGTAATAACTTATTCGCCATAGATAAAAATAATCCATTTAATGAGGATGCAAAAACTAAAGGTGAAAATCTTACTAAACTCTTTGCTGATAGAAATATAAAAGCAATCTTTGATATATCAGGTGGTGATTTATCTAATTCTATATTAGATTATCTAGACTTTGATATTATTAAAAGAAACCCCAAACCATTTTTTGGATATAGTGATATTTCTACAATTTTAAATGCTATTTATAAAAAATGTGGTTTTCCAACATTTTATTACAACTTAAAAAATCTTTTATCTAAAGATACTAAAGATATTCAAATAAATTTATTTAAAGAATCTTTAATGGGTGAATCTAATAAATTATTTAAATTTGATAATAAATTTATTAGTGGAAAATCAATTAGAGGAATAGTTGTTGGTGGTAATATTCGTTGTACCTTAAAACTATCAGGAACTACCTTCCAACCCAATTTTGCCAATAAAATATTATTCTTAGAAGCCTATAGTGGTAATGCTGCTAAAATATACACCTATTTGCATCAATATAAACAAATAGGAGCTTTCGATAATTTAAAAGGCATCATACTTGGAGAGTTTACAGAAATGGAAATGAATAATATTACCCCAACAGTAGAAGAAATGCTAAATTCTATTTTAGGAAAAGAACATTCTATACCAATTTGCAAAACTTGCGAACTTGGTCATGGTTCTAACGCTAAGTTAATAGTAATTGGAGGATCTTGTACTGTTTAATCAAAATAATATTTATTAATTTATTTACAAAAGAGACATTTAAATTTAAAAATGTCTCTTTTTTTATTTATTTTCAACTTAATTCCTATTTTTTGTCCAATTTTTATATAATTTTTACACTTATCATAGTAAACATTTTCATGTTACATTTATCTCATATTAATTGTATTTTTATAACGGCATAATTAAAGGATTTTAAGGAGAGATTTATATGGATAACAAAAATGTTTTACTAAAAAAGAAAAATAAAGTATTACCTTTATTTTTAGCTGGTTCTCTTGGTTTTAGTTTAGTGTCTTGTGGAAGTGATGCTACTTCTTCAACTGAGTATAGAGTGACAGAAGAAGGAACAGAACTACAACTAGAAACTATGGAAAATAGCGTTACTTCACCACACTTTTTTCCAGAAGAACTATTAAAATGGTCACCTGAAAATGATAAAAATTTAAATTTTAATAAAAGTGTAATTCCTCTAGCTAATAAAGTAGAAAGAGAGAAACTTGAAACAGTAAATAATACTCAAAATAAAGATATGAATGTTGTTGCTATATCAATTATGAATGCTGGAACAAGTGGTAATCCATCACGTGGTTCTTCAAAATTTGCATCTAATACTTTTTCTTATTGGCAATATATAGATAAATTGGTTTACTGGGGTGGATCTTCTGGTGAAGGAATTATTGTTCCTCCAACACCTGATGTTACAGACTCAGCACACAAAAATGGTGTTCCAGTTCTTGGTACAGTATTCTTCCCTACAACTGCTCATGGTGGAAAACTTGAATGGCTTGATCAATTTTTAGCTAAAGATGCTAATGGTAACTTCCCAATTATAGATAAACTTATAACTGTGGCAAATGAACTTGGATTCGATGGCTGGTTCATTAATCAAGAAAGTGAAGGAACTGAAGAAGAACCTCTTACAAAAGAACATGCTATTTTAATGCAAGAATTTATAAAACAATTCAAAACTAAAGCTGGAGATAAGTTAGAAGTTATGTGGTATGACTCTATGACTGTTGATGGCGAAATGGATTGGCAAAATGGTCTTACAGATAAAAATGACTATTTCTTAGTTGATGGTGATAAAAATGCAGTTGCAGATAGTATGTTCCTTAACTTCTGGTGGACAAATAAAAAATTAGTAGAAAAGGAACTTTTAAAAAATTCTAAAATAAATGCTGAAAAACTTGGTATAAATCCATATGAACTTTATGCTGGAATAGATACACAAGCAAATGGTACAACCACTCCTATAAGATGGGACCTTTTAGAAGAATCTGCTAATAAAACATATACTTCACTTGGATTATATTGTCCTAGCTGGACTTATTTTTCATCAGATTCACCTGATTCTTTCCAAGATAAAGAAAGTAAGTACTGGGTAAATGAATTGTCTGATCCATCTCAAGCTACAACTGCAACAGGTACTCAATGGAGAGGAATTTCTACTTATAAAGTTGAAAATACAGTTGTAAACTCTTTACCATTTAAAACAAATTATAATATAGGAAATGGATATAATTATTTTATAAATGGTGAGCTTGTTTCTAAACTTGATTGGAATAATAGAAGTTTAGCTGATGTAATGCCTACTTATAGATGGATAATAGGAAATGAAGGCTCTAATAAACTTACACCATCTCTTGATTATGCAAATGCATATTATGGTGGTAACTCTATTAGATTATATGGTAACTTAGAAGCTGGAAAATCTTCAACTATAAAATTATTTAGTAGTGAATTAAAACTAACTAAGAGTACTATTTTTGAAACTGCGGCAAGAGGTGATAAAGATACTTCTCTTGAACTTGTTCTTGAGTTCGAAGATGGTAAAACTGAAATAGTAAAACCTAGTAAAAAACTTACAGATGAATGGCAAACTCTAAGTTACGATATATCTAAATTTGCAGATAAAACTATACAGTCAATCTCTTATAAGATATCTTCAGACCAAGCATTAACAGGTGCATCTATTAATATAGGATCTTTAGAAATTTATGATTCAAAAACTAAAGTAACAAAAACTGATGTAGCTTCAGCTAAAGTTGTTGATACTCTATTTGAAGAAGATGATACAATAGCTGGTGTAAGACTTAGTTTTGAAGGTTCTGACTCAAAAGACTTAAGTCATTATGAAATATTTAGAGTTAATTCTGATGGTACTAAATCATTCCTTGGTGCTACTCCATCAAATGAATATTTTATAAATGCACTTCAAAGAGATGAAGTTGATGATATTACAAAACTTGAAATAGTTGCTATAAATTCTAGAGGAGAAAAAGGTAAATCTGCTACTACAGAATTTGAATGGCCAGATAATGATACACCTAAAGCTAATTTCAAAGCCGACACTACATTAGTTGCACCTGGACAACCTATCAATTTTGAAAGTTTATCATCTTTAGTAACTAAAGATGTTGAATGGCATTTTGAAGGTGCTACTACAGCAACAAGTGCAGAAAAGAATCCAACTATAACTTACGATAAAGAAGGTACTTATGATGTTAAAATCATAGCTAAAAACGAACATGGACAAGCTGAAATGATTTTAGAAGATTTCATAACTGTTTCAAATAAAGCTAAAGATGGATTAATTAATTTATCTTTAGATAAAGAAGCTGAAGCTTCTGCTTTTGTTAATGATAACGAAGCTCCAAAATTTGCACTTGACGGAAAGTCAGAAACTAAATGGTGTGCAACAGGTAAAGCTCCTCATACGCTTACTATCAATCTTGGAGAAGTCTCAACTGTAAGTGGTGTTACTATGTTACACGCTGAGGCTGGTGGAGAAGGTGATGGAATGAATACAGAAGAATTCTCATTTGAATATAGTTTAGATGGTGAAAACTTTGAACCACTTCTTTCTGTTGAAAAAAATTCACTTGGAACATCACATCATACATTTAAAGCTGTAGAAGCTAAGTATATAAGACTTAGTGTAAATAAACCAACTCAAGGTTCAGATTCAGCTGCTAGAATATATGAAGTTCAAGTTAATGGTATTGCAGGTAGCTTAAAATAAATAATATTAAAGACCTAGAATTATTTAAAAATTCTAGGTCTTTTCTTCTATTATTTAAATACCTTATAAAATCCTTCTAATGTATATGCTATATTTTTAGATGAAAGTCTATCTATTTCTTCTAAAACTAAAATTCCATAATTAGAAATAGTATCATAATCTTCACTGTCTAAAACATCAAATTCAAATACTTGTCTAAGCTTATCTGTTATAGCCTGTGCAAAATAATCGGCATATATTCTATTTACATCGCCATCATATCCATGCATAACTTCTGCAGTTTTTCCAAGTTCTCTCATTGTAAAACCAAGAACACTATATTTTCCTGTTATTGGGTCTTCTTCCTCTAATATTTCATTGGCATTTGTTTTAAAATTTATTACAGCTTTTATTCTTCTTACAATATCACCTTTATCAATATTAGTCATATTATCTTTTATCCACTTACTTTCTGCGCCCATTTGCTACGCCTCCTTAGTTTTGAAACAATTTGAATATATTTTAATATTATATATTACTAAATTGTACAAAAAGTTTAAAATTTATAACATTCCGCCGTCAACAGTAATAATTTGTCCTGTCATATACGAAGCTTTTTGTGAACATAAAAATAACACAACATTTGCAACCTCTTCTATTGTACCAAATCTATTCATAGCAATCTCATTTTCAAGGTCTAATTTCTCCTCATTATTCATCCATGAATTCATCTTTGTTTCAATTACTCCTGGTGCTACTGCATTTACTCTTATTCCTGACATTGCCATTTCTTTTGCTAGTGATTTTGTAAATAAATTTATAGCACCTTTTGTAGTTGAATATAATACCTCACAAGATGCACCTACATTTCCCCAAATAGAAGAAATATTAACTATTGAACCCTTTGTTGCAATTATTTCATCTAATGCTATTCTACTGCACTTTAAAACTCCCTTTAAATTTATATCTAATATTTCTTCTATCATTTCATCATTTGCATCCATAAATAAACCAACTTTAGATATGGCTGCATTATTTATTAAAAAATCTATTTTTCCAAATTTTTTTTTAGCCTCTTTTACTATTTTTTCACATCCTTGTGTAGTCGCAATAGAAGCCTTTACAGCAATTGCACTTCCACCTAAAGCCTTTATCTCTTCTATAGTTTCATTTGCACTTATATCATCATTGTTATAATTTAAAACTACACTTGCACCATTTTTAATAAATTCTAATGCTATTCCCTTTCCTATGCCTCTAGTTCCACCTGTTATTATCGCTACCTTACCTATAAATTCCATCTTTATCTCCTAAGTTATTAAATTAAAACGTCTTTTATTATTCTCTTTGCATTCTCACTAAATATCTTTTCAATTTCAGTAATACTAAATCCTTCTTTCTCTAATCGATCTGCAAGTTTCATAAATTGCCCAGCATTTTCTATTTCTACTTTGTTTTCTATTCCATCAAAGTCACTACCTAGAGCAATAACATCTATTCCGGCTATATTTCTCATATGTTTGATATGTCTTATCATATCATCTATAGTTGCAACCTCTAAATCACTTACCGCTTCTCTGTTAATTAAAAAAGCACTACAAAAATTAATCCCTGTCACTCCACCGTTATTAGCCAAAGTTTTCAACATTTCATCTGTTAAATTTCTTGGATGTGGACTCATAGCTCTTACATTAGAATGTGATGCTATTATTGGCTTTTTTGAATATTTTATACAATCATAAAATCCTTCATCAGATAAATGTGATACGTCTATTATCATCCCTAATTTATTCATTTCCTCAACAATCTCTATTCCTTTTTCTTTTAACCCTTTATCCTTATATTTAAAGCCCGCATTAGGATATCCTATTTCATTTTCAAAATTCCATGTAAGAGTTATAAGGGATATACCTTCTTCTTTAAATTCTCTTAACCTATTTATATCACCTTTAATAGCAGCTCCCTCTTCTATAGTTAAAAATGCTCCTAATTTTCCTTCTCTCTCACAAATTTTCAAATCATCATAATTTCTACAAAGACTTATCTCATTTTTGTTTTTTTCAAGTTCATATTTAAATTTCCTAAGCATTTCTTTACAATAAATGTATGGATCTTCCACAATATTAAGCTCTATAAACATCGCAAAAAATTGTGCTAATGCATTACCTTTTTTTAATTTCTCTATATCTATGCATATATCATTCTTCTTTAGTTCTTTATCAAACTCACATATATGCATTGCTGTGTCACAATGTAAATCTATAAAATTCATATCTCATCCTCCGCTACTAGTTCATAATCTAAATAATTATTTAAATATAAACCATATCTCAATTCTAAACATCAATTAATCTAGAAATATATATTCCTATCTATTATTATCAAATTATAAACACTAAAACATTATTTAATAATATCAACAAAGTCTACTTGTATAACCTTTTCTAAATCACTAGGTGCAACATCTATTTGCATCCCTATTTTACCACCTGATACAGTTATCTGCTCCAACTCTTCTGCTGTTTCATGTATTCTAGTAATATAATTTTTTTTCATTCCTACAGGTGAACAACCACCTCTAATATACCCAGTAACTTTATTAATATCTTTAACATGTATCATCTCTATATTTTTTTCACCTACAGATTTTGCAGCTTTTTTCATATCAAGCTCTTCTGCAACAGGTATAACAAAAACATAATAATTTTTACTATGCCCTATAGTAACTAATGTTTTAAAAACCTCTTTTGGATCTTTTCCTACTTTATTTGCAACTGCAAGACCATCTATATGCCCATCACTAGAATCATACTCTCTCATTTGATAATCTATTTTAGCTCTGTCTAATATTCTCATAGCATTTGTTTTGCTTACTTTCATTTGTTATTTCTCCTCTATTATATGCATTAAATTTAAGTAGAGAGTTTAATTTGTACAAATTTTCTTTTTTCATATGTCTAATACAAATACCTCCACCTGTTTCACTATAATAATATATTGAAATATTTGCAACTTTAAGTCTACGTAATACTCCTGATTCTTTTGCTATTAGTGTTTGTATACTTTTAGTCCTAAACCTTTTCTCCTCTACATAAAAGCCTCCTGACGTAGCTATAACATATTTATTGTTATAGGCAAGTGCTGTATTCTTTATTATTAACATTCTACCTATCAAATTAAACACAGAAAGTAAATTGTATAAAATAAAAAATTTATTTTTAAATAATATCATTAAGCCTAAACTTACAATAAAATTGTAAATAATAGGTTTTATAATAAAAAACACTTTTCCTTTTTCAAACTTCTCACGTTCTTCATCAATAACAAATTCATCTAATACTTCACTTAAAAAAGTATTTATTTTATTACTCTTCATTAAAGGATTCAATATTATAGTTTGATTACCTACTCCCGTATATCCTTTTATTAATAAATTAATTTCTTTAACCCCACACATCTGTCTAAAAATATTAGCATTACTTATTACTGCATTTATTTTTTTCCTCTCAAAAGAAAATTCTCTAATATTAAAAAAACCATATTTTATACTTACATTACGCTTAGTAATATCTACTCTAAAACCATGTAACTTTACAACATAAAAAATTCCAACTAAAATATTTAAAAGTATAAAAAATATAATAGTAAGCCCTATAAGTGCTAATACCCCAGTACCTTTTATCTTATCACCTGTAGTAGCTATTATATTGTTTGCATGATTTTTTAAGCCTATTTCATCAAGGAAAAAATATGCTTGTGATAATCCAAACATCCAAATTATAAGTCCTGCTGATGTAAAACCATGAAAAAACAACTCTTTTTTAGTTGCTATGTAAGAATATACTATACTATCATCATTTAACTTTGTTACACATTGCTCTGTATCATCTAAAACTTCTTCTTTATCTTCATCATCTATATGTGTAAGTAATAAATATTCTCTAATTATTTCTATATCTTTATCAGAAACTCTAATACTTATTGTGCTAGGACCAATCTTATTATCCACCACTGCCGTTTCTATATTAAGTACACTATATGAAAACATTCTACCAAGAATACTTTTTGAAATATCCATAGCCTTTAATCTATCTTTATGAATTTTAGTATGTTTTTTGAAAAATACACCACTACTATAAGTAAACTCCTCATCTTTTATACTTACCTTTTTAAAATACCAAGATATTGATCCTCCAATAAATCTTAACACCACTAAAAATAAAATTATTATAGGTTCTCCTAATAATACTAAGAATAATAAAAATGAGTTTCTAATAAATAGTACTACTTCAACTAAAACGGTAATATATTTCGCTCGAAAGCTATATTCTCTATTCTCCATCAATATATGCTCCCTGCTCTGCTCTAACATTTTCATTTATTTTTTCTCTTAAAAATTCCATTATAATTTCTACTTCTTTTTTATCAATTGCGGGAATCTTATAACTTCCTCCAGTTGTACCAATTTGTATATTAGCAATATTATATTTTTTACATAAAGGATTTTCTTTTAAATCTATTGTTTGTATTCTAACTATAGGAATTAAAACCTCTTTAGTCCAAAAAATACCTTCTCTATACCAAATTTCATCATTAGTAATTTTATATGACCATTGCTTATAATTAAACATAGGCTCTATAAAAATATAAAATAAATTCCACAAACATATAGCTATAAAAATAATATTAATTATCTTACTATACTCTAAAATGAAATTTTCTAATCCTTTTATACCTAGTATACTAGGTATAATTTTAATTCCTAAAAATACTGCTATTACAAAACCTAATTCTATACATGCAGTTAATATCCAATACTTAACTGCATACACACTTAATTTTTTCTCCATAAATTCTTTCACCTAAAATTCCTTATTATATTTACTCATATACAGTAGTTCAATAATATTAACAATTATAAATAATCCTACAAGTATTAACGTAATCGAAAATTTCATATCTAATAAAATTGTTAAAAATGCAACTCCCATAATACTCCACTGCATAATATCAGCAGTTTTTGCTTTTGCTCTTTGCCTTATATAAGTATTTCTTTCATCCTTATATTCTATTTCTTGATTCTTCCAAGATCTGTTATGCACCTTGCTATACCTTTTTAAAATCAATGAACTCAACAAAAGTCCTATAGCCCCAGATATCACTCCAATTAACAAACTTGAAGCATTTACATTTCCATTAACCCCCATAATAATAAGTGCATTAATTATTATTATTAAAAACCATAAACTTATTTTATTCATCTTCTCTCTCCTGATATAAAAATATTTCTTCAATTGCTAAGTCAAAATATCTAGCAATTTTGAAAGCTAAAATTATAGAAGGATTATACCTTCCTTTTTCTAGTGAACTAATAGTTTGCCTTGATACTTCTAATTCACTAGCTAAACATTCTTGGCTTATTCCTCTTTTTTTTCTAATCTCTTCTAATAAATTTTTCATCCCTTCTCCTCACCCAAATTTTGTAAAGCTCACTTTACATCCATATTATTCCATTGTTCATTGTATGTAAAGTACACTTTACACTTCTTAATAAAAAAGTAATAATCCTCAGGTTTCAAAATACTCTCTAGTTGATAAAATGGCTGAATTTTTTAAAGATAAAAATGTTTCTGAAAAAATCTACTCTATATTTTTTTCAGTTCTAATAAAATTATTAGAATTAATACAAAAAGCACCTTAAATCAAAATATAAAATTCTGATTTAAGATGCTTAATTTTTGAAACTATTTAATTATTATTAATATAAAGGATATTTATCACATAAAGCCTTTACTCTACTTCTAACTTCTGTCAAATCATTTTCTCTATTAGCTATTGCATCATTTATTATACTTGCAAGCTCTACCATATCATCTTCTTTAAGACCTCTAGTAGTTGCTGCTGGTGTCCCTATTCTAACACCACTAGTAACAAATGGACTTCTTTGCTCATTTGGAACTGTATTTTTATTTAATGTAATACCTACAGTATCAAGTAACTGTTCAACCTCTTTTCCTGTTACATCCTTATTAGTTAAATCAACAAGCATTAAGTGATTATCTGTTCCACCTGATACTATTTTAAATCCATGTCCTTCTAAAGCCTCACTAAGAGCTTTAGCATTTTTAACTACTTGCTCTTGATACTCTTTAAATGATGGCTCTAATGCCTCTTTAAAACATACTGCTTTAGCTGCTATAGTATGCATTAAAGGTCCACCTTGTATTCCTGGGAATATATTTTTATCAACTGCTTTAGCATACTTTTCTTTACAAAGAATAAGCCCACCTCTTGGTCCTCTTAAAGTTTTATGTGTTGTAGATGTTACAAAATCACAATAAGGAACTGGTGATGGATGAACACCTGCTGCAACAAGTCCAGCAATATGAGCCATGTCAACCATAAGATATGCCCCAACCTCATCGGCAATCTCTTTGAATTTTACAAAATCAATAGTTCTTGAGTATGCACTTGCACCTGCAACTATCATTTTAGGTCTATGTTTTAAAGCAAGCTCTCTAACATTATCATAATTTATCATTTCAGTATTTGAATCTAATCTATAAGACACAAAATTAAATAATCTTCCTGAGAAGTTAACACTTGCTCCATGAGTTAAATGTCCACCATCACTTAAACTCATGCCAAGAACAGTATCTCCTGTTTCTAATACACTTAAATAAACAGCCATATTAGCTTGAGATCCTGAGTGTGGTTGTACATTTGCATGTTCAGCTCCAAAAAGTTTCTTCACTCTATCTCTTGCAAGATCTTCAACTTCATCTACTATAGAACACCCACCATAATATCTTTTACCTGGATATCCTTCTGCATATTTATTTGTAAGATATGACCCCATTGCTTCCATTACAGCTTCACTAGCAAAATTTTCAGATGCAATAAGCTCAATTCCATCTTGTTGTCTTTTTAATTCCTTATCCACAAGCTTTAATAATTCTGGATCTTCTTTTTGTAAATTTTCAAAATTCATTTGATCACCCCAACTATATTTTCTTTAGCTATAAACCCTCAAGTTATAACCCCTAACCATACTATAAAATTACTTATTTTTTTAATTTTATTTTAATATTTTTAGTTTCTTCTATTATAAGTATAACAATATCTTTTTTCAAGACTTATATGTTAATATTTACCTATATATTTATAATCTTTTATGCTATTATATAAATGATTATTTATGATATAAACTTAAACTCAATTCAGACAGAATCTTACTAATGTCTGAGTATTAAGTTATAGTTATCTAAGAATGTTTATTTCTATATTTAAACCTATAAAAATAAATATAGAAAAATCAGCTATCAGATAAAAATAATTTTAAATGTTAAAATTTATTTATTAAGTGAGGTGCCTAAAGTTTGAATATAGATAAAATACTTCATGTATCTACTCATGCTGGAAAAATTCTTTTAGAAAGCGGTGGAGAAACCTATAGAGTTGAAGAAACTATAGTAAGGATTTGTAAATCTTTTGGAGTTGATTTTGCAGAAAGTTATGTTACACCAACTGGTATTATGGTATCTATATATGACAAAGAAAAAAATACTAAAACACTAGTTGCTAGGATTAAAGTAAGAAGTAATAACCTTCAAAAAATTCACCTTGTAAATAATTTATCTAGAGATTTATGCGTTAATCAATATTCCGTTGATGAAGTTGAAGATATGTTAAAAAAAATCGACAACAGCAAAATTTACTCTGATAAATTAACTTTATTTTGCTCTGGATTAGCAGCTGCATGTTTAACTATACTGTTTGGTGGTAGTATAAGAGATTTTTTTGCATGCTTTGTTATAGGACTTTGTATTAGACTATTTGCAGTAGTAGCTGAACGGTTACTTATAAATAGTTTTTTTGTAAATGCTATAGGCGGTGCTATAGCGGCTGGTCTCGCTATACTTTTTAGTTCTCTTGGAACTGGTATAAATATAAACCATGTAATCATAGGATCTATAATGCTTTTAGTTCCTGGTTTAGTTATTACAAATGCCATTCGTGATACTATAGCCGGAGATTTACTCTCTGGACTTACTAGAGCTGCTGAAGCAATATTTATAGCTATTTCTATAGCTATTGGAACTGGAGCAGTTATGACAATTTGGGTTAATCATCTTGGGGGGAAATTTTAATGCAAAATTTAATTATTCAAACAATAGCCTGCTTTGTTGCTACTTTAGCGTTTGCAATAATCTTTAATATAAGAGGTAGATTTTTAATTTGGGCCGCTATCGGTGGTGGTATCAGTTGGTATTTCTATAAAGTAATTTTATTTTATAGTGATAGCAACACTTTATCTATGTTTGGATCAGCTGTCATTTTTAGTTCTTATGCCGAAATATTAGCAAGAAAATTAAAAACTCCTGTAACTACCTTAGTTGTTTGTGGTCTTATACCCTTGGTTCCTGGAAGTGGTATGTATTATACCATGTCAAGTGCTGTTCAAGGTGATATAGGACAAACATGGGCTCTTGCAATATCAACATTTGCATCTGCTGGCAGTCTTGCTCTTGGAGTAATTTTCACTTCAACTATAACTAGGATGATTATTAATTTTAAAAATAAAACTTATACTAAAGTTAAAAATAAATATGGACCGAAAAAAAAAGAGCGTGAATAAATCTCGCTCTTTTTTATCTAACTACTTAATAAAACTATTTAAAGTTTTAACTAACTCTTGTAATCCTTCATAATTGTCATCTTCTTCAGATATTCCCATACAATTTCTTGCATAATTTTCAACTATAAGAACTCCAACCTTATTTATAGCTGATCTTATAGCAGATATTTGAGTTAAAATATCTTTTTGACATACATTTTTCTCCATCATTCCTTGTATGCCTTTTACTTGACCTTCTATTCTTCTAAGTCTTACAATAATGTCTTTTCTCGTAAGTTCATCTTTTGATAGTGTCTCGCTCATATAATACCTCTTTTTTAATTATTTTCTTCTTTAGCTTTTCTTCTTTCTTTTTTGCTCATTCTTATTTTAGATTCTTTTGCTGCTGGCTTTCCTGGAGGTGTTAATCCAAGTTTCTTATGTTTTTTCTTTATATAATTTGGAGTATATTTTTCATAATATTCTCTTTTTCCTTCTTCTGTTTCTTTCATTTTCTTAGCTTTTTTATCTAAATAATACATGTAAGCACAAAATGCTCCTATAACTAATGATATCGCTACCATCGTAAAATCCTTTGGTAATTCCATTTTCGTCCCCCCTATAAACTAAAATAAAATATTTACTTACTATATAATACCTATATATTAATTATACCAAATTAGTTTATATAAAAAGACCAAAATTTATCAATTAACAAAAATATAAAAATTAAACTAATAATAAACTTCACTTTTTTTTAACTATTTACACAAAATAGAGGCTTGAAAATCCCAATTTTCTAAGCCTCTATTATAAATAACAATTTCTAATTGCTTTATTCTTCTATTTTATCATCTTTTTTGACAACATCAATTCCTAATTCTTCTAATTGTTTATCATCAACTAAATTTGGTGCTTGTGTTAAATAACAGAAAGCATTTTGATTTTTAGGGAATGTGATAACGTCTTTAATATTTTCTGTACCAGCAAGGAACATTATCATTCTATCAAGTCCAAATGCTAATCCACAGTGTGGAGGTGGTCCAAATTTGAACGCTTCAAGTAAGAATCCAAATCTTTCCCAAGCTGATTCTTTAGTAAATCCTAGTACTTCAAACATCTTTTCTTGAAGTTTAGTATCATGAATTCTTATAGAACCTCCACCAAGCTCCTCTCCATTAAGAACAAGATCATAAGCTTGTGCTCTAACTTTTGATGGATCTGTATCTAATAGATGTAAATCCTCTACCATAGGCATTGTAAATGGATGGTGAGCTGCTGTATATCTTCCTTCTTCCTCATCAAATTCAAGAAGATCAAACTCTGTTATCCATGTAAAGTTAAACTCTGTTTTATCCTTAACAAGATCATATTTTCTAGAAAGTTCAAGTCTAAGTTCTCCAAGACTCTTAAGAACTACTGAATCTTTATCTGCAACTATTAAAATAATATCTCCTGTTTTTGCATTCATTGCATTTATAATCGCATTCATTTGCTCATCATTTAAGAATTTAGCAATTGGAGATTTTATTCCATCTTCTTTTAATTGAATGTAAGCAAGACCTTTTGCTTTAAATCCTTTAACAAATTCTCCAAGTCTATCTACATCTTTTCTTCCCATTGAAGCTCCGCCCTCTAAGCAAAGAGCTCTAACACTTCCGCCATTTTCAAGTGCTGATTTAAATACCATAAAATCTACATCTTTAACAACTTCACTTATATTTGTAATTTCCATTCCAAATCTTAGGTCTGGTTTATCTGAACCATATTTATTCATTGCATCTGCAAATGTCATTCTTTTAATAGGTGTAGGAATATCTATACCTTTAACAGTTTTAAACACATGCTTTATAAGACCTTCATTTAAAGCCATTATTTCTTCTTGGTCTGCAAATGACATCTCAAGGTCTACTTGTGTAAACTCAGGTTGTCTATTAGCTCTAAGATCTTCATCTCTAAAACACTTAACTATTTGGAAATATTTATCGAATCCTGAAACCATTAATAATTGCTTAAATAACTGTGGTGATTGTGGTAATGCATAAAACATTCCTGGATAATTTCTTGATGGAACAAGATAATCTCTAGCACCTTCTGGTGTTGATTTAGTAAGAATAGGTGTTTCCATTTCTAAAAATCCATTATTATCAAGATAATCTCTTATCGCTTTTGTTGTTTTATGTCTTATTTTAAATATTTCTTGCATATCAGCTCTTCTTAAATCTAAATATCTATATTTTAATCTAAGTTGTTCTGAAGTTTCACTATTTTCTTTTATATCTATTGGAGCTGGTTCTGATTCTGATAATATTTTTAAATCTTCAGCTATAAGCTCCACCATTCCTGTTGGCATGTTAGGATTCACTGATTCTCTTTTAACAACCTCACCAGTTACTGCTACACAGTATTCTGCTCTTACTGATTTAGCTTTTGCAAGTAATTCTTCTGTTAATGTGTCCTTAAACACTACCTGCATAACTCCTTCTCTATCTCTAAGGTCCATAAATTGAAGACCTCCAAGATTTCTATTTCTTTGCACCCATCCCATTAGGTTAACTTTTTGTCCTATGTGGTTTTCTCTAACTTCACCACACATCATTGAACGCTTTAGTCCATTTAATGTTTCAGCCATTTTAAATTTCCTCCTACTTGTTATTAAGTATTATATTAACTATTTCATCAATATCTGATAGCTTAGTTTCAAATTTTTCCCCATCACTCATTCTTTTAAGTGTTAGTACATCTTCTTCTATTTCTGAATCACCAATAACCACAGTAAATTCTGCTCCAACTTTATTAGCATATTTCATTTGAGCTTTCATACTTTTTCCAAGGTGATCAATTTCTACTTTTAATCCCTTAGATCTAAGACTATTAGCTAATGCTATTGATCTAATCTTAGCTAACTCACTCATATTACCTATAAATAAATCAAATCTATTAGGTTCTGGAATTACAATACCTTCTGCATCTAATATAAGAAGTAATCTTTCAAGACCTAAAGCAAATCCAACAGCTGGAGTTTCTGGTCCATCAATTTGCTCAACAAGTCCATCATATCTTCCACCACCACAGATAGTTAGCCCATCCTTAATAACTTCAAATACAGTTTTAGTATAATAATCAAGACCTCTTACTATTTGAGGATCTACTTGATATTCAATTCCCATTGCATCAAGATATGTTTTAAGATTTGTAAAGTGTTCATTACACTCATCACAAATATAATCTAATATTAACGGAACATCCTTAACTATTTCTTTACAAGCTTTTTCTTTACAATCTATAATTCTCATAGGATTCTTCTCAAATCTAGTTTTGCAAGTTTCACAAAGTGATTCATAATTACTTTGTAAATATGCTCTTAAAGCCTCATTATAAGCCTTTCTACACTTTGGACATCCTATGCTATTTATATTAAGTGACAATCCCTTAATACCAAATTCATTTAATGCATTCATCACTAATGATATAAGTTCTGCATCAACTGTTGCTTCTTTGGATCCAAACACTTCTATTCCATACTGATGAAACTGTCTTAATCTACCCTTTTGCATTTTTTCATATCTAAAACAAGGTGTAAAATAAAACATTTTAGTTGGTTGTGCATCTGCATATAAACTACCTTCTATAAATGCTCTAACAGCTGGTGCTGTTCCCTCTGGTTTTAATGTAATACTTCTTCCACCTTTATCTTCAAAAGTATACATTTCCTTTTGAACAACATCAGTAGTTTCTCCAACACCTCTTTTAAAAAGCTCAGTCGCTTCAAATATAGGTGTTCTTATTTCTCTTATTCCATATCTTGCTGATATTTCTCTTAACTTTGACTCAATATACTGCCACTTATATGCATCTTGTGGTAGCATATCCTTAGTCCCTTTTTGTGCTTGTATTGCCAAGATTATCCCTCCTATTTAGTTTTAAATTTTAGTTATCAATATTCATAAAACTAATATTATCTATAAACTAAGTCTCTATTTTTAAATAGATTTTTCACTCTAATTAAATATTAAGTCAAAGTTATCTAGGCGTGTGTGTTTCTAATACTCATAATTATAGAATTATGAGTATTAGAAACATTAGCTGTCGGATAAAAATATTAATTTTACCTTGAATCTAAATTCTATTTTAATTTATTTATATAAAGTATCTAAAAGAGCTAATTTTCCTTCTATCATTTCTTCTGCTCTATTTATATACTCTTTAACATCTTTAACATTAGCAAATCTTTCAATTCTACCTTTGCCTTCTTCAATATAAACAACTTTAGACACAGCATCTGCACCTATTGCAATAATAGTCTGTGTATCTTCTATCATTTGAATATTATAATAACATTCTAAATGCTCTTTAGAATATCCAACATTCTCCATATTACCAACCATATTTTTTTGTCTATACATGTAATATGGCTCCATCCCTAAATCTTTTGCAAGGTTAGAGCTAGCTTCATACATTTCATTTAATTCATTTTGTTCAGCTATTTTCACTGATTTTTTAAGAACTAAATTCTCATAAAGTTTAGAAGCCCTTTTTATTGAAAGTCCATGAACTGTTAAACTATCTGGATTAAGTTTTTTAATTTCCTCTACAGTATATCTAACGTTCTCTATTCCTTCGTTTGGAAGTCCTATTATAATATCCATATTAATGTTATCAAATTCTAGCTTTCTTGCCAAATTAAATTTATCAATTACAGAATCTGATAAATGTCCTCTTCCTATAGATTTCAAAGTATTATCATTCATACTCTGAGGATTTATAGAAATTCTTGAAACTTCATATTTTTTCATAGTTAAAAGTTTCTCTTCTGTTATTGAATCTGGTCTTCCACATTCTACTGTAAATTCAATTAAATCTTTATCTTTAACAAAACTATTATATATTTCATTCATTAGACTTTCAAATTGTTCATTGTTTACAGCAGTTGGTGTACCTCCTCCAAAGTAGACATTATCTACTATTAATTCATTTTCCTCTATGTACTTAGTAATAGCTTTAATTTCCTTTTTCATAGCCTCAATATAAAGTTCAACTATATCTTTTTTGGCACTTCCTATAGGATTAGCTGTAAATGAACAGTATAAACATCTAGTAGGACAAAATGCCATTCCAAGATATATAGCTATAGTTTTATTATTTTTATTCATATATGATAACTCTCTTCTAGCTATCTTTATACAAAGTTTTGCTTTTTGTTCACTTGCAAGATAATAATCCTTAAAATAGCTTATTATTTCTTGATCGCTTTTTCCTTTTAATATCATATCAGAAGCAATTTTACTTGGTCTTATTCCTACTAAAGTTCCCCACGGATAAACCTTACCCAAAACATCTGTGAGAAATAAAAATATAGACCTTTTAATTGCTTGAACTGTATTCTCTAAAGGTAAATCATAAAGCTCTTCTTTTTCAAAGTTTGAAACTCTCATTCTATTTATAAAATTTTTAGAAGATGCACTATTTGCATCCTCTAAAATCTCACCAATTTCAACTTCATAATTATATTCTTTTTCATCATTATTAATTTTAATATCATCAAAAGTATAAAAAATATTAAACATTTGATATATATGATATCTATATTTTTCATCATTTAGTTTAATGTTAATATACATAATTGTCTCCTAAAATATATGGGTTTTGCTTTTTTTCCATTCCTATAGTTGTAGATTCTCCATGCCCTGGATATACTTTTATGTTATCACCAAGATTTAGTAATTTATCTTTTATTGAAGAAATTAATGTATTAAAATCTCCAGCAGTAAAATCAGTTCTTCCTATAGATCCATTAAATAATGTATCTCCTGTAATAAGCATATCATTAACTAAAAAACATACTCCACCTGGTGTATGTCCTGGAGTTGTAATAGCTTTTATTACATTATTACCCAACTTAAAAGTATCTCCATCTTGTATAAAACCATTCGGCACAGGTGTTGTACTAAATAATTGATTATCAATCTGTTGCATATCATAATCATTTTTATTTACATAAAACGGTACTTTAAAGTGCTCAGTAAGTTCTTCTATTGCTCCAACATGATCAAAATGTGCATGTGTTAAAAGAATGTATTTAGGAGTTATATTTAATTGTTTTATAACTGCCAAAATATAATCTGCTTGTGCACCAGGATCCACTATTACACATTCATTAGTTGTCTCATCAATTAAAAAATAACAATTTTCTTGGTAAGCCCCAACGGCTATTGATTTTATTATCATACTAATCAGCTCCCTTTAAAAACTTTTATCACTTTCAAGCATAAGTGTTACAGGCCCATCATTTTCTATATATACCTGCATATGAGCTCCAAAAACTCCTGTTTCAACTTTTATTCCTTCATCTTTACACATCTGAACAAAAATCTCATAAAGCTCCTTAGCCTCATCTCCACCTAATGCTTCCATAAAATTAGGTCTTCTACCTTTTCTACAATCTCCATAAAGAGTAAATTGAGATATCAATAATAATTCACCTTCAACGTCTTGTAGTGATAAGTTCATCTTATCATTTTCATCAGTAAATACTCTAAGATTTACTATTTTATCTTTTATATATTTTAAATCTTCAATTGTATCACCTTTTTTTATTCCTATAAGGACATTAAAACCATTATTTATACTTCCAACAATGCTATCGTCAACCATAACTTTAGATGATTTAACTCTTTGAACTATAGCTCTCATTGTTTATCTCACACCCCAACAATTAATTCTTAACTCTATATACATCTCTAGTACCTTTAATTCTTCTAAATTTTTTCATTAAATCTTTAAGCTTTTCTACAGAATCAATTTTAACTTTCATGTTAATATGTGCTAAATTATCTTTAGTCGTCTTAGCATTAAGAGCTACAAGTTCAACTTTAATATCTGAAATTATCATCATTACCTCTGATAAATAGCCTGATGTATCTTCTGCTATAATTTCAACTTCAGCTTCATAATGACCTGATGATGCTGCTATCCAAGATACTTCAACAACTTTTTCATCTCGCACTTCTATTATATGCTTAAAATTACTACAATCTTCCCTATGAACTGATATTCCACGACCTTTTGTAACATATCCAACGATATTATCTCCTGGTACTGGATTACAACATTTAGCAAATCTAACCATTAGATTATCTAATCCTTTTACTGAAACCCCAGAATCATTAGTTTTTTTATCTTTTATTTTTTTATTTTTATGACTCTTTGCCTTTTTCTCTTCAAGTTCAACTTTAATTTTCTCAGCATTTACCTCTTCAACTTCTTCATCTTTAAGTTTTGAAATAATATTAGTTGCTGATATAACCCCAGCTCCTACACTTGCAAATATATCATCTATATAATTATAATTGAGCTTTTTCATTAACTTTTCATATTTATCACCTTTAGCAATATCCATAAAGTTAATGCTTTGTTTCTTAGCTTCTTTTTCAACAAGATCTTTTCCTTTTTCAATATTTTCTTCTTTTCTAATTCTTTTAAACCACTGTTTTATCTTTGATCTTGCTTGATTGCTTTTCGCAAAATTTAACCAAGACATATTTGGCCCTTTTGAATTTGTAGATGTTAATATTTCAACTATTTGTCCTGTCTTTAAATTATAATCTAAGGTAACCATTTTTCCATTTACCTTAGCTCCTATACATCTATTACCAACATCTGTGTGTATTCTATAAGCAAAATCTATAGGTGTAGCACCTGATGGCAAATCTATAACTACACCTTTCGGAGTAAACACAAAAATTTCATCAGAGAATAAATCTAATTTAAAACCTTCCATAAACTCTTCTGCATCTGATGTTTCATCCTGCCACTCTAAAATTTCATCAAGCCATCCTAATTTATTTTCAAAAGCATGTTCTTTAACAGAATCACCTTGTTTATACTTCCAATGTGCTGCTATTCCATATTCTGCTGTTCTATGCATTTCAAATGTTCTAATTTGAATTTCAAATGTTCTTCCTGCTCTTCCTATAACTGTCGTATGTAATGATTGATACATATTAGGTTTAGGCATAGCTATATAATCTTTAAACCTTCCTGGTATTGGCTTATATATAGTGTGAACTATTCCAAGAACCGCATAACAATCCTTAACATTATCAACTAATATTCTAATAGCTGTAAGATCAAAAATTTGGTCTAAATTTTTATTTTTAGTAACCATTTTTTTATATATACTATAAAAATGTTTTGGTCTTCCTTCAATCTCACACTCAAGCCCTGCACTTCTAAGATTTCTATCTATTTCATCAACTATTAATTCTATATTATGTTCTCTTTCCACTCTTTTTTCAGCTATATCTTCAACTAAAGTATAATATTCTTCTGGATGTATATATCTAAGACATAAATCCTCTAATTCCCACTTTATTTTTGACATACCAAGTCTATGTGCAAGAGGAGCATAAATATCCAATGTTTCTTGAGCCTTGGCTTTTTGTTTTTCTGGCTTCATATGCTTTAGTGTTCTCATATTATGAAGTCTATCTGCAAGTTTTACTATTATAACTCTTATATCTCTTGCCATAGCAAGCAACATCTTTCTCACATTATCAGCTTGCTGTTCTTGTTTGCTCTTATATTGTATTTGTCCAAGCTTTGTAACGCCATCAACTAAATTAGCTATTTCTGTTCCAAATTTTGCTTCAATATCTTCATAAGTATAATCAGTATCTTCTATAACATCATGTAAAAGCCCTGCCATTATAGCACTTGTATCCATTCCCATATCAGCAAGTATTATTGCAACATTAACAGGATGAGTTATATAAGGCTCTCCTGACTCTCTCTTCTGCTCTTTATGTGCATCAAAAGCTAGATAATATGCGTCTTTAATGAGCTCTATATTAGCACCCTTACTGCCATTTTCAACTCTTTTTATTAATTCTTCTAGCATTGATCTCTCATCCTTTCACTTACAATTTCGGTAAAATAAAAGCTGGTTAGTTAAAACCAGCCCTTTATTATATTTAATTATAGTATATTTCTTACTTCATTTCAATAAACTCATAGTAAAAGTACTGCTAATATTTATTCAATAAAAATTCAAATTTAACAACTTCTATTTAAAATTCATAATCAACAACTGAGTCTATATCATAACCTTTTAATTTTTCTCTTCCATTCAGACCTGTAAGCTCAATAGTGAATGACATTCCTACTACCTCACCACCTAGTTTTTCAACTAGCTTTGCAACAGCACTTATTGTACCACCTGTTGCAAGTAAATCGTCAACAATTGCAACTCTTGTACCTGGCTTAATTGCATCTTTATGAATTTGAAGAGTGTCTTTTCCATATTCTAAATCATAATCAATACTTGCTGTTTCACCTGGAAGCTTTCCTGGTTTTCTAACTGGCACAAATCCAGCTCCTAAAGCATAAGCTACTGGTACTCCAAATATAAATCCTCTAGCTTCTGGACCAACAACAACATCAACATTTTTATCCTTAAAAAATTCAGCCATTCTATCAACTGAAGCTCTTAAAGCATCTTTATCAGCTATTAGAGTTGTAATATCTTTAAAACTAATTCCTTCTTTTGGAAAATCTTCTATTACTCTTATTTTATCTTTAAAATTCATTGTAACTCCCCCTCAGGATGTTTTTTTATTAAATTTAAATGGCTCTTTATCAAAATATTCATTAGTAATAAAGAGCCAGCTTTTCTATAGCTTAATTGTAGTATTAACACAAATTAAGTTCAAGTAAAGTTTCATATTTAGTTCATAAAAACTTTTACAAATGCAAATTATTAATACAATCTAAATTTTTCATTATGTAAATATTTAGCTATTTGTTCTGCTCTATCCTCATCATCTGTAGTTAAAAGTTCTACAATAATTTTCGCATTATCTTTTTTAGAAATAGCACCTTCTCTAGGCGTTATTGTACTTATTATTTTCTCTATATTTTCTCCATTTAAATCCTTTATTTTATGAAATTTTTTTACAGCTATAAGTCCTACATTGTTAGTTCTATCTAAATAAGTTATACCTTCTTTTAATATTATTCTATTTTCACCAACATAATCAATTCGTTTAGTTAGTCCACCTATTAATATTAAATCAAGATATCTATTAATACTTTTCATATTATAATAAATAGCTATAGCTTGCATTAATTTAAAAACTAGGCCACTTTGACTTATATCTTTATATCTATAAAGACTCTTTTCTTCACTTGGATTTATGTATATGGATTCGTATGTAGATTTTTTCTTTTTATTTTCAGTAATGATAATATCTATATTCTTAGATTTACAAAATTTTTCAATCATTGAATTATCTAATCCACATCCTACTGTTATCAAAAGCTTTGTTCCTAAAAATGCAATATCATTTTCTAAAGTATCTTCTTTTAAATCATAGTTATTTTCATCATTTACATTTGCAATACAATATTCAACATCTGCATTTAAATATTTTAATACTAAAAGAAATGCTGACACTCCAGATACACAATCAACATCATAACCACCATAAATCACTATTTTTTCTCTATTATTTATAGCTGTTACTAGTCTTTCAATAGCCTTATTCATATTTTTAACATTAAAAGGATTATAACCCGATATATAATTCGGTGAATATATACTTTCCCAAAGCTTATGCATAATTTAACTCCTCCATATTTTTAAAAGAAAACACATTCTATTATAATTTAAAATCCCTAATTTGACAAATATTTTTAGAAATAAAAAAGTAATATGAAAACTTAGCAATAAGTTTCATATTACTTTATATTTAAAGCCTAAAATTATTTAGCTTTTTTAATACTTTTTTTAGTTTTTTTCTTTCTATGTCTAAGTTTACACCAGATAGGACTTGCAATGAATATTGAAGAATATGCACCACATGCAATACCAATTATTAGTGGTAATGCAAAGTCTCTAATCGTTGGAACAAATATATAAACAGCTACAATACTTACAAGAGTTGTAAGAGTTGTGTTTATAGATCTAGTCATAGTTTGACGTATACTAACATTTGCTATTTCTTCAGGTGTTGAACCCGGCATTTTTTTAACATTACCTCTTATCCTATCAAAAATAACAATTGTATCATTCAGAGAATACCCTACTATGGTCAGTATAGCTGCTATAAATGGTGTATCTACAGTTATTCTAAATATCGCATATACACTGACTGTCATTGCGATGTCATGTATTAGAGCAAGAATCGCTGCTATACCATAATCCGCCTTAAACCTTATTATTACATAAATCAATACTGCTACTATAGCTACTATAAGAGCAAGCACAGAATCCCTAGTAAGTTGTTTTCCTACTGATGGTCCTATTTGATTTTCTTGTACTAACGGATCTCCTTTTAAATCGAATTTTTTAGCTAAACTATTAACCATATCATGCACTTGTGCTGTTGTTAAAGTCGTTGACTTAATAGCATACTGATCATTATTCACAGTATTTGTTACAGCCCCTGGAGCATATTCTTGCACTATTGTATCAGCCTCAGGTTTATTAAACCCTTGATTCATTTGAACTACTACTTGTGTACCACCTTTAAAGTCTATACCAAAATTAAGTCCTTTGAATGCAATAAAACCTATACCAACAATTATAAGTAATAAAGAAATACTAAACCAGATCTTACTTTTCTCCACTATTTTCAGCATTTGGTTTACCTCCTTTAACTTTTACTCTAAAAACTACAGGTTTATTAAGCCATCCCATATCGAATAATAATCCCATAAAGAACTTAGTTACAAATATAGCTGTGAACATACTTATTATTATACCTATCATAAGTGTAAGTGCAAAACCTTTAACTGGTCCTGAACCTAAGAAGTATAATACAAGTGCAGCTATTATTGTTGTAGTATTTGAATCAAGAATTGATGACATTGCATTTTTAAATCCTGATTTAATTGCTGCTTTAGAAGTTCTTCCAAGCCTCAATTCCTCTTTCGTCCTCTCAAATATAAGAACATTAGCATCAACTGCCATACCTATTGTTAGCAGGAATCCTGCTATTCCCGGCAAGGTTAGAGTAACCCTCATTCCTATATAAGCGAACAATACTAATAATACGTAAACACTTAGAGCTAAGCTCGCAGCAAGTCCTGGTAATCTATAAAATGCAATTAAGAATAAGAATATAACGCATATTCCTACAGCTCCTGCTTTTATAGCATTTGGTAATGCTGATGCACCTAATTGTGCCCCAACTGTTTCTACTGAAACTTCTTTTACTGGTACAGGAAGTGCTCCTGCATTTATTACTCCAGCAATTCTTTGAGCATCTGTCATTGATCTATTACCTGTGATCTGTGCTTGCCCATTAGTTATTGGACTTTGCACTGTTGGATCTGTTAATGTTTGCCCATCCATTGTAATTTTAATTTGCTTTCCTATATACTCTTGTGTTGCATCCGCAAAAGCTTTTTTACCAGCATCATTAAATTCAAGACCTATCACTGGTTGGCCAGTTTGACTATCAATATATGCTGTAGCTTTTGTTACATCTTTTCCTGTTAATATTACACTTCCATTTGGAGCTAAGAACTCTAGGGTTCCTGTTTGTGTCAATGATTGAACTATGTTATTCGAATCATATTTACCTGGTATGTTAACTAGTATCTGGTTGTCACCTTGTGTTGTAACAACAGTTTCTGCAACTCCCATTTTATTAACCCTTAAAGATATTAAATCCTTTACTCTTTGAAGCATTTGTGGTGTTACATCTTTTTCTTGAATCTCCATCAGAACAGAAACTCCACCTTGCAGGTCTAATCCCTTAGTTATTAATTGTTCAAATGGCTTTACTTGGTATCCACCAATCGTAAAGCCTTTGAACCCTGCAAAGGCGAAAAGTCCTATAAGAGCAATAGAAACTAGAAAAAGAATTGTACTACTGACTTTCCCTTTTTTTGTTCTTTTAGTCTTCATGGTCTTCCCCCTCTGTAAATCTCTTCAATAGAATTATACCCTTTTTCACTTTACATAGCAATAATTGGTAAATCCCTATTAGTTAATTATTTATTATTATTTTGTTGCAGCCTTTTTATTTTTCATACTTTCTACATATTCTGGGCAATCTTGATCAGTTCTAGCTTTTAAAGCTATAGCTGTTTCAATTCTTTTCTTTTGCATTAAGCACCCAATTTCATATGGATCATGTATATCACCATTAAAGGCATAGTTATTTGATTGACATCCACCACTACAATAGAATCTAGCCCAGCATTTTCTGCATTTTGGCTTATTATAAATATGAGCAACTTTAAATTCTGTACTCATATCTTTCTTTTCAATCCCTGTATCTAATGTTCCAAGAATAAATTCTGGTTTTCCAACAAATTGATGACATGGATAGATTTCTTCATCTGGTGTTATAGCAACATATTCATGTCCTGCTCCACATCCTGATATTCTTTTATAAACACATGGCCCACCATTTAAATCAATATTGAAATGATAGAATTTAAAAGGATTTTCCATTGTTCTTCTTCTTTTTAAAATTTCTGAATATATTTTATCATATTGTTCAAAAATTTCTGGTAAATCTTCTTTTCTTATTGATAATGGATGTTCATCTGGTAAAACAACCGGCTCTACTGAAACCTCATCAAAACCTTCATTTACAAGGTGCATAACATCTTCATAAAAATCTGTATTATTTCTTGTGAATGTTCCTCTTGCATAGTAAAGTTTATCATCATCTCTTCTAGCTACCATTGCTTTAATATTAGGTAATATTCTTTTATAACTTCCTGAACCGTCAATTCTGATTCTTACCTTATCGTTAACTTCTGGTCTTCCATCTATAGATAGAATTATATTACCCATATGTTTGTTTAAGTATTCCATTTTCTCTTCATTTAAAAGAGTTGCATTTGTAGTCATAGTGAATCTAATATTCTTCTTATGTTTTGGTCCTTCTTCATGACCATATTCAACAATTTTTTGTATTGTTGGATAAACCATCATTGGCTCCCCACCAAATAAGTCTATTTCGATATTTCGTCTATTTCCTGAATTTGCTATAACAAAATCAATTGCCTTTTTAGCTACTTCAAATGACATAGGTTTTCTACATCCTTGATTATATTCTCCCTCATCTGCAAAACAATATTTACATCTTAAATTACAGTCGTGAACGATATTCAAACAAACTGCCTTGAAGAATGACTCTGAATCATCTGTCATAGCCACCTCTTCATATAAATCTTCTGAATATAAATCTCCATCTTTAACTAAGTATTCAAGTTCTTCATAAACTTCCTTCATATCTTCTATAGGATGTTTATCTCCAACCTTTGCTACTATTTCCTCAAAACTTGGAAATTTATCAAAGTTTATTATCATATCGTAAACTAACTCGTCCACTTCATGGAAACTCCCTGAGTTAACATCTATGACATAATAATAACCATCTTGCTTAAATTTATGAACTAATGACATCTATATTTTCCTCCTCATATTTACAACTAGAATTTGTGGCAGTAGCCATAAGACTACTGCCACTTATGATTAATATTAGTTTTCTGTGTATTCACAAGGTAAGTTAGCAACTGTTGCTGATGTCTTACAAGCTGATTGACATGAGTTAGCGCACTCTTTGCATCCAGGTCTTTGTAAGCTCTTTTTTAAGTTTGATTTATTTATTGTCTTTATATGTTTCATTATCCAGTTCCTCCATTCATAAACAATTCAGTAGTAATTTTACCACACTTTTAAATTAATTAAAAGATTTTATGAATTTTTTTAGATTCTAATGATTTTCATATATAGAAATATTCAAACCTATAATTTTTTTGTAAATTACTCACATTTATATAATATGAATCATATAATAAATATAATAAAAAGCAGGTATATTATACCTGCTCCTCTTATTGAATTTCTGGTTTTTCGGTACCTTTTTCAAGTTTTGAATTTATACCTTGTTTTGCAACTCTAAGCTTTGTTCCTTCTGATTCTATAATAATTTCATCACCATTTATTTTATGAATTCTTCCTATGATTCCACCTTTAGTAACTATCTTATCATGTATTCTTAGTTCACTAAGCATTCCTGCATATTTTTTTTGTCTTCTCTTTTCTGGCATAATCATTAATACCCAGAAAACTATAAACATAATTACTATTGGACCAAAAGTAATTAACATTCCTTCTAAGCTCATATTTAACACTCCCTTTTATAAAATAAATTTTATCTAAATAATCAATATTCTAATTTAACATATTTTTTTCAAAATATACGCCTTAGAGTATTTACTGATAAACAAATTAATTTTAAAAAACTATAACAAAATATTTTAATATAGTCAAATTATCAATTTAGATTTATACTATACCCCAATCACTAAGTTTTTTTGCTTTATATTCTGCGTAACAGTCATTATCTATTGCTTCTCTTACTTCTTCCATCATTTTATTATAGAAATATAAGTTGTGAAGAACACATAATCTCATTGCAAGCATTTCTTTAGCTTTAAATAAATGTCTTATATATGCTTTAGTATAACTTTTACATGCAGGACATTCACAATTTTCATCTATTGGAGTCGCATCTAATTCATATTTTTTGCTCATGATTTTAACTGGGCCATGGCTTGTAAATACTTGACCATGTCTACCATTTCTAGCTGGAAGTACACAATCAAAGAAATCTACTCCTCTATCAACAGATTCAAGAATATTTGCAGGAGTTCCAACTCCCATTAAATAAATAGGCTTATCTTCTGGTAAATGAGGAACAACAGCATCTATTATTCTATACATTTCCTCATGAGTTTCTCCTACTGCAAGACCACCAATTGCATAACCATCTAAATCAAGTTTTGAAATTTCTTTAGCATGTTCTATTCTTATATCTTCATAGACTCCACCTTGATTAATTCCAAATAACATTTGATGCTTATTTATAGTTGTATCTAATGAATTTAATCTATCCATTTCTGTCTTACATCTTTTAAGCCATCTTGTTGTTCTAGCAACTGAATTTAAAACATACTCTCTTGGAGCTGGTATTTCTATACACTCATCAAAAGCCATCGCTATTGTTGATGCCAAATTACTTTGTATTTGCATACTTTCTTCTGGTCCCATAAAAATTTTATGACCATCAAGGTGTGATCTAAAATGAACTCCCTCTTCTTTTATTTGTCTTAATCCTGCTAGTGAAAATACTTGGAATCCACCTGAATCTGTAAGAATAGGTCTATCCCAATTCATAAACTTATGTATTCCACCAAGTTCTTTTACAACAGTATCTGTTGGTCTTAGATGTAAATGATAAGTATTTGATAACTCCACTTGACATCTTATATCCTTTAAGTCCATAGATGAAACTGCACCTTTTATAGCTGCAAGTGTTCCAACATTCATAAATACAGGAGTTTGTATAGTACCATGTACTGTTCTAAACTCACCTCTTCTAGCTTTACCATCTTTTTTTAATAATGTGTAATTCTCTGACACTGTATTTCACATCCTTATCTTTCTAAATCTTAAAATATACTCTTATACTTATAACATTTTTTTAATAAGTAATCTAGTATTAATCTATAAACATAGAATCTCCAAATGAGAAAAATCTATATTTTTCTTCAACTGCTTTTTTATAAGCTCCCATAATCAAATCTTTGTTTGCAAGTGCAGATACTAACATAACTAAAGTTGATTCTGGTAAATGAAAGTTTGTTATAAGCTTATCTATCACTTTAAATTTATATCCTGGATAAATAAATATAGAAGTCCATCCACTAGCTTCTCTAACAACTCCATTTTCATCACCTATAGTTTCAAGAGTTCTTGTTGATGTAGTCCCAACTGATATTATTCTACCACCATTTTTCTTAGTATCATTTATTAATTTTGCATTTTCAGCATCTAAATGATAATATTCTGAATGCATGATATGCTCATTTACATCTTCAACTTTAACAGGTCTAAAAGTCCCAAGTCCAACATGTAATGTTACATAAGCAATATTTACACCTTTTTGTTTAATTTCTTCTAAAAGTTCATTTGTAAAGTGTAATCCTGCTGTTGGTGCTGCTGCTGATCCTTTTTCTTTTGAATAAACAGTTTGATATCTTTCTTTATCATCTAATTTTTCATGAATATATGGTGGAAGTGGCATTTGTCCAAGTTCATCTAGAACCTCTTCAAAAATACCATCATATTTGAATTCTATTATTCTACTCCCTTCCTCACCTATTCCAACAACAGTTGCTTCTAACTGGCCATCTCCAAAAATAACTTTTGCACCCGCTTTAGCCTTTTTACCAGGTTTCGCAAGTGCTTCCCATTTATTCCCTTCAATTCTTTTAAGTAATAGAAACTCTATTTTAGCTCCTGTTCCTTCTTTAACACCTATAAGTCTAGCTGGTAACACCCTAGTATTATTTAAAACTAAAGTATCACCCTCTTTTAAATAATTAACTATATCGCTAAAATGTTTATGCTCAATTTCTCCTGTGTTCCTATGTACAACCATAAGTCTTGATGCATCTCTTTTTTCTAAAGGACATTGAGCTATTAACTCTTCTGGTAAATCAAAGTAAAAATCTTTAACTTGCATTAAATCACACCTCTTTTTTCTCATCTCGTAATTAAATTTTGCTTTAACTTTCAAAGCAAAATCATCTTTAAACATACTTTCTAAAACATAAATACTAATTTATTCTCTAGAAAATATCTATCAAAACAGGAAGATAGAGTTTCCTCTATCTCACCTTAAATTTATATTAATTAGAATAAAGTACACTGTGCATCATTTGCAACCTTTTTATTCTTATTTATATCTTTTCCTAAATGTTTATAAGCTTTTTCTGTTGCCATACGCCCTCTTGGGGTTCTCACAATAAAACCCTTTTGAAGTAAATATGGTTCATAAACATCTTCTATAGTATCTAATTCTTCACCTACGAAGTAAGATAAAGTTTCAATTCCAACAGGGCCACCATTAAAATTATCTATTATAGCATTTAATATGTTATTATCAACTCTATCAAACCCTTCTTTATCTACATCTAAAAGTTCTAAAGCCGCTCTTGCAACTTGCTCATTTATCATATTATTACATTTAACTTCTGCATAATCTCTAACTCTTTTTAAAAGCCTGTTTGCTATTCTAGGTGTCCCTCTTGAACGTCGTGCTATCTCACTCGCTCCTGCTCTTGTAATATCACAACCTAATATATAAGAACTTCTTATTATAATTTCACAAAGTTGCTCTGTAGTATAATATTCCATAGAACAAAGTACACCAAATCTATCTCTAAGCGGTGAACTAAGCATTCCTATTCTAGTTGTTGCACCTATTAATGTAAATTTCGGCAAATCTAATCTTATTGATTTACTTGCTGCTCCTTTGCCTATTATAATATCTAATACATAATCTTCCATAGCAGGATATAATATCTCTTCAACACTTCTATTTAATCTATGTATTTCATCTATAAATAAAACATCATTAGAATTAAGTGTTGTTAGAATAGCAGCTAAATCTCCAGCTCTTTCAATAGCTGGTCCTGATGTTATTTTAAGATTCCCACCCATTTCCTTAGCAATAATACTAGCAAGTGTAGTTTTCCCTAACCCTGGAGGTCCATATAAAATAACATGATCTAATGCTTCTGACCTTCTTTTTGCAGCTTCAACAAATATATTAAGTCGTTCTTTTACTTTATCTTGTCCTATATATTCATTAATCTTATCTGGCCTTAAACTGTATTCATTATTTACATCAGTTTGCATTTCTCTAGAAGTTATTATTCTATCATCCAAAGCCATCTCTCCTTAACTCATTAAAAGTTTTAAACTCTCTTTTATTATATTCTCTATAGTTTCATTCATATCTAAATTAGTTAATACTTTCTTAGCTTCTTTATCAGTATAACCAAGTGCAACTAATGCTTCTGTTGCCTCAGCTTCTTTTTGTTCATTCCCAGCTATTAACTCTAACATATCTATGTCCATACCATCTTTATTTTCTACAGATATAGAATCATCCTTTTTAAGTTTATCCTTAAGTTCTAAGATAATTCTTTGAGCAGTTTTTTTACCTATTCCTGGTGCTCTTGTAATATGTTTTTCATCTCCCATGATAATTGCATATTTTAAATTAAGCACAGTACTAATAGATAATAGCGATAATGCTGCTTTTGCCCCTACTCCATTTATACCTAAAAGTTTATTAAACATTTCCAACTCATCTTTTGTTAAAAATCCATATAAACCAATAAAATCTTCTCTAACTATTTGTTCTATAAAAAGTTTAACTGTTTCAGATACCTTTGGCATATTTGCAATAGTATTTCCTGATGTAAAAATCTTATATCCTATTCCTCCATTTTCTAAAACAATATAATCTTTATTAAGCCCTCTAAATTCACCTTTTATATATTCGTACATTCTAAAATCACTCCTAAAAATTACGGTCTACATAATACTTTAACATGAACAAGTGATATTATCAATAATACAAAAAAGGACATACTAAACTTAAATCTAATGTCCTTTAGGTTCCTAAAATTATTTAAAAATTTCAAAACTATTTCTAAATTTCAAATCTTTACAAAGCTCCTACTTAATACATCCCTAAATCACCATATTTATACATTTAAAGCTTATGTTGTATAATTTATTATAACATCTTCACATTCCTGTCTTGTATTGAATTTAAGTTCAAATCCTTCTATAAGTTCTATATCCGGTTGTGGAAAATATTTAGTCCTTCTATTTGATATATCTGATTGTTTTTCAATAAAAGCATTACCTTTTTCATCAGTTTTGAAAATAGCAATATAACCATCTTTATCACCTATATAATACTTATTAGCTTCAAGTCCTGTTCCATTTTCTTTTGTAAAAGCTAAATTTCCATCCTTAGCCGTACTTTCCTTATATCCTTCCTTACCTAGAGCGTTAATAAGTTCGTCCTTTGAAAGCTCTTTAACATTTAATTTCTTTTTAAATTCGCCTACTGTAACTTTATAATAAACTTCATCTTCATTATTATTATTATTTTTTCTTGTGAAATATATTATTGTAGCATCATTAAACTCTTTAGTGTCTTTAAGCATTACATCAGTAACCTTATCTTTTCCAGAGTCTATAGTATTAACTTTATAATAATATGACCCTAAATATACTGTTGCAAAAACTACTATACTTGATATTATTGCAATGATTGGTTTCAATTTATCTTTTTTCGGCTTTTTACTTCTAAAATCCATTATAATCACCTCTTACATGTGATTATTACCAAATTTTCCATTATATATACACTTTCTATTAATTTACCCCCTATCTACAAACAATTAAATTTTAAGATTTAATTATTTATACAGACATTCGACTATTACTAGCATTTTTTCTTTAGGAAGTTTTTTTATTATTCTTTTATAATTTATATAAAACCATTCATCTCTATTTTCAAAATCATCAACGCTAATCCATTTTCCATCATGTACCAAAGCATATGTTCCAAACTTTTCTTTTCTACTTGGAATTATTATATCCTCAACTTTAGCGTAGCTAACAGGTTTACTTCTTCCAAATTTGCCTTTTGTTTTTATTGCACCTATAAACTTACCACCAATTTCAAAACAGATCATTTTACCATTAGTATTTTCATAATAGCCTATATCGCTTCTCTCTTCATTATAATAATAACCATATTTAACATCCGCAAATCGTTCTATATTTTCATTAAATTTTTGTTTTTCAATTAATGTTAGTTCTCCCCATTCTTTCTCTATATCTCTACTAAAACTATTAAATTTCAAATATTTTTTTTCTTCTGGATTTCTATCATAATATTCCTTTGGATAATATCCTATAAATTCATTATGGAACGGATATACTAAATCATTAACCTCATCCAAATTATTACATACTACACCTAAACTAAAGCATCCCACACTATCTCCCCCAAGTTTCCAATTTAAATTATATACATAATTATACAATTTACATTTATTGGTAATCAATAGCATATATGCATTTTTACTTGATTTATGAAAACTTTTTTCCTTAAAATTTCATACTTTAACGATAAAATTTGTATTTAAAAAACATTATTAAACATTTTATTGTATCAAATGTCGAAAAAACTATGATTTTCAAAACTTTTTTAAAAATTTTTTTATTTTATACATTTAATTTTTTTGCTCTACAACTTTTTATATAAGCATTATTATAAAAACATAACATAAGTTGTATAAGCATAAAACACCATATAATAGGCTCACATATTATCACACCAAAATAACCTAACTTTGGAATAACTAAAAATACAAATAATATCTTTCCTATAAATTCTATACCACTAGAAAATAAAGGTAACATTTTTTCTCCTATACCTTGAAGTGCATTTCTATAATTCAAAAGTATACCTAAAATTGCATAACATGCTCCATTTATAATAATATATTTCGTACCTATATTAATTAACTCTAAATTAGTTGATCCTGAAATGCTTCCCATTAAAAATGGAGCTAAGAAAACTAGTCCTATAGTTAAAATTAATCCTAACACTAATTCTGTTATATTTGTCAAAAATACAGCTCTTCTAATTCTACTACCTTGATTTGCTCCTTTATTTTGTGATACAAATGTTGCAAGACTCATAGATAATGATATAATTGGCATCATCATAAAAGCTCCTATCTTACGAGCTGCTGTATGTCCTGCTATAATTACATTACCAAAACTATTTATGCTAGTTTGCAATATTACAGTTCCAACTGAAACTATCAATAACATTATTCCCATAGATAATCCTTGAGCTAATAATTCCTTATACAACTTTATTTCAAACTTAAAATGCTCTTTTCTTGGAATCAACACTTCAGTTTTTCTTAAAATATATATGATACATAAGATTCCTGATATCCCTTGTGCTACAACAGTAGCATAAGCTGCACCTTTAATTCCTATATTAAAATTTGTGATAAAAACTATATCTAAAATAATATTTATTACTGATGATATTATAAGAAAAATAAGTGGCATTATACTATTCCCTATAGATCTTAAAAGACCTGCTGCAAGATTGTATAAAAACATCACACCGACAGACATAGATATTATATAAATATAAGAATGAGCTTCTTGTATAATATCTGTTGGCGTATTAACTACTTCTAACAAATCAAATAGGAAAAAATGTCCTATTAGCATCATAACTATAGTAAGTCCTATTCCTATAACAAGAGATGCTCCTACAGATTTTTTAACAAGTTTTTTATTTTCTGCTCCATATGCTCTAGATACTACTATGCTTAAACCATTTCCAACTCCTAATGCAAAACCTACCAAAAGTTCGTAAATAGCACCACTTGAACCAATTGCTGCAAGTGATACTTCACCTAAATAATGTCCGACTATCATAATATCAATCGTATTATATAATTGTTGAAATAAACTAGATATTAAAATAGGAATTGCAAATATTATAAGAGTCTTTAAAATTTTCCCTTTTAGCATATCTACATTCATATTAAACATTATCTTCCCCCCTAAACTGTATTTTAATATTTCAGTTATTCTCGAACATTATACTAAATAACTTTATAAAAAAAGCACATAGTATTATGGCTTTCTATAATTTTTACATCACATCTAAACTTTTCCCTATATTTCATACTCTCTATATTCTATTTCTTTATTATAATTTCTAAATATCTGCTCTAAAATTAGTTTAATCACTTTAACTTTATATCAAAACAAAATAACATTTATAATCTACTATTAATTGTAAAAATAGTTATAGTTTTAAACTAAAACTATAACTAAAAAAATAAAGAAGCTAGTATACTTTATTTCACTAGCTTCTTATCCTATTCTAATTTTACTTATTTACTTAAATCTATCTCCATATTAAGACTACTTTCTTCTAAATCAGTTATCTTTGGAACCCCAATAGCATATTTCTTATTTTTATCAAGCTTATCTATGCTCATGCTATAAATATTATTTTTAGCATCTTCAATTGCAGGAAGTCTTTGACCTTCTCTTCTTGTAATAAAGTTCATCTCTTCATCAACTGCTGTAAGAGAAGTTAAATTTAGATAATCATAATATCCATTAACCTTAAATTTAAACTTTGTACCATCTTCTGTATCTTCAATATCTATAATTTCTATAACTGCATCATTAGAAACATGAATTTTTTCATCTATAAGCTCATTTAAACTTTTATGATTTCCTTCATTAATATTAACATAAGCATCTACACTAGTTCCTACAAATCCTGCATCAACTTCTTTTTTTGTAGGCTTTCTGCTTAATATTTTATCTGTGAACTTCATATCTTTATCACCATTAAATTGTATTAAGTTATGAACTACTCCACTTTTCTCTTTATCTATAGTTTTTGCTCCATTCACAACAGAAATTATAACTTTGTCTGTCCCTTCTAAATTTTCTTTAATTTCTATATGTCTTTCAAAGCTCTTATTTTCATCACAACTATTGCTAAGCATTTTAAAAGGAATTATTCTTCCATTTTCATCTTTAATCATAAACTGTGTATCATAAAAACTCTCTGCATTAGTATATTGTCCATCCAGCATAATATTAGTACTAAGTTCTGTCATACTAACATTATTAACTCTAAACTTTCCAAGCTCGCTATTAAACTCCTCATTTATTGATATTTTCTTTCCTGCCACTTTATCAGCAGAAACTTTTAAATTCCATTCTCCTTCTGTACTTTTATTTCCTCTACCAATTGACCTTATTTTAAGTTCTATATTGGCATTGTTTTTCACTTTCATTTTTGCAATATTAGCCTGTAATATTACCTGTGCAGTATCCTCTGAAGATTTTGTAGGACTACTTTGTGCTACTACTTCTGCCCCATCTATAAATAAATGCTCTGACATTTGAACAAAATCGCTATAATTTGTTCCCTCAAATCCTTTTAATGCTTCACCCTTTATTTCTAAAGCTAAAATAAGGTTGTTATCATCAAACACAAGTTCATCTAAAGTAACATCTATTCCATTGTCCTCTACTCTAGCTCCTACATTTTTAGTAAATGGAGCAAACTTTTCGGTAGACTCCCCAAATAATGCCGAGTTAAATTCCTCAAATATTTTATTTACTCCTGGAATCGCACTTACTATTTCTGGATTGATTATAGCGATACCTCCTGCAAGAACTAAACTAAAAGAGGCTGCTATAAATCCTTTTTTCACCATACTATTTTTCTTTTCTCTCTTTTCATCTCTTCCTTTTTTAATTCCATCTAAAACTGCCGCGTCAAGGTCAGTTGGTATATCTATTAAATCCCTTAAATTCTTATCATCCATACTATATAACATCCTTTTCAACAAATTTTCTAAGCCTTACAAGCGCCTTATTAAGATATGTCTTTACTGTACCTATTGGATAATCTAAAAATTCTGCTATTTCCTTTATTGTCATATCATTAAAATATTTTAGAACTATCACTTCTCTATACTTTTCTTCTAAAGAATCTACTGCCTTCCAAAGATACATCCTTTCATCTAAAACTTTAAAATCATCTTTTGTATCTTCCTTATCAAAAAAACTACTGTCATTAAGATAAATAATTTTTTCTTTTTTCTTCATATGTGTTATTGCATTATTTATAAGTATTCTTGTAATCCATGTTTTGAAAAACTCTTCTTTTTTTAATTTATCTATTGAAATGTATGCCTTATAGACAGTTTCCTGTACAAGTTCTAATGCTTCTGCTTCATTTTTCACATATGAATAAGCTGTTCTATATAAACTTTCCTTACACTCATTCATAAGTTCTAAAAAAGCTTTTTCATCACCATATTTAGCTTTTTTCACCTTTTCTTTTAACATTATGTCCCCCTTATACCCTAAATAGATTTCTTTCTCTTACATCTATTAGACTTTTTAAACCATAAAACAGTTTTACTTTTTTAAATTTTCTCTTAAAGCTAATAGCTACTTTGTTTAAATCATTACATACATTAGACTAAAAACATATTAAAAAGGTTTTTCCTTTTATAAAAACTTTTGAAATTTCAAACTCTATTAATATATTTATTATTTTGTTTAATTTATTGAACTATTTTAAGGAATTTCAACATTCTTAATCAATATAAATTTTTATTTTCTTTAAAATAAGTATTTAAAAAACTCTATTTTCTTTATATAAATCTGAAATCTATATAAAAATATTAGAAATTAACTAAAAAAACAATAAAAAGTAAATTTCAAACATAAATATATCTTTTATTCGCAAAATATATTTAAAAAAAATACCATTTCATTGCTACTATTTTTATTTATATAATTTTAATAAAAAAAAATTTGGTGTTATCCTTAAAATATAGAGAATTTCACTGGAGGTGCTTAATATGCATAACTTAGAAGTAGAAGTATTAACAAAATTAAATGATGGTATGAGTTATAGAGGAATTATAGCTAGTTTCCATGGTAAACATTCAAAAAGAGCTATCGATGTAGCATTCCATGGTCTTGAACTTCAAGATTTAATATCAGTTGAATATGAATGTGGTGAAATCCACAAAGTATTAATAACAGAAAAAGGACAATCAAAAATAGCTTAAAAAAAACCTTTATAATACTAATTTGCTATTAGTATTATAAAGGTTTTTTCATATATAAAAATTATTCATCCCATCCTTCAGGGAATATAGCATTGTGGTAAACTTCTTGAACGTCATCATCATCTTCAAGAAGATCAAGCATTTTTTGGAATTTTTTAGCATCTTCTTCATTAATTTCACTTTCAACATCTGGAACCATAGTTACAGCTGCTTCTAAGAACTCAAACCCTTCTTTTTCTAAGGCTTCTCTTACTGTACTAAAATCTTCTGGTACTGTTGTTACTGTAAATACTTCTTCTTCTGCTGCAAAATCTTCTGCACCTGCTTCTAAAGCCAGCATCATAACCTCTTCTTCATCTTTATCTTCTCTTTCAATTATGATTTGACCTTTCTTTTGGAACATGAACCCTACACATCCTGATGTCCCCATATTTCCTCCACCTTTTGTGAAAGCACTTCTAACTGATCCTGCTGATCTATTCTTGTTATCTGTTAATGTTTCTACTATAACAGCAACTCCTGATGGTCCGTATCCTTCATAAACTATTGTTTCGTAGTTTACAGAATTTCCTTCTCCTGCCGCTTTTTTAATAGCTCTTAAAATATTATCATTTGGCATATTAGCAGCTTTAGCTTTAGCAACTACATCTCTAAGTCTAGCGTTATTATCAAGATTAGCTCCACCTTCTTTAGTAGCAACTGCAAGTTCCTTACCTATTTTTGTGAAGATTTTTCCTCTCTTCGCATCCATTTTACCTTTTTTAGCCGCAATATTTTTCCATTTTGAATGTCCTGACATTATTAAATCCTCCTAAATTTATATATATTAACTTTTATTTATATTTCATAAAAATTCTCTAATATTATAGCATAATGGCTTTATTACTTGCAAATACTAGTAATAAAAATCAATTCATATTATATACTAATTATCCTACTAATTCTAAAGATATATTATTATTCATCTATTTCAAGATATAACCTATTTCCTTCTTTAAAATAAATATTTTCACTATCTTTAGCTATTTTTGCTTTAGCACTTGTAGCCTCTGTTATTTCTTTCTCTATTTTCTCTATTTCTGAAATTTCTGCAAGTATATAAATTTTTACTCCATCTGTAAATTCAGTGTCTTCTATGTGCCAATTATGTTGTCCACAAAGATATTGTATTTTTCCATATAAATCATAATCTATATCAACAATAAGCCTTGCGCCCTCAACCTTTTCAACAATCCCAGCAGCATCTATAGAAATAGCAGCCCCTTTAGTATAGGCTCTTGTAAGTCCTCCTGCACCAAGAAGTATTCCACCAAAATATCTTGTAACAACTACTGCACAATCTGTTAATCCCTGTTTTTTGATTACTTCTAATATTGGAATACCTGCTGTTCCTTGAGGTTCTCCATCATCTGAATACCTTTGTATCCCCATATTTTTCCCAACTATATATGCATAACAATTATGTCTTGCTTGTTTATGCATAGATTTTATTTCTGCGACAAATTCTTTAGCCTCTTCTTCTGTAGTAACTCTTTTTACATAGCCTATAAATTCTGACTTTTTTTCCTCAAAACTATCTTCAGCTCTTCTTTTTACAGTTATATATCTACTCATTTATTTTATCCTTTCATCTAGTACATTTCTAATATTGATGATTCCCTGTTCTATTTTATTATAATCTATTTCAGAAAAACCTATTTTAAAACTTTTTCTTCCTTGCATAGGATTATGATAATAAATTATTCCTGGAGTAATAATAGTTTTCTTCTTTATAAGTTTATAAAAAAGTTCCTTTCCATCAATATTTACATTATTTTTAATATTTAAAAATAAATTTAATCCACCCTTTGGTTCTATAAAATCCACATACTCACTTAAATGTTCTTTTATTAAACTTATTACATATTTATATCGCTTATCATATTCTATATTTAAAGTTTCTATATGTTTTTTCCAATATCCCTTTTTTATATAAAGCTCTAAAGCTCTTTGCATCAAACTAGATGTTGAAATATCACTACTAGCCTTTGAATGTTCTAAAATTTCTTCAAATTGTTCTGGAGCTATAAGATAACCTACTCTAACTCCAGGCAAAAAAATCTTTGAAAAACTTTTTACATATATAACTCTATTCTTATCTAAAGCTCTGTAAGGTATATGCTTATTTTCCTTATCATATCTAAGTTCTGATAAATAATCATCCTCTAAAATATAAAAATTATATTTTTTAGCAAGTTCTATAACTCTTTTCTTCTTTTCAATACTACAGCTTATACCTGTAGGATTTTGAAAATAACTCATAGTATACAGACATTTGATTTTATATTTTTTCAAAATTTTTTCTAATGCATCAACATCTATTCCATCTGATTGCATATTAACTTCAAAAATATTCGCTTTTCTCAGTCTGAATACTGCTAATGCTCCTGAATATGTAGGTTTTTCAACCACAACAAAATCATTAACATTAATAAGAGCTTTTGAAACTATATCAATTCCTTGCTGTGCTCCTGATGTTATAAGCATATTATTTATTGAATTTTCTCCATTCCAAAATTCATCATTTATTACTTTCCTCAAATCTCTATATCCTTGAGAATCATTATAACTAAGTGCTAAAACACCATCTCTAGTTAAAACTTCATCAAAAATTTCTTTCAGCTTGTCTACATCAAAAAATTTTGCACTTGTAATTTCAGAAGTTAAATCTATATATTCGTTCTTTTTCCCCCCACTAATACTATGAAAAATCTCATTATATTCTTTTTTAAAATTTTTTATAGACTCTCGCTTCTTAGCATAACTACCGCTACCTTGACTTTGATATAAATAACCCTCTCCACTAAGCATTCTGTATGCTGAAACTATAGTATCTTTATTTACATTCAAAAAATCTGATAACCCTCTTATTGTTGGAAGCTTTTCACCATCTTTTATTTTATAACTATCTATAAGTTTTTTTATATGCTGAGCAATATCTATATATTTATGACTTTCTTCTTTAAATTCCACATTATATTTCAAATCAATATTGCTATTCATAATAATATACTAACTCCTCTATTATCTTTTCATTTGAATTTGTTGTTTTAACTCTAACACTTTTTTTAATAATATTTCTACTTTCTAAATCCTTCAATATTTTATTAAATTCTATTGGTGTATTAAAAAATTCTTTTTGCAATTTTATTTCATTAATAGTTAAAGGTATCTTTGCTTTTTTCAAAACATTTAAAAGTAATTTAGATATTTTTTCTATATTAGCATTTAAATAATCTTCTATATAATTTATTAAACCCCTTATTGATTCCACTTCTGGATCTGCTATTACTCTATCCATATACCTTTTAAACTCATCATCAAGATTTATAGTCATAGTTAATGGGTCACTACTTAACATATATCCATTTACATTCAAATATATTTTAGAAAAACTTTCTCCTAGTTTTAATGCATTGTATATTGCATTATATATCTTATCATTGCTAAGCGCCTTATCACAAAGTCCAATTGCTCTTATTAAGTCTCCTAAATAAGAAAGATTCCATCTATCCTTATCAATATCATGTAAGAATTTATAAAAATTATAACTATCTATAATTTCATTATCTTTTCCAAACACTAATTTAGAAGACATTAATTTTCTATGTAATTTACTTCCCCCAGTAAAATTATCTCTAAAATTCAAAAACTCCTCTTTAGATAAAATTATCATATGAATATCTATTCCACATTTAATTCCAAATAAATCTTTATCAATATCTCCTCTTTCATCAAGTATAACAAACATATCAATATCAGAATTTTTCCATATATCACCTGTTATTATACTCCCAAAAACAGTTACTCCTAAAATATTGGGATTATCATTTAGGTCTTGTACTAACTCATTATATGCCCTTTGATACTCTTTAACAGTTTTGTTCATTTCATCTCCTCCTACTTTCTAGTAGTTAAGAATATTATAAATTATTTTCTCTCATAGTAACAAGAAAAAACATTATTCCTTATATAAATTATTAACATTTTCATTTTTATTGTACTCTATAAGACATCCAACTTCTATTTCATACAACTTCAATGCCATCTCCACTTGATCTAATAACTTATCTGTAAGATCCAAAGCTCTGCGTACATCCCTTTTTTTTGCATATACATTATTAGAATGGTCTGTTGCCACTCTTGATGTATTTTGAGCTGCACTAGATAAAAGTGCTATTATATCAACTGCTGGTTTAACCTTCCAATCATAAAAGTTTTTATAAGTTTCATCTATAGTAAGATGAGCTAATCCTGAATTTATTCTCTTCATTTCTTCTACAGTTGTTTGTAGTTTAAATAATTGCCTCTCTAAAGTTTCTTTATCTTCAACTAAATTTATATTAGCATCTATGTTCCCATTTTCTTCACTCATCTGCTCCCTCCAAACTACTAAAATAAAATAGATTATAAGGTCAAAACTCTTAACCTTATAATCTATTTTATTATCTATCTAATAGCTAATATTTCTATCTTCTAAGAATTAACTAGAATAACTTCTCAATACTTGTTTTTAAAACTAGACATAATAAAAATCTTTCTATATTGAATCTCCTCTTATACTTTATGCCAACTTTCACTCTAAAATAACTAAAAAACTTCAGTATAAATAAAAAGCCATTAAAATTATTTTTCAAATTTTAATGACTTCTTCATTTATTTTTTAAATTTCAAAATTAGAACATCTATTTTTGACTTCTTCATCTACTTGTGCCCTAATATAAGTTCCGACATCTTTATACTCTTCAGCTAAAATATTAGCTGCTCTATGGAGATAAGCCACTATTTGCTGATCTGTATAAGGTACAATATATTCTTTTTCTGTTAATGTATGAGGCAACTTTTCTTCTATAACATCTAATAAAGTGTCTAGATTTATTCTTTGTGCTGCTGAAATACATACAATTTTATATTTTTCCTTATAAGTTTCTATTAAATCATTTATTGTATCTTCATCAGTTAAGTCTATCTTATTTAAAACTAAAATTTCTGCTTTCTCTAAAGCTCCAAGCTCTGTAAGAACTTCCTCAACTGCTTCAATTTGTAATTTTGCATCTTCAGATGATGCATCAACAACATGACATAATAAATCTGAATAAATAACTTCTTCTAATGTTGATTTGAAGGCTTCAACAAGTTCATGTGGAAGTTTTTTAACAAAACCTACTGTATCAGTAAGCGTCATAGGCTTGTTACTTGGAAGAACAACCGCTCTTGTTGTTGTATCTAATGTAGCAAATAACATATTTGCTTCAAACACTTTTTCCTTAACTTGAGTATCTTGTGGTGCTATTTCACAAATAGTATTTCTAAGAGTAGATTTTCCTGCATTTGTATAGCCTACAAGAGATACTTGTGGTAAGTTTTGTTTATTTCTCTTCTCTCTTTGAACTTCCCTAGTTTTCTTAATTTTTTTAAGTTCTTTTTGAAGGTCAAAAATATCTTCTCTTATCTTTCTTCTATCTATCTCAAGTTTTTTCTCTCCTGGTCCTCTAGTACCAATTCCTCCACCTGTTCTTGAAAGAACTGTTCCAAGCCCCATAAGTCTTGCTGATCTATACTTAAGTTGTGCCAATTCTACTTGAATTTTTGCCTCTCTACTTTTAGCCCTTCTTGCAAATATTTCAAGAATTAATGTAGTTCTATCTATAACTTTAACGCCTGTTACACTTTCTAAATTTCTCACTTGTGAACCAGAAAGTTCATCATCAAAAATTATAAGATTTACTCTTAGCTCTTGTCTTAATCTTGCAATTTCAAAAGCTTTTCCTTTACCAACGTAAAAAGCTGAGTCTATTTTATTTCTATTTTGAAATACACTATCAACTACAGGTATATCACAAGCTTTTGCCAGTTCTTCAAGTTCTTTTAAACTTTCTTTTGTATCAGTACCAACAAGTATCGCTTTTTCTGTATCATCTTCTTTTGCATCACTATTTTTAATAATCTCTTCTATGTAATTTATCTTATCAAGAGCATTAAACTCTAACATTTGATCTATTGTAAGATGTGGATATTCTTCACATAAAAGCACATCATTTTGAACAGTACAAAATCCTAATGAGGCATCTTTTATAACACCCTCTTCTATAGCTATTGCAGCTACTAAATCTAACTTTAACTTAAGAAGTGCAGATACATCAAGTGCAGAAAGTCTACATATTCCATTAGGATGTGTATGTATAATTCTAACACCAGATAATTTCTTTTCATTTATATCTATAAGAGGAATTTCTACACTTGTAGAATCTCCTATCGCTACGCTTATAACTTTTCCTTTTCTACTTACAGCAACACTGACTTCTCTTTCTAATTCATTGCTTACCTTTGAAATTATATCAACTATTTCTTGTGTACAAACACTATATTTTGGAACTTGTATATCATAAATATTTTCTAGCTCATTAAGTATAGAATTTCTAACACCTTCTACTTTTCCATATATCATCAAAATCCCTCCTTTTCTTACTTTCAAGCATACTAGATGTCTCCTTGACAATATTCTATTAATTTTATAATATAATATCAATATTGTAAATAGACTATACATAATGTGCTACTCTATTTATACTATTATATATGTAAACTTAATTTAGGTCATAATTTAAAAATTATCTAAATTTCAAATTTTCCAAACGTGGTATCTATAACTTTCTATTAATTTACATAACTATTAGAACCACAAATAAGATAAACTTAGATTACTAATCAAGTTTATTTAGACTAATATGTTTTAATATTCACGTAAAAATAAATATAAAAACTATTCGTCTATAAGATAAAAAATGGAGGAATAAAAATGGAAAATAAAAAAAGAAATATACTTCTTACTGAACAACAAATAGCTGATCAAATAAAAGTTGTAGGTTCAATTATAGCTAATGACTATAAGGACAAACCTATATATGTTTTATCTTTATTAAGAGGAAGCTTTATATTTGCTGCTGACTTAGTTAGAGCTATTGATGGGAAAGTACAAATAGGATTTATGACAACATCAAGTTATGGGCATGCTGAAGAAAGTACTGGTGTAGTCAAAGTTGTTAATGATATCCCTGACGATATAAAAGGATTAGATGTTCTTATTGTTGATGATATCATAGATACTGGTATAACAATGAATTTCGTTGTTGAACATGTAAAAAAACTTGGAGCAAATTCAGTTAAAATATGTACTCTTCTTGATAAACCATCTAGAAGAACAACAGCATTAAAACCGGATTATTGCTGCTTTGAAATAGAAGATTTATTCGTAGTTGGATATGGTCTTAACTATGGAGATTTTTATAGAAATGTCCCTTATATCTTTAATTGGGAAAATAATTAAGTAAAAAAGTGTCCTAAATGTTATAAAAATCATTTAGGACACTTTTTTATTAGATTGTTGAAATTCTAATTTTTGCTCTATCTAAAGCATTTTTAGCTCGTATCTTATCAAGTTTATAATCCTTTGATAACAATCTTTCATTCGCTCTTTCAAATGCTTTTTTAGCTCTTTCTAAATCTATATCTTCTTTATTTTCTATACTATTAACACAAATGATTACACTATCACCCTTAGTTTCTAACATACCTTCTGAAGATATAAACTCTATTTTATTCTGATCTTTATCAACTATAGTAAGTTTATATGGTCTAAGACTAGCAACAAATGGTTCATGTTCTGAGTACATTTGAAACTCTCCAAACGATGTTTTAGCCTTTAAAGACTTAACCTCACCTTCATATACTACCTCTTCTGGAGTTGCTATTACTAAGTTAAATACTTTCATAAATTTAGCCTCCCGCTTACATTAAGCCTTTTGCTTGTGCTTTTGCTATAACATCTTCTATTGAACCACAGTCAAGGAATAATCCTTCTGGAAGATGATCATATTTCCCAGACAATATTTCTTTAAAACTTCTAATAGTATCTTTAACAGGAACATATATTCCTGGGAACCCATTAAATTGTTCTGCAACATGAAGTGCTTGTGATAAGAATTTTTGAACTCTTCTCGCTCTTGCAACTACCTTCTTATCTTCATCAGATAACTCTTCTATTCCAAGTATGGCAATAATATCTTGAAGTTCTGCATATCTTGATAATATTTTTTTAACTGCCATTGCTGTTTCATAATGTTCTTCACCTACAACTCTTGGTTGTAATATTCTTGATGAAGAAGCTAATGGATCTACAGCTGGATAAATTCCTATTTCTGTTAATGATCTTGTTAAAACAGTTTTTGAATCTAAATGTGCAAATGTATTTGCAGGTGCTGGATCAGTTAAATCATCTGCTGGTACATATACAGCTTGAACTGATGTAATAGAACCATTTTTTGTAGATGTAATTCTTTCTTGTAATTCACCCATTTCGTTAGCAAGTGTTGGTTGGTATCCAACTGCTGATGGTATTCTTCCAAGTAAAGCTGAAACTTCTGAACCAGCTTGTGAATATCTAAATATATTATCTATAAATACAAGAACATCTTGTCCTTGATCTCTAAATCCTTCTGCCATTGTAAGTGCACTTAATGCAACTCTCATTCTAGCACCTGGTGCTTCATTCATTTGACCAAACACTAATGCTGCCTTATGAATTACTTCTGAATCAGTCATTTCAAGAATAAGATCTTTACCTTCTCTTGATCTTTCACCAACTCCAGCAAATACTGAAAGTCCACCATGAGCTTTTGCAATATTATGAATAAGTTCTTGTATAAGAACTGTTTTCCCAACTCCAGCTCCTCCAAACAATCCAGTTTTTCCACCTTTTTGATATGGAGCTATAAGGTCTATAACCTTAATTCCTGTTTCAAACATTTCTGGTTTAATTGATTGTTCAAAGAAAGCAGGTGCTTCTCTATGTATAGGCATTTTTTTCTCTGCTTTAACTTCGCCCTTATCATCTATAGGATTACCAAGTACATCAAATACTCTTCCAAGTACTACTTCTCCTACTGGTACTGATATAGGAGCTCCTGTATCTACCGCTTCTAATCCTCTTTTTAGTCCTTCTGTTAAATCCATAGCAATTGCTCTTACTTTATTATTCCCTAAATGTTGTGCAACCTCACAAACAAGAACTCTATCCTTAATCTTTATCTCAACAGCATTATAGATAGCTGGTACCAATTCTTCAAATTTCATGTCTACAACTGGTCCTAAAACTTGAACAACTTTTCCTATATTTTTTGACATCTAGACAACCTCCTTTACATCTATTTTTCTGCTACTTTTTTAGCTTTTTTCTTAAGCGCTTCAAGTCCACCAATAATTTCGGCAATTTCTTGAGTTATCGCTGCCTGTCTTAATCTATTATATCTATTCTCAAGTTCAACTGCCATTTTACCTGCATTATTAGTCGCATTGTCCATAGCAACCATTCTTGCACTATGTTCACTTGCTTTTGAATGATATACAGCATTTATAAGTTGAGCTTCTATTTGTCTCATTATATAATCAGCTACTAATTCTTGTGACCCTGGCTCTAAGTCATAGTCTAATTCTTCTATCACATCGCTAGTTTCTCCAAGTTCAAAAGGTAAAATTCTTTCTTCTACCACTCTTTGCTTAGTTGCTCCATAAAACTTTGTATAAATAAGACTTACCTCCCCATAGCCTTTATATAAAAAACTATCTATTAAATCAGCAGTCATATTTCTTGCTTCTTTTATAGTAATTCTATCTTTTGGATCTTGATATTCTTTAATTTTATTAAATCCATATTTATTACTATAATATCTAGCTCTCTTACCAGATATTATAACTGAAATATCACTATATTCATTATTGTCATGCTTTTTAGCTATGTAAGACATACCATTTCCATTAAAAGCACCACACAATCCTGTATCTGATGCAAAAACTAAATATAACTTCTTATCTGAGTTATTAGATTTTACTAATTGATTTCTTTCTGGATTTTCTGCATATTTAAAAATTTTATTTCCTATATGCTTTAAATTCGCAAAATATAATTCATTATGTTGAAGTTTTATTCTAGCTTTTTTCATCTTTGATGCTGAAATAAGTGACATAGCCTTTGTTGTCTTTTTAGTAGTCTTAACACTTTTAACTCTATTTTTTAGAGCTAATAATCCTCCTACTGGCATATTACACCTCCTACCTTAAAAGATTACATAGCTAAGGCTATGTTATCTTAGAAATTTTTCTTAAATGCTATTATAGCGTTCTTTAAATCTTCCTCAGTTGAATCAATTATTTTAGCTTCTTTATCTATTGAAATTAAAATATCTGGATGATTTGAATGCATATATGCTAATAATTCACGCTCGAATCTAACAACATCATTAACTTCTATATCTAATAAGTAATCGTGTATAGCTGCATACATAGCTACAACTTGTTCTGACACATCTCTTGGCTCAAATTCATTTTGCTTTAGAATTTCTTGAACTCTTTTACCTTTATTAATTCTTTCTGCTGTATCCTTATCAAGTTCAGCACCAAATTGTGAAAATGCCTCAAGTTCTTTGAACTGTGCAAGATCAAGTCTTAAACTTTTAGCAACTTGCTTCATAGCTTTAGTTTGCGCACTTCCTCCAACTCTTGAAACTGATATTCCTGGATTTATAGCTGGTTTTTGTCCTGCATCAAATAAGCCTTTTTCTAAGAATATTTGACCATCTGTAATTGATATTACATTAGTTGGAACATAAGCTGATACATCTCCTGCTAATGTTTCTATTATTGGTAAAGCTGTTATTGAACCAGCGCCATTTTCTGCTGAAAGTTTTGCTGCTCTTTCTAATAATCTTGAATGAATATAGAAAACATCACCTGGATAAGCTTCTCTACCCGGTGCTCTTCTTAATAATAATGATAAAGTTCTATAAGCAACTGCTTGTTTTGATAAATCATCATATACTATTAATACATCTTCACCTTTCCACATAAAGTATTCAGCCATTGTAACTCCTGCATAAGGTGCTATAAATTGAAGTGCTGCTGCCTCTGCTGCTCCAGCTGAAATAATTGTTGAATATTCCATTGCACCTGCTTCTTCTAAAATATTATAAACATTTGCCACTGTTGATTGCTTTTGACCAATAGCTACATATATACATTTAACATTTTTACCTTTTTGATTAATGATAGTATCAAGTGCAACTGTACTTTTACCTGTACCTGAATCTCCTATAATTAATTCTCTTTGACCTTTTCCAATTGGAATCATAGCATCTATAGCTTTTATTCCTGTTTGTAATGGTTGATGAACTGGAGTTCTATCTAAAACAGCTGGCGCTTTAGTTTCTATAGGTCTAAAACCATCATTTTTAATATTTCCTTTACCATCTATAGGATTTCCAAGAGCATCTACAACTCTTCCTATAAGACCATTACCAACAGGCACTTCAACAACTCTTCCTGTACTTTGTACTTTAGTACCTTCTCTTAATCCTCTTTCTGATCCAAGTAATACAACTCCAATTGAATCTTCTTCAAGATTAAGAGCCATCCCTACTGCACCATTTTCAAACTCAATAAGTTCACCTTGCATACAACTATGTAATCCGTCTACAGTAGCAACTCCGTCTCCAATTTGTATAACAGTACCTGAATCTACCGTTTTTAATTCTCTTTTATAATCTTTAACTTCATCTTTTAATTCTGAAGATAATCCTTCTGTTTGTATATGCATATAGACTCACCACCTTTATTTTCTGTTAAGCATTATTTCTTTCATTTCTTTATATTGAGTATTTACAGTTGCATCAATAAACTCGTCTCCAACTTGTATATATAGCCCTGCAATTATACTTTTATCAATTTCTCTTGTTAATTCAATTTTTTTATTATACTTTCTTTCAAGCCTTGTAAGTAAATTTTGATATTGTTCATCTGTTAGTGGAACTACAGATTTAACAATTCCTTTTATTGAAGCATTTTCATTTGAACTCATACTACATCCCTACTTTCTCGATGTACTTATCGATAACAGCTCTATGTTCAGTTTCATTCATTGAATCCTCTATAGCTTTTTTTGATAATTCTACAGCTAAATCTATAACTTGTTCTTTAAGATTTAATTGTGCATTAGCTATATCATAAGCAATTTGTTCGTTAGTTTTGAGTTTTAAATCATCAGCTTCTTTTTGTGCATCTTTTACTATTTTTTCATAAAGTGCTTGTGCTGCTGCTTTTCTCTCTTCAATAATTCTTTGACCTTCTTCTTGTGCTGCTTGTAAAACCGCTTCATTTTTTGCTCTTAATTTATTCGCTTCTTCTCTGATTTTATCAGCACTATCAAGCTTCTCATTAATTGCATTTTGTCTTTCTTTTATAGCACCTTTTATTCTATCCCAGAATAAATATCTAAGTATGAAAACTAATATTAAAAGGTTTATAATAGCTGCAACTACAGTCGTCCAATTAAATTCCATAATTTATTACTCCCTTCTAAAAATTCTAATAGTATTTTATCTTCTAACTAATATTTTTAATACTTGTATTAAGCGTAACTAGGAAATAAAAAACATTAGCTTCTAGTCAATGTAGCTTTTTTATCTAGATAGCTTTTAAAATCTATCTAAAGCTAAATCTACACTGTATATGTCTAAATTTTCTTTTTTATAATCATTATAAAAATAGCCGATCTTTTTCCTGATATTCAAAACTATCGGCTATATAATTAAATATGTAATTATTATTTAACGAATAATAATATAATCGCTACAACAAATCCATAAATAGCTGTTGCTTCTGAAAGTCCAGCTCCCATTATGAATAAACTTTGTATTTTATCTGACGCTTCTGGTTGTCTTGCAACCGCTTCTGTTGCTCTTCCTGTTGCTATTCCTATACCAATCCCTGCTCCTATACCTGCTAATACCGCAATTCCTGCTGCTAATAATGTCATATCCATGATAGATACCTCCTGTTTTTTCTTTAAAATTTTTATTTTTTATTATGTTAATTAATGTGACTGTGCAGTCATTTTTATGTTTATAATTGTTAGCATTACAAATACTATCATTTGTATTGTTCCATCAAAAACATCAAAAAATCCATGTGCAATAATTGGAAGTCCAATTTGGGCTGCCCACGTAATTTTTGAAAGTCCAGTATAAACTAACTCAAGAACAATAGCCGCTGCTAACATATTACCAAATAAACGTAATGCTAAAGATACTGGAAATACTGCTCTTTCCATTAAATTCAATGGAATCATAGCTATTCCATGGCTTGCATATCCTTTTAGATATCCGCCTATACCATTTTGTTTTATTGCATATCCATGCACTATTAAAACTACTACAATTGCATATGCTACTGTAATATTAAGATTTTTTGTTGGTGGTGCAATACCTAATAATCCAACATAATTAAGTAATAATATGTAAATCATAAGTGTTCCTATGAATGGTATAAAAACTATACCTGATTTACCTAAGTTTCCAATAACTAATTTTTGAACAGTTTCAAAAAGCATCTCTGCTATTACTTGCAATTTTCCTGGTCTCATTTTAAGACTTGCTGTTATGATCGCTGCTACTACAATTATTAGAAGCATCACAAACCATTGCATAATTAAAAAACTAGGTAATGCTAAACTTCCAATATGAATTGTAAACTCAGGTTGAAAAATATTCATTAAATCACTCCTCTCCTTATTGAATTGAAATCATAGCAAATATATAAACACAGATTCAAATTAGTTTAAATTTTGATTTTATACCAACTGTGAAATTTCATTTATCTAAAAGCACATATTTTCTAAAAATATTACTTAAATATTAAAGTAGATTTTCAGAAGCATCGCCAATTAGGCAAAAAAAATTATATATTCTTAGCTTGTTTCATACCATAAGTTATTATTGCTATTTGATGAATTATAAAACCTGTTACATAAGTTAAAACGTTTACATAGTTTTCCTTAAATAAGAGTGCTATTCCTAATATCATTAACATTCTTAAATAAAAACTAATTCTTATAAATAATTTAGATTTTTTAGCATGAAAACATCTATCAATAACAATAGTACTTATATTAAAATTGATTATTGCTACTAAGGTTCCAACTGCAAATGCAACTGCCATTGATATATTGATAAATATCAAGATAAGAATAATGAGACTTGCAATAATAATACTATTCTTAGTAACCATAGACATCATATGCTTTTTTCTCTTGTCCACATCTTACCTCCTTCGTCACATCTTCGAGTACATTATATTTTGAAAATCAACTTTTTAAAACTCTCAAATTTCTTCATATTTAGCGATTTAATAGCATTTAAGCAAATTAGCATGTTCTTTCATTTCACGAACGCCCTTTTATTAACATTTTGTTTATATTTTGTTCAAAAAGATTTTTTATATTTATAATATTTCTTTTTTCAGAATATTCTGAAAAATATTTTTTTTACTATTTGAATTCCTTATAATAAGTATAAATAAATCATTAAAATAATCATATTTTTTTAGCAATAACATTATTTTTAGCCAGTTTTTTTTAATTATTAATAAAAGGAATTTATTCTCATAATTACTTATTTCTTTAAAATTCAACATAATGATTTTTTTTTAATTTTAAACTTCAATAAAATATTTCATTATTTTGATTTTTTATTATTATTTTCTGTTTTTATTGTTTCTCTTGCATTAAAATTACATTTTTTTAATAAAAATTAATTTGTGTAAAGGTTTAAATATTATAAATCTTTTTATTTATAACATTCAATCTTACTATTAAAATCTTTAAATAGAGCTTTATATTTTTGATAAAATATTAAAAATATAATAAATTTTTAGTCAAAATACAATGTATATTTTTGGAATAGAGGGATTATCAAAAACCCTCTACAATTATTCTTCCTAAAAATAAAAATTATATTCTTAATTTTTAAATTCTACTCCCAAATCTGGAAGGTCAGGCAAATCAATCTCCCCCGCTTTTTCAAGTGGATTTTCACCTTCTATGCTTTCACTCTCGATTCCATTTTCATCATATTCATCTGTCATAGCTTCTTTTATTGCATCTATCCCAATACTAGTTCTAGGTACTTCTCCAATTATAATATTATCTGATATAGGTATTTGATGGCGAACTATAACTTCTCTACTTTGAAGTGGAAGTACTATTTTTAAATTAGTCTCCATATTAATATAAATTTTATGTCTCGTTTGGTTTATTCCTGCACTTTCAAAAGAAGACTCATAACTAGTTTTAATTCTTCCTATAGGCTCCATTCTTACTTTAATTTCGGGTCCTAAGTAAGCCAAAATATTATTTTTCAAAGCATACCCTATAGGAACCTTTACACCTACGCTTCCAACTTCCTCAATATCTTTTTGTGCGTTTATTGCTACCTTAGTTGCTAAAGCATTAAGTTTCATTGTATCAGCTTTAACCATTGATATCTTACCTGAATCATCTTTATCTACATCCATAATTTCTTCATAAACAAAACCCTCTCCATATATATCACTTATATTTTTATTTACAATTTCCATAGATTTTGCTCTCATTTCAGCATCTGCAACCAATAAAACTGTTGGTGCTATAACTTTATCAAAATAATATATAAATGAGACAAACAAAAAACTAAATGCTAATATTATTAAAGTTATGTAAAGTCTTATTTTATGTTCTATAATTATCCTTCCTTTTTTTTGTCTTAGATACAAATTGTTCACCTACTTTTCTTTTATATTTATTTATTCTTCTATTATTAATATGCTATAATAATAGGGAATATTTTGAATTTATTCTATCGTGGGGGATATTTTAAATTAAAATTCTTAAAAATTTAACTATATAATAATTAAATTAGGAGGAAGGCTATGACAGAAAAGAAAAGTAATAATCTTAGGACTAAAAGAAGAATGAAAAAGCCATCTAGTGCTAAAAAATTCTTTAAAATATTTTCTTTGTCAATTATATTTATAGTACTTACAGCTATCGTTACTTGTGCAGGGTATGCTTTTGCAGTAATAAAAAGCACACCTAATATCAATCTTGCTGATATAGAAAACCTTGCACAACCAGCCCAAATATTTGATGATTCAGGTAAACAGGTAGATATTATACAAACTGAGAAAATAAGATTTAAGGTTAAACCTGATGAAATTCCAAAACACTTGAAGGATGCTTATGTTTCTATAGAAGATGAGCGTTTCTATGCACATCAGGGGGTAGATGTAAAAAGAATACTTGGAGCTCTTGTTTTTAATATTAAATCTAAACTTTCAGGTAATGACACTCTTCAAGGTGGATCTACACTTACTCAGCAATTAATAAAAAATACAGTACTAACCGATGAACAAAAACTTGAAAGAAAAATTAGAGAAGCTTATTTATCAATTGAACTAGAGAAAATAATGACTAAAGATGAAATTATAACAGCTTATCTTAATACTATTCCACTTGGTGGACTATCATATGGTGTAGAAGCTGCCGCTAATAGATATTTTAGTAAATCAGCACATGAGTTAACACTTATAGAAAGTGCCTACCTAGCTGGTATAACACAAGCACCTAGCTCATATGATGCTTTTTCTGAAAGAAATCAAAACAATCCTAGTAGATATATTGATAGAACAAAAACTGTTCTTGGGAAAATGCTAGAATTAGATAAAATTTCTAAAGCAGAATATGATACAGCTATATCTGATTTAAATAATGGTAAACTTGAATTCCATCAAAAAGCTATTAATAATTCATTTAATTATGAGTCATTCAACAGAGCACTTGTTGATCAAGTTGCTGATGATTTACAAAGTGAGCTTGGATACTCTGAAGATGAAGCATATGCGTTACTAGATAAAGGCGGTTTAAAAATATATAGTACAATGAATGAAAAACTTCAAAAAGAAGTACAAAATATTTTAGATAATAGAGCTAATCTTGGAGTTCCTGGTTCTGATTCTTTCGATGAATATGGAACACCAAAACTTCAAGCTTCTGCTGTAATTACAGACTATAAAACTGGTCAAGTAAAAGCTTTAATAGGTGGTAGAGGTAAACAACCTCCTAGTGGTCTTAACAGAGGTTATAGTGTATTAAAATCTGTTGGTTCTTCAGTAAAACCACTAACAGCTTATGCACCTGCTATTGACTTGAAGTTAATGTCTTCAGTTTCATCTATTGATGATTCACCATTTACACCTGAACAAAAAGCTAGATACGGTGGGCACTCTCCTGATAACTACTCAAAAGGTGTTTATGAAGGTGCTGTTACGATTAGTAGAGGTCTTGCTAGATCAACTAATACTGTAGCTGCCAAACTTGTAGATAAAGTTGGTGTGAAAAATGCTTCTGCATATGGTAAAAAATTCGGTCTTATTTATAATGATAAGTCTGAAAATACATTATCATCATTAGCTCTTGGACAATTTAATAATGATCCTGCTAATCCAGATGGAAGTAATCCTTATAGAATGGCAAATGCTTTTGGTGCTTTTGGTAATAATGGAATAGTTACCGAAGCAAAATTATATACAGAAATTAAAGATACTAACGGAAAAGTAATTCTAAAAGGTGAGCCTAAAACTACACAAGCAATTTCACCACAAGCAGCTTATATAATGAACAAAATGTTAGAAGGACCTATACCAGCAAATGCTAAAGTTCCTAATATGAGAACTGTTGGTAAAACTGGAACTACTAGCTATGATCACGATTATTGGTTTGCAGGTCTTACTCCATACTATTCTGCTTCTGTTTGGGTTGGATATGACAAACCTCAGTCTATGAATAGTAACAGTTCTAAAACAGCAGCTAATATATTCGGAAAAATAATGAAAATAGCACATGAAGGTAAAGATGCTAATCATACATTAAATAAGCCAGATGGCGTTATTGGTGTTACACTTTGTACTGATTCTGGAAAAATACCAACTGCTTTATGTTCAAAAGACCCACGTGGAAATAGAGTTGTTTCTGGTCTTGCTGTATCAGGATTCAAAGCAAATGGATCTTGTGACGTGCATGTAACAGCAAAAGTAAATAAACTTAATGATAAACTAGCAACTGACGCAACGCCTCCCAGTCTAATAGAAAATAGAGTTTTTTTGAAAAAACCGTATGTTCATAAGGGAATAAATGTTGCTGATTATAAATATCTTCTACCTACTGAAAAAGATGATATGACAAAACTTCCAGACGAGGATGAAGATGAGGACTCAGGGGAAACTACACCTCCAAACCCAGATGGTAATAATGGTAATGGTGATGAATCTACACCACCAGTCACACCTCCTATTACCCCACCGGTTACTCCTCCAACCCCTCCAGTAACGCCGCCTGTGACACCACCTGTGACACCGCCGGTTACGCCTCCTCAACCACCTGTCACTCCTCCACCAACTACTGGTGAAGGAAATACTGCAGCTTAATATAGAGGCTGTATCACATTGGAAATCAAATTCCTCTTTGTGATACAGCCTCATTTTTATATTTAAATAAATTTAATTTACTTAAATATATCTATATGATTAATAAATCAACAATTATATATTTATCTATCATTTTACCTTTTTTTTGCAACAAGTCCCTCCTGAAACTTCATTATTTAATTCTAATTATATTATATACTACATTACTTTAGTTAATTACAACATTGATTATACACATGAATTATATTTAAATTTAACATATTGCATCTTGAAATTAACTTTCTTGCAATTTTTGAATATACATATTACAATTTATATTATAGAAACTACGTTAGGAGGGACATAAATTTATGGATTTATTAAATAACTTTGTTTTAGAAATCAATAATCTTCTTTGGGGCTACATTCTTATTTTTGCGTTACTAGCTTTAGGTATCTATTTCACATTTAAAACTAAATTTGTACAATTTAGATATATTAAAGAAATGTTTAGACTTTTAGGTGATGGAATTGGAAAATCTAAAGGTAATAAAGGAATTTCTTCATTTCAAGCCTTTTGTATTAGTACAGCTTCAAGAGTTGGTACTGGTAATATAGCTGGTGTAGCTATAGCCGTATCTATAGGTGGTGCCGGATCTGTTTTTTGGATGTGGATAATTGCACTTATTGGATCTGCTTCTAGCTTTGTTGAAAGTACTCTTGCGCAAATATATAAATCAAAAGATGGGACAAGCTTTCGTGGTGGACCTGCTTACTACATGGAAAAAGCCTTAAATAAAAGATGGATGGGAATTATATTTTCAATTCTTATTACTATTTGTTTTGGATTTATCTTTAATGCTGTACAATCAAATACAGTATCTCAATCATTTTCAGCTGCATTTGGGATTAATGAATTATATGTAGGTATTGCGCTTGCTATAATAACAGCTATCGTTATTTTTGGTGGTATTCATAGAATTGCAAAAGTATCTGAAATAATCGTTCCTATTTTTGCTGTTGCATATATATTAGTTGCAATAGTTGTTATACTTATGAATATTAATCATTTACCTTCTGTATTTAAAGAGATTTTCTCAGGTGCTTTTAACTTTAGTGCTGTAGGTGGCGGTGTTTTAGGTGCTGCAATTATGCAAGGTGTAAAAAGAGGTTTATTCTCTAACGAAGCTGGTATGGGAAGTGCTCCTAATGCTGCAGCTACTGCTGAGGTATCACACCCTGTAAAACAAGGTCTTATTCAAACATTAGGAGTTTTTACAGATACACTAGTGATTTGTACATGTACAGCATTTATAATTCTTATAAGAAATACTGTTAATTTTAATAATATCCTTGCTGCAAATAATATAACTAACCCAACTGGTGTACAATTAACTCAATACTCTTTAGAATCTCATCTAGGCGTATTCGGAACTTACTTTATCGCTATTTGTATATTATTATTTGCATTTAGTTCAATAGTGGGTAATTATTATTATGGACAATCTAATATAGAATTCATTTATGGTGAAAATAAAAAAATCTTAAACGCATATAGAATTCTTGTTGTTGCTATGGTACTCTTTGGAGCATTAGCAAAAGTAGAACTTGTTTGGAATCTTGCTGATGTCTTTATGGGTCTAATGGCAATATTAAATATGATAGCTATAGCTTTACTTGGCAAAATTGCATTTAAAGCATTAGATGACTATCGAAGTCAAAAAAAGAAAGGTATAAAAGAACCTGTTTTTAAAGCTTCTTCTATACCAGAAATTAAAAATTGCGAATGTTGGGACTAATAGAAATAGTCATAAGAACGAAAGTTCTTATGACTATTTTTTTAATTTATAACAATCTTTCAAATGCAATTTCTTTGTTAATATCTATTTTTTCATTATCTAACGTTATCCTAAAAATAGTTGGGCATCCTTCTTCTCTCCACTTTTTCATATACTTTGAATCTGCTTTATTTGTATAATAAAATTTTTCTTCATATTCATCTGAAAACTCCAGTATACTTAATAAACTTTTTTTATCAATCTGCAATTTATTTTTTTCGAAATTATGTATTATAGGAAATATATATTTATTAGGTAATATATATTTATAATCCTTATTTCTTTTTAATTTTTTCCCTTCAAAAACTGCTCTTTTTATAATTATATTTTCTTCTAAATCTCTACTAAATTTTATTTTAAATTTTATATTACCAGCTTTATCATTTTCTAATTTTAATTTTAACATTTTGTCTAACCTTTCATAACTAAATTATAGATATATTATAAAGTTCTCTTATTATAAATTCAATAAATTTAAACTTTTATAATAAAGTTACACATTTCATTAAATATGGTGTTTTATTGTAAAACTTATTCTAATATTTTACTATTTTTTTACTCTTTTTTTACTCTTTCTGGTTTATTATTATGTTAAATTAGTTTATAATTAAAATATACAAATTTTTTTATACCTTAAGGAGGACAAATATGAGATTATCACAATTACTTGAAGAAAAAAGAAAAGCTAAAAAAAGACAAGCAATGGCTAAAACAGCTAGAACTGTTGGGGTAACAGCTATTATTGGTGCTTCTGTAGGAGCTATTGGTGGGGTTTTATTCGCACCTAAATCTGGTAAAGAAACTAGAGACAATATTAAAAATTCAGCACTTGATGCAAATGAGAAGTTAAAATCTAAAGCATCTGAGGCTAAAGTTGTATTAAATGACAAACTTCAAGCTAGTAAAGAAAACATAGCTGATGCAAATTCAAAAATAAAAGAATATTTAAAAAATAAAAAATCTAAAGATGTTTTTGTAGAAGATGCTGCTATTGGTGAAGCTGCTACTACTAAAGAAGATACATCTAAAGAAAACGTACAAGCTTAATTCTTTTAGAATTAAGAGGAGGATGTAAAAATGACTTTTACAATCAATTTTAATGAGTTTATCTGGGGAATTGTTGGAATAGTTATTATTATAGCTATAATTTTCCTTATAATACTTATTGTCCATCTTATAAAAGTACTAAAAAATGTAAATCTTTTACTTGCAGATAATAAAAAGAATCTTGATCAAACACTTGATAATGTAGCACATATCTCAGAGAATGCTAAGGATATAAGTGATGTTGTTACAGATACTACTGCTGATGTTATAATTGCAAAAGAAAATTTATCTGGGCAATTAGAAACAGTAAAAGATATTTTAAATATAATATTAGGTATTTTTAAAAGATAAAAGAAGCTAGAATTTATTTCTAGCTTCTTTTTATATATATTGTATTATTTTTTCTATATTATTTTTACCGTATAATTTTTCAACTAGATGTAATCCTCCATCTATTATTCCATTAATACCTTTCATAAGAATAAATTTTCCATTATCAATATAATCTTCATTTAAAATATTATATCTCCAAAGATCTTGCCTATAATAATTTTTCTGCTCTTCATTTAATATAATATTCATTCCCTTTAAGTAATCTAATTCAATCAAGACACTAATAGATGAATCCATAACAGCTACTACATTAGCATAATTTATCAAACTTTTTAAGGTCCGTCTTATACTTTCCCCTTCTTTAATTATATTAATTCCGTCTAATAAAACTAATAAATCATATTTTTTTCTAGTTGAAATTATAGCATCTGTTTGTATTTTAACACCTGTATTGCTTAAAATAGTATCATGTCCCCCAATTAGGTCTATATTTATATCTGCAATTTTTTTCTTTTTGCACTCATTAAAATACTCTGTTATAATACCTAACCTTGAAAGACTAAATCCATTAAATGCAATTACACCTATTTCTAAAGCTGAAATAGTTTTTTCTTGTAAAAACTCACTTTTCTTTAGTCTGTACGTATTTTGTGTTGCTTCTTTAAAGCCAAGCTTTTTAAGTGTATTTTCACCTATTTTATTTTTAGGAGTTTCCATTATAACTTCACCTAAAAACTCATAAAAATAAAATTCTAATAATAATTTTATAGCCTCTGTACCATACCCTTTACCTCTGTGTCTATATTCTATCTTAACATTCAATCTAGCTATCTTAGTTGCTGAATCATACCCATGGAAACTTACTTCTCCCACTTTTGTTCCATCGTTTTTATATACTAAGCAATAAAAATTCTTTCCATCTGTTGGGTTTATCATTTTTTTATAAAAACTTCTTTTATGATTTTCAGTAAAGTCATAGACTCCCCCGATTTCTTTCATTGTATCATAATCGCTCCATAATTTTTTTGTATATTCTAGTTCTTCAAAATTAGGTTTTTTTATGTAAACTAAATTACCAGTTCTTTTATATTCTTCATTCTTAAAACCCACATAATCACATCCTATCAAAGGCTTAATTCTATAAGTAAAATTATACCATACCTCTCAACATTTTTGTCTTATTTATCTTAATCAATACTTATTTTTAATAAAAATAAAAACTTCAAATTAATTACTCTAATACCAAAAAGATAATTTTTTTTAAACTTTTTGTAATTTTATTGATATATATACCAATAGTATTTATAATATTTTTTAGTTTAGTAATTTTAAACTTATAGTTTAGATATAATTAACTAACCCACATTAGAGGTGATAACTTGGATATAGGAAAAAAATTAAAATTGCTGAGAATAGAAAAGTCACTTACGCAAGAAGAACTTGCACATAGATGCGAATTATCAAAAGGATTTATTTCTCAAATTGAAAATAATTTGACTTCTCCATCAATAGCAACACTTATTGATATACTAAACTGCTTAGGCACTAACTTACAAGAATTTTTCAATGAAAGTAAAAATGAGCAAATTGCTTTTAGTAAAGAAGAAATGTTTGAAAAAAAAATTGATGATTTAGGGTATAAAATAACTTGGCTAGTTCCTAACGCTCAAAAAAATGAAATGGAACCAGTTTTAATAACCTTAAGACCAAATGGTAAATATAAACTTGATTCACCTCATGAAGGTGAAGAATTTGGTTATGTCCTTAGCGGCTCTATTTATTTACATTTAGGAAATAAAAAGGTTTATGTAAAAAAAGAAGAAAGCTTTTATTTCATCCCTAAAGAAAATCATTATGTTGAAAATGCTGGAAAATCTTTAGCAAAAATCATATGGGTGTCTACTCCCCCATCATTCTAATATAAAAAAGAGGTGTTTTTAGTGAACGATATTATTATTAACTTAAAAAATATATCTAAATCTTTTGATGATAATAAGGTTTTAGATAACTTGTCTCTTGAAATAAAAAAAGATGAATTTTTAACTTTACTTGGACCTAGTGGTTGTGGTAAAACTACTACACTAAAAATATTAGCTGGATTTGAATTTGCTGATAATGGACAAGTATTGTTTAACAATAAAGATATAACCTCTCTTCCACCCTATAAAAGAGAGTTAAATACAGTTTTCCAAAAATACGCTTTATTTCCTCATCTTAATGTATTTGATAATATTGCTTTTGGACTTAAACTAAAGAAACTACCTAAAAAGGAAATTGAAAAAAAAGTAAAAGATGTCTTAAAGTTAGTTTCATTAGTTGATTATGAAAAAAGAGATATTGAATCTCTAAGTGGTGGACAACAACAAAGAATAGCTATTGCAAGAGCTTTGGTTAATGAACCTAAAGTATTATTACTAGATGAACCACTTAGTGCACTAGACTCAAAATTAAGAAAGGAGATGCAACTCGAACTAAAAAAAATGCAAAAAGCATTAGGAATAACATTTATCTTTGTAACACATGATCAGGAAGAAGCTTTAACAATGTCTGATACTATTATCGTTATGAATAAAGGTAAAATACAACAAATGGGCACACCTGAAGATATATATAATGAGCCTTCTAATAGATTTGTTGCTGAATTTATTGGTAATAGTAATATTGTAGATGGTATTATGCTAGAAGATTTTAAGGTTACATTCTGTTCAACGACTTTTGAATGTGTTGATAAAGGTTTCAATATAAATGAAAATATCGAAGTTGTTATACGACCTGAGGATATAGAGATGTGTGCTTTAGAATCTTCACAGCTACATGCAACAGTAAAATCCACTATATTTAAAGGTGTTCACTATGAAATTAATGTGCAAAATGAACATTTAAATTGGATAATTCATAGTACTAAATCAGCTACTATAGGAGACACTATAGGTCTTTATTTAGCTCCTGAGAGCATTCATATAATGAAAAAAGAGGAGAAATTTAATGATTAAAAAAAGAAAAGAATCTATACTAGCATATCCTTATGTTATTTGGTCGATTATCTTTATAGTCGTTCCTCTTCTCTTAATACTTTTTTTAAGTTTTACAATAGAAACTGATAATGGTCTAGCTTTTACTTTTGCTAATTATAAAAAAATATTAGACCCCTTATATCTAGGAGTATTCTGGTATTCTTTATGGCTTGCATTTTTATCAACTATTATTTGCCTAGTTCTTGGATATCCTGTGGCTTATATAATATCAAAATATAACTTAAAAAAACGAAATCTTTTAATTTTATTATTTATAATTCCTATGTGGATGAATTTCTTACTTAGAACTTATGCTTGGATGGCAATTCTTAGTCAAAACGGAATATTAAATTCAATTCTTATGTTTTTTGGATTTGAACCAATAAAAATGTTATATACTGAAGGCGCTACTTTGCTAGGTATGGTATATAATTTTTTACCTTTTATGGTTATTCCTATATATACTGTTTTAATAAAAATAGATAAAAATTTAGAAAACGCCTCTTATGACCTTGGAGCTACTAAAGCACAAACTTTTTGGAAAGTAACTTTTCCTTTAAGTATTCCTGGTGTTATTTCTGGAATAACTATGGTGTTTATGCCTGCAGTTTCTACCTTCGTCATTTCACGATTACTTGGTGGAAGTAAATATTTATTAGTTGGTAATCTCATAGAGCAAGAAATTAATGCTGTAGGTGATTGGAATCTTGGATCTGCATTAGCTATTTTTATGATGATTTTAATTCTTATATCAATGGCATTTATGAATAAATATGAAAAAAAATATTCTATAAAAGGAGGTGCTAAATAATGAAAAATAAACTTTTAAACTTCTTGTCTAAGTTTTATATTTATATAATTTTTTTATTTTTATATGCACCTATTATTACTCTTATGGTATTTTCATTCAATGATTCTAAATCAATGGCTGTATGGGAAGGATTTACATTTAAATGGTATGTAGAACTACTTCAAAATGATAGAATACTAAATGCTTTATATTGTACTATAATAGTTGCTATTATTTCATCAATTATTTCAACTATTATTGGAACTATTGCTGCGATAGGAATCCATAATATGAAAGGAGCAAAAAAAGACCTTATATTGAATATAAATCATTTACCTGTGCTTAATCCAGATATTGTGACAGGTATAGGACTTATGAGCTTATTTGGTATTTTAGGTATAGCACTACCTTTAAAACCAGGTTTTTTTACCATGCTTCTAGCTCATATTACTTTTAGTATTCCTTATGTTATTCTATCTGTTCTTCCAAAGCTAAAGCAAACACCCAAAAACCTTATAGATGCAGCTTTAGATCTTGGAGCTACACCTTTTTATGCACTTAGAAAAGTTTTATTACCTCAACTTAAACCTGGAATAGCTGCTGGATTTTTAATGGCTTTTACTATGTCTATTGACGATTTTGTCATAAGTTTTTTTACTACAGGACCAGGAGTTTCTAATTTGTCTATTGAAATTTATTCAATGGCAAGAAGAGGTATAAAACCTGAAATAAATGCACTATCAACTCTTATGTTTATAGTAGTACTTATTTTGCTTCTAATAGTAAACAAAAAAGATTCATTAATAAAAGGGGATAATTAAGATGAATTTCAAAAAATTTTTAGTACTAGCTGTAAGTTCGCTTATTACTCTCACACTAGTTTCTTGTACTTTTCCTAAAGAAGCACCAGATTCTATTGAAAAAAAAGATTCAAAAACTAACAGCAATATATTATATGTATATAATTGGGGAGATTATATAGACCCCTCTTTACTTTCTAAATTTGAGAAAGAAACTGGAATTACCGTAAAATATGATGTTTATGACACAAATGAAATAATGTATCAAAAACTTAAAAGTGGCAATGTGCATTATGATGTAATATTCCCTTCTGATTATATGGTTCAAAAAATGACAAATGAAGGAATGTTAAAAAAAATAGATACTACTAAACTTAATTATTATAATGAAATTGATAGTAAATTTAAATCACTTGCATATGACCCCAAGAATGAATTTTCAGTACCATATACTTGGGGAACTGTAGGCATAATTTATAATAAAACGATGGTTACAGATCCTGTAGATAGTTGGAATATACTTTGGAATTCTAAATATAAGGATAATGTAATTATGGTAGATAGTCCAAGAGATGCCATAGGAATAGGCTTAAAAAAACTTGGTTATAGTCTTAACTCAACAAATACTTCTGAATTACTAAAAGCTCGTAATGAATTAATTGCTCAAAAAACCACTGGAATGATTAGAGCTTATATGGTAGATGAAGTTAAAGATGCTATGGCTTCTGGTGAAGCTGCACTTGCTGTAGCATGGTCTGGTGATGCTATTACTATGATGGATATGAACCCTGATCTTGAGTTTGCACTTCCAAAAGAAGGTTCTAACAAATGGTTTGATGCTATCTCTATACCAAAAGGATCTCAAAATACTGAAAATGCTTATAAATTTATAGATTTTCTTTGTAATCCAGAAAATGCTGCAATCAACGCTGAATATATTGGTTATTCAACACCTAACAAAGGTGCCCTAGAATTACTTTCAGATGAAATTGTAGAAAGCCCTGTTGCATATCCTTCTGACGAGAAACTAAAAAACTTTGAGGTATTCACTGATATAGGACAAAAATTCACTAAAGAATTAGATCAAATTTGGATAGAAGTAAAAGCTGCTAGAAAATAATAAATTCTATGGCCTCTTCACTTAAAACAAAAGGATTATATTGGTTTTTAATATCCAATATAATCCTTTTTATATTATTAATTTTTATTCTTCTTTATAAGTCTAATTTTTCTACTTGAAAAAAATTAAACTGTATTATTTAACCTAAAACTCTATTAACTCAAATCTACCTTCTAAAATCAAAACCATATCTTTATTTCTCTATTTGCATTTTCTACAGAATCTGAAGCATGTACAGAATTTTCTCTACCTGACAATGAATATTTATATCTTATACTTCCTTCAACTGGATTTGATGTAGCGCCATTTATAGTTCTTATTTTTTCTATAGCATTTTCACCTTCTAACACTAATGCAACTAACGGACTTCTCATTATATAATCAATTAATGGTTCAAAATATTCTCTTCCCTCATGCTCTTTATAATGCTCTTTTGCCTTTTCTTTTGAAGCTTTTTCTAGCTTCATATCAATAATTTTAAGTCCTTCTCTCTCATATATATTTATAATTTCCCCTATAAGATTTCTTTCTACAGCATCTGGTTTAATAAGAACTAAACTTTTTTCCAAATTTATTCGCCCCTAACATATTGATTTTTAGGACTATTATATCCTATAAAACCACCCCCTTCAAACTAAAAAGATAATAATTATAATATTTTATTAAATATTTAATAATTATTAACAATATTTTTTTCTAATATTACATTTACAAGTATTATATTTAAATAACTATTTTTTATTAATTTAATTTCACTCTTTGCTGAAAATATGAAATAATTAACTTATATAATCACAACAAAAATTACTTTACTAATTTTTAGAAAGGAGCTTTTTATGGAAAGATTATCTTTTATTGCAACAGGGAAAGTTCAAGGAGTCGGGTTCAGATTTTTTGTAAAATTAAATGCCCTACGCTTATCACTTACAGGATTTGCAAAGAATTTAACTGATGGTACAGTTCTTGTTGAAATACAAGGAACCCCTGAAAACCTAGAATCATTAAAGAAAGTTTTATTTAAAGGAAATGGATTTTGTGAAGTTACAGAACTTCTTAATGAAAAGTCTATTCCAATTATTACAGAAAAAAACTTCAATATGTATTAAAAAAAGTGGGTTTTTATACCCACTTTAAACATCATTCCATAACTCTTCAATGCTTCCATACAAATCAAACATATACTCTAATAAATCATTTACAATTTCTATATCCCAAGTTTGATATTTCTTTTTAACACTAAGTTCTATTAAGTTATTAATTTTTTCTCCCTTAAATATAATATTTTCATTACATCTTTCTATATATTCTGCACATACCTCATTAACAGTATTCTTCATTTCTATACTTTTAATATGCTCGTCTTTTTCATCTCTAAATTCAATTATTATCCTATTAGCATCTTTTAGGCACGCTAAAAATTCTTGGTACCAAACTTCGCCATAATTAAACCATACGTCATAGGTAGTTTCAAATTTATTGTCAAATTTAAATATCAATAAAAATAACAAACAATCCTTTGTTCCTATTATGGAGTTTTTTAACGCTACCATTTCTGTGTTTTCTATATATTCTAAAATGTTTCTATAATCTTTAACAAAAAATGTTGGTACTTTTGTACCTTGAATATCAACTAATAGAGGTAATATTGTTCCCACTTCTCTTTCACTTAAAATATCATTGATAGTTGAACTATTCATCTATTCACCTCATTTTTTTCTTACTGCACATTAAATGATTATAAAATAAATTTCCTTTTTTTACAACTAAAATATGTATATATCTTACTATAATAATTAAAGGTATATCATATATATCGATATACCTTAATAAATACTAAAATTTATAATCTATAATTAATAGTTTTTTGTTTTTTTAAATATTCTTGAACTTCTCTATCACTATTTAAATTTGGTGAATTATAATTTAAAAGATACCCCTTTAAACTATCATATAACGGTAGATTTATATATCTTAATTTGACAACCTTTTCATCAATCGTATTAAATGAAATACTACTATCTGTATGAACTATCTCTCCTTCTATATCAAAAAAGAGTTCTTCATCTTCTAATATAGTTTTAAAAGTGTTCGATTTTTTATCATAATCAACACCATAGCAAATATCGATACTTCTAATTCCTGTTTTTTCATGAGTCATAGTGTAAAAATATATATTTTCTTTTTTACCTTCCATTTCATTTCACCTACCTAAAAAATTTAAACCATTTCATACTTGATTCTATATATTATATAAATTTTATTATTCAAGTATGCCTATCTAAAAAAATAATATTCTCCAAATTACTATCTACACAAATTTTACATCTAGTTAATTACTTTAATTTTACTTTTACAAGCTGTTAATTTTTTGAATTTATTTTAATGTTATACTATTTTAGGAGTATTAAAGTTAATGGGGGACAATTTAATATGAACGGGAAAAAAACATTTCTAATTGCGATTATTTTTAGCTTACTATGCAGTCTTTTTACTTATTTTCCAAGTGAGATTGCACTAGCTACGGATACTACTTTACAGAAACCTTCTATTGTAGGTAAATCAGCTATTACTATGGATTTAAAAACAGGAGAAATAATTTATGCTAAGGATATTGATACTAAAAGATACCCGGCTAGTATAACAAAACTTATGACAGCTCTTGTATTTGCTGAAAAAGCTAGTAAAGATAGCATTATACCTTATACAGAAAGTGCTAGTAAGCAACCTGCTTATTCTCTTTTTGCTAATTATGGACCAATAAAAATTGGTGACTCTTTAAAAGCTAGTGATGTAATGAATGCACTTTTATTATTTTCAGCAAATGATGCAGCCTACATGATAGGTGACTATGTTTCTGGAAGCAATAAAGAATTTATAAAGCTAATGAACCAAAGAGCTAAAGAACTTGGTCTTAAAAACACAAACTTCAAAAATCCCAATGGTCTACATGATCCTGAGCATTATACAACTGCTTATGATTTAGCACTTATGGCAAAAGCCATGCTTGAAAACCCATGGGTAAAAGAAACTATTTCTACAAAAGAATCTCAAATTGAATTTATCGATAGTCAAAAAAGAATTAACATAGAAAATAGAAATAAAATTCTAGGTGTTAATGGAAATATCGGTGGTAAAACTGGCTATACAATACCAGCTGGTAGATGTCTTCTAGCTTTTTATGAAAGAGATGGACGTACTTTAGTTGGAGTTGTACTTAACTCTGAATATGGAGCTACTGATACTCAAGTTTTTGATGACATGAATGCAATAATGGATTATAGCTTTGCTGTTCCTAAAATTGAATACAAGCAAGCTGGTGAAATAATAACTGAAGTAGAAGCAAAATATAAAACTTTTGGGAAATTTGGAAAAGAAAAATCTATTAACATCCCTATAAGCATAAATTCTGCAATAAACAAATATGATAATAATTTATTAGCAGACGATATCTCTCTTACAGTTGATACTAAAGACTTAGATGCTTGGGATATAGCTGGAAATAAAAAGCTTAAAGCAAACTTTTCTGAAAAAGGAAGTATAGTTCCACTTACAGCAAGTGCTAAAATTACAAACTTCACAATTATAAAAGAAAATTTTGGTTACTATGCTATAAGAATTTTAGGAGTTTTTATAACTTTATTTATAATATTTTTATTGATAAGAACTTTTAATCAAAGAAAATTTAGGAAAAGAAGTTTCCTTGGAAACAGTAGAAGAAAAAAAAGAAATATATTTAGTTAAATTTAAGACAATCTCAATTTTACATATTTTGAGATTGTTTTTTTATTCTCTTATTAATATCTAAAATATGACCACATCGTGAACTACTAAGCATTTAGAAAAAGTTCTTAAAGGAGCTTCTTGGTCAATCTAACTAATGTTACAAGTTTCCCCAAGCTAACCTCATCGCACCGATGGTTTTTAAAAGCAATATTTGAAATACTGCTCTATCCTTTTCTAAACTCATATTAAGTTTCACAAAAACAAATAATTTATATATAATATATTATCTAAATTATTTATTATATATTTTTCCATTATTTATTTGACACTACTTAGGTATTTTGATAAAATTCAATTAATAAAAAAAAGCTTTGATGAGAAGAAGTACTAAAAATAATTTCTTTATAGCGAGTAAGTTATGGTGGGAGTCTTACAAGAAGTCTTTTAGGAATAACATCTCTGAGCTTCTAACCGAACGAATTTAAATTCTAGTAGACTTAGACGGCCACCTTACCGTTATATTAGGAGAGTATCGTTTTATACTGTACTTTTTTGAGTTGGCTTTAACAAGCAATTTAGGTGGCACCGCGGAAACCTTTCGCCCTATTTTTTAGGGTGAAAGGTCTTTTTTTATTTTAAGTAAATTTTATTATTATATAAATTTTAGGAGGATTTTTTATGAGTACACAAGAAACTTTAATTTTACCAAAAAACTATAAGCCAACATTAACACTTAAAGAAACAGCTATAGCAATCAAAAGAGTAAAGGATTTTTTTGAACATGCCTTAGCATCTGAACTTTCGCTAACTAGAGTTTCTGCACCTTTATTTGTTATGAAAAGCACAGGTCTTAATGATGATTTAAATGGTTGTGAAAGACCAGTATCTTTTGATATGAGCGCAATTCCAAATTCACAAATAGAAATAGTTCATTCACTTGCAAAATGGAAAAGAAATGCACTAAAAAGATATAAATTCACTGAAGGTGAAGGTCTTTATACTGATATGAATGCTATAAGAAGAGATGAAGACTTAGACAATTTACATTCTATTTATGTAGACCAATGGGATTGGGAAAAAATAATTCCTAAAGAAGCTAGAACTGAAGAAACTCTTAAAAATGTTGTAAGACAAATATTTAAAGTATTTAAAGAAACTGAAGAATATGTTTGTAATATGTATCCAAGCATTTCTAAACAGCTTCCTGAAGAAATATTCTTTATTACTTCACAAGAATTAGAAAATCTATATCCAACATTAACATCTAAAGAGAGAGAAGATGCTATTTGCCGAGAGAAAAAAGCTGTCTTCATTAGTAAAATTGGTTATCCTCTTTTATCTGGTCAAAAACATGATGGTAGAAGTCCAGACTATGATGATTGGACTTTAAATGGTGATATTCTCTTCTATTATCCTTTATTTGATAAGGCGGTAGAATTATCATCTATGGGTATAAGAGTTGACGAAAAAGCTTTATTAGAACAATTAACATTTGCTAATTGTTTAGACAGAAAAAATTTACCATTCCATGATGATCTTCTTAACGGAAGATTACCTTATACTATTGGTGGTGGTATAGGACAATCTCGAATTTGTTTATATTTCTTACAAAAAGCCCATATTGGTGAAGTTCAAAGTTCTATTTGGGATGATGAAATGATATCTCTATGTTCACAAAATAATATAGATTTACTTTAAAAATATAAATTAATATTCTACTCTAAATGAAATTTTCACTTTACCTAGAATATTAGTCGAACTTATCTATGACTCTTTATAACAAATACTCCTTCTTCTATAAGTAGGAGTATTTGCTATATTATAGGCATTTTTCTTTACCACTCCCCTATTTAAAAATTTAAAAACAAAATGAAATTTTTAGCATTCTTATAATACTACTTAAATAATAACTTTTTAATATATTTAATTTAATATTTTTTCTTTCTATTAAATGGTTTTCTCTTATTTTTTAACCCTATATAATACTATATTAATAAAATTATTAAGTTTTATTTTTTAAATAGATACTTATTTTAAGATTTCACTCTAAATTAAAGAATTAACAATCTATTTCTACTATAATGCCTATATACAAGCTTAAATTCATTTTTTTAGACTTTTTATGCCCTTATAAGCGTTTTTTACAATTAATATTACTATACTTTTTTCACTAATCATAATAGAATAGTTAAGGTGCAGAAATATTACATATATTTTTTTAAATATTTATACAACATATTTCATACTTAAATAGTGTGAAACTTTTTGATTGAATAAAAACAAATGGAGGTTTTTTCATGAAGCTTTTAAGAGAAATGTTGATAATTTTATCAATATATTTCGTTGGAGAATTTCTCTCTAAAGGATTGCATTTACCTTTACCAGGTAATATCCTTGGAATGTTAATTCTTTTACTACTACTTTGCTTAAAAGTAGTTAAAGTTGAACATGTTGATAATGTATCAACATTCTTATTAGACCACCTTGCATTCCTATTTATTCCAGCTGGAGTTGGAGTGCTAAATGCAATGAATGTACTTGAGGGGAATATTATTAAATTATTAATTATCGTTATTACTTCAACTATGGTCATAATGGCAGTTACTGGTCTTATCGTCCAAAATGTTATGAAAATTATGGATAAAAGAAAAGCAAAAAAAGAAGGAGGAGCTATAGATGGATAGTATTTTACAAAGCTCATTATTTAGTATACTTGTTTGTTTAGCTGGTTTTGAACTTGGAATATGGATAAATAAAAAGACAAGATTCCCATTATTTAATCCACTTTTAATAGCCATTGCGTTTGTTATTGGTTATTTACTTCTATTCCATGTTAGCTATAATGAATTTAATCAAGGTGGGCAATTTATAACTGACTTGCTGCAACCAGCAACCGTTGTACTTGCTGTTCCTTTATATAAACAAATTGGTCTTTTAAAGAAACATTTTATACCTATATTTTCTGGAATATTCTTTGGAAGTGGAATCGGAATAGTTTATATATTCTTCCTTAGTTATTTCTTAAAACTTAGTCCTGAACTAATAAAATCACTTATGCCTAAATCTATAACTACTCCTATAGGTATGCAAGTGTCTCAATCACTTGGTGGAGTAGTTCCGGTAACTGTTGTTGCAATTATTGTAACAGGTATTACAGGTGCTATAGTTTATCCATTTATTCATAAGTTATTTAAAATAAAAAATCCTGTTGCAGTTGGTGTTTCTCTTGGAACATGTTCTCACGCAGTAGGTACATCTAAAGCTCTTACACTTGGAGATACTCAAGGTGCTATGAGTTCACTATCTATAGGTGTGGCAGGTCTTTCTGTAGTTGTCCTTGCTCCACTTCTATATCATGTATTATCAAGTTTAGTTGGTTTACATTAAGCAAAACCCACTCGTTCAATTAATGAGTGGGTTTTACTTTATTTTTTATGGGTACTATTCTAATATTAATTTCTATACTCATTTTACGTAAAAAAATAAAATCATAAATTAAATATAAAAGCTAACGTATAAAAAATAAAGTCTTCCCAAATACTAATCAAAAATGTATTTAGGAGGACCTCTATATGAAACATCTAAAATTTCTTTTAACTTCTTTTATTATCACTTTAATAATATGTACTTCAAACATTAAATTTGCTAATGCATCTATGCTCTCTTCTCACAAAACATTATACACAACTCAAGATTTTAATATTTACGGTGAACATTTAAATTTAATAATTAATTCTATAAGTAAAAATCCTGATAATTTATTTATAGATATATATTTACTTAATAATGACAATATTAATTTCACAAATATAAAAGATTTTCATCTTAAAATACTAGATGGAAAGGAACAAATAGTTGTAGATGATGTTTTTTTAGAACTGCAACTGACAAAACCTTTAAAACCACACGCTGGTGCTAGAGTTATTCTTACAGTTCCTCTAGAAAATAAAAAACTTGATTTTGATAAACTTGATTTTGATAAACTTGATTTTTCAAATATTACATATAACTTTAGTTACAACTACATATCAAACTAAAAAATAGATATCAATGATATCTATTTTTTATGGTTATTTCTTGAATAAAATAATTATTTATATATTTTGTATCTAAGCTAATATTATTTATTTTTTTAATCATATTACCTACATTATATAATCCTATTCCTCTGTTTTTCCCTTTGTTTGAAATACCATAACCAAAAATATTCCCATTAATATCTTCACTTAAGCAATTATTTACTATTGTTATTTGAGTTTCATCGTATGAATTTTCAAATGCAATTGATACTTTTGGGTTTTCACATTTGCTAGTTCCTTCTAAGGCATTATCTAATAATATTCCTAAAATACGCACCATTTTAATTTTATTAACTTGTAATTCTGTTAACTTATCCCTACACTCAACGCCAATCGTGATATTTTTACTTTCAGCTTCATTTATTTTCGATAAAATTATTCCTCTAACTTCTGGAATAAGTATATTAAAAACCATCCCATAATTTATAAGTCGTAAATTATTCATAGGATTTGTATCAAAAATTTCTTCATAGAAAAACTTTTCTAAACCTTCTAAATCTTTTTCTTCTATATAACCCGATAAAGATATTAAAATATTTTGATAATCATGCTTAAAAGCTCTAAACTCTCTATATTCTTTGGACATTTTTTCTACAAATTCTAGTTCTTTTTTATTTGCAGCTCCTCTTTTCTTTACTTCTCTAAAAAGCTCAATGTTTAATATTACTAGTAAAAATAGGATTATAGCATCCATCAATCTCCCACCTTTTAATAATTTATATTATAGCTTCAATCGAAATTCTATCATTTTGTCTTTCTACTAACAATTTACCATTTAAACTTTTTATAATATTATTAATATTATATAAACCATATCCCCTATTCTCACCTTTAGTTGAGTAACCTTTATTCGTTGCTTGTACAATATCAAAAACATACTCTTTATTTAAAGTATTCTCTACAATTATATGATGAATAGCCTGTTCCTCCATGTATGATGTATAAATATTCAAATATACTTTTTTTTCAATACTTCGCTCAGCTGCATCAATTGCGTTATTAAGAAGATTTCCAAGAATAATAACAAGCTCTGTATCATCTACTTTAATATCCATAAAATCACTAGTTATAGAAAAATCTATTTCAATCCCTGCATTTTTTGCCTTACAAATACTTGTATATAGTATTGCTTTGACAAATGTATTTTTCACATGCAAAATCTTTTCTATTACTCTATCTGAATTAAGCTTTTCTATATATTCACTAATTTTTCCTTTAACTTCTTTTTCCTCCCCTACTTCAAGCATCATATACAACGTATTAAGGTGATTCTTATACTCATGTTCTTTAGCCCTCATTTCATCTAAGTATCTTTCTAAAATAGGTTTAAATTCATTTTCTAACTCTAATCTTTGTTTCTCTTTTTCTTCCTTTATAATTCTTTTCCATAAGTAAACTGCTGAAATCAAAAAGATAATAAATAAGCCCATCACTATAAAAATTAGGCTTCTATTTAGAGCTAAATTATCATATAAAATTTTAATGATAACAAATACTAAAAGGCAATTTAATCCAAGTAAACTTACACTATAATTTCCTTTTATTATTTTTCTATATTTATCAAAAAAGTTGTTTTTTCTATATAAAAATATTATTGCCGCTACTTGTAGCAATATATTTATCAATAAAAATACTTTTTCATTTCCGTCAAATATAATATTATTTAAAACTAATGCTCCTGTTTGTACAATTATCACTGCTAATGTTCCTAGCACAATTTCAATAAAGGAATTTAATATTCTATTCTTAGAGACCATTGCAAAAGAAGTTACATGTAGCATAAATAATAGAATGAATGCAATATAACCTAAATTTACAGGTATTATATAATTTATTAATCCACCTATTAACCCTAAAATAATAGAATATTTAAAATACTTAAATATTTCATCGCCAAATATGATATTTCTATATATGGTAATTTGCAAGAATTCTAACAAAGAAAAAACTATATCTATTACTCCTTCCATTTAGTTAGAACCTCCTCTTTATAACTATTACTAAGTAATGCACTTTCAGTTATTCCAGAGAAATTTATCTTCCATAACTTAGAATAAATTTTTTCTATACTTTTTACGCACCTTATATTAACAATATAAGATTTATGACTTTGTAAAAGCACTTTACAACTTTGTAGTAGTTTAGTTAGTGTTATAGCCTTAGTTTCTATTACATCATTAGCTGTGTAAATTGTACATTTTCTTCTAGAATATTCAGCAAAAATTATTTCTTCCTCATATAATTTAATGTCTATTCCGCTATCTAAAGTTATAACTATACTATTTTTATCTCTCACATTTAAAATACCTTGCTTCTTCATAAAAGTATTTATAATTGCTTTTATTTCATTTACGTTATAAGGCTTAACTAAAAAATCATAGCAATGTGTATTTTTAAACGCATCTATTATTTGAACTAATTGTGTAGAGATAAAAACTACACCGGTTAATGAGTATTTCTCTATAGTCCTAAGTTCCTTTACAAACTCAATACCAGATCCATCTGGTAATTTAATATCAACTAAAAATAAATCTATATTCTTTTCATTTGCTATATTTCTTGCTTCTTTTATGTTGTCTACAGCATAAACTCTAACATCTAAATAATGTTGCTCTATTATTTTTTTCAGCCCTACTCGTTGCATATAATCATCTTCAATAATTAAAATAACCAATTAATATCACCTCAAAATAATCTTAAGTTAATTATATCAACATAATATTAATTGGTAAATATAGTAAAATGCTTTTACTATGAATTAGGTAATTTATATTCTCCAGTGAATAAATATGAATAGCTATTTAAACTAAACACACAAATTCCTAAACATATTACCCCTAAATTTTTTGCAATAAATTTTTTAACTTTTAACATCACTAATCTCTCCTTTTTTACATTTCAATTTAAAATAATCTAAAAAAATATATATTATTGTTATAACAAACAAAGTATTATTTTCTGGACATACACTTTGTATAATTATAAATTCAAACACAATTATTAATATTAGTTCAAAGTTCCCCTTCTGTTTTTTTTGTGTATCAATTATTCTGTCATACTTATCTTTCAATTCAATTTTAGTAATAAGAATACAACTTATGACTGTAAATAAAATTGCCACACTCGTACTTATCGTTATTTTATCAGCAATAAAATAAATTAAACAAAAATTAAATATTGAACGCAAAAGACATCCCATATATGTTTTAGCATGAGTACCTCCAATCCTGATCCTTATTATAAAAAAACTAGCTAATATTATAAAAAACTCTTGGACCTTATTTAAATATAAAGATACCAAAAATATTACTATCAGTTTAACCATTTCCCCAACAAGCACATCTAATCCATATCTAATTTTTTCTTTACTCTTACTATCAAGACCTAATTCTTTTTCTAAGAAAACTAAAAGATTATTCACTATAAACTCCAAAATATTCCTCCTCAAATTGTTTATACTCATACTTTACTACATCATTACTCATAATTTATTTAATACGTATGTAATGACATTTATAGATTAAGACTTTCCATTTGAATAAAAGTCATACATCTCTGAAGTTCTTTTTGTGATTATCTTTCCTAATTGTTACTTTTATCCTCTTAAATAACCAAGTTGTTACAATTCAGACTTACCTTAGAAATTTTAAGCTATAATAAAGTCACTTGAAATTAATAAACTTAAGAGGTGATTTAATGTCTGTAATTGTACATCCTCTTTCCAAACAACAAACATTTTTACTTTATAACAATACACTTAGTACTGATATACCCGATAATGTCTTCATACAAAAAGATGCTTCAAAAACATTAATCGAAATTTTTCCTACAGTACTAGAAAACACGCTACTTGATAACCTACTTTATTTATTAAAAAATTCTTCAGCATCTCAAAACACAATCTTTTATATTGAAACTATTGGAGATAAAATTTTTTTATATAAAGTAAATCAAAAAAAAGTATCTAAATTTTAGATACTTTTTTTAACTACTTACTAAATTATATTTATATGTGACATTAACCTCATTTTCATCATTTCTTTCTAATTTTATCACCTTATCAGACCCTTCAATCATTCTTTTCTTATGAGCTACCATTACTATAATTTTTTCACTTTTCAAATTTCCTAATAAATTTAGAACCCTTAATTCTGATTCTTCATCCATAAATGATGTTATCTCATCTAAAATAAGTATCTTCGTATTTTTTAAAATACTTCTTGCCAATAAAAGTTTTTGTTTCTGACCACCTGACAGTTGAACTCCACCTTCACCTATATACGTATTTAAGTGATCTGTTAACTTGTTTATATCTTCTTCCATACCAACAGCTTTAACAACATCTAAAACTTGTTCAAGTTTTAAATTATCATTATCTAAAATTAAGTTTTTATAAATAGTATCATTAAATAACATTGAATCTTGACCTACCATACTACTCATATCATTCAAATTATTTATTATTTTTTCACCTAATTTCACATCACCATTAACACTATTTCCTTCTCCATACAAATATTTTAAAATAGTTGTTTTACCTACGCCATTTGAGCCTGTGATTGTATTAATTTTATTTTTTTCAAAATTAATATTTAAATTTTCAAAAATAAATTTATCATCATATTTACAAGATAAATTTTCAAGCTGCACATCATTTATTGTTTCATTTTGTGACTCATCCGCTATTTCTAAACTTCTTTCTTCTTCTCCACTTATGATATAATCATAAATTTTTTTTAACGATATAATAGCCTTAGTATATTCACCACTATATTGAGATAATCTTGTAAATGGAACAATTAACTTTTGACAATATATATTGAAAGTAATAATAACTCCAAGTGATATACCTTCATAAATCACTTTATATCCTCCAATAAAAAGAACTGTTACTGTTATCACTCCACCTAAAAAATATATTATCATTCCATTCAAAGACATTTGCAACTGTAAATTAACTGTATTTTTTCTTAAAAGCTCTTCCTTAGGATTATATTTTTGTAAGAAATACTTATAAGCTTTCATTCTTTTAAACTCTTTAATATTCAAAACAAATTCATTTACCACAGATAAATTTTTTGCCATGCTTTCTCTAAAATTCACAGCAATACTATTAATTTTTTTATTGAATAATTTTTGACTAACTAAAATCAAAATTTGAAAAATTAAAATAATTATAAGAAGTTCAAATTCAATAGATGCTAGAAGCACAAACATAGAAATTGCAACTAAGAAATCCATTAAAATAGAAAACATAAATTTAGTCCCTATTTGCTCTACAACTCCTATATCATTTTGTATAATTGTTAATGCCTCTGTATTATCTTTTTCTAGATTCTTCTTATAGTGTGATTCAAATAATTTTCTCTTTAATTTCAGGGCTATTTTCTGACTTAAAATAGCATAAATATAATCATCGCCTACTTTTACAAAGACTTGAAATATAATAATTCCTAAATAAATCAAAGAGTACTGCACTAATTTTTCAAAATTATTTAATTCTATACCAACATCTATAATCTTCATTAAAACTACAGGTAAAACTATAGTAAAAATAGTATTTAATACTATACAAATTCCACTAATTAAGTGATACTTTTTATACTCTAATAAATCTTTAATAAACAATTTTATATACTTTTTATCCATAAACTTCACCATTATTTCTATCCATAAGCGCACATATTGTATTTATATTTACAAAGTCTCTTAATGTAACTTCCTTATAATCAATATTTATATTAAATACTTGTTCTAATTCAATTATCAAATCCCAAACGTTATGCCTACTTAATCCTAGCCTATATAAATATTCCTCCTCAAGCAAGTCATCGGTTAAATACTCATTAACTTTTTTTCTCAATACTTTCATAATTTTAACTCTATTATCTTCATCTAAAGAAAAAAAACGATTTTCTATGTCTTCTATGACAATTTCTTTTTTTATTTCATCTTCTGCCCAAATGTTTCTTATAGCATTTGTCTCTAAATAATTTTCCACCTGCTCTAAAGTTAAATTACCATCTAGTACTTTGGCTATTGTAACAGCTAGGATAGGGGTTGCTTTACTATTACCTCCAAATAACCAATAACGTCCATCTAAATAAGGTGCTAATACTGGCGTACCATCTAGTACCGCTTGTATCTTTTTATACTTATTAAACCAATATTCACTTTCTATATTCAGATAAGTATTTCTAACTCCAAGAACTTTTTTATATATTGATGGAAAGCTATCATTATCACAATTATTAAATGCTGCTACTATTATTTTCCCCTTGCTCACTAAATAATTGCAAGTCTCCTCTAACTCTTTAGCTACAACTTGTGTAGACAGACTTAAACAAATAGTTCTTATATCTAATAACTCTGTATATTTTAAGGCTAATATTAAATCAGATACTTTGCACATCATGTTTGCACCCAATATTTTTATACTAAATATACTTATTTCTGAATCAAACTTAGTTGCTATATATGAGACTGCTGTTCCATGCCCACAGTCATCATTATAATTTTCATACACTGCACCATTTAAAATTGATACTCCACCCTCTATAAATCTTAGTAATTCTTTGTTACGATAATCTACACCACTATCTATTATTATCATTCTACTCTTCATATATTTTCTCCCTATAAGAAATCAAGTTGGGTTTCCCCAACTTGATGTTTGTTATAGCCAACTTGATGTTTGTGCATTGTATCCTATATATAGTTTGCAGCCACTTTGCATTCCTGATCTATTTCCTACCCACATTTGTTGCTCGCAGTCATGACAGCAGCATTCTCCATTTACTTCTAGCTTGTCTACTTTTTCTGTTATTTTCTTTAATTTTAATTCTTTTGCCTTTTCCATTCTTATCACTCCTATTATTTTTGTTTTTATTTTTATTTTTTTATTTTTATAACCAACTTGATGTTTGTGCGTTGTATCCTATATATAGTTTGCAACCACTTTGCATTCCTGATCTATTTCCTACCCACATTTGTTGCTCGC
>JBOGCE010000015.1:0-25026 GCA_051656585.1 Sarcina sp. | reverse complement strand
TATGTGTTCCCGGTGTTTTTCCTCCATTTACTGTTACTGTAACTGTTGGATCTTTTGTTACTGTATACACTATATTTGTGTTTGTTTTTGTAAAGTCTTTTGGTAGTTTATAGCCATTAATATCTTGAACATCTTTTCCGTTTACTGTTATTTTTGAAATGTAGTATCCTTTTGGTACTACAGCATTTTTAAGTCCTGTCTCTGTTCCAGTTTGTCCGTTAACATCTTGTTGTGTTATATCATTAGTTACTATACTTCCATCTACTTTTACATACTTTCCATCAGCTGTTTTTACTGTTACCGTATCAACCGGATTTTCTCCTATTGTGTAAGTAACCTTTACATTATTATGTCCTAATGTTGGTGGAACTTTATAATCAGGGTTTTCATGTGTTGTTGTTGTTTTTCCATCCGGTGTTGTTGTTGTCACCGTTACTCCTGTTATATGCTCTCCTTTTCCTGGCACTACTGGTGGAACATCTATCTTACTTCCCGGTGTTCCTGTATAAGTATGTGTTCCCGGTGTTTTTCCTCCGTTTACTGTTACTGTAACTGTTGGATCTTTTGTTACTGTATACACTATATTTGTGTTTGTTTTTGTAAAGTCTTTTGGTAGTTTATAGCCATTAATATCTTGAACAGTTTTTCCGTTGACTGTTATTTTTGAAATGTAATATCCTTTTGGTACTACAGCATTTTTAAGCCCTGTCTCTGTTCCAGTTTGTCCATCAACATCTTGTTGTGTTACGTCATTAGTTACTATACTTCCATCTACTTTTACATATTTTCCATCAGCTGTTTTTACTGTTACTGTATCTATTTGTTTAGCTTCTACTTTTTCTAGATAAAATATTACTTTTGTAAATTCTGTATTTCCATTGACTGATCCAGTAGAGGTAAACCAATTCAAATTCTTTTCATAAGGCTTACTTTGTCCAACTTGTACTGTTGCTTTCACTAACTTATATCCTAACCCCTGCATTATCTCATTATTAAAAGCTTGAGTTGCACTTTGTTCTAAATGATCCGTAGGTGTATCAGGTATATTATCCCATTGCCCATCATCATCTTGTCCATGAGAAACTAAATATGCAAGAGAATATTCTTTTCCATCAACATTAATACTCTTCTCTAAATCTTTTTTAGATATTTCTTGTGTTGATCCATCTTTATTAAGTAAAACTACATTTGAATCCCAATAATTATTAAGATTAATATTTCCTGGAGCAAGATTTACCACATTTGATACAGAACCTACTTTGTTGGTCATATCATAATATTTAAATTGTGATGTTGTAAATTGAAAAGTCCCATTTTGTATTCCATTTAACTTAACTTTATAATTTATATCATATACGCTTCCAGCTTTAACATTGATAATTCCAGCATATGCAACATAATTCGATAAATTCATACCTGGAGTATATTTTACCCATCCATTAATAGGATTAGCTATTTCTTGACTAGCATTTTCTAGTGAATTCTCACTTGTACTTTCTACTATTTTTTGATTTATAGGATTATCTAACGCACTTGCAGGTAATACCCATTGTGGAGGATTTTTAGTAAAGCTTTGTAATTTTGCACTTAGTCCTCCTTGAGATGGTTGTCCTGAATTTCCTGGTAATGACTTTCCGTTTGCTGTAGGTAATTGCCCTACTATAAGATATTTAATACTGTGAGCTGCTCCATTAGTTATTTGATCTGTTAATGTTGACTCATTATTAGAATTAACTGCAGTTCCAAGATGAACACATGTATTGGCAAACTTATGATTTACAATAATAGTTTGAGATGTACTAGTAGCTCCTCCTGGATATATTTTAATTAATGGCACTAAATTATTATTTATATTATAAACAATACCTGTAGGATTTGAATTATCTGGATTTGAACTACTTGCTGTTATTACTATTTTTGATGTAGCTGGATCTGTATATTGTATATCTGCATTAATTATTGAATTTGCTGGTATATTAGTTGGTACATCAGATACAATCAAATTATCACCATTTATCTTGCAATCTTTTGCTGGTATTTGTATTCCACCTATACTTACACCTTGAGCCCCCATTTCAAATGGTGCTCCTACATTTATTGTTATAGTAGTATTTTTTGCATATGTTGCATTAACTCCAGATACTGGTGATGGAGCATAAGTATTAATAGGAATTATATGAGATGTATTTAACCAACTTGCTTCTTTAGATAATGAACCACTCTTTCCATCAACAGTTGGATATTTAGCTGAATAACCGTGTATATAATTCGAAGATTCATCTACTGACGGTTCACCTGTTCTATCAATTACAGGTGAGCTTTCTATTCCAGTAAAGTTAGGTGCATCATTATTAATAACATTACTAGGAGTAACCTCATTGTTATTACCAATTATGAACCCATCACTATCTGAGCCATCAATTCCTTTAATTACCCCCTCAAAATTAGCTTTATTAGTATCTGGATATAAATTAATTCCTACAGTTAAAGCTTTTGCTAAAACCACAGAATTTGTTGGTGTATTACTATCCTTTGGTGCATTATATGGAATAACTCCAACACTATTACTCGCACTAGTTCCACTTTGAATTGTTGCATTATTATTTGTTGGCGCAATTATTAAATTTATCGGAGATGGACACTCTTTTCCAGCTTTTAACGAATTACCTGATATTACTGTAGCCCCAGTAACTGAATGTCCTTCAATTATATTTCTCATCAAATTCAACTTTTCTTCTGGTGTTCCACTCTCTAAAACTTCAAGTGCATTTCCACTTAAACTAACATATTTATCTTTAGAATTACCTTCAAATTGTCCATTTTTATAAAGAACTGCTGAACCATCTTGTAAAAATAGCCCTGAATAAACTCTCCATTCCCCAGTAAGTCCAGCTGCTACATTAGAATTCCAATTAGCATTTAATGATGCATGTCCTGAATCATCTAATTTTACTGACTGCTCAAACTGTACTACTTCTTTTCCTAAATGCCCTTTAGGAAAATATGTCCAGTTAGTTGTTGCACCTGTATAAAAAAGTGAATTTACAGAATTTAAATCACTGTCACTCATTCCATCTACTGATATTGAAACCGGATTTATTGTAACTGTATCTATAGATTTTTCATTAGGATTTTTAGGTTGCATTTTAAAAACAGCTTTTCCTGCTTCTAAATCACTCAAAGCTTGCCCTGTTAAAACATAAGTTCCATTTGAAACTTTTTTCATATCAGCAGGATACATTGGAATTGTTTCTGCATTTGAATCTGAATTTGTAACTTGCAATGTTACTGAGTTAATAGTTTTTGTACATGCATTATATCTATTTTGGGAATATGGATTGTACTTTGTTATATTCCACCCTGGTATTATATTATTTCCATCAGTGCTAGGATTAGTCATTATAGCTTCTGAATACTTAGTTGTTCCTTGCAGTGGAGCCACTGTTACTGGTATTGTTTGACCATTAATATGCAATTCTATATTAGGATTAATTGTAGTATTCCAATCTATACCCTGTATCCCTATTGATGCTTGAACATTAAAAGTTGATGTACTATTTAAATTTGTTGCTCCATGCACTCCAACTTGAAGTTGATTTGCAATCTCATTAGCAATTTTTACATCTTGAGGTGTAGGATTTGATCCATATGTGACAGTTGGGTTTGCAGTAACTGTACAATCACCTACATTAAAAGTTTTACCATTAGTCGCATTCAAGGCAACATTTATGTTATAAGTAACTACTGATCCATTTGTTACTTGATTTCCTGTAGGTAAAACTGTGGTCTGTGGTACATATGAACTATTTGCACCATCATTTATTCCACCTGCTTTAGTCATTGTAGCTCCTGTCACACTTATACTCAGATTATTTGTAGAATCTAATTTTAAATCATTTTTACTCCCTATATCATGATTTCCCTTGTTTACGTTCCCTGTTGTAGCTTGCGGTAATACAGCTGTACCTGCAATTACTGTAGCTGCGCCTACTGCTAAAATAGTTTCTATTCTCTTAGCCATTTTTCCATCCCCATTCATTTAATTATATTTATCTAATAGCTAGTGTTTCCTTACATCTTTTAACTATAAAGAAACACTAGCCATCAGATTTTGATATTTTTAAATTTAAAAATTGCCCTTAAATATCCCAAACCTATTAATATAAGCTACAATTGTTTTCTTCGGAATATTTAAAACTCATTTTAATTAACTCCAAACTTATTAATATAAGCTACAATTGTGGAAAATTTTTAAATATATTTGACTATTAAATTACACTTATTTAAAAATACTTACTATCAGATAACTGCTTATCATGATTAATGGCTTTAGTACCCCTACAACTAAGAGTATTAAAGCCATCAACTTTGTGATTAAATTTAAATATTTTGATTCGAGTATTAATGATATTTTTTAGTAATTTTTAAATTTAGTTTTGGCTTTTCTTCATATTTAAAACTTAGTGTAAAAAAACTTAGAATAATAGCCTAGATATGATTAAAATCATATTTACAATATAAATTTTATCAAGTAAAACATATTTATATATTAAAAATTCACCAACAACCTTTAGGCTGTTGTATTCTTCACTAATTTCAATTTTTTGGGATAAAATGAAGTTTTTTTTTTATTTTTTATTCCTTTTTTTGAATATCTTAAAAGTTTCTATTAAATATAAAAAAGATGTATTTATAGACTTCTATAAATACATCTTTTTTAAAAAGGAATATATACTACCACTGTAAAAATTTTATTGGCATTGTCAAAACTAATGTTACCATCATACTTTTTAATAATACTCATAATACTTTTAATACCAAATCCATGTTTAGAAAACTCAATTTTACTAGTTTTACTCATATTCACATTAGCCTCGCTAGTATTTTTAACTTTTAAAATAAGTGTTTGAGCATCAATTTTTAAATCAACATTTATAAATTTTTCTTCATTGTCTACTCTTTGTACTCCTTCTATAGCATTATCTAATATGTTTGAAATCAAACTAGCCAAATCTGAATCACTAATTTTTAAATTTTCTTTAGCAACAACATTAAAATTATTTTTTATTCCCAATTCTGTACAAGATTTTATTTTTTCTAGTATAATTCCATTTATAATTATATTTCCTGTTATTTTTTTATTATCAACTTCTTTAAATTCTAACTCTAAAGATTTTATATAATTATTAGCTCTTTCAAGCTCTCTATTTTCTACTAAATATTTAATAGCAAATATATGATGCTTCATATCATGGTATAAAATCTTTTGTTCAAGTTCTCTTTTACTTAAAATATTTAAATTATCATTTAAATATTTAATCTCCATCTTTTTGCTATTAGTAAAAATTAAATATTCTTTTGTATTAAAATTAATTTTCACTATCAACGCTATCATAAATGCAAATAATAATATTACAATATAATAATAAAAACAAACTAAATATTCACCTAAATCCAACCTCCTCACAGATAACATTCCAAGTATACTAATAGTAATTACCAAGATATATGCTATCTTTAAGAATAAATCCTTTTTAGAATTACTAACAAATTTAAATAAATATTCACTCTTCCAAAATTTATTTAAATTATTTTCTATTATCAAATAAAGTACTATAAATGCTATTAATTGTATTATTCTACAATGAGCATATATAAAGTTTTCCAATCTTATATCAAAAGTACATAAGACTATTGTCACAGATAATATAAATGCATTAATAGTAAATATCATAAAATATGCAAAAGTTACATAAAGTAACTTTTCTCTTAAAGGATTCTTATATAAAAATATTAGTTGTACTATAAATCCTATCATAATAAAAATAAGAGAATTTCTTGGACTTTTTTTGTATATAGCTATTTCTATTCCGATAATAACTATTATTAATATTACACAAAATATTAATTGTTTTTTATTATTATATTTATGAGTTAAAATTTTATTTGCTCTAAAACTAGAATATATCAATAATATAATAGATATTAAAAGTATCATTCTATTTATTTGTATCATCTCACTTTGAGATACCATTGGTACTCACCACATCCTTAACCTTAGTTGTTAGTTTCTATATAATGCATAAACTCTTTTTTTATACTTTTAAGCCTCAACTTACTTATTGGTATCCAGCGACCATCTTTTAATTCTATGGTAGAGCTTGAAATTTTAAAAATATATTCTGGATTAACTATATATGACCTATGTGTCTTTATAAAATTATATTCCTTTAATCTCTCTTCAACATCAGAAATTTTCTCATAAAAATCAAGAGTCCCACCCACATATTCTACAGTGGTAACTCTATTTCTAACCTCAAAATAAATAATATCCTCAATATTAATTGTATATATTTCATTGTTTTTATTTACTACAAAACTTTCATTTTTCTTTTTTACAGCTTTTATAGCTCTTAAAAACTGTTCTTCCAATCTATTTTTTTCAATTGGTTTTAATATGTAATTTAAAGCCCCTATATCATACGCATCAAAAATAAAATCTTTTGTACTAGTAATAAAAATAATATAAATGTTTTCATTTAACCTTTTAATTTTTTGACTAAGTTCAACCCCAGTCAAACCAGGCATTAAAATATCAACAAATAAAACTGAATATTTTAAAGGATTTTCCTCTAAAACCTCAAGTAATTCCTCACTAGAATTATAAATATCAAATTTTGTTTTAAAACTTATGAACTTTGCACACTCACTTAAAATATCTAAAATAGCATCAGAATAAACCTTTTCATCATCACATATAGCAATATTAACCATTTCATACTCCTCCCCAAATTCTATTCAGTTTAATTTTAAATACAATGCATTATTTATGATATAATAATTTATTTTTAAAATCAATTTATTATACACCTTTCTAACAACACTTTTACATTAGTTACAATTGTTAACAAATGTATCAAAAACATTTTTTACAAACTCTTTTTGTATTCTTACCAACATTTCCTCATATCTTTTTCTACTTTCAAGTTTATAAATAACATAGGGATCTTTTTGCATATATGCTTCAACGCTTGAATCTCTTTTTAAAGCTTGCATTTCCTCTATATGATAAATCCAAGATTTATCTATAGATTCTAATAATAATTCTTTTATTTTACTAGATATATCTTGATTAATTTTAGTAACACATTCATTATAATGTGTTGTCACCTCATTAATACATATATTTACCAATTCATCTCTATTTAAAACACCTACAATTAAAAAAGGATTAAATTTAAAACAAAATTGTTTCGTTAATTTAATACATATATTAGAATATAAAATTTCTAAATCTTCAATAGATAAAACTTTCTTTAAATTTTCATCTATAACATTAGAAATAATATCTACTATACAGTCAGCTAAGTAACTCCCTAAATCAATCCCTTCTATAACCTTATCTCGTTCTTCATAAATTAACATTCTATGTTTATGAATTATTTCATCATGTTTCACTATTTCTCTTCTACTTGCAATCCCTCTACTCTCATAAAAAGTTTGAGCTTTTTTAATAGCTCTTCTAATTTTCTTCTCATGAAATTTATGCTCATCATTCATTTTTTTCAACTTTTCAAAAACATGTTTAGGTGCATGTTTCTTAAATAAATCATCATTACTAGTGATATAAAATCTACTACATCCATTATTTCCTTGACGCCCAGCTCTTCCTATTAACTGATTATCAACTCTACTACTAAAACTTCTTTCTACACCTATAACCTTTAATCCACCAACATTATTGACCTCATCATTTATTTTAATATCAGTTCCACGTCCTGCAATATTCGTAGCTATTGTAACTTTACCCTTTTGCCCTGCTATTTTTATTATTTCAGCCTCCTCCTTCTTATTTTTTGCTGTTAAAAGATTATTTTTAATCCCTCTATCGCTTAAATACCTAGCTATTTCTTCTGATTTTTTTATTGTTTGTGTTGCTACTAACACAGGTTGTCCCATTTTAATTGAATCAGATATATCTATATAAATTTTTTCTAGTCGCTCTTCCTCGCTTTTACAAATAATATCCTTAAAATCTTTACGTTTTATTGGTTTATTAGTAGGAATAGCAACTACATCCAAACTATATATTTCTTGAAATTCTTCCTCTTCAGTTAAAACAGTACCACTCATTCCACTAACTTTTTTATATAGTTTAAATAAATTTTGATACGTAATAGTAGCAATAATATTAGTATCCTCAGTTATACTAACCCCCTCTTTAACTTCCAAACTTTGATGCAATCCATCTGAAAGCTTTCTCCCTTTTGCAATTCTCCCTGTATAATCATCTATTAAAATTACTGTATCATTTTCAACAATATAATTTTTATCCTTTATATAAACATATCTTGCTAATAATCCTTGCTTTATTACATGAATTAACTCCGAATTTCTAATATCAGAAATATTTTCAACTCCAAATTCCTTCTCTAATTTTAAAAGACCATTCCAAGTTAATAAAACAGCCTTATCTTTATAATGAATTTGTACATCATCATCTTCTAATTTATCTATAAAAGTTTTAACCTTAAAATACAAACCTTCATTTACGCTAGTATCTTTAGATAATATAAGTGGTGTTCTAGCATCATCAATTAATACTGAATCAATTTCATCTATTATTATATAGTTCAATTCCCTTTGAACCTTTTCATTTGAATTTTTTACTATAGAATCTCTTAAGTAATCAAAACCAACCTCTACATTAGTTGTATATACTACATCTTTTCTATATTCTAAATATCTTTCATTATTTGTATTTTTTGCAGTAATAAGTCCTACACTTACACCAAGCCATTCCAACACTTTAGCACCTTCCTCTTTATCTCTTTGTGCTAAATAATCATTAACCGTTAATATATGAACTCCCTTTCCTGTTAGTGCATTTAAATATGCAGGACAAATTTCAGTTAAAGTCTTACCTTCCCCCGTTTTCATTTCTATAATTCTTCCTTGATGTAATGCTATTGCCCCCATAATTTGAACTTTATAAAATTTTTTATTATAAAGTCTATATATAACTTCAACTACCACAGCAAAAGACTTAATTAAAATTTCATCTAAGCTAAATCCCTCTTTTAGTAACTTTCTAAACTCTTCTGTTTTACACTTTAATTCTTCATCCTCATGCCTTGAAAATTCTTCAACTAAGCTTAAAATTTCATCTGCTTGTTTTTCTATTTTATTCAACTTCCATGAGCTAGAAAATGTTCTTTTTTCCTTCATTTAAAATACCTAAGGATATTTACTTAGTATCAAATACAAAGTTTTCCTTAGTAATCCTCCTATTAATATTTTATTTATAACTGAATTTATCTACATACGAATTAAATTCAGATAGAGTTAAAACTCCACCTGAATCTTTCTATCTTCATTATATACTTATTATAAATATAAGAGAAAAGAAGATTGCTAAAACAACCTTCTTTACTTCTATTATTTTGGATTTACTACATATAATCCTTCAGCTATAATACTTATTACTTTTTTTATTAAAGCCTTATATTGAGCTCTCTGACTTGGTGTATTACCAAAAATATCTAATTGTGTTGGTTGAGCTTCTGTTTTAACATTTTTTACTGGAATTGCATTTATTGAACCATCTTGAACAGCCCCAGCTAAATTTGTATTTTGTGTAGCATTTTCTTGTGCTTGTTCTGATACTCTTTGTACATTGACAACTTGATTTGTATTAATCATTTGTAGATACGCCTCTTTTCTTTTATAAATTTAATATAATTTTATGGTAATTATATCACCTACTCATTAAAACGTTTAAATTTATAATAAAATAATTAGTTAATATTATACATTTAAATCCTTTTATTTGTTAATTTTTTTTACTCTGACTTATTTTTTTATTTAATATCTTCTATTTTTGCAAATTAATTTGTAAAAATTTAAAGTTTTTTTCTTATTATTTTTAAATAAATATTATTTTTTATTTAAAATAAAAGAAGATGCTTTAAGCACCTTCTTTATTAACATTATTTTGGCTAAAACCTTATTTTAAGATTCATCATACAAAAATATTATAACCTATATATTTTTTTTCATTCTAAAATTTAAGAATATTTAATTTCATCTTCTAAAGAAAATGAATATAAATATTTTTCGTCAACTTTTTTATTGAGTATTCTCTGTAAAGTTTCAGCATATAAGTCTATTTGTACTTTATATCTATCTAATAAATCCTCTTCTTTACCTTTTTCAATATAATCAGATTTATAATCAACTAATACAACGCCATCCTCATCTTCAAAGAATAAATCTATTATTCCTTGCATTCTAAACATTTCATTAGCATATATATCTTTATCAAGTTCTGTATATAAATCTATAACTTTGTACTCTCTAAAGAATGGCAATTCTCTATATATTTTATATCCATTTTTATGTGCTCTTAAAACCCTCATACCAAGTTCTGACCTAAAAAAGCCTGATATTTTATATGGATTAACAATTTTTGCTTCTTCCTCAGTTAAAAGCTCTTTAGCAACCATTAACGTCAAAAGTTTCTCTATTTCTTTAACATGTGTCTTATTTAAGTTCACATGTTGCATAACAAAATGCAATATAGTTCCTCTTTGTGCTGGAGTTATTCCTCTTTTTTCTCTTAAAAATCTAGGTAACTTATTCTCTGAATCATCAAACTTTATAATTTCTTCTTCTGGATTTTTATTAAATTCTTCAAGTTCTGAATCATCAAAAAGATTCATAACTTCTATATCTTCTTGTGCTTTTTTCTTCAAATCAGAAACTGAAATATTTGACGGAATATTACAAGCCTTTATAAACTTGTACTTATAATCAAGTCTTCTTAAAACTTCTTCTCCTACTGTTGCTTTTGAACTTTCTAAATCTAAAATTTCTTTTTCATTTTTTTCTATAACATCACTTTTAGATAAATCAGACTTAACATATGTTGCTATTTTCCATCTTGATTCATCGCTAGAATTCACAACTCCTGTTCTAGCAGCTCTAATTACCTCTCCATCCTTATGTTTTGATAATGCAATACCAATCCAATCCATGTAACTCATATTTCTTGCTACAAGTTTAGAAGGATCAACCTTAGAACTATTTTTCATAACTCCAGCCTTATACCACTTATCAAATTTCTTTTCTATATCTCTTACTGAACCAGTTATTATAAGTTTTTCTCTTGGTCTAGTAAGAGCAACATAAAGTATTCTCATTTCTTCAGATAAAGATTCAAGCATCATCTTACTTCTTATTGCAGTTTTAGATATACCAGTGTATTGATTTTGAGTTTCTACATTAATAATATCAACACCAATTCCTAAATCATCATGATACATAATACTATCATTTAAATCCATTAAATTTATTTGTTTCCCTGTTCCTGATAAAAATACTATAGGGAACTCCAATCCTTTACTTTTGTGTATACTCATAATTCTAACAACATCCTCATTTTCTCCAAGGATTTTTGCAGAACCTAAATCATTACTAGATGATTTTCTCATCTTCTTAATAAAGTTTATAAAATTAAAAACTCCCTTAAAGCTAGTTTCTTCATATTGTTTTGCTCTTTGGAACAATATTTTTAAATTAGCCTGTCTTTGTGGACCATTTGGCATAGCTCCTACATATCCAAAGTAAGATGTATCAGTATATATAAACCAAATTAACTCATCTATTGGCATATATTCAGCTCTTTCCCTCCATAAATTTAATTTATCTTTAAAATAAATACATTTACTTTGCAACTGCTTATCCTCAAAATTTTCATCTTCGCAAATACTAACAAGATTTTCATAAAAGTATTTTTTTTCATCTATAAGTCTTATCTCGCCTAGTTGTTCGGCATCAAAAGAAAATACAGGTGATCTTAAAGATGCTATCATATAAATATCTTGCATAGGGTTATCTATTATATTAAGGAAAGACATAATAGTTCTTATTTCTGTTGTATCAAAATATCCTGTTCCTGTATCAGCATAAACAGGTATTCCAACATTACCAAACTCCTCAACAATTCCACCACTCCAAGTTTTTGTAGCTCTTAAAAGAATAACTATATCTTTATATTTTAATCTTCTATATTTTTTAAGTCCTTTATCCCAAACGACATAATACTTTCCATCTTTAGGTATCATAAGATTTTGAATCCTTCTTGCTATAATTCTAGCTTCATATTGAGAATCCTCTAAATCTTCTTCGTCATTAGAATCTATTTCTTCTTCAACTTTTCCTTCATCTTCAGTTGCTTTACCTGACTTATCTAATATATGAACTTCTACAGCCAAATCATTATATGAAGATTCTAATCTTTCACCTTCCACTATATTTTCCTCAACAATTTCTGGATATGGAAAACCTAAATTTAATCGTTCCTTTTCATCATATTCAAGTTCTCCAACTCTTTTACTCATAAGAGTCTCAAAAATATAATTTGCTGCATCTAATATTTCTTTTCTGCTTCTAAAATTTTTATAAAGCATTATTTTTTTATTTTTTGCATTTTCATCCTCACTATAAGTTTCATACTTATTTATAAATAATTCTGGTTTTGCCTGTCTAAATTTATAAATACTTTGCTTAACATCTCCAACCATAAAAGCATTCTTTTTATCTTCATCAATTCTTCTTGATACCATATTTATAATAGTTTCTTGTATGCTACTACTATCCTGATATTCATCAACCAAAACTTCAACAAATTTATCTTTAAATTCTTTAGCAATCGCTGAAGGCTTAATTTCATCTCCATTTTTTTCAATCAATATCTTAAGACTTAAATGCTCTATATCATTAAAATCTATAATATTCTTTTCTTTTTTCTTAAGGCTAAACTTCTCTTTAAATTCTATAACAAGATTTCCTAAACACTTAATCATAGGATACATATACTGTAGTCCACTAATTATTTCATCAATATTATCACTAGGAATATTTTCTCCTATCTTTTCTATAGCCTTCTTCACTGAATCTCTAGTATCTTTAATTTCATCCTTTAAATCTTCATCCTCTATGTCATTCTTCTTAATAGTTTTAATTCTAGAAAATTTTGTTCCTATTATTATGTTATATACCTTCTCTATATCTCTTTCTAAAATAGCACCTTCTATTAATTTAACTCTCTCTAAATCATCAGATAAAGTAACTCTATAAGGTTCAAGCCACTCTTGTTCAAGACATACATTTAATGCATTTTCAAGCATGCTAATATAGGAACTAATATCTATATATAAAGAATCTAAAATTGTTTGTATCCAAGGTGACTTATTTAATTCTTCTCTTGAATTTATGTTATACTCTTCTGCTTTTTCAATTAACCATTTCTCTGGCCAAGGACCACTCATAACAAATCTATATAAACCTAAAATTTCTTCTTTTATTTTCCCATCATTTTTTCCATTTGCAAATGCCTCTATCATTCTAAGAAAATCTAAATTTGCTTCTTCATATTTATCTTCTAAAAGTTCATCCATAACATCATCTTTAATAATAGCTATTTCTGTTTCATCAGCAATTCTAAATCCAGGATCCAAATCTATTAAATGATAATTAGCTCTTATTATATTCAAGCAAAATGAATGCATGGTTGTAATACTAGCTCTATTTAAAAGTGACAACTGCTTTTGTAAAATTTCTGAACTTGGGTCTTTCTCTAAAGCATCTGAAATAGCATCACCTATTCTTTCTCTCATTTCTGCTGCTGCTGCATTTGTAAATGTAACAACTAAAAGTTTATCTATATCAACTAAATTTTCACCCTCTGTAAGCATCTTTATTATTCTTTCAACTAAAACTGCTGTTTTTCCTGAGCCTGCCGCTGCTGCTACAAGTAAATTACAATCTCTAGTATAAATAGCTTGTTCTTGTTCCTTTGTCCAAGTTGTTCCCATCCTATTCTTCCTTTCATAACTAAAGTTAAATTCTTACACTTTTCTACTTATATTATAGCCAATATAAAAACTCTAAACAAATTTACAGTTTATTTTGTAATTTTATTTTAATTGAGTTTTCTAATCTTTTAAGGTATTATTTCTAGTGATAGATATTCAAAGTATTAATATTAAATATAATACTTACGGATGACGATAAAACTTAAACGAACTTTTAATTTCGTTTAAATATTAAGTTTATTAATAAGGTATAATTCCTTATTCTCAACTTATATAAGCTAGTAACATTAGAAATACTAGCTATCAAATAAATTATAAAATAATGTTTAAATAAAACTAGAACTTAAAATTAAGGAGATTACAAATGAAGAAACTTATTGCGATACCGATTGTAATATTGATAATCCTTTTAGGGTATACAGGTTACGTTTATTATAAAGCTCATACCTTAACTTCAAATGTTGAGATTGTTAATAATGCACCTGCTCAACCTCAACAAAAATATATACCAAGAATTCCAACACCAACAGAATTCCCAACACCTCCAGAAAGTCCAGTTCCTGCAGCTGTTCAACCTTATCTTGGAACTTGGGTTTTAACAAATGTAATAGGTCAAGAAACTTATCCAGCTCTAGGTGCTGCTAAGTATGCACTTGGTAAAACTGTTACTATAGAACAAAATTTATACGAAAATAATTCAGAATTTTATCCAGAAAAATTGGTAAATCCTCAATACTCTATGATTTATCCTAACTTTAGTGATTTTAGAATCAGTTTCCCTTATCTTGGAAGTGCTTCTGATTTAGGAGTTTATGATGGCATACCAACAATTGCAGTAAATCAACATGGAATAACAGCAAATCCATCACCAGAATATAACTTTGGAACAGTTTACTTAGAAGGTGGACATGTTATCATTGATGCAAATGGTGTATTCTTCTCATGTGACAGACAAAAATAATTAAATCGCTAAGTAACAATTGTTGCTTAGCGATTTTTAACTATTATATCTAAATAAATAGAATTTATATATAATATATAAATCTACTTAGCTTTTATAACTACAATAAAGCACCTAACAATCAAAAACTGTTACGTGCTTTATCTAATCACTCTTTATTTTAGGGCTTATTTTATATGATCCTCTTACTCTTCACTATTTCATTATATATTCAATTAACATAATTACGTAAATAAAACTATTTTATTAATCTATAAAATCTAAATATTTGTTCTTAAAAAAAAAATAAAGTATTCTTAAATTAAGGAGTTTATGTTCCTTTAATAAACTCTCTCCTGTATAACATTATATAACAAATAGAGAGTATTATATCTCATGAGCAAGTTTCTTACGAAAGGAAAAGTGTATTTCAACAAAATTGAAATACACTTTTTTCAATAAAATACATATTATCCTTTATTAATGTTTTAATTCAAATTAACACATAAAAATTATTTTTTATTACTTAATAAATATAAACTATTAGTCCTATTTATCTATAATTAATATAATTAATTCATAGGTTTAAATTAAAGATATATTGTTCCCAAAATATATTTAATATCTCATTTTGAAAAAAATTATTTAATGAAAGAGAGAGTTTGTCTAATGCCAAGTTCTCTCTTTCATTTTTATTAAAATAAAAAAGATTGTAACTTATTATTTTATATTTAAAGCTACAATTTTTTATTGTTTTATAGGTATTATTATATGAATTCTTTAATGAGCTAATTATACTTTATATATGTTTCATTCTCAAATCTGATTAAATTATAAAACTATAATTTAATCAGATTTTATTATGTTCATATTTTATCGTATCATAAGTATTAGTAACTTAGGTTACTAAAATTACTGTTTTAAGATAGACTTATTTTTTCCTGCATAGAGCCTTTTAAGATTAAACTCTTAAACCGCTTTATATGTTAATTAATTTAAAAGTTATACTCTAAACCACCTTATAATAGGGCTAGTTATAAGGTGGTTTCCCTTTTTAAATAAATTATTTATTATTTCAATCACTTTCCTTTTCATCCTTAACCACTAATTTTATTCTTCTAAATCCTTATCTACTTCATTAGCTATTTTATTCCATACATCTATAGCCTTATCTTTCTCAAGTTTTCTATATTTGTTTCCTGGTATTGAAGTATCGAATTGGAATATATGTGCAAGAGGCGAATTCTCATACAAATATTCTTTATCTGTATCATAAGGTTCTAATGCTATATTTCCACCTATCATTTGAGTGCAAATCTCTATAACTTTTGAATTAACATAATCTCTTAGGATATCAAATTGTTTTTTAGTAATAAGTTTATCACTTTTCGAAAAATCTCCACCTTTATTAAATTTAGCTGGAATGATTAAAGATGCTCCCCCCTCTTCTAAATCTGAATCCATTGATTTTACAACCTTTGCATCCTTTAATAAAAGACCATCAAACTTTAACTTTTTCAGAATTTCTGCTTCTATTTCTTCATCTGTTAATTCTTTTTTACTAGTTATCACAGGATTATCTAATCTAAAATAAAACATAGCCCCTGGCATTGCTTGCGTTTTTAATATTTTTTCAGAATTTGCAATTAATACATCTAAATAAACTAATAGCTGAATTTGTAATCCATTATAAAGTTTGTTCATATCAAACTCTTTCTTACCAGTTTTGTAATCTATGATTCTGATATAAGTTTCTCCATCAAGCTCTGCTGTATCTATTCTATCAACTCTCCCTATAAGATAAATAGTTTCACCTGTTGGAAGATTAACCTCTATAGGATCATTCCCATATCCAAAACCAAATTCATTACTAAATATTTCAAAAGTACTTCTTCTCATTTGTTCAGCAATAGTCATTACAGCTCTTGTTAATATTTTTTTATACCTTTCTGTAAGATATTTAAATCTATTACTACTATTTAATATAGAAACATCATCATCTAATATTTTTTCATTTACTATGTCATTAACCATTCCTCTACATTCTTGCCTTGTTAAATCTCCCCACTTTTTACCTTGTTTTTTAATATTCTCTGTAAAATCATCTAAAATTTCATGCATGAAACTACCAAGGTCAGGTGCTGAAAATTCATATACCTTTCTATCTTTAGCCTTTAAACCATATTCTATAAAATAAGCAAAAGGACACTGTGCATATCTTTCTAGCTTAGAGACAGAAAATTGTAGCTTACCATGTTCATTACTATATAACTTTCTTGCCATTTCTTTAGAAATAGTACTTTCTATATTTGAATATTTAAGTCCTTTAATAACATTATCAAGCTTTCTATTCCATTCCTCTTTAGAAGAAAAGTATTTATATACCTCATCCCAATGAGCACCAGTATCCATATAATCAAAATCTCTTCTTATCGCTCCTATAAGTTCATTAAATGTAGGAGATTTTGAACTTATATCATAAAACTCATCATATTTTCTGCTAAGATTAAATCCATTACTTTCTTCCTTTAATTTTGGAAATAATTTTTTTATTCTATGTGTTATTATAGATGGTCTTAATGCTTTTCCTTCAAAATCAGCTAACGGATATGTTATAACTAAATAATTTTTAGCAATTGTAAGAGCGGTATAAACTAAAAACTGCTCTTCAAACACTTTAGTTCTAGTGTCTGATGCAAGCTCAACTCCAAGCTCTCCAAGAATATTTCTATCTCTATCAGATAAAATCCCCTCTTCAAAATTAGATGTAGGCAATACACCATCATTTGCTCCTATAATATAAATTGCCTTTGCTCCTCTACTTTTAATTCTTGTTATATCCCCTATATTAACTTGATCTAATGCAACAGGTACAACTCCCATTTCATACTTTGCAAAGCCAACATTCAATATTTTTATAAATTCTTTTTTATCTACCTTTTCATCACCAAGCACTTCAACCGCTTGATCTAACACCTCCATAAGAATATCTATAATTTGTGAGTATTCTTTAACTCTATCCTGCATTTCTAACTCTTCAAAATGAGAAACTTTATCCTCCATTCTTTTTAAAACACCCGTTTCATCAAGAAATTCATAAAGTGCTATAACATAATCTTTTAAAGTCCCTTTCTTAGAACATTTTGTTTCTAATATCCTAAGAGGCTCTTCAACATATGATTTAATATCATTAATTGTATTTAAATATGCCACCTTATCTGGAGTTATTTCCTCACTCTTAAAGCTACTTGTACTATAGTAAGTCCATTCTGGAATTTTCCACTTATCCCCCTTAATACCATATGCTAAAACATAGTTTTCAAGAATATCAATATCCGTTCTAGCTATTCCTGTTAATCCACTTTTTAGATACTTAAACACACTTTCATATGACCAATTTTTAGTTATAACATCAAATGCTGAAGTTATAAGAATAACCAAAGGATTACTTACTACATCTATCTTTTTATCTATATAATAAGGAATTTCATAATCTTCGAATATAACAGTAGCTATTTTTTCATATATATCAACACTTCTACATATAACAGAGATATCTTTATATCTATATCCTTCTTCTCTAACTAACCTCAAAATATCTTTAGCGACAAACTCAATTTCATCATAATTATTATTGGCTCTATAAAGCCTTATATCATCTACATTTCTTGTATATTGTTTAAATGGATAGCAATATATTTGTTTTTCTATATGTGCAAGTTCCTCACTTTCATAAAATCTAAAAGGAACCTCTCTATTTATATTTACATATCCCTCAAAAGGTATACTAGCTTTCTCCATTAATCTTACTAAATTTCTTTCTGTTCTCTTAGTAACATTATAGACATCACTTTCCTTTAAATCACAACTACTCTCACCATCATCCATAGATAATGTTATGTTAACTCTTTTAGCCTTTTTCATAAGTTCAAATATAATATCATTTTGCTGTGGTGTAAAAGTTGTAAATTCATCTATCCAAATCTCAGCATCTCTATAAAGTTCACTTTCTTTTAATTTTTGAGCAAGAATAGTTAGCTCATCGTCACCATCTATATATGTCTTATAAAGCCTTTCATTAAATCCACTAAAAATTTTTTCTATATCAGAAAGCTTCTCTTTAAGTTCTTTATCATTTACATTCTCCATAGTTTCAATAAGTGTCTTTGAATCAACATTATATTTTTTAAACTCAGTAACTAATGTAGCAATAACATCTATAAAACCTTCCTTCTTAGCTGCAACTCCAAAAACTTTCATGTCAGGAATCACATCATCAAGAACCTTATGTATAAGCATACTTTTTCCAGCATCCTTTATACTTTGCTTAGTTATTCCCCCATCATTACTAAAAACACGTTGTGCAAGTCTCTTAAAACTTAAAACTTCTGCACTTAAAACACATTTTTCTCCTATAACTCTAAGCATTCTATTTTCAGTTTCAAAAGTAAACTGTTCAGGAACAATTAAAATCATTTTATTTGTAATTCCATTTTCTATATTTTCCTTTATCTCATTAATACAAAATGAACTTTTACCAACACCAGCCCTACCATAAATAATCCTTAAAGACATTCCTTCACCTCTATTTATATGAAAATTTACTATACTAAAAATTTTAATTCACAAAATACGAAAAGTTATCCACAGTTTTTAAATTTCATATATAACTTATCAACAGTTTCTGTGATTAATGTGCATAGTTTTAATTTCTTATTTTCTTTCATTATTATCCTAATAAGATAATTTTACACTTTATTTCTTTTGTTTAAAATCAAAACTTAGCTGAAGCTTTTATTATTCTAATATTTATAATTTTTTATTGATGTTCCTAAAATAAAAGACTATCAAATAAAATACTCCTAATTTTAAAAATTAGGAGACTTCTCTTTAGCTATTATATTCATTAAAAAACATAATTTCTTCTATATTTTTTCTAACCTTTTTTCTGATACCTTTATTTTCATAATAACCTAAAGAAATAACTAAATGTATCTCTCTGTTCTTTGGAATATTTAAAGTTTCTTTTATCAACTTTTCATTAAACCATCCCATCATACAAGTACCAAGCCCAATCTCTGTTGCTGCTAAACATATATGCTCTGAAGCTATTCCTATATCCATCGCTGTATAATCTTTTTTCTTGATAATTTCTCCTACCTTAGAAGTTATATTTCTTTTCTCACCTACTACAACTATAAAAACAGGTGCAGTTATAGCAAACTTATTAAGTCCTACTAGTTTTTCACAAAGTGCCCTAGCTATACTATCCCTCTTTTCTTTATTATTAACTACAACAAATCTCCAAGGTTGAGAATTACATGCAGATGGTGCAACTCTTGCTGATTCTATTATTTTTATTATTTTTTCTTTTTCAACTTCTTTATCTAAATATCCTCTTGTACTCTCTCTATTTTGTACTAACTCAAAAAAATCCATATCATATTTTATTAGCTATTTATCATTATTCACTAATACTCCTTTATTATTTATTTGCATTTTTCGTAGTATATAATAAATAAAGAATAACACAAGAAATATATAAATTTCTATTTATTATCAGATATTTCTTGGATTTGACACAAGTTCCTTTCTAACAGCTAAAATACCATTTTTTATCAGCTTAATACTCCATTTAACTAAAACTATAGTTCCATTTTGAATTTCGATGCAAGTTACAGAATACGGTAATACTGCTGCACCTACATTAAAATATTGTGCTTGATGATATTCTGGAAAAATAGTATTGTGTGTATGCCCTATAATAACTGATCGTTGATTTTTTTCACACCATTTGTAAACTCTATTATCAACCTTTTCTCTTAAATTATCCGATTTTGCAGGTGTTAAAACTTCTCTAAAAGACAACGTTCCATTCATAAATCCCCAAACATATCTAACCAAAAACCTAGCAAGCCAAGCAAATTCATAACTCAAAAAATCTACTTGATGACCATGAAAAATCAAATACTCTTTATCTTCAATATTTAAAAGTATTCCTTCATGTATTTCTAAATCTAAATAAAATTCTTTTACTAAATTATTTTTACTATTTAAAATCTTCTTTCTAAAACTTTTTTTAGACTTAATATCATCATGATTTCCATAAATCATATAAAATCTATTAGCTAATTTAAAATTTTTCAATATTTGATACTCATCTTCATGTGCATACATTATATCTTCTAATTTAGTAAACTTCCAAAGTTCATCTCCATCACCATCTTCTATATAAATAAAACCAGATTCATAATAATATCTTAAAGCCGCTGTATATATATTGCTATTTGGGTATAAACTATCTCTAAAGCTACCATCCCCTCTATGACAATCACTAAAAATCACAACCTTATCTGAAAGTTTTAAATTTAAAACTTTCACATTCTCCAACAATTTATTTATTCTATTCACTCTTCCCATATAAATCACCCTAAAATACTTCTATATTAATATGATTATTTATTCAGAGCGTATTTTATTATAAATAATTTTATCATTAAAAAAACTTCACTATCTAAATATATAAAATGCATATAATTTTATATATTCATCAAAATTTTATAGTTTATTAAAATTTCATTTATATTCTTTAAAAAAACGTTAAAATATAGTATAATGTTCTTTGTCACTATTAAAAGAATTTAACACATTTGTGTATAAATATAAATTAATATGTATAAATATACGAAAGGAGAAAGTTATTTTTCTAAAATTAATTAACATATTTTTAGAAAGTAATCAAGAAAAATTATGCAAGATTCATCAAAAGAGATAGTACTAGAAGAAGATCAAAAATATAAAATTTCCTTCATGAGTTTCGTTGGAATTATCTTCTTAACAGTTTACGGATTACAAAATGCACAACAAATTTATTATCAAATGGGATATGCATCAATAACCTATGTTGTAATTGCTGCTATAGTTTATTTTATTCCATATTCGTTCATAGTTGCTGAAATGAGTTCTGCTTTCAAACATAAGAGTGGTGGTATCTACTCATGGATGTCAGCAGCTGTAGGTGAGAGATTTAGTCTAATCGGAACATTCATATGGTATGGATCTTTCGTAGTCTTATGGTTCTCAGCAACAGCAATTACAGTTAATATTTCTGTTGCACTATTCGGTAAAGATACAACTGCATCATGGCATTTTCTAGGTTTTAATTCACCTGAAACAATAGCAATCATAGGTGCAGCTTATATGATCATAGTAGGATTCATGTCTACTAGAGGACTTAAAAAAATGACTTTCTTATCTAATATATCAATCGTAACAGTTATAATTTCACATATATTAATTATGGGTGGAGGACTTTTAGTCTTTGCACTATCTGGTTTCAAATTTGCACAAGGATTCGATCCATCACACATACAAAATTATTTCTATGGGCCGAACCCAAGCTATTCATCTGTACTTCCCGCGATAGCATTCATGGTATTCACTATCTTTGTATTTGCTGGAATGGAAAACAGTGCAGGGCTTGTAGATAAAGTTAAAAATGCTAAGAAGAACGTACCAAAAGCTATTATTCTTTCAACAGTAATAATAATGGTTTTATATATTTCTATCATCATTATCACTGGTATGGTATGTAACTGGAACGATACATTTGGTGGCGGAAAAGTTAACCTAGCAAACTATACAATTTATATAACTCAACAACAATTCTTTAGACTTGGAACTGAATTTGGAATGTCTCCAGCTAACGCTATGCAAGTTGGTATGTGGGTAAATAGAATCCTTAACATCCTTGTATTAATAGGATTTACATCTATGCCTCTTAGAATATATAGTCCAATAAAACACTTATTAGAAGGACTTCCAAAAGGTGTTTTACCAGAGAAAATAACAAAGTCTAATAAACATGGATTACCTTCAGCAATGATTGCAATCCAAACAGTAATAGTTGTTGCATTTATGTTATTACTTGGATTTGGTGGTAACTCAGTATCATCACTGTTCAATAAAATAACACTAATGTCATTCGTTGCAGGTACTGTACCAATATCATTTATAGTATTTGCTTATATCAAATTCAAGAAAAATGATTCAATAAAAAAAGAATATGTCTTCTTCAATAAAACATGGGGAATCATAGTAGGAGTAATTTGTTTCGTAGCTGTTACATTTACTAATATATTCTCAATTATACAGCCAGGACTTAGTGGAAATTGGTCCAACACCTTCTGGGTAGCAATGGGACCTGTACTATTTGGAGCTATAGGATTAATACTTCATATACGATACACTAGACGAAAACGTAAAGGCGAGATATAACTTTAAAAAGCGATAATGTAATCAAAGATGTTTGATTACATTATCGCTTTTATTATAAAAAATATTTAATAATCCACTACTCATAAATAAAAAAATTAACCTAGAAAGTTGTTAAATAAAATTCATTTATGTTTAAAACTTTTTTCTCTAAAATATATCTATTTATTTTTTTAATCCAAAAAATTTATAAGATTGATTCCTGTATAAAAATACATTTGTATTTTATTGAAGGACTATAAAATATATTTTATATTTTCAATAAAAAAATTTTTTTATATATTTTTTCTAATATTTTTAAATATTTTTCGCTACAAACCAAATTTTTTTCTAGCAACTCTATATATTTTGTTTTGAAAAAACAATACATTGGTTAAATTATTCCAAAATACCTATTAATATTTGAAGCACATACTCCTATATAACTTCGGCTTAACATTCAACTAAAGTAAAAACTCCAAGTAAATTGAATCTCATGTTTATAATAACTATTATATTTAAAATATAAACTTTAAAATTCTCTAAAATCTACTAAAAAAATATTAGTCAAAATATATTTTAATATAACAAAAAAACCTAGTTTTTTAACTAGGTTTTTGGCGGAGAATCCGGGATTTGAACCCGGGCGCCGGTTGCCCGACCTACACCCTTAGCAGGGGCGCCTCTTCAGCCACTTGAGTAATTCTCCAAGCTGATTATTAAAAAAATATGGCGGAGAGAGTGGGATTTGAACCCACGGTACGCGTAAACGTACGCCGGTTTTCAAGACCGGTGCCTTAAGCCAGCTCGACCATCTCTCCGAACTACAAGAATTATTATATCAGTACTATCTGTATATGTCAACAAAAAAAATATTTTTTATTAAATTTTTTTAATTATGTTTTAAATCACCTAAATTACTAAGTTTTAGAGACACAAAAACTCTGTATTAAAATTTTACATAACGAAATTCAAAAAAAATTTTTACTTTTTTTAAATTTAAAATAAAATTCTATTTAGCTCACATCATCATATATAAAGCAAATGCAGCAAAACTCACCAAAATTCCTAAACTAGGTAGTATTAATATTTTTTTGCTCTCTTTATATTTTTTTATTGCTACAAATCCAGCAATCAATGAAATTATACCTAAAATTATACCTGATAAAAATGTAATTATCCCACCTAATATGCTAAGTCCACCACAAAAATTAGCTATATGTACTGATATCGGAATTTTCTTTTTCAATATATCTTCACCTTCTTTTGTAATTATAGTGATATCACTTTTTCTCTAAAAATCTAAGGATACTCCCACTTCAAGTTTTAGCTAAATGGTTAGTAATTTACACTTCGATATATCTAAATATCAAATATATTAATCAATATGTTTTTCAATTAAAATAATCAAAATTTCTCATACTTCCAAATCTTTAAGTGTAAGTAGAAGAAAACCTAACCATTATATCTTCCCAATATTATATCATTAAATACTAATGATAAATCTATGTGATATATAGTATATTTCTAACACGCCTTCTTCAATAAATAGACTCTAAAGAAGCATCTCCTCTTCGATAATTTCAACTTAATATCGGTTAGTGTAAAAACTCCCCTAAAAAATTAAGTCTCTGTTTATTAGAAGCTTGAAATTAAATAATATTTTTAAATTTTCTATAAAAATAAAAAAACCTAGTTAAAAAACTAGGTTTTTGGCGGAGAATCCGGGATTTGAACCCGGGCGCCAGTTGCCCGACCTACACCCTTAGCAGGGGCGCCTCTTCAGCCACTTGAGTAATTCTCCATTTTTTACCTTTTTAAAAAAGGGTAAAAAAAATGGCGGAGAGAGTGGGATTTGAACCCACGGTACGCGTAAACGTACGCCGGTTTTCAAGACCGGTGCCTTAAGCCAGCTCGACCATCTCTCCTAGCTACAAGAATTATTATACTAGCATA
>JBOGCE010000014.1:0-11453 GCA_051656585.1 Sarcina sp. | reverse complement strand
AAATTAAGGAAAGTAGAATGTTTAGAAGATTTACATATAGAGGATTTGAAGGAGTTACTGCACAAATTATTTTTCTAGTTTTGGCGTTTAATATTTTAAATTATGCAAGTAAAAAAAACTTAAATAGATTAGGACAATCGTTATATCAGTAAAGGAAAATATTCCCTAAGTTATATTTTATATAGCTTTTTTTCGTGTACCCGTATTTACGTATAAAATGGAAAAGCCATACCAAAACACTAAATATTAGTATTTTGATACAGCCCCAAGACTCTTAATACCGTATCCAATATTACAAATTAATACTATGTCACTAATAATTGCATAATTAAAATAGTTAGTTGTAGCAATCATCATAAAATTTTCTACAATTAAAACACTTATCAAAATAAATATAAGTAAAATACCTGTCATATTACTAGATTTATTTTGTCTAAGTCTACTTATAATAAAACATAATATTAGGAAAATACATATATATATAATTTTAAATAAAATTTGATTTCTCATTTCAAAGTAATATCCAAAATATACATCTAAATTAAATTTTCCCTCTAAAGGTATCATAAGTACCAAATAACCTACAATTATAATAGGAAATAATTTACTGATAGTATCAAATTTAATTTCATCACTTCTCCAGTAAATATAAAATAATGTTATTATAGCTATAGAAATATATATAATGTCAAAATTAACTGCATATTTGGCAAAATTAGCCAAAACAATCTTATCTGAACAACCTAGTGCTATTATATAAACAGTTCTTAAAATAGCTAAAATAGAAATACATCTTAGCGTTAATTTAATTTTCTTTGGTATTCGTTTTCTTAAAAATATTGCTAAATAAAAAATAATTATAAGTACCAATAACAAGTAACATGAAATAGCTAATATCAAAGCCATACCTCCTCATTATTAAATTTACTTATAATTATTATAATTTTCTCTAATTTATTCCTAAAACTTTTATTCCACCTTTTATACATTTTACATGCAATGGAAAATCAGGTCCCTTTTCTCCATCTATATCTGTAACAATATCTTCTGAAGATTCAATTATTATATCATCTGTTTTAAAATACTCTACTCTAGAATCATTTAAAATTTCACCTTTTAATACTCTTATAAAGAGATGAATAACTTCTGGTACGCTAACTGCTTTAAAAACAATTATATCTAGCAACCCATCATCAGCTTTAGCCTCAGTTGCAAGTTTGAAGTTTCCTGCTGTTTGCCCATTAAAAGCAAGCATTAAGTACATATGTAGCTCTTCAACTTCATCACCCTTACATATTCTCATCTTTAACTTTCTAAAATTAGGTATTTGCTCTAATCCTTTTAAATAATATGCTAATTTACCAATAGTATTTTTAAGGTTCACATCTGTTTTTTGAGAAACATCAGTAAATAATCCTGTTGATAAAACATTAACAAAATATTTATCATTTACCATTCCAAGATCTATATCTTTTGGTTCTGATCCTATTATTAATTCTAAACATTTATGTATATCTGCTGGTAATCCTAAAAATTTAGCAAAATCATTAGCTGTCCCTACTGGAAGTATTCCTATTGGAAAATCTAAATTCTTAGCTTTCATAGCATTAACAACAGAATCTACAGTTCCATCTCCTCCTGCTAAAAGAATATATTCATACGTTTCATCTATATCCTCAAAAGCTTCTTCAACTCCATGTCCTCTAGTTATTCTAAAAGGAACCACTGCAAATCCTTTATCTTGATGCATCTTTATTACATTATCTAAATGAGCTAATATAGCATTTTCACCAGAATAAGGGTTATAAATAAATTTTACCTTCTTCAACTTTTACCTCCACATACAAAAAAATAGCACTAATATATCATTAATACTTTATAAGATTTCTTCATAATTCATTAATATTGGTTAAATTATACCATTTAATTTATCTATTGTCGACTTTACACAATTTATCCTTACTGATATAATTTAATAGACTATTTTCATAGTTCTCATATTAATGACACTAGGTTTTTTTATAATTTAGCATAGAATATCTTCTAATGTTATTATTTTATTTAAAAATCAATAGTATAATTAATAATAAGATAACTATGTTTTCAAAAAACTAGGAGTGATTTGGTATGAAGAAAAGTTGTATACCTAATATATTCACATTCATAAATTTAGGGTGTGGTATACTTTCTTTGTTAGCAACATTTAATGAGAAATTTATATTAGCAGCAGTCCTAATAATTATAGCTGCTATAGTTGATAGATACGATGGAAGAATTGCTAGATATCTTAATGTGTCAAGTGAACTTGGAAAAGAATTAGATTCACTTGCAGATTTAGTATCATTTGGAGTTGCACCTGCTATTCTTTGCTTCATTTTATTCAACTTTGAAACTTTTATAGGATTTGGAATACTAGGCTACGCAATATTATTAGCTTTTCCTATTTGCGGAGCGTTTAGACTTGCAAGATATAATGTAACTGAATTTGATGGTGACTTTAGAGGAGTTCCTATTACAGTTGCAGGAGTTGCAATGGCAATATATGCATTAATAACAGCAGGATTTAACTTTTTAAATCCGTATATTCCATTTGTACTTTTAATAATATTTGCTTATCTAATGGTAAGTAAAATAAAACTAAAAAAATTATAAAGAAATAAGCCATTAATCATAAGATGGCTTATTTTTTTATTCCTCTTCTCTTGTGCTATTTTGAAAATTAAGTTCATTATCTATTTCTGTAAATATAATATCTTTACTTATTTCAACCTGTAATAAAGTGCTTTTTAATTTAATATATTCAATATAATTACATTGTATTATATCTAACGTATCCACAAGACAATCTATAAGTTCTCCAAGCTCTTCTACCCTTTTTAATGTGTCTTTCACATCGCTTTTTTTAGCTAAAGCTATGGAATTTAATTCTCCAGCACTACCAATGAGAAGTCTATAAGAGTTTACATACTTCCCTAATATATCAACTAATCCATTTATATCTCTGCAATGTTGTTCATAAAGTATTCTAGACCCCATAACGCCTCCACTTCTATTCTACAAATCTAATCTTAATTATAATAAAACAACTAAAATCTTATTTGAAATATACAAACTTTTTTTCAATACATGAACTATAAGAACTTTTTTATATATACGAAATAATTCACTCGCAAAACTCTTATCTAATTTAAAATTATGAAAAAAGGAGCTTAAGTATACTTAAACTCCTAAATTTAATAAAATTTTTTTATTAATCATTTTTATAAAGAGTTTGATTTATCTTTTTATCATCACAAAGATAAACAACTTCTGTTCCCTCTTTATTTCTAGTGGTTAATGTCACTGTTCTTTTCCATAATTGTTGTATATGTTTTAATGTTCGCTTTGTATACATAGCATCAAGTTCTCTTCCATCAAAAACATGTTCTAAATTAAGAGAATAATCTTTTTTATTTAGCTCTAAAACTCTAATATAAGGTATTGTCCCATATCCACATTCTGATGCTATCATATCTCTTATTTTCATCCATCCATCTTCATCAGCAACTTCATCTACAACAATATCAAATCCTTTTTTAGCATATTTAAAAAGACCTAATTCCTCACAAAGCTCTTTAGTTAGATATTTCCTTATAAAAGAATTATCTCTTTCTAAAGCTCTTACTTCGAAAAGCTTTTCTCTTCCATAGCGTTTTTCTATATCCTCTAAAATCTTGAATCCAATAAAATATGGATTTAAACCATATGGAATTGGCGATATTACATCATTATGCCTTTTGATAAATTCTAAATATAAACCATCAGAAAGATTAAGTTTTTTCAAAATATTATAGTGCCAAAAACTTGCCCAACCTTCATTTAAGATTTTGGTTTCAACCTGTGGCATAAAATACATACTCTCACGTCTAACAATACTTAAAATATTTCTCTCCCACTCTTGTAAATCGCCATATGTCATTATAAACAACATCAAATCATCATCTGGCTCTAATGGAATTTTACTAACGTCTGGTAAATCTATTACTTCATAAGGATCTAATATACTTCTTTGTTCTCTTTTTTGCATATATTCATTTAAAATATTTTCTTTAATTTCATCATTACTAAGCTTTTTAACACCAACAACTCTAGGAACTTGATATCTTATGGCATGTGCAGCATCTAGCACTCTTTCTACTTCTTCATATCCTATACTAGGATCATTTATATATCCTCTGATTATTTCTGCATCTAGCTTAAACATTTCCAAAGTTTGTTTTGCTCTAGTACCTTCTTTAAATAATCTATTATTTTTAAAGAAATCATTGTGTCCATATACATGAGCAATAGTAAGTATTTGTAATAATAAGGTATTATCTCTCATTAGATATGCAAGACTTGGATCAGAATTTATAACCATTTCATAAGGTAAACCTGTCATATTCAAAGAATATAAAGTTTTATTTTTTTCATAAGCTTTTCCATAACTCCAATGTGGATATTTAGATGGCATACCAACATATGATTCATACGCTAACATATCATTATATCCTATAATTTCAAATTCTTGAGGATAACAATCAAGTCCAAATTCTTTTACTATTTCTTCTATTTTTTCATTCCACTCTTCTAAGTCTTTTAATAAATAATCCATAGTTCACCCTCCTTTTAGTCATCCTCATTAAGTTCTTTTGATAGCATTTCTTTTAAGGCCACCCATAAATCTTTTTTCTCTTTAACTACTACAGGAACAAAATTTTTCTGATTTATCTCATTTTTAAATCTATAGTACATTGTAGTTGAATAAGTTGATGGTAAAAGCTCTGCATAACCAAATAAATTTGAAATTTCACATAAATCATTTACTGCTTGTAGTGCTTTTTCATTATCCTCACTCCAGTTATCACCATCAGAGGCATAAAAAGGATATATATTCCATCGATTTGGACTATACTTTTCTTCTATTAAAGAAAGTGCTTCTGTAAGTCCTGACGAAATATAAGTTCCACCTGACTCTCCCTTATGGAAAAATTCATATTCATTAACCCTCTTAGCAACTGTAGTGTGTGAAATAAACTCAAATGCAAGATTATTATATTTTCTTCTCAAAAACTTTGATAATACAAAAAAGAATGATCTAGCAAGATATTTTTTACTACTATCCATAGATCCAGATACATCCATTATAAATATCATAACAGCATTACTTTCTTTCTTTGGTTTTTTAGTTACTCTAAAATATCTAAGATCTTCTTCTCTAAAAGGAAATCTTTCGATTTCCTTATTTTCACCAAGTTCATCTAAAGCTCTTTTTTTACCTTGCTTTCTAGCTAACTTTGACATAACTGTTTTCTTCTTAGCTAATCTTGGTCTTATACCATATCTTTGATATCCTCTTCTTTTCCCTCTACTTTCTACAATTATTTCAGAATATTTTTTTCTATCTAAATTTGGTAAATCTAAATCTTCTACTATATAATCTAATAAATCATCTAAAGTTATTTCTGTTTCGTATATATCTTTACCTTCTTCATTTCCTGGTCCGCCAGCACCTTGTCCTTGTTTTGCATCTCCAGCTGATCCTATTCTATCTCCTTTTTTTTCATCACCATTTCCTGTCGTAACTCCAGAGTTATTTCTCCCAAATATAAATTGATATTCTTTTATCCCTCGTATAGGAATTTTAAATTTTTTATTCTTACTTTCACCAATTATACTTTCTTCTGAAAGTATATCTCCTAAATTTTCTTTTATAGACTTTTCTACTAACTGTCTATGCCTTCTTCTATCCTCAATAGCTCTATCATGTTCAACCTGATTATCTAACTGATCTCTGAAAATTGCCATTTAAATTTAGTCCTTCCACAAATTATTAGCAGCATACTTGAGTATGATATCGCAACAATGAGGACAGTATCCATTTTTCTCCATCTCGGCTACCATAGTGCTATATTTAGCATCTTGTTCTTTGTCTCTAACTCTTGATTTTGTTATAATTCTTGATAAGTCTTTAACTGATGCAGTAAGTTTCTTTTCTATAGCTTCTTTAAGAGGCTCATAAGATTTATAATCTATTTGTGATCCACTTCTAACTAAATAGAACATATAAGATGTCACATCAGCTCTAAATCCTTTAGCTGAAGCCTCCGAAATTCCTATTTGTTCTTCTATACTTCTCATAAATTCTTCATCTGGATTAAGTTCTTCTCCTGTTGAACCATCTTTTATTTTATTTTTATTTATATAAGCTTCAGCATTATCTAAATAATTATTAAATAAACTTTCTGCTTGTTCCTTGAATGAATGAATAAAGGCTTTTGTAATCTCTTTTTCAAGAATTTTATTATATTCTTTCCTAATAGTATCTTGTATAAAACCTAGATATTTCTTCTTATCTTCCTGCGCTATATCTAAATCCTTAACTGATTTTATAACACTTTCCATTATGCTAAGTGGATGAATGCAGTTTGATTCTGAATTAGATAAAGCATTATCTATTGCTTTAACAATAAATCTAGTTGATATACCTTTCATTCCTTCCATAGGTCCCGCTTCTTCCTTAAGTTCTGTAATATCAATTCTCTTAGTTGCACCTTTTTCCACAATGTCTTCTCCATTATAGATTTTAAGTTTTGTCATAGGATCAACCTTAACAGATGGAACAAGTCTTGATAATACAGCAAACATTGCAGCAATTTCTATAGTATGTGGTGCTATATGTGCATTAAAATTAGATTTCTTAATTATTTTTTCATATATTCTTTTTTCTTCATTTAATTCTAGGCAATATGGAACTTCTACCTTTACAATTCTATCTAAAATAGCTTCATTTGTATGATCTGATTTAAATCTATTCCATTCTGCTTCATTTGAGTGAGCTATAATAAGACCATCAAAATAAATCATAGAACCTTTTCCTGGTGAAGGTATAGATTTTTCTTGTGTTGCAGTAATAATAGTGTGTAGATATTCAACATCATTTTTAAATACTTCTATAAATTCAACCATTCCTCTATTACCAACATTAAAAGCTCCATTTAATGAGAAGATTCTTGGATCATCTTCTGCATACATATCCATTCTTGAAATATCAATAGAACCATTTAGTATACTTGTATCTTGATTATTAGGATCAACCGGCGGAACTACACCTATTCCTTTTCTTGAACGTATAGAAAAATGTTTAGTCTCTACTGGTACATTTTCATATTCTCCATTGTATTCATTCATAAGTTTATGCTTACATACCGGACATAAATCTCCCTCTATTTGAACTCCTAATGTATCCTCAAATTGTTTTCTAAGATGTTTAGGAATCAAATGCATAGGCTCTTCATGCATAGGACAACCTTTAATACTATAAATAGGTGGTGCAGTTTCTAATAATTTTTTAATAGACTCTACAAGAGAAGATTTGCCAGCCCCTACTGGACCCACAAGATATAAAACTTGTCTTGATTCCTCTCCTTTCATAGATGCTGAATAAAAATAGTTCATAAGTTTCATAACAACCTTATCTATCCCATAGAAGTCATCTTTAAAGAAATTATATTTTTTAATTTTTTCATTTCCATAAATCTTCTTTATCTTTGGATTTTCCTCAGGCTTTAAAATTTCAAACCCCTGTTCCATAACTAAATCATAAATCCTTTTATGAGATAATTTTGTTATATCAGGATTATCTTTCACTAACTCTAAGTACTCTAAAAATGTACCTTCAAATTTATATTTATTGCGATTTTCTCTATCATTTTTTATAAACTCTTTAAAATCCATATATAATCCCTCCTTTTGTATAAATGTATTCACTTTAGATATCTTATTATTACTTTTTTTAAAGTTTTTTTGCTAAAATTCTTTATCGTTTTACATAAATTTTTTTATATATTCAGAATATTTTAAATACATATTTTTAATCAACAAAAGTTTTCTATTTTTTAAATTGACTATCTAATTACCTATTTTCTAGTTCTATATAATTGAACTACTACATCCACAAGGAGCAGTGAGTTCTGAAATCATTGTAAGATATATTCAAGACCAAAAACTTAAATAAGTAAGCTTACATCCCCACTAGATTTTACGCTATTTACTATAAATTTATTTCCCTTAAAATAAAAAGAAATTTCAAAACTAATTACTTAGCTTTGAAATTTCTTTTTATTTTTTAATTTTTATTTTAAAGTTTCTTTTTAGCTTTTTGTTCTTCGTATCTTCTTTTTCCTTCTTCGTAGTTTTTCTTATCTTCTTCTGTTTCTAAAATTAATTTTGGAACTCTTTTAGGTTTACTATGTTCATCTAATGCAACCATAGTAAAATATGCTGTAAGAGCTACATTTTTATAACAAACATCTTTACACTCTAAACTTTCAGCTTCAACAACTACTTTTATTTGCATTGAAGAACTTCCAACATAAACCACTTGTCCAGTACAAGTTATTAAGTCTCCTATATATATAGGTAAATGAAATTCTAACTCATCAACTCTAGCAGTAACTGTATTACTATTAGCATATCTTCTTGATGATGCATATGCTGTTGAATCCATCATTTTCATAATTTCTCCACCATGCATATTTCCAGCTATATTCGCTTTATGAGGCCATACAACCTCACTTGTTATTATTTTTGAATCTATTGGTCTTTTTTCCATTATTTCCATACTAATTTCTCCTTTGTGTAGTTTATAAAACTAAAACAAATAACTATTATCACCTACAATTAACTATTATAATGACTTATTATTAGGTTTTCAAGGGTGAAAAAAATTATACAGAAAAAATGGCATTCGAAAATGCCATTTTTTTATTTGTTTAACTTTTTATTTTACTATTCTACTAAAAATAAAATTATTTTTTCTTTCTTCTAATAATCTCTAATAAGCCTAATAAAACTCCTAATAATCCTGCTGCTCCAGCAACATCACTCTTAGTATTTTTATTTGCTAAGCTTGATAATCCTGTGTCTGGAAGACTTGTTATTTTACTCTGACTCTGTGTTGTAATTGTTGTAGATTGATTATTATTTATATTTTGTGGAGTTTGTGGTTCACTTGAACTACTACTAATAGGTTGCATATTAACTGTACTATTGTCATTATTTAAACTATTAGTACTGCTGCTATTATTCAAGCTATTAACATTGCTACTTGAATTATTTTTCACTCCATTATTTTCTTTTTGAGTAGAATTTGATGTTTGTTTCACTCCGTTACCATTTGTTAAATTATTGTTATTGTTTGAATCCGGTTTAACAATAGGTATTGTAGGAATTGCATTTTTTGCAACAGTATAAACTATTATAGTTTTTCCTTCAACAACTTTTGTTGGCATATTATTTGTTCCATTACCATTAATAGCAATCACAGTTTTTACTAGATGATATCCTGCTGGAATTTTAGGTAATTGTATATTTGTACCTATTTTAACATTACTATTATTATCATAAAGAACTTTTCCATTTTCAGTAACAATTTTTATGCTAACTTCACCATTTTCTACTTTAGGTGGAATATTAACTTCTGGTTTTGTTAAATTAATTATTATAGAAGTTTTACCATCTTGAATAGTTGTTGGAACATTTGTTGTTTCTTGCCCATTTACATCTATTGAAGTTATTTTATATCCATTTGGAGTACTTCCAATTTCAAAAGGTGTACCTACACTTGAATTATAATTAGATTCCTTTATTACTTTTCCATTATATACATATTTAATAGTAACACTTCCATCATTAGTAACTGGTTTTTGTGGTTGTGGTTGAGTATTTGGTTCAATTGTATATATAATCTTTGTATTTCCTTCAACAGTTGTAGGAATAGTTGATACATTATTACCATTAACACTAGCTACTGTGCTAACTAAATGATAACCTTTAGGAACTGTTATTCCTTGAATTACACTTCCATCTTTAACCAATGAATTTGTATCACTTATAACTTGCCCTTGTTCTGTTCTAACAATTATTTGTAATGTATTCTTATTTACCTTTTTAGCTGGTGTAGTTATATGATAAATAATAGTTGTTGTTCCATTTTCAATAGTTGTAGGTGCACTACTCACACTATTTCCATTCACTGTAATATTATTTATTGTATCTCCACTTGGTATTGTTATTGGATTGAAATTACTTCCTACAGCTCCCTCATGATTAGACTGCTCAATAACTGTTCCATCCTGATTAACTACCTTAATAATTACCTTACCTGTTTTAATTACTGGCTGTGGTTTAGCAGGAGTTGTTATGTGATAAATAATAGTTGTTGTTCCATTTTCAATAGTTGTAGGTGCACTACTTACACTATTTCCATTCACTGTAATATTATTTACTGTATCTCCACTTGGTATTGTTATTGGATTGAAATTACTTCCTACAGCTCCCTCATGATTAGATTGTTCAATAACTGTTCCATCCTGATTAACTACCTTAATAATTACCTTACCTGTTTTAATTACTGGCTGTGGTTTAACAGGAGTTGTTATATGATAAATAATAGTTGTTGTTCCATTTTCAATAGTTGTAGGTGCATTACTTACACTATTTCCATTCACTGTAATATTATTTATTGTATCTCCACTTGGTATTGTTATTGGATTAAAAGTACTACCTACTTTTCCATTTTGATTAGATTGTTCAATAACTGTTCCATCTTGATTAACTACTTTAATAATTACCTTACCTGTTTTAACTACTGGTTGTGGTTTAACAGGAACTGTGACATGGTAAACAATATTTGTTGTTCCATTTTCAATAGTTGTAGGTGCATTACTTACACTATTTCCATTTACAGTAATATTATTTATTGTATCTCCATTTGGTATTGTTATTGGATTAAAATCGCTTCCTACAGCCCCTTCATGACTTGCAGTTCCTATAACTTCTCCATTTTGATTAACTATTTTAATATTCACTATACCTTTTTTAACAACTGGTGTTGGTTTAGGTATTGGTGTAGTTGTTGGTTCTAAATGATAAATTATTGTAGTTTCGCCTTTAACAATTGTAGATGGAATACTTCCATTCTTAACTCCATTAACAGTAGTATATGCAACTTTACCACTTGGTATTAAGTTTTTATACGGTGTTCCCACAATTCCATTAGTAGTACTACTTTGAATTACTGTTCCATTACTATTCTCAATCTCTACTTTTACAGTACCTGTAGCTTTTTGCTCTTCATTTTTAGCAATATGATAAATAACTGTTTGTGATCCATCATTTATTAATAAATCAGATAAATTATTTACGTCTGTAGTAACACCATTTACTGTAATAGATGTTATATGATATCCTGCTGGAATTTGCTCGTTAACTACGTTGTATGGTGTATTAACATTTCCATTTTGTGTACTTACTGAGCTTGTAATTACTTTATTATCAGGTCCCATTACCTCTGTTGTTATCTTACCTTGGTTCATTGTATAGTTATAAACTATATCTTGTTTTGTTTTTCCTATTGTTGTTGGTAAGTTTTT
>JBOGCE010000013.1:0-10831 GCA_051656585.1 Sarcina sp. | reverse complement strand
TTCTTGTGGTGTTGCGTTCGCATTCTCTATCACTTTTTCTGCACTACTGATTGCACTACCTAAAGTTTCAAGACTGTTTTTACTGTAACTATTAGGATTACTATCATAACCTTTAGCTTCATTAATTTCTTGTGCAAGAGCGGTTTTATTCGCTCTTAATCCTGCAACACTATTTTCTAATGCTTGAACTGCATTTGCTACTTCACTTACTGTTGCATTAGCATTGTTATTTACGCTAACCGCATTTGCTAATTCATTATTTAATGCAGTCACTGTTGATGCTGAATACTCTGCTTTATTTTCAAGTTTTGCTTTTGCTACGTTTATTTCATTCACAAGACTTGCTTTATTCACCTGAAGATTTTTGATTGCATCAGTAATTGCATTTTCTGCTGCAGTTACTTGACTTTGTGTCGAATTAGAATTTTTATTAACTGTCTCACCATTTTGCACAGCTTTAGTTAAGGCTTGTAAACTGTTTGTTGTATAAGATTTTGTATCACTTAATATAGAACTTGCTTTTGAAATATCTGTTATAAGAGCAGTTTTATTTATTGGCTCTGAACTGCTTGCAGAATTCACAAGATTACCACTTAAAACAACTTCTGAGATAGTTGCTAAGTTTGATATACCTTCTTCACTTTCAATTTTTATATATTTAGCTTTTACTCCATTTAAATTAGCAAATTGTGATTGACTTGAGTAAGAATATACCCAATCCCCTTGTGTAACAGGAGTAAAATCTTTACCATTTAAGCTTACAAGAATTTTATATTTTAAAATATTTCCATTCCATCCACCATCTTGTCTTGGAAAACAAATTAAATCATTTAGTTTATAGACATTATTAAGTTCTATAGTTACATATGGATTTGTATCTGTCCCACTCCATGAATTTTGCCAGTTATTATTTATATTACCATCTATAATATTATTAGCTGAATATGTTGAATTATTTTCTTCTGTTGAATATGAACTTATTTTCATATCAGAATTAGGTATTGCATTTTGTATTTCTAGTCCATTATTAGCAAAAAGATATTGCTTTCCATCAACAATTTGATATCCTGGATTTGCTTCACCATTACTTCCAAAGTAATATCTTTGATTATTTATAGTTTGCCATCCTGTTTGCATCACTCCATCTTTATTAAAATAGTATCCATAATTATTAATAGTTTGAAGTCCTGTTTGCATTATTCCTTCATTGTTAAAATAATATTGCTTTCCATCTATTGTTTGCATTCCTTTTTGAGGAACTCCAAAAATCCAATATTGAACACCTTTAGTTGTATTTTTAAATCCACTATAAAAATTATACTCTTTCCCATTTGGTGCTGTATATGAACCATTTAAAACTTTCAATCCACTACTTGTAACTTGGAATGCAACTAAATTAGGAACCTTTTGAGTTGTTAATCTAGAATTTTCAAAAGATAAATAACCATTACTATAATCTCCAGGAGCATATTGTACCTCTATTATGTCACCATCTTCAAAAGGAATCCCATTCACAGAATTAACCATATCAGTACCAAACTGTTCTCCACCCATATTTATAGATTTTTTTTCATTCATATTTGCATCAAAAAAATTCATCTTCACACCAGTTTGATTGCTACTAGCAAGCCAAGTATGTAATCCCGTTGCAATTGTTTTATTACCAACAAACTCTATACTGACAGTAGGTTGTGATCTCTGCCAACTATTAATATTTATTTGACCTAGAACTTTAGATTGATTTGATACAAATCCATATTGTGTCATATATCCATCATTTAAAACCCTATTAGCTTGAGTTTGTTGACTTGAGTCTCCATTTGCTGCCATGTTTTTAAGATTACTAGTAACAGCATTTACAAAATTATTGTATTCTGTAGTTGTTCCAACTTGTAATAAATGTTTATTAAACTTAACAAGTAAATCAAACATAGGCTCCGGATAATCTTTTAATGCACTCATTAACTCATTTGAAAGATTTATATAATCCTGTGCTGTAGTATTAGAATTACTATTTAATAAATTAATTTTTGCAAGCCATGCTTCCACATTTAATGGTTGTGCTTGTATAGCATTATTTATTGCTTGTAATTTTAAACTATATGAAAGTTCTGAATTTGCCATCCATAGATACTTATTTGATTTAGTCAATTGTGCATTGTTAGCTGCGGCATAAATAGCATTGTATGTTACAATGTAACTATTTAACGCAAGTCCATTTGACCAGCCACTAACATCAAATCCAGTAGCATTTGCAACTGTTGTTTCTCCATACTCTGAATACCACTGACCATTTTGTATATCATAAGAGTAAAAAGCATCATGTCCTGGTTCTCCCATTTGATGTGATGGTTCTCCAAATACTCTACAAGCAACAGAACCTAATCTAGAAATTGAACCACAAACTCCCCCTATCTTAAATACATCTGCAACAGTTGCATTAGGACCATAAAACTTCTCCCAACTTCCAAATATACTAGCCCCATTATAAGGATTTCTAAAAGTATAATTTATAGTGTAATCAGTACCTGATAAATCATTGCTAGTAACTAAGTTATTATGATTTTGTAAAAGTAAACTTCTCATTTCATCTATTTGTGAATTTGTTATAGGAACATCCACAACAGCTTCTAAAAGTTTAACATTTAATGTATCAAATCCTTTAACCATACCACCTTGTTCATTTAAAGTTTCAAATATGTTATATCTAACAACAGGACTACCAACAGCATCTCCATTAAAGCAATCATAAATAGTAGTTTCATTAGCAATAGCTGTTGCAATTGCAAGTTTTAAATTAAATCCACTATGCGAATTAGTATACTCATTCCATATATCTGACCAAATTTGAAGGCTATTAATGTTAGCTGGACCTATATTAGTCGCTTGTAAATATTCACTCATCGCCACATCATTATTTAAAACCCAATTTATAAATGCTGCATTATTTGAACTTTCATTATAAAAACTTTGAAGATTTTCTACTCCAAATCTATTTATAAATGCATTTGCAATAACATCTCCCATCGCTTTTGCATTCCCTAAAGTGCTATTCATCGCATCATTATTTTTAATTCCGTCTGTAACAGCTGTGCTTAAAGTTTTACTATAACTTGCAATATCATTAGCATTACTTATTGGATAACTTATATGATTTATCTCTATCTCTAATTCTCCACTCGCATTCGTAAATAGCTTGTAATTTGCACTACTAAAAATATTACTATCTACATATATAGGCAATGTTTTTCCTGAAATATTAACCATAAATTTATAATCGCTTTGATTGCTAAGATTTTTTAATTGACTCTCAGTAAACTCCACAGTCCCATTAGCTATAGCTGACGTAGTTATAACCTTATTAGAAGAATTTAAAATTTCAACTTTTCCGTTTGTAAGACTTAAATTATTTCCCATAGATGGCGCAAGATTCATTACTAAATTATTGTCATTCCAACTAACCTTTTGAATATATATTTTTTCTCCAAAATTAACTCTTACTAGTCCATTTTTTGTAATTTCAAAATACTCTGTATTACCAGTTATATTTGCTATTACACTCTGATTATTAAGTGCTACAGGGATAGATAAACTTGGATTATAAGCAAGACTTATAACATCTCCATATTTAAATAACTTCCCATTTAACAAATTACTTATAGCTGATGTTGAACCATTATTAATCCCTGTAGGATTTATAACTGCTGTTCCATCTTGATTATAAAGTCCTAAAGTAAAATAATTTGCACTTCCATTTCCAAGACTATCAACATAGTTTTGAACAGTAAATTTCATATTTGTAGGATCAAAACCTATACTTGATTGAATATTGGAAGTACTTCCTTGACTATAGAAATTAATAAAACTATTTTGTATACTAACCTTACTTCCATATTCAAGTTTTGCATTTGTAGGTATATATCCATCTGCTGTCACAACTATATTAGTATTTTCATTAAAACCATTAGGTAAAGTTACCGGTATACTAAAATTACCATTAGAAGATGCTGTTCCACTAAACGTTTTATCTCCTATTGTTACCATTACATTCTCATTAGCCTTTACTGTTCCAGTTATATTAGTACTAGTAGCTCCACTACCCAAAATATCTACTGGATTAACAGGAATAAATTTATTACTAATATCTACAAGTCCTGCATTTGTTATTTCAAAATATTGATTACTTGATGTTGAATTTCCAATACTTGAAGTACCATTAGAAACACTAACATTCAAAAGACTCGGTGCATATGAAACTTCTAAAATATCTCCATTTTCAAAGGATTTCCCATTAATTTGATTAATGAATGCACTACTATCATTTAATTGATTTGTAGAAAAAGTATCCTTAACTTCTCCTGTTTTAGGATTTATAAGTTTAAAAGTTAATCTATTAGTATAAAATGTACCAACAGTATTTCCAGTTTCTTGACCTCCGCTATAATTATAATAAGTTATATTTTTAGCAGCTGTAAATTTTGAATCAGCTGGATTAAATCCTATATTAAAAATTGGCTGTCCATAATAATTAGAAACTTGTATTTTACTTGAATACAAAGCATAACTAGGTGAGTAATTATAGATAATTTGTCCAAAATTATCTCCATTAACATACACAGAAATTACATCACCAACACTCATATCATTCGCTGGAACTTTAGCAATATATTGTCCCTTAGAGTTTGATCTTACAGTTGTAGTATAACTTCCTACACTTATTTTTACATTTACATTTGCTTGTGTTTCTCCACTAATATCAATAGCAGACTGTCCACCATATGACGGATTATTTATAGTTAAATTTTTATTTTCAACAGGAACAAGACCTGTTGGTTCCACTCTATAATATTCAAACTGCCCTGTATTTAAAGTACTACTACTTGCTCCTGTATTTATAGTTGTATTTCCCCAAAGAATTTCACTTTCATTACTTTGATAAAGACTTAAAATATCTCCATATTTAAAAGATGCATTATTTATATCTGAACCACCACTAAAACCATTAAAATAAGACGTTTCAGATTTAGCTGTTGGTACTCCATTACTAATGAGATTCGCTGAAAATTGATTTGTTCCACTTTCACTAACACTCATTTTAAAAGTAGTAGGATTAAAACTCATTGTTTCTCCAGTTAAATGACAATTAGCATTAGTTACTATACTAGCTTTATTAATTCCAAGATTAGGAACTGCAGTTGGATACACAGTTACTGGAACTTGCCCTGGTACACATACTGTAATAGATGTTTCAGCTGTTAAACCACTTTCATCTGTTATTGGAACAGAAAAAGTTCCAACATAATTTGCCTGCGTAGTAAAAGTTTTTCCTCCAACTAATACTGTAACCTCTGATTCTGGAGTCGTTGTACCAGTAACAGTACACGTTTTCACTATATTAGAAGCTCCCTCTATAGGTAAGGGGTTAACATTTAATTTTTCATTATTAAATATACTAAGTCCTGTTTTATCTATATTAAACGCTGTCGTTGTACCTACATTATAGGCTGAAGAACTAACTGTACCATTTTCACTTAACCCAGTTACATTAATTTTTGCAGATTTATTTATATAAGTTACAACAAGTTTATCCCCATACTGAAACGGTAAATTTGAAAATTCACTTAAAAGTGCCTCTGGATTACGATTAGATCCATTAAAAGTCACACTTTTAGTAACCATCCCTTTTGAATTAATTAAAGATATTTTAAATAAAGGTTCAGTACTACTTGCATAAGGATTAGTTTCTGCCCAACTTTCTGAAACATTAAGCGTCATTGTTTTAGAATTAAAACTTATATTACCTATTGGCTGTTCCCATACATTATTGATATTAAGTGATGCTTGTTCAATAGGAGTTTTTCCTGTCATATTAAGTTGTACAGCTTTAGGAATTTGATTTTTTAAATCTTTACTTTTATTTATTGAATCTGTTTTATTTTGATTTGAGCTATTGTTATCACCTTTTATATTAGTGTTGTCATTCTCACCTTTAGGTGTACTACTATTATTATCATTTTTTCCTGTAGCATTACTATCCACCTTTGTATTATCATTTTTCATATTAGTATCTTTTGGAGTAATTTCATTATTAGAAGACTTTTGATTAGGTGTATCATTAGATGTATTTTGATTTCTATTAGATGGTTCTTGATTATTTGTAGTATTAGGATCAGAAGATTTTGAGTTAGAACTATTTGTATCATTATGTAAAGAGCTATTATCTAAAGATTTTGTATTTTTACTTGTTTGTGTTGTTGGTGTAGCTGTTGGTGCAACAATTGTTGTTGTCATAGCAGCTACACCTAATAAACTTATAATTTTAGTTTTATTCATATTATTCATAATTACTAAATATATTTTTCTATAAATTAGTAATTTTTCCTCCTTTGCTATTCTATAATTCGATTTTTATTTAATCTAAGATTTAAAATCTTCTTAAATATGCCTATTATATCATAAATTATACACAAATTAATAGGGTACTAAAAGGCTTCAATCTAAAAAAAATAATGCCAACAAAATACCTTGTTAGCATTATTTTTCACTTTATAAATATAGATTAAATTTAAATGAATTTTTATTTTAAAATATCACATCTAATATAGTCTCTTAAGACTTCTGGTATAACTACAGAACCATCTTCTTGTTGGTAATTTTCAAGTAACGCTGCAAGAGCTCTACCTATAGCTACCCCTGATCCATTTAATGTATGAACAAATTGAGGTTTATCATTAGGAGTTTCTTTATATTTAATATTAGCTCTCATTGCTTGGAATGTTTCAAAATTTGAACAACTTGATATTTCTACGTATCTGTTATAACTTGGCATCCAAACTTCTATATCATACTTAAGTGCAGCAGTGAATCCTAAATCACCTTTGCAAATTCTAACTATTCTATATGGTAATCCTAAACCTTGTAATACTGACTCAGCATCTGCAACAAGTTTATCTAATTCCGCATAACTATCTTCTGGCTTACAGAATTTTAATAACTCAACTTTATTAAATTGATGTTGTCTTATAAGCCCTCTTGTATCTCTTCCTGCTGAACCTGCTTCTGCTCTAAAACATGCACTATAAGCAACATGCTTAATTGGAAGGTCAGCACCTACTAAAGTCTCATTTCTATATATATTTGTTACAGGAACTTCTGCTGTAGGTATCAAGAAATATCCATTATCTACCTTAAAAGCATCATCTTCAAACTTAGGTAATTGTCCTGTTCCAATCATACTCTCTCTATTAACCATATATGGAGGAAGAATTTCTGTATAACCATTTTCAAAAGTATGCTTATCTAAGAAATAATTAATTAAAGATCTCTCAAGTCTAGCTCCATTTCCTTTATAAACAGTAAATCTTGAACCAGTAATTTTTCCAGCTCTTTCAAAATCTAATAAATCTAAATCAGTACCTAAATCCCAGTGTGCTTTAGGCTCAAAGTTAAACTTAGTAGGTTCTCCCCATACTTTAATTTCTACATTATCCTCATCTGTTGCACCCTCTGGAACAGCTGGATTTGGAATATTAGGTATTCTTAACATTATATAATTTATTCTTTCATTAATTTCAGCAAGTTTTATATCAAAATTTTTGATAGTTTCTCCTATTTCTTTCATTTCAGCCATTATAGGAGCTACATCTTCTCCAGCTTTTTTCTTCATTGGAATTTCAGCAGAAACTTTATTTCTTTCACCTTTTAAAGCTTCAACTTCAACTAATATTTTTCTTCTTTCCTCATCCAAGCCTACTAATTCATCAATAACAGCAACATCAAAATCCTCACCTCTATTAGTTAGAGCAATTTTGATTTCTTCTGGATTTTGTCTAATTCTTTTTAAATCTAACATTATTTATTCCTCCATTATAAATTATAACTTTCGCAACATTCTCATCTACTTTTGAGCATAAAAAAAGAGTCTCCTATCCCTATAAAAGGGACGAAAGACTCCGCGTTACCACCCTAGTTGATAAATTATTTAATAATTTATCCTCTCTGTTTTATTTAACGATTCATACCGTACTGCTTATTTTCACAGTCCCTCACAGGTGGATTCATAAACATCTTAAATTAGTTCTCACCAACCACTAACTCTCTTAATTAAAATAATTTATTACTAGCCTGCTCATAGGTTTATCACAATATTGCTTTAGTCCATTATATTAATCAAATACTTTAATGTCAATAACTTCTTTGAATAACAAATTTATTTCCTTCATAGCTAATATTTCTATTTTTTATATTTCTTAAATTAACCTTCTAAAAATATATATCAAATAACTATAGCCTAACACTTTGATACTTTAAATATTTTCTATAAATTTAAATTTATTCTTATATTGTAATTCTAAATGCTCAGAATTATATTATAAAAAATTTTAAGCACAAAAAATTCTTATAGTAAAACTTCTTAATGAATTACCCAATAACTAGTGTTTCTTAAAACTAAGAATCTTTACCTAAATTTCTTGTACATACTATGTCTACACCCGTATTCAAAATATTTTTACAAACAACATCTCCAATTTGAGTAGGAACACTCATATATAATCTACTCAGCACTTTTGAAAATTCTATCCATAACTCCAAATCAACTGGCTTACTACTCTTAACAGATACTACATTATGTCTTTTAGACCCTCTAAGCCTTACAACACTTGTAAAAATATCTTTCTTCATAACAACCACTCCTTTAAATATCACCAAACTCTTTTATTCTAGATGCCAATAAATTAGAATTTCGTGAATCTTCAACTATATCAGTTGGCTTTCTATCAAGTTCTCTAGCTAAAATATTTATAATTTTACTAATACAACCAGCACCGTGACATCTTCCAAAAGTCGCTCCAGTTCTTCTCTTAACACCTTCTAAAGTTCTAGCTCCTAAAGGCCTTCTAATACAATCTACAATCTCACCTTCAGTAACAAGATTACACATACATATTATCTTTCCATATTTATCATCTACGTCAATAAGTTCATTTCTTTGCTCATTACTAAGATTTTTAAATCTATAAAATTCCCTTCTCTTATCAATAAAATTATTGTTTTTAGAACAAGCTAAATTCTCTATAACACTTTCAGTAACTAATTTAGCTATAGCAGGTGCAATAGTAACTTCTGCATAATGCTTTCCTGTTATTTTTATATAGCCCTTATTTATTTCATTATCATCTATAATAACAATATCCTTATGATGTTCATCATAAAAAACATTATTTACATTACTATTACTAATACTAGGTAATAATCTTTTTGCTATTCTAAGCGACTTATAAAAACCTAATGACTTATCAGAATTAATTCCTATAACTCTTTCTCCTCCAGGACTTGGAATATGTGTAATATAATTATCTTCATCCTGAATTTTCACAATTAAATTAGAATATGAAGCTTCTTTACAATTATCAAGTAATAGATAATAAGTTTTTAAAGTTTCTTCTTCCGCAACACTGTCTTCTTCAGCAGCATATATATCTCCAGGAATCGTATTAACAACAAACTTACAAGTAAATTTATTCTTATTGGTTACAACCCTAAAACCATTAACAAGTCTATTTATTTCATTAACTCTTTCCTCTAATCTAAATCTAACTCCATTTTCAAAAGCAACTTCACCATATGCAATAGCAAGTTCATAAGGATTTATAACCGCTGTATTTTTTGTATACAACGCTTTTGTAGCTTGAAGCTCTAAATTAGGCTCTATTTCTTTTATTTTTTGTGCATCAATAATTTCTACTCCAGTTAAATTTCTTCTTCTAGCTTTAGCATACATATTATCAATTATTTTTTCAGATTCATCATCATCTGCTATTCTTAAAGTACCTCTGTTCGTAATTGGCAAATTAAACTTTTTACTAACATCTTTTATAAGTTTATTCCCTATACTTTCCAATGTACTCATTAGGTCATTCTTAGATTCTGAACCATCATACACAATTTCCGCATTAACAAACGAAATATCATCTGCTATATCAAAATCTTTTTCTATTAGAGCTATATTTAAATTATATTTTGAAAGTTCATAAGCAATAGCACATCCTGTTATACCACCACCTAAGATTAAAACATCATAATCCACAATTATCCACTCCTAGTACTAATTAATTAACTTCATTATAACATATAGATATTAATTTCTATCATCACATATTTTCAAAGCATTTAAATATAAATTATTTAAATGTTTTAATTCAAAATCATTCTGATGATGGCATTTTATTGCCTCTAAAAAAAACTCATCATATTCTCCTATATTTTTTAATAATTCTACACTTTTTGCAGGATGATTATAATATCTTCGAATAGAATCATTTTTTGTTGTTTCTATAAAAGACTTATCTAACTTTTTAGCTATAACAAAAACACTTTTTTTAATTGGGCCAAAATTAAGCTCTTGCTTACCTAAATCATGTAATAAACCTAGTCTAGCTAAATTTCTTTTATCTAAATTTCCCGAGAAATATTTCAATAAATCTTTTGCAACTCTCTCACAATGAAATTGCTCAGATTTTATAAGAGAATAAAATATATGTTGTTCCTCCACAGATAAATACTCATTTACAAAACTTTTATCTATTTCTATAAAATTAGCTTTTAAAGCCCAATAAAACTGCTTTATTCTATAAAACATACCCTTCTCCTTAATTTACTTAATAAAAAAAAGCCTGTGAACTCTTCACAGACTTATATGGTGGAGATAATGAGATTCGAACTCATGACCCCTTGCGTGCAAGGCAAGTGCTCTCCCAACTGAGCTATACCCCCGTAATGGTGCATCCTCAGGGATTCGAACCCGGGACCTACCGGTTATGAGCCGGTTGCT
>JBOGCE010000012.1:0-8178 GCA_051656585.1 Sarcina sp. | reverse complement strand
TATCATCAAACTTAAAATCTATGTTTGATATGTTACCCATAACTTTTGCTATTAAAGCACTTCTTGATTTAACATCTTTACCAAGCTTAGTTGACTTTAAATCCATATCATCAAATAAGTGGTCAAAATCTTCTTCACTCTCATGTCCAAGTGTTGATTCAGTTATGTTATTGATAGCTTCTTCTAATGATTCTATATCAAAGTCTCCTGTTTCAATAGTAGCTAAAAGCTTACTAAATAAGAACTTAGGCTCTATGAAATATCCAATATCACTAACAAGTTCCTCTTGTAGTCCCTCTCTATACTCTTCATCTTCCCAAGCCTTTTCATAACTTATATTATCTTCTTCTAAAAGCTTATTTGCTCTACTTTCAACATTCTCTGATAAGTATCTATAAAATATAAGACCAAGTATATAGTTCTTAAACTCACTTGCTTCCATATTTCCTCTTAAATCATTTGCTATGTTCCATAAACTTGATTGTAATTGAGCTTGCTGCTCTCTTTGCATTTCTGATGTACTCATTGTGTCCTCCTAGACTTATGTCTTTTTTATTTAAATTTGCTTTTAGTCTGTTCTTTATGTACAATCTATCTGAAACTATTTATACATAAAGATAGTAATTTACTCAAGTATCACTAATGGTGTCAAAATTTTTGACCCCATTAGTTTTCACTTATTTATTTTCTTTAAAAGTTTGTTGATATCCTGAATTATCTCTAAATCGCCTCTTATTTCATCTCTTGTATATTTATCATCCATTGTTCTACTAAACTCACTATACTCGCCTGTTGATTTTATTACTTCTCTAGTTTTTTCGATTCTTTCTTCAATCTCTTCTTTTAAAGATTCTAAAGCCCAATCAATTATATTAATTTCATTAAACGTAAAATCTTTCTTCATTTGCTCTACCTCATTATTTTTTCTTTTGTTTATACTTACTTTAGTTCCTACTTATATTTTTTTGGACACCGATATACGTGTAAAAACCAGTAACTTGATGGTTAAATTTAACATAAGCTCCTTAAATCATAGTATTTAAGCCCTCTTATCTACTAAAATGTAAATTTACTAACATGATTTACTATAAATGTTTTAATTTTTTCTGTTAATTTTCTTTTCTTTAAGAAAGTACCTGAAATACTATCTTTAATTTTAGCACCATCTATCTGATTTGAATACTCATACTCAGTTATAAAGTCTTTTACCTCTTCATCATTAAGATCTACCTCTTTAGAAAACTCTTGAATTTCATCAACTCTTTTTTCCTCTATAAAATTATCAAACAATTCATCAATAGAATTTTCTTTTGTTGCTTTTGGTACTACTTTATCTAAAAATTCTTTTAGCATATCAGCTTTTAATCTTAAGTTTTCATTATCTGCATTATCAAGTAACTTTTTAATTTTATTTATATCTGCTTTTGTTTTATTTTCACTATTTAAATCAATATTTCTTATAAGATTTAAGATATATGACACATTGATTTTATCTGTTTGCATAAGTTCTATCCCAAAATCTATATCTACAAGCACAGAGGTTTTATCTGAATTTTTAACTCTATCATATATACCAAAATATTTACTCTTATAGTCTTCATAACTTTGAGCAGACATTCCAAGTTCTTCTTCATCAAAATTAAATTCTGTAAATGTCTTAAGCTTAGTGAGTTGTTTTGTTAAATCTCTAAATGCTTCTACAAATGATTTTTTAATTTTTTCATCCTCTATCTCATCTACATAGTTTACCGTTGGTGCTATTTTATAAAGTTCTTTCAATTTTTCTTTAAACAATTTTTTATAATGATTATAATCTTGCATTAACACTACATCTGTACTATCTGTTTGTGAGAATAAACAAATCGCATCATCTGTATCTTTTTTAAGATTCCTATAACAAACAATATTTCCATAAGGTTTTGTTGCATCATATACTCTATTAGTTCTTGAGAAAGCTTGTACCAAATTATGATATTTCAAATTTTTATCGACATACAAAGTATTAAGAAACTTACTATCGAATCCTGTTAAAAACATATTAACCACTAAAACTATATCAACTTCTGCCTTCTTCATTTTATTTGACAAATCTTTAAAGTATCCTTGGAATGTATCTGTTGAGTAATCCAGATTTTCTTCAGGATATAACCTATTATAATCAGCTATAATTCTCTCTAAACTATCTCTTGAATGTTCATCTTTACCTGATAAATCCTCATTGTCTTGGAAAGTATAAACCCCTGCAATTTTCAAATTATGATTTATCTTTTTAAAAGCATCATAATACTTTATAAGTGCTGGAATACTTTGCACTGTAAATATAGAACAGAACTTTTCTCCTGCTGTTTTATTACTATGATTTTCAATTATATGTTTAGTAATCATTTCTATTCTTTCATCAGCCATAAATACTTCTTCTTTATCTATTGCTCTTACTTTTTCATTATCATATTCATTAATTTGACCATCAAATGTTTTAATATATTCAACTGAAAAACCTAATACATTTCCATCATTTATCGCATCTTTTATAAGATAATAATGCAAACATTTATCAAATATATCTGCTGTTGTTCTACCATCTTGACTTTTATTTTCTATAAGCCTTGGTGTTCCTGTAAAGCCAAAATACTGTGCATTAATAAAATGTCTATTAATAGCTGTATGCATTTCTCCAAATTGACTTCTATGACATTCATCTATTATAAACACAACTTTTTCATTTCTATATTTATCCATTCTTTTTGCATATTTTTCAGATGCCAAAAGTCTTGCAAGCTTTTGAATAGTAGTAACTATAAGCCTTTTATTTATATCCTCTATTTGCTTAATTAAAGTTGTGGTACTATCTGTTGTATCTACACAATCCTCTTCAAATTTATTAAACTCTTCAATAGTTTGTGAATCAAGATCTTTTCTATCTATTAAGAAAAACACTTTCTTAATATTTGCTTGGTCTGCTAAAAGTTGACTCGCTTTAAATGATGTTAGAGTTTTTCCTGAACCTGTTGTATGCCAAATATATCCATTATTATTAGTATCACTCGCCCTCTTAATAAGTTCTTCAACTGCATATATTTGATAAGGTCTCATAACCATTAAAAGATTTTCTGACTCTTTTATAATCATATATTTTCCAATAATATTATTAAGTCTGTATCTATCAAAAAATGATTTAGCAAAATCACTCAAATTAGTAATTCTCTTATTTTTTTCATCACTCCAAAAGAATGTAAAATCAAATTTAATCTCTTTATCACTATTAGCATAATACTTAGTATCTACACCATTTGTAATAACAAAACATTGTATATATCTATATAAACCCTTAAAAGAATGTTTTCTATATCTTTCAATTTGGTTAAAAGCTTCTTTAAAATCCTTACCTCTTCTCTTAAGTTCTACTTGAACCATAGGTAATCCATTAATAAGAATAGTAACATCATATCTATTCTTGTATTTATTCTCCATAGTTACTTGATTTGTAACTTGAAATATATTTCTATGCCAATTCTTACTATCAAAAAATTCTATATAAACACTTGTCCCGTCTTCTCTCTCTAGTACAAATTTATCTCTAAAAATTTTAGCACTATTAAAAATACTTTTACCCTCTAAGTGAATTATTATTCTAGAAAATTCCTTATCAGTAAGTTTAGTATCCTGTAGTTTATCAGCATTAAATATATTAAGCTGCTCCCTAAAATTAAATTTTAAACCTTCTTCATCTAATATTTTTACTTTACTGTAGCCTTGTTTTTCTAATTGAGCTATAAGGAGTTCTTCTAGCTCTTGTTCTGATTGATATGTCATGTATAATCCTCCTATCGCTCTTATTCTAAGAAAGTCTATATTATTAAAATAATTTATGAAATTACTCATATTAATCAAACTAATAAGAAAATTTTTATTAATAAAAATTTTCTTATTAGTTATATTTTAACATAAAAAATATTTATATATTAACCTAAATATTTATTAACCTACAAAAGAATTTTCAAACTCAGCTACTTCACTTAAAATACTCTCTAAATGCATATTTTCATACAATACTAAATATCATTCATTTATCATAAATTTTAATTTTAAACTATATTTAGTTTTACAAAAAAAAAGAACTGCTTAGCTACTAGCAGTTCTTTTACTTGATTAGTTTTAAAATTGGTAAAATTATTTATTTAAAATTTATTGTTTTTATATTTTAAATATACACTTTATTTTTTATTCCTTAAAATTCTTTTATTTAATAGTACTATTTAATTTTTCTTTAATTAAATTTATTCTGAAAATAATACGTCTTTTAGTCTAAATCTTCTCCATTACTTTCTATAACTTTTTTATACCAATAAAAACTCTTCTTTTTATAACGTTTCAAAGTTCCATTCCCTAAATCATCTCTATCAACATAAATATATCCATAACGCTTAGACATTTCTCCTGTAGATGCACTAACTAAATCTATACAGCCCCATGATGTATATCCCATAAGGTCTACTCCATCAATTTCAATAGCATCTTTCATAGCTTTTATATGTTCTCTTAGATATTCAATTCTATAATCATCATTAACAGTTCCATTTATTAGCTCATCTTTAGCTCCTAGACCATTTTCAACAATAAACATTGGCTTTTGATATCTATCATATATATTGTTTAAAGTTATTCTTAGGCCTAATGGATCTATCTGCCATCCCCATTCACTAGCTTTTAAGTATGGATTTTTTAAAGTATCAAATACATTCCCCTCTGTATATTTATTAACTTTTGGATCAGCACTTGTCAGTCTTGAAGAATAATAACTAAAAGAAATAAAATCTACTGTATTTTCCTTTAAAAGTTCTAAATCCCCTTCTTCAATTGGGAGAACTACACCTTGTCTTTCCATTTGTTTTAACGCATAAGTTGGATAATATCCTCTTGATTGAACATCTATAAAGAAATAATTTTCCCTGTCTTTATTTATTGACTTCCATACATCATTTGGATTTGGTGTATTAGGATAAGTATTTCCTGCTGCAAGCATACATCCCATCTTAATTTCAGGATCTATTTCATGTGCAATTTTAGTAGCCAATGCACTAGCTACAAGTTGATTATGTGCAGCAGTAAATAACACTTGATCTTTGTTTTCATTTTCTCCAATAACTATACCAGCTCCCATAAATGGAAGATGTAACAACATATTTATCTCATTAAAAGTAAGCCAATACTTAACTAGTCCTTTATATCTGTTAACTAACACTCGAACAAGTCTTTCATAGAAGGTAATCATTTCTCTATTTTTCCAACCACCATACTCTGTTATGAGATGAATTGGACAATCAAAATGTGTTATTGTAACTAATGGCTCAATATTATACTTCTTACATTCCTTAAATACATTTTCATAAAATATTAATCCTGCTTCATTTGGTTCTAGTTCATCACCATTTGGAAAAATTCTTGTCCATCCAATAGACATTCTAAAAACTTTAAAACCCATTTGGGCAAACAGTTTAATATCCTCCTTATAATTATGATAAAAGTCAATAGCTTCTAACCCTGGATAAAAATTATCTTCCTCAAACCCCATTACTTCATGCTTACCTAATGCTACTTTAAATCTATCCTTACCACTAGGATGAATATCTACATTTGCAAGACCTCTACCATCTACATTATAAGCTCCTTCACACTGATTAGCAGCTGTTGCGCCACCCCATAAAAAATTCTTTGGAAATGCCATATTCCTACTCCCCCTAACTTTATTTAAACTACTATAATCTATAGCATCTATTTACTCTTTAATTTAACTTTAATACAAATTTCAAAAAAAGGAGTAAAGTTCACATTTTGTGAACTACTCCTTTTCTTCTCTAAGTTTACTCACTATAACTTTAACCATAAATATAGTAAGTATATCATTTATAGCTGCTTCCTTAGATGGAATAACTATAGTGTTTTCAATCTCTTTCACGTCTTCATTACATGTAATTAACCACTTTTTCTGCTTCAATTCATTAACTTTTCTTATAGTTCTTTTATTATATTTAATCATATTTCCATTAGCACTTATTAAAATAATAATAGCATTTTCATCTATATCAATTTCTCTCTTAAAATCAACATCAGCAATATATACTGGTTTTTTAATATAATCAAAATAAAATTGCAAACTTTCACAAACATTTTTAGATGAGCCATTTCCTATGGCTATAACTGACGAACAATTTTTTATGTCCTCTATAAATATTTCTAACGATTTATAATCTAACTCATTTGCTGCATTTCTGAATGCATTATTTACACTATCCATCATTTCAACTACATTTTCTCTAAGCGTATTCGTTTTATATTTAATATTAGGCATAGTTTCTATAGCTCGACTATGCTCTTCACATTCATATTTAAAATCTTTAAAACTTTCAAAACCTAATTTTTTAGTAAATTTAGTAATCATAGATTTTGAAACAAAACAACTATTAGCAATTTCCTCTATAGATAACTTTGGAATTTCATTAATATTATCCTTTATATAACGCCCTATTGACTGATATGTATCATTTGCATAACTAGTATTTAATATTTCATTAATCTTGTTTATAAGCATGTCCCCACCTCTAAAAATATTATAACATTAACCCTAGTAATTGAACTACTACGCCCACAAGGGGCGTAGATTCTTTTTGCGTAGTTTGGTATTTAAATTTCTACCCTAACAGGCAACCCTTATACGCTTGGGAGAGTCCAATTTCCCATTATCCCTCACTAAATTGATTAGGTCAGGAATACATTTTTCTGATTTTCTAAGTATATTTAAACTTCCATTTATATCTGAATTTACAAGTCCAAAACTACTTACAAAAAGACCTCTTACTATTCTTCTTGATTTATCAGAATTCTTCTTCGTGATAGGCTCTAAGTCAAATGCAGAACAACCACTTGTATAGCTTTCTTCTTGAAATTTAACTTCTATACCTTGTAATTTAGCTTTATAGTTAATTAATTCGGCTAAGCGTTGTATCGGAATTTGAACAAAAGTTTTATTAAAATCCATATCTTGTTTAATTCCTTTTAGTTTCCCTATTATAATTTTACCTACATTATTTTCAATAGCTTTATCAATTATAGATTTAGAAACTTTATGCATATAGTCATTAATATAATTATTTCTATATCTTCTAACTTTATTAATTCTTTTAGTATTTTTAAACTTGTCAGAGCCATATTTAGACATCTCTATTGATTGTAAATGTGCTATTTGCTTATTTGTGTAAGAATTAACTGATTTCAATTTTTTACCACAAAAGATATATTGATTTAAACCATATTTGAAAGTCAATGTAGCAATATTATCAAGACCTAAGTCTATTGAGCATACATTGGTTTTATCATTTTCTAACTCTTGTTTATTGTAAATGACAATTAAACACCAACATTTTTGAACTTTATCATAATTAAATCTTGCTTGTTGTAAACTATTCCAATTTATAATGCTTTGCAGTTTTTTAGAAACTGTAAATTTAAGACTTTCCACATTAAACAGCGACTTTATAGCTTTTGATAATGATAATTTTAATAATCCATCATCATATCTTATAGCAAGATTAGTAAATATAATTTCATTTTTGTTCTTATCAGTATTTTTAAATTTAGGTGGTCTTGGCATTGCTCTATATTTGCTTGGATTTTCTCCAAAATCTTTAATACTCGCAAAATAAGACTTCCAATTTTGCTCTAATACTTTAAACATTTGCTGTCTTGTATGACTGTGCAAGAAATCGCAATGCCAGTTAGACTTATATTCTTTTTCAATTTCATAATAGTTTTTAACACCTTTTTCTCTTAAATCATAGTTAATGATGTTGTACAACTTAGTTGTGTGATAAGATAATTCTTCTATAATTTCTAATTGTTTTTCATCAATATTAGGTTTAAATTTAAGACTTAACTTCATTTGCTTCACCTCCTTACATAGTTATCTATGTATTTATTATAAATCTACATTGATATATAGTCAACTATGTATTATAATGTAATTAAAATATTATGAGGTGAGCGAAATGGCAAGAAAAAATATCAATACAACATTAGATGAAGAATTATATAAGAGTATTAGAATGTTAGCACTTCAAAAAGGAGTTAATGCTAACGATTTAATCGAAGAAGGGATGAAAATTATAATTGACAGAGAAAGTA
>JBOGCE010000011.1:0-68040 GCA_051656585.1 Sarcina sp. | reverse complement strand
GCAAATAAGAAGAAATAATTAGGGAGGTAAGACGTAATGGCTCAAAAAGTTAAAAAAACTAGAAGAAAAAGAGACAGAAAAAACGTTGAACATGGTGCAGCGCACATACAATCAACATTCAATAACTCAATAGTTACTTTAACTGACGAAAGAGGAAACACATTAGCATGGGCAAGTGCTGGTGGACTTGGATTTAAAGGTTCAAGAAAAAGTACTCCTTTCGCAGCTCAAATGGCAGCAGAAACTGCAGCAGCATCAGCTATGGAGCACGGTTTAAAGAGCGTTGAAGTTTATGTAAAAGGACCAGGTGCTGGTAGAGAAGCAGCTATCAGAAGTTTACAAGCAGCAGGATTAGAGGTTACTTTAATAAAAGACGTAACTCCAATTCCTCACAATGGTTGTAGACCACCAAAAAGAAGAAGAGTATAATTTAATTTTTAGCAATAAAAATTATTATATGATGTATACATCCTATTAGTTTTACTAGAGGGAAATGTATAAAATTCTTTTCAAGAAAAGATGATGCTATGCAAATAGTAATAATCTTAAAAGAATGACTTTTTAAGATGGATCAGTTGCCCTCGGAATAGGTTGCCATTTTAATATTAAGGAGGGTTTGCGAATGTTAGAAATCGAAAAGCCAGTTATTCAATGTATAGAGTCAAACGAAGATGGTACATATGGTAAATTTGCCATTGAGCCACTTGAAAGAGGATATGGAACTACTCTTGGGAATGCTTTAAGAAGAATTTTACTTTCTTCATTACCAGGTGTTGCACCTACTTCAGTTAAGATTGACTCAGTTCTTCACGAATTTTCAACAATAAGCGGTGTTAAGGAAGATGTTACTGAAATAATATTAAACCTTAAATGTTTAGCTTTAACAATGGAAGGTGAAGGACCAAAAACTATCTATATAGATGCTAAAGGACCAGGAGTGGTTACTGGAGCAGATATAACTACAGATGGTGATGTAGAAGTTATCAATAAGGACTTAAAAATTGCTACATTAGATGAAGATGGAAAGTTATACATGGAGATAACTGTTAATAGAGGAAGAGGTTATGTTACTCAAAATAAGAACAAAACTGAAGATCTTCCATTATCAGCTATAGCTATTGATTCTATTTATACTCCAGTTAAGAGAGTTAATTTCTCAATAGAAAATACAAGAGTTGGTCAAATCACAGATTATGATAGATTAACTTTAGAAGTATGGACTAATGGAACTATCAAAATAGAAGAAGCTATATCTTTATCAGCAAAAATTCTTATCGAGCACTTCAAACTATTCATGACATTAACTGATAATACAAATGATGTTGAGATCATGATAGAAAAAGAAGAAGATAAAAAAGAAAAAGCTTTAGAAATGACTATCGAGGAGCTTGATTTATCAGTTAGATCATATAACTGCTTAAAGAGAGCTGGTATCAACACTGTTCAAGAGCTTGCAGCTAAGAGCATGGATGATATGATGAAAGTTAGAAACCTTGGTAAGAAATCACTTGAAGAAGTTGAGAAAAAACTTATCGAGCTAGGCTTAAATTTAAAAGTTAACGACGAATAAGGAGGTAGAGCAATGGCAGGATATCGTAAGTTAGGTCGTCCTACTGACCAAAGAAGAGCAATGTTAAGAAACTTAGTAACAAGCTTCTTAAAGCACGGAAAAATCGAAACAACTGTAACTAGAGCTAAAGAAACAAGAAGTATAGCAGAAAAGATGATAACTCTTGGAAAAAGAGGAGATCTTCATGCTAGAAGACAAGTTTTAGCTTTCGTAACAGAAGAAGATGTAGTTAAAGATTTATTCGATAACATAGCTCCTAAGTACGCTGAGAGAAACGGTGGATACACAAGAATGTACAAAGTTGGTCCTAGAAGAGGAGACGGAGCAGAAACAGTTATACTTGAATTAGTATAATATGTTGAATCCTGGGATTAGGCTTAGGCTTAATCCCTTTTTATACAATTTGATAAATACCAAACGGTATTTGTCATATGTATAAAGATGACAAAAACGAATAATTATAGTGTAGGAATTTAATTCTGATGAGATTATAATTATGGTGAGACTAAAAAATAAACAGATGATTAGCAGTATCTATTTACAAAATAAAACTATTGATAGTATTATTTTATAAGTGGATATTTTTTTTTGAAAATTTATCTTTATAGCGGACAAACATAAGCTTAAATTCAATTTATGTGGAGTTTTACTCTTAAGTCGAATTTATCTAGAAGTGAACGTCTCTTTATTTCTTATTTATAGAAGGAATGTTAGAAAGACTAGTTTATTAGATAAGCTAAATTTTAGTTAAGATATAGCTTTTTTATTATATTGTAATATTGAGGCGAGTATATTTAAATTTGTATAGTTATTATTTGTGAAATAAAAGAAAGTTAAAAGTGTTGGATATTAGATAAAAGGTTGCACGATAAAAAGTTAAAAGTGTTGGATATTAGATAAAAGGTTGTACGATAAAAAGTTATAAGTCTTGGATGTTTGCCTAAAAGTTGTATAAAGGAAACTTAGAAGTTTTGGCTGTTAGATAAAAAATTATACAAAAGAAAATTAGATATGTAGTTATTGAATAAAAAATTGTACAAAAAAATTAAAAGTAGTTGTTGTTAGATAAAAGCTTAAATAATAAAATATTAGAAGTGGGGGCTATTTATTAGGCTACAGAATTATTTATATAGAAAAAAGTTAGATGAAAAAGTATATATTTATTTTTGTAGTAATAGAATAAAATTAGTTTTAAGCTTGATTAATAGATTCTTACAGAGTTTTAATTACTTTTTTTATTATATGTTATACTAATATAGGATAAATCTTAATATTTCAAATTAAGGGCATTTAGAAGTAACGGAATTATAGACTGAATTTGCTTTTGATTTTGTGGTTTAGTTTATAGAAGATAATAGTACCTACATTTATAAGTATAGAGTTTTTGTTTATCTAAGCTAAGGTTATTATGTAAATAAAAAACTATTTTCAGTTAAAGATTATATTATATCTAAATATTGTAGAAAAAATTTTAGGTATTTCTATTTCCCACTAATGATATTTATAAGAAGTAGAAATATCAATAATTAGATAAATTTAAGATTTTTTTAAATTTATATTTGTGAATAGAATGATATAATAAAAAAATATATGCATTATAAATTTTTATTAAGTACATTAAAAAATTAATATAAGAAAGATTAAAGAATTATAAAGACAATGTTCAAGAAAAACATATTATAAGTAAAAAGGAGGGAGTTATCAAAAAACTAGGAATATTGCAAAGCTAAACTAAAAGTTGAAGATTTTTAAGTTATAGTTTTTTATAGATTTTTTTGGTAACGGTATACAGATGTCAGATCTGATGATTAGAGCTGATGGTATTACTTTTAAGTATGAAAGTGAAGAAGGCAAAGTAGAGAAAATAGCTCTTGATAATGTATCAATGGATATAACAAAGGGAGAATTTTTAGTTGTATTAGGTCATAATGGTTCAGGAAAATCAACAATTGCAAAGCATATGAATGCTCTATTATTACCTAGCGAAGGAAAAATGTTTGTTGATGGTATGGATACTGTTGAAGATGCATTGCTTTGGGAAATTAGAAGTAGAGCAGGTATGGTATTTCAGAATCCAGATAATCAATTAGTTGCAACCATAGTAGAAGAAGATGTTGCATTTGGGCCAGAGAATTTAGGTGTTGCTCCTGAAGAAATAAGAAGAAGAGTTGACGAGTGTTTAAAAAAAGTTGATATGTATGAATATAGAAGACATGCACCTCATTTATTGTCTGGAGGACAAAAACAAAGAATAGCAATAGCTGGTATTTTAGCAATGCAACCAAAATGTATTATTTTAGATGAACCAACAGCTATGCTTGATCCATCTGGAAGAAAAGAAGTATTACAAACTATAAAAGATTTAAATAAAGAACTTGGTATGACAATAGTTTTAATTACTCATTATATGGATGAAGCAGCTATGGCTGATAGAGTAATTGTAATGGATAAGGGTATCGTTAAATTAGAAGGAACACCACGCGAAGTATTCTCTAATGTTAAACAGATAAAAGATATAGGATTAGATGTTCCACAAGTAACAGAGCTTGCATATGAATTACAGCAAGAAGGTATAGATATTTCTACAGAAATATTAAATATAGATGAGATGGTGAATGAGTTATGTCGATTAAAATAGAAAATTTAAAACATGTATATTCTCCAGGAACTCCTTTTGAAAAAGTAGCTCTAAATGATATTAATTTAGAGATTGAGGATAAAGAATTTGTGGCTCTTATAGGGCATACAGGATCAGGAAAATCTACATTGATACAGCATTTAAATGGATTATTAAAAGGAACACAAGGACGTATAATAGTTGATGATGTTGACCTTAGTGCAAAAGGAACTAAACTTACAGATATTAGGAAGAAGGTAGGACTTGTATTCCAATATCCAGAATATCAATTATTTGAAGAAACAATAGAAAAAGATATAGAATTTGGCCCTAAAAATATGAAGTTAGATAGTGAAGAGATAACTAAGAGAGTTAAGAAGTCTATGGAAATGGTTGGCTTAGACTATGAAACTTATAGAGATTTATCACCATTTGAGCTTTCTGGAGGTCAAAAAAGAAGAGTTGCTATAGCTGGAGTAATAGCTATGGAACCTAAAGTACTTATCTTAGATGAACCTACAGCAGGATTAGACCCTAAAGGTAGAGATGATATTTTAGAACAGATTAAAATATTGCATGAAAATTATAATATGACGATAATTTTAGTGAGTCATAGTATGGAAGATGTAGCTAAAATTGCAAGCCGAGTTATAGTGATGAATGAAGGGGATGTTGTTTTAGATGGAACAGTTAGTGAAGTATTTAAGGAAATAGATACTTTAGAGGAAATTGGTCTAGGTGTTCCACAGGTAACATATCTAATAAGAGAACTTAGAAAAAAGGGATTCGACATATCAGATGATATATTTACTATAGAAGAGGCAAAAAAAGCTTTATTGAAAATACTAAAAAAAAGGGGGGAGTTGAATGCTTAAGGATATAAATATTGGGCAATATATCCCTGGTAAATCATTCATTCATAAACTTGACCCGAGAACTAAAATTGTTATTACTATTTTATATGTATTAAATTTATTTCTTATTGGGAAATTATATGGATATATCTTTCCTATAATATTTTTAGCAATTACTATAATTGCATCTAAAGTTCCTTTTAAATTTATATATAAAGGTTTAAAACCAATAGTTATTCTGATAGCTATTACGTCAATCTTTAATATATTTATGATAAAAGGGACGCCAGATCAGTTATTGTTCCACTGGAATTTTATATCTATATATACAACTGGTATTATAATGGCCATTAAGATGGTTTTAAGATTGATTTTATTAATTATGGGAACAACTATACTAACATTAACAACATCACCTATAGAGCTTACAGATGGTATAGAGAGCTTATTAAATCCATTGAAAAAAGTTAAGTTTCCAGCTCATGAGTTAGCGATGATGATGACTATAGCACTTAGATTTATTCCAACATTAATAGATGAAACTGATAAAATAATGAAAGCACAACAAGCGAGGGGGGCAGACTTTGAGTCAGGGAACATAATGCAAAAAGCAAAAAGTTTAATACCTTTATTAGTACCTTTATTTATAAGTTCATTTAGAAGAGCTGATGAACTTGCTATGGCTATGGAAGCTAGATGCTATAGAGGGGGAACTGGTAGAACTAGAATGAAAAAATTAGTATATACTTATAAAGATTTTATAGCGTATATATTTATCATAGTCCTAATAATTATAACGATTCTTTTAAAAATAGGAATAATATAATTAAATAGAGATCATATAGTTAACTTGAAAGAGTGGCTATATGATCTTTTTTTGATATGTTGTGAAATAGTTGAGTTAATATAAATTTATATTATAATTATTTAATGGGCAGTTATAGAAAAGACAAAGATATATATAGTAAAATTATATTTTATAAATAGATAGGATTATTAAAAATAAATTGCAAAAAGGAGAAGCTACTTTAAGTAAAATATATTAGTAAAAATATGTGAATAAAAACTTTATTTTAGATAGATAGTGAAATAAGAAACAGGAGCTATAAAATAAATATTTTTATTTAAGTGGTAAGTCGATATGAGAAATATAAAATTAAAATTAGAATATGATGGGACTAACTTTTGTGGATGGCAAAGACAAAAGAAAGGCAGAACAGTAGAGCAAACTCTAAATGAAGCAATAGAAAAATTAACAGGAGAAAAAAATATTGAACTATTCGGAAGTAGTAGAACAGATTCAGGGGTTCACGCTAAAGGTTATATTAGTAATTTTTATACTAATTCAAATATACCAGGAGAAAGATTTAAAGATGCATTAAATACTAAGTTACCAGAGGATTTAGTAGCACTAGAATCAGAAGAGGTAGAGGAAAACTTTCATGCACGATATATGTCTACAGGAAAAACTTATTGTTATACTATTCTAAATAGAAGAGAGCCAAGTGCATTACATAGAAATAGCGTATATCATTATCCAGGTAAGATAGACGTAGAAAAGATGAAGATAGCATGCGAGTATTTTATAGGAAAACATGATTTTGAAGCGTTTAAAAGCTTAGGAAGTTCTGTTAAAACATCAGTTAGAACAATTACTGATTTACATATAGAACAGGAGGGCGATTTTATCAAGATGTATGTATCAGCAGACGGTTTTTTATATAATATGGTAAGAATAATAGCAGGGACTTTGTTGAAAGTTGGAAGTGGAAAAATAAAAGCTGATAAAATCGGTGAAATTATATTATCAAAAGATAGAAAAAAAGCTGGTGAATGTGCACCAGCAAAAGGATTATGCTTAGAAAAAGTTTTTTATGAAAAATAAAGAAAAAAGTTGACACACCCGTAAGCGTGTATTATAATGGTATTTGTTTGTAAGAGAAGATTGTGTATAAGACTTTAGTTAAGAAGTCTTGACATAGATAGAACTAGTAAATTAAATGAAAATTATTTGAAGAAATTCTAAGGAGGGAAAAAATCATGAAATCATACATTGCTAACGCACAAACTGTAGAAAGATCATGGTACGTTGTTGATGCTGCTGGAAAGCCATTAGGAAGAGTTGCTAGCCAAGTTGCTTCAATATTAAGAGGAAAAAATAAACCAACATTCACACCAAACTGTGACTGTGGAGATTTCGTTATCGTTATAAACGCTGAGAAAGTTGTTTTAACAGGTAAGAAATTAGACCAAAAAATGATGAGAAAGCACAGCTTATATCCAGGTGGATTAAAAGAGACACCTTATAGAGTTGTATTAGAGAAAAAACCTGAGTTCGCTTTCGAAGAAGCTGTAAGAAGAATGTTACCTTCAGGAGTTCTTGGAAGAAAAATGCTTAAGAAGCTTAAAGTAGTTAAAGGTGAAGAGCACGGATTCGACGCACAAAAACCAGAAGTACTTGAGTTAAAGTACTAATATAAGAAGGAGGGAATTCAAATGGCAAAGGTTCAATACATGGGAACTGGTAGAAGAAAAACATCAGTTGCAAGAGTAAGATTAGTACCTGGAGAAGGTAATGTAATAATAAATAAAAGAGATATCCAAACATACTTTGGGTTAGAAACTTTAAGAATGATCGTTAACCAACCATTAGTTTTAACAGAAACTAAAGACAAATATGACGTTTTAGTTAATGTTCACGGTGGAGGAACAACAGGTCAAGCTGGAGCTATCAGACACGGAATCTCAAGAGCTTTATTAAAAGCTGATGAGACTTTAAGACCTGAATTAAAGAAAGCTGGATTCTTAACAAGAGACTCAAGAATGGTTGAGAGAAAGAAATATGGTAAGAAGAAAGCTAGAAGATCATCACAATTCTCAAAAAGATAATCTTCTTATTATGGAGAGAGGTATATACCTCTCTTTTTTTTATAATCTAATATATTAAAATAAGAAAGAAAAAGAAATTATGATGGCAATAAAACGATGTATCGAGAAGTGATTATATGTGATTAAATAAGAAGTAGAAAGGGAATAGAGGTATTTTTCCTATATATCAAATAGTGTAATTATATAGAAGGTTATGTTTATTTAATTGCAAAGTATAAGGAGTAAAATATAGAGTATAGAAATATTAGCTATTAAATAAATATAGGTGGTGTGAGAATATGGATAAAGATATAATTTTGAAAAATACAATTGAGTTTATTAAAGAAAGATTTGAAGGGAAAGGGAGCGGGCATGATTGGCTTCATATAGATAGAGTGTATCGAAATGCTATATATATAATGAATTATGAAGAGGCAGATGAATTTATAGTGAAAATGAGTGCATTATTACATGATTTAGATGATTGGAAGTTTAACAAAGAAGTTGAAGGGGAAATGACTATAACAGAAAAATTTTTAAATAGTCAAAATTTGAATAAAGAGGATACGAAAAAAATATTAGAGATAATAGAGAGTATCTCATATAAAGGTGGTGTAGTTTCATCTAAGCAAAGTTCTATTGAGGGAATGATAGTACAAGATGCAGATAGATTAGATGCGATGGGAGCAGTTGGTATAGCTAGAGCATTTACATATGGCGGATATAAAAATAATTTAATTTATGATCCTAAGATTAAACCACAAATTTTTAATAATTTAAATGAGGTAAAGAAGAAAAATACTACTATAAATCATTTTTATGAAAAGTTATTAAAGTTAAAAGATCTTATGAATACTGAAACTGCTAAAACTATGGCTAATAAAAGACATAAATACATGGAAGATTTTTTAGATACTTTTTACGAAGAGTGGAATATTTCAAAATAAAAATAATAGTTAAATGAAAATATAGACTTATTTAAGTCTATGTTTTTTTGTTTTTTATATAAAGTAGTACTAAAAAAAGAGAGGTTACTAAATAAATTTACATTAATATTAATAAAGTATTAATAAACATAACTTTATATTATGAATAAAGTTAATATTTATAACGGTATTTTAAATAAACAATATTAAAATTTAAAAATAAATTCAAAAAGTTAAATTAAATTTTAATTTATTAGGTAAATATTCCCTCTAAGTTTAAGTTTAAGTTAAGATAACTCCAAACCCCTTAACAAGCGTATATTTATCATGTAAACTTTTAGTTGTGAGAAGGGAATTATAAACGTAAATTTTACATAAGCAAAAGTAATTAAGCTTGGGAAATACGTAAGTCTAGAAAAAATTTTTACTATTGCAAGAAATACAGCTATATTAGAATACTAGACGTAAAATAATTTAAGAGGCAATAAATTAGATTAGTGAAGGAGAGATAAAACCTTGAAAGATGCATTTTTTACTGCGATTGAATTATTAGGGGGGCTAGGGCTTTTCCTATATGGAATGAAGATAATGGGTGAAGGACTTGAAAATTCTGCTGGGGATAAATTAAAAGGAATTTTAGAAAAAGTCACTAATAATAGATTTATCGGAGTTATAGTTGGAGCCGTGGTTACTGCGATAGTTCAAAGCTCATCAGCAACAACGGTTATGGTTGTAGGATTTGTTAATGCAGGTCTTATGAGCTTGATTCAAGCAGCTGGAGTTATTATGGGGGCAAATGTAGGTACAACTATAACAGCTCAATTAGTTGCATTTAAACTTACAGACTATGCACCGTTATTTGTAGCTATTGGAGCAATAATAGTAATTGCAGCAAAAGCAAAGAAAAGAAAAGAATTAGGAAATGTTATATTAGGATTTGGTCTTTTATTCTTAGGAATGGCAGCGATGAGTGGAGCGATGAAGCCACTTGCTAGTTCACCTATGTTTAAACAATTAGTGTTAGCTATAGGAGATAATATATTTATTGGAGTAGTTGTTGGATTAGGAATGACAGCGGTTCTTCAAAGTTCATCAGCAACAACAGGAATTTTAATATCTCTTGCAACAGCAGGAGCAATTAATATAGATGCAGCACTTCCAATATTATTTGGATGTAATATTGGGACATGCGTAACTGCATTATTAGCTTGTATAGGGACAACTAAAACAGCTAAAAAAGCAGCACTTATACATCTATTGTTTAATGTAGTGGGAACTGTTATATTCCTACCGTTCATAGGTATTTTAGGAAAAATAGTACAAGAGTTAAGTCCAGGAGAAGTTGCAAGACAAGTTGCCAATGCACATACAGTGTTCAATATTACTGCAACTATTGTTATCTTCCCATTCATGGGTCTAATTATTAAATTAGTTAATAAAATGATACCGGGAGAAGATGAAATTGAAAAAGTTGGGCCTAAGTTTATAGATGATAAGATTTTAGAAACTCCTGTTATAGCAGCGGGACAAGTTATTAAAGAAACAATTAGAATGGCTAATAAAGCTAAAAAGAATTTAGAACTTAGTAAAGAAGCTTTTGATAAAAAAGATGAAAAGTTAGTAAAAAAAGTTTATGAAAATGAAGAGATAATAAACGTTTTAGAAGAAGCAATTACAGATTATTTAGTTAAACTTTCAAAACTTGAATTATCAGATAAGGAAAAAAATATAGTAACTTCAACTTTCCATGTGGTAAGTGATATTGAAAGAATTGGAGATCATGCTGAAAATATAGCAGAACTTGCTCTTCAAAGAAGTCTTAAAAATTTATCATATTCAGAACTTGCATTGAAAGAAATTGATAGTTTATATGCAGATACAGTAAGTGCGTTAGAAACATCAATAGAAGCTTATGAAAATAGAAATATCCAAAAGGCTGAAGCTGTTTATCATATAGAGAACAGAATTGATTCACAGCAAAAAGAATATAGAAATAATCATATATCAAGATTAAATGAAGGTGAATGTAGTGCATTTGAGGGAGCGATATTTATGGATCTTTTAAGTAACCTTGAACGAATAGGGGATCATGCTACTAATATTGCGGATAGTGTAATACAAAATGCTAAATAATAATTTTAGAAGTAGTCAACAATGACTACTTCTTTTTTATAGTTAAATTTAAAGTTTTAGAGATTTATATAAATAAAGGGAATTGATGTTGGAAACCATAAAATTATTAGTATATGTGAATGCACTATAAAATAATTTTTGGAGGAATAATAAAATGAAAAAAATATTTAGCATTATAATTATAGGAATAGTAGCTATTAATTTATTTTCAATGAATAAAATTGTTAAGGCTCAGGATAATACTAAAAAAATATTAATAGATGCTGGGCATGGTGGAATAGATGGAGGAGCAACATCTAAATCAGGTATTATTGAAAAAGATATAAATCTAGCTATAAGTCTAAAATTAAGAGAAAGATTAAAGGCAGCAGGATATGAAGTAGAAATGACACGAGATACAGATGATGGATTATACAAAAATGAAGCAACAATAAAAGAGAAAAAAAGAGCTGATCTTGCAAATAGAGTTAAAATGAAAAGAACAGTGAAACCAGATATTTTTATCAGTATACATCAAAATACGTTTCCAGAAGAAAAATATAAGGGGATGCAAGTATGGTATGCACCAAATAGTAAAGAAAGTGAACTTCTAGCAAAAACAATACAAAGTGAATTTAAAGTACAAATAAATTCTGAAAATAGTAGAGAAGCAAAAAATGCTGGAAATCAATTTAGAGTGATTAGAGAAGCACCATTAAATGGAGCTGGGATAATAGTAGAGTGTGGGTTTTTAACAAATGAAGAAGAGTGTCTTTCATTAGCTAGTGAAAAATATCAAGATGAATTTGCAAATATGCTAAAAGAATCTGTGGATAAATATTTCAAGATAAAGGAAAATGTTGATAAAAATTAGTTAGAAGATATAAGGTGTGGATAAAATTAAAAAGGTATATTGTGGATAATTTAAAATTTTAAAAAGTTCTTAGAATTGATATTTCTAAGAACTTTTGCTGTTTAACATATTAAATTGTATCTAATTAAATATCAATTTATTAATATCTTTTTTTTCCAAAGGAATCCATATAGTGTTACCTTTATTTAATGATAAAGGTTTTTTGTCTTGCTTAAAAGTAAAATTATTATTTTCAAAAGCAAAATTATGGTTTTTTCCAGCTGTAAATAAAATACCTTCACCTTTATTTTTATTATCAGAATCTATAAATTGTATGACTACATTAGAAAAAGTTAAAGCGTAGCCAGTATCAATATGTTCTGATTGTTGAGTAATAGAATTAATATATTTATATTTTCCATTAGTATAAATAAAACTAGTAGATTTATCATCACTATATTCAAGAAAGATATCAGCTGAAGAATTTTCTAAACTAAAATTTTTATCTTTAGAATAATTCATAAAAGATAGAATAGGAAATGTACTGATGCTATTAGAATTTAAATAAGTTATTGATGAATGACTACCAATATGTTTTGTTGTAGCACCTTGATAAGATAAAGAATTAGTTTTTTCATCAAATATTTCATAAACTATTTCGTTATCATATATTCTGTAAAGTTCAAAAATATTAGAATTATCATATTTTAAATTGAAAATAGTACCATCATTATTTATAGCCATTAAAGATTCACCAGAAAGTGGAGAAACTTCTAAACTATTTTTGGGTGGGAAAATTCCTACGTTTAGTCTTTTGTATAAGAAAAAAGTATAGATTATAAGAATTCCTAAAATTATAGCTAAAATATATTTTATTATACTTAAGATTTCATTTTTTTTATCTTTCATTTAAACTCCTATAGTATTGTTATATACATTAATTATATTAATTTGGTGATTTTTTAGAATACAAAATGTATAAAAATTAATACTAATATTGAAATTTTACATATGAAATTAATTATTATAATTATAACTAATTTTATATATGCTAAAAAAAAAAAAAAAAAGGAAAATTTATTAAAAAAATCAAATAATATTATTAAATTAAAAATTAAATGGAATAAAATAGGATTTTTTTAAAGTGGTGAAATTAAATTGTTAAGATTTTGCTATATTTTTTTTATTTTAAAAAATAGACTTAAATGAATAATAAGTTTATATTTATTATTATAAATTGAATACAAATAAGGAGATAATTATGAGTGAATTTAATAAGGAACATTCGAAATACTCATATATAAAAAATTATAAAGCTTTTTTTATAGTTTTCATATGTATGTTAATGCAAGCTATTCCATTTAGTGTAGTATCTAATATACAACCATTATTTATTCCTTATGTAATTAAAAGATTGCATTTTTCATTAGCAGAATTTTCGTTGATTTTCACATTTGGTGCATTAGCTGCTGCTATTTGTTCACCATTTATAGGGAAATTATTTGGAAAAATTAATATTAAGATTTTATTTTTAATTGGAGCAATATTAGCTTGTGGAGCATTTGCTGGTATGGGATTAGCAACAAATTTATATGAGTTTTATATATTAGCAGCAATAGCTCAAATAGGTTTAGTATTTTTTTCAGCTTTAGGAACAGCATATGTAATAGGAAGTTGGTTTCCTACTACAGGAAGAGGTGAAGCATTAGGTATTGCATTTGCTGGTGGGTCAATAGGAAATGTATTTTTACAACCATTAGCTTCTACTCTATTAGGTAAAAAAGGACCTGAATTTTCATATATACTTTTTGGTGTAATAGGATTAATAGCTGCTATCATAATATCAGTATTTTTTATTAGAACACCAAAATCAAATGATGAAGTTTTTCAAGTTACTAGTCATAAACAAGAAAAATCTAATAATTTAAAAAAAGCAACATATGAAGGTAGAGGTGCTACAGGTACTAGGAAAAATGTATTTTTTTGGATTTTTGGAATAGGATATGCGTTAATTGGAGTTGCAGTTTCGGCATGTAGTACTCAATATGCATCATATTTTAGATTACAACTTCATATGGGGGCAGGATTAATCGGAATATTAGGATCTGTTTTTGCATTTTTCTGTTTATTTGGAAATATTGGAGGTGGAGCTTTATTAGATAAATTAGGAAGTTTTAAATCAATGTTTGTTGGGTTTATTTTGCAATTTATTGCTATTATAGGAATGATAATAGCTAATGTAAATCCACTATATGCTTTTGTATTTTCAGTTTTTTATGGGTTATGTGTATTTACATATATGTCTGGACCCGCATTTTTGATTACTGATGTTTTTGGTCAAAAAGATTCAAGTGTTAATTTAGGAACTCTTAATTTAATGTTTTCAATAGGTTTTGCAACTGGATCAACTATATTTGGAATGTTTACTCAAATAGTTGGTTTTGAATTTTCATGGATAGCTATTTTAGTATTTTTAATATTAGGATATATATTATTATTAAGTACTATATTAATTGTAAAAAGAAAACAAAAAATGATAAAAACTATTTAGAAAGGTTAGATATTAATGATAAAAATAATAAGAAGTTTTAATACAACTTAAAAAAAATTATAAAATATTTTTTAAACTGTATTAAAACTAAAAAATCAAATGAAAAGAGGGATAAGTTATGTGTACATCATTGACTTTATTATCAAATGAAAACAAACATTTATTTGGGAGAAATATGGATATAGAATATACTTTTGGACAATCAGTAGGAATAGTTCCAAGAAATTTCGAGTATCAAAATAGAATCATGAAGACAACTGAAAAAACAAAATATGCTATTATAGGTATGATGACAATTATGGAAGGTCATCCAATGTTAGCAGATGGTATGAATGAAAAAGGGTTAGCTATTGCTGGACTTAATTTTCCAATATACTCATATTATGAATCAGAAACAAAAAGTGGAATGACTAATATAGGGGTATATGATTTTATGCTTTGGGTTCTTGCGAATTTTGATTCTTTAGAATCAGTAAAAAAAGAGTTAGACAATGTAAATATAATGAGTATACCATTTAGTCCAACAACACCTGTTCCAACATTACATTGGATGATTACAGATAAAACAGGAAAAAGTATAGTAGTTGAAAAAAGTAAAGAAGGATTAAAAGTATTTGACAATAATATTGGAGTATTAACAAATTCTCCAACTTTTGACTGGCATACAACAAACTTGAAACAGTATATATCATTAGATGCTAATCAACCTGAAAAAACTAATTGGAGTTTAGAAGAATTAAATCCATTAGGTCAAGGATTAGGTTTAATTGGACTTCCAGGAGATTTTACTCCAGCTTCAAGATTTATTAGAGTTGCATATTTAAGACAAGCAGCACTTAAATATGATGCAGATTCTGTAAATGTAGATGAATTCTTCCATATATTAGCTAACGTAGCTATGGTAAGAGGAGCGGTTAGAACTCCTAAATTAAGTGATATAACACAATATACATCTTGTATGAATTTGGAAGATAATATTTATTATTATAATACTTATAATAATAATCAAATTAATGCAATTAAATTATGTAATGAAGATTTAGAGGCGAAAGAATTAAAATTATTTGATTATAAAGATACTTTAAATATAAATTATCAAAACTAAAAAAATATAGATTATTGAATATAAATATTTATATTCAATAATCTTAGTATTTTTAAATAAGAAAGGAAGTAATTACTTATGAGTACTTCAGTAGGAGTTACAGTTAATAGCAAAAAAAAATATTTAATGATATTTATTGCTATGCTTATACAAGCTATACCATTTGGCGTAGCACAAAATATACAACCATTATTTATACCATATGTTGTTAAACACTTTTCATTTTCGTTAGCAGCATTTTCTCTTATATTTACTTTTGGAGCATTAGCTTCATCAGTATGTTCACCATTCTTAGGAAAATTATTTGGAAAAGTAAACTTAAAAATACTATTTTTAATTGGTACTATACTATCAAGTTTAGGCTTTTTAGGAATGGGATTTGCAACAAATTTAGTTGAATTTTATATTTTATCAGCAGTAACACAAGTTGGGTGTGTAATATTCTCAGGACTTGGAATTGCATTCTTAATAGGAGCATGGTTCCCAACTAAAGGTAGAGGACAAGCTTTAGGAATTGCATTTGCTGGAGGATCAATAGGAAACGTATTTTTACAACCAATAGTTGCTAGTATGTTAGGAACAAAAGGTGAAGCTTATTCTTATATATTATTTGGTATATTATCACTTATCTTTAGTTTAGTAGTTGTATTAATATTCATAAGAGTACCAAAACAAAGTGAACTTGTACAAATATCAGATGAACAAGCAGCTAAAGAGAATGATGAAGCGGCTAAAAAAGTATCAAAGCGTGTAGTATATGAAGGAGACGGATCAGTAAAAACAAGAAAAAATAAATATTTTTGGCTTTTCGCTTTAGGATATGCATTTATAGGAGTTTCAATATCAGCTTGTAGTACACAGTATGCTTCATACTTTAGAATGCAACTTCACTTAAATCCACATTTAATAGGAATTTTAGGATCTGTATTTGCATTCTTCTGTTTAATAGGAAATGTTGGAGGAGGAACTTTATTCGATAGAATAGGAAGTTTTAAATCTATGTCTCTAGCATTTATATTCCAAGCGTTGGCAATAATTGGAATGTTACTAGCAGGAGTCTCACATAACTTTGCATTTATGTTCTCAATTTTCTATGGATTATGTGTATTCTCTTATATGTCAGGTCCAGCATTTCTTTCAACAGATGTTTTTGGAAGAAAAGATGCAAGTGTTAACTTAGGAACTATGAGTTTATTATTTGCTATAGGTTTTGCATTAGGATCAGTTATTTTTGGAGCTTTTGCTCAAGAAATAGGCTTTAAATTAGCATGGATTGCTATGATTGTATTCTTAGTAGTTGGCTATGGTCTACTATTAGTTTCTATTAAAGCAATGAAACATAGACAAAAAGTAGAAATGAAAGAACAAGCAGTAGCTTAATATAGAAAAGAGTTTTTAAATTTATTTTTAAAAGCTCTTTTTTTTATAGTATTAATTAAAGTGAATAATATATAGATAGTTTGAATTAACAATTAAAAAATTTTGAGTTATAATTGGTAATAATTAGATTGAAGTTAGGAGTGATTTAAAATGAGAGAGATAAATGTTAAATGTATAGAAGAGGCAGTTAAAAAATTAGCTATAGAAGCAAGTTATTATTTGCCACAAGATATAAAAAATTGCATACGTAAGGCTAAAGAAACAGAAAAGTATCCTATAGCAAAAGATATTTTAAGTAAAATAGAAGAAAACTATAAAATTGCGGAAACAGAAAACAAACCACTGTGTCAAGATACCGGAATGGCATGTATATTTTTAGAAATAGGACAAAGTGTAATTTTAACTGGAGGAAGTCTAGAAACAGCTATAAATAATGGAGTAATAAAAGCTTATGAAGAGGGATATCTTAGAAAGTCAGTAGTAAAAGATCCTTTAAGAAGAGTTAATACAAATGATAATTCACCAGCAATTATTAATTATAAAATTGTTGATGGTGATAAAATAAAAATAATATTTACAGCTAAGGGATTTGGTTCAGAGAATATGAGTAGACTTAAAATGTTAAAACCATCTGATGGATTAGAGGGAGTTAAAAACTTTATTTTAGAAACTGTAGAATTAGCTAGTGGAAATCCATGTCCACCAATCGTAGTAGGTGTTGGTATAGGTGGAAATTTTGATAGAGTAGCATATCTTGCTAAGAAGGCATTGATAAGAGATGTAGATATTAGAAATAAAGATGAGTTTTATGCAAATCTTGAGTTAGAAATGTTAGAAGAAATAAATAAGTTAGGAATAGGACCACAAGGATTTGGCGGGAAAACTACTGCACTTGCGGTTAATATAGAAACCTTTCCAACACATATTGCAGGACTTCCTGTAGCAGTTAATATTAATTGCCATGCAACTAGACATAAAGAGGTTATTCTATAGATAGAATACAAAATTTGAGATATATAAGTCTAAATAAATAGTTAGAAAATAAGCTTCTTAAAAGTATAGTTAGGAAAGAGAGAGTTGAAAAGAGTAAATTTTATTAGTTTAGAGTTACTTTAGAGAAGTATGATGTAGGGAGGAAAATATGAAAAAACTAAAATTACCACTTGATGATAGAGATATAAAAGAATTAGAGATAGGAGAAACTGTTTTGTTAACAGGTGTGATGTATACAGCAAGAGATGCTGCACATAAAAGATTGGTAGAGGCACTAGATAGAGGTGAAAAACTACCTTTTGAAGTAAATGGAGCAACTATCTATTATGTTGGACCAACACCGGCAAAGGATGGAGAGGCAATAGGTTCAGCAGGTCCAACTACTAGTTATAGAATGGATTCTTATGCACCAAGGCTTTTAGATATAGGACTTAAAGGAATGATAGGAAAAGGTATTAGAGGAAGAGATGTTGTGGATAGTATGATAAAAAATACTACAGTTTATTTTGGAGCTATAGGTGGTGCGGGAGCTTTAATTAGCAAGAGCATAGTGAAATCTGAAATAATAGCATATGAAGATTTAGGTGCTGAAGCAATAAGAAGAATAGAGGTAATAGATTTTCCTGTTATTGTGGCAATAGATTCAAAAGGAAATGATTTATATAAAAAAGGTAGAGAAGAGTATTTAAAAACTATTTAGAATTAACTTTATAATTATATAATAGTAAATTCAAAAAGGAGGCAATGTGTTGATATGTCTGATAAATGGATAATATGGGCAAGAGAAATGCAGTCTATAGCACAAGCAGGACTTACTTATTCTAAAGATAAGTATGATATAGAAAGATTTGAAAGAATACAAGTAATAGCAGCAGAAATATTGAGTGAATATACAAAAGTAAATCTGGAAACGGTAAAAGATTTATTGAAGTGTGAAAAAGGATATTTAACTCCAAAAGTTGATATAAGAGCTGCGATTATAAAAGATAATAAAATTTTACTAGTGCAAGAAGAGTTAGATGAAAAATGGAGTTTACCGGGAGGTTGGGCAGATATTGGTTTGTCAGTTTCAGAAAATGCTATTAAAGAGGCTTATGAAGAAGCAGGAGTTAAAATTGAACCTAAAAAAATAATTGCAGTATTAGATAAAGATAAGCACAATAAACCTAAAACTTTTAATTCAATTTATAAAATTTTTGTTTTATGTGATTTTATAAATGGTCAGTATATAAAAAATATTGAGACTAAAGATAGTAAATTTTTTGGCTTTGATGAACTTCCTAATCTTTCAGAAATAAGAAACAATAAAGAACAAATAAAAATGTGTTTTGACTTTGCAAAAAATCAAATTAAAGATACTGTTTTTGATTAAAAAATAAGAGATGAGAAATAAATAAAAGTAACTAGCATAGTAATAAACTAAAGTGATTTTAATATGGGAGTAAAATTATGAGGTTTAAAAAATTAGGTGTAATAGCTACATTGTTGATGAGTATAACGATTGGTGGATGTTCTAGTGGAATGAATGCTATTTATGAAGATGATAATAAAATACAATCATATACTAGTACATTTAATCTTAATGCAAAGCATGAGATATTAAATAAAAATAGTTATAGTGGTGATTTGAAATTTGAAGGGGTAAATACTATATGGAAATATGAAGCCCTAGAAGCTGGGAAAGTAGATATTGATATTTTATGCGAGTTAAAAAGTGGAAGATTTAAACTTGTTTTAGTAGATGGAAATGGAAATTCAAAAATATTAGTAGAGCTTGATGAAGTTGGAAAAGAATTTAATGAAAATATTGAAATTAATGTGAAAAAGGATGAAGTTTATAGAATAAGGGCTGTTGGGGATGAAGCAAATATAAATTTAGAAATAACATCTTTAGAGGGAGTTTTTAATATTTTGGGTATATAATTATAATTAGAAAATGGGTTAATTTTACAAAAGAGGAGCGGGTGTTGGAATGAATGTTGTTATAGAAAATTTAAAAATAGAAGACTTTGAGGAATTTAATGAATTGTTTTTAGAGCTACATATGCTACATGCTAAAAATAGAGAGGATATATATCTAGAAACAAGCAACTTGGAAACAAGAAAAATTTTTGAAGAAGAACTTAAAGATGAAAAAGCTATTACGTTATGTGCTAAAAACAATGGCAAAATAGTTGGTATATGTTTATTAACTGTAAAAGAAACTGGTGATAATAAACTTACTAAAAAAAGGGCTATAGGATATATGGAAGTTCTTATAGTAAAAGAAGAGTTTAAATATCAAGGTGTTGGAAGAATGCTTTTTGACAAAGTCAAAGAAGAAGCAATAGAAAAAAGAGCAGAACATTTGGAATTAATGGTCTGGGAATTTAATAGACAAGCTATAGAATTTTATAAAAGTGAAGGTATGAAAACAAGAAGTAGAATTTTAGAAATGGATTTATAAATGATATTAAAAGATAAAAAAGTACGTTTAGATTATATATAAACGTACTTTTAGTGTTTTCAAATAAAAATTATTTGAATAGAATTTATTCTATATCATACTCTCAAAGCCTTTTCCTTTAACCTCATTAACATCTATTATTGTAATAAATGCTCGAGGGTCAATTTTTAGAATTTGACTTTTAAGAGCTATCATTTGTCGAGTTGTAACAAGGCAATATAACATTTTGCCATGTTTTTTTGTATATTCTCCATTAGCTTCTAAAGAAGTAACACCTCTGTTCATATCAATTATAATATGGTCAATAACTTCTTGTTCTTTCTCTGTGATAATAAGTAAAAGCTTTTTAGAGTTAATACCGTTAATAACCTTATCTATGACTATCCCTTGAGTAAACATAGATATTAAAGTATATAATGCTATTGATAAACCAAAGAATATTGAACCAACAGATACAATAATAAGGTTTAAAACAAGCCCAACTTTACCAATATCAAAGTTAGAATATTTTTTCTTTATAGACATAGTAATTATATCAGTACCGCCAGTTGAACCACTTCGTGAGAAGACTAGTCCATATCCTATACCACAAAGAACTCCCCCATATATACAAAGGACAAGTGGATCGGTTATGTTTAAATCAATATTGATACCTGATGTTAGATATAAAGATAAAGATAAACTAATAGTTCCAATTGCTGAATATACAGTAAATCGTTTATCTAGCTTAAAGTAACTTAAAACAAATAAAGGTATGTTAATTACGAACACTATAATACCAGCATTTACATGAAATAAATATTGGAATATAAGTCCTATACCTGTAGCTCCACCACTTAAAAGTTTAGCATGAGTTAAGAATATGTTAACTCCAAGCGATGAAATAATACATCCTAAAATTATTACTACAACATCAGTCACCGTATGCTTAGGTGATGTATCAATTGTAGATTTTTTACGCCTATTGGTCATAATTTAAAATCTCCTATGAATTAATCATTAAACATTATAAAGCAACTTAATTATAAAGCATTTAAAATAATAAGCTACCTCCATATAAGCAGATATTCTTACAAAATATAAGATATTTAAATTATAGTTCTCAAAATCTCGTAAATACTTAAAATTTATGTGAATTGCTATATGAATTAATTTAAATTTAATAATTAGTTAATTTAATTATGTTAATATTTTGAATAAAGGAATCATTCAAGAATATTAAAGTAAATATAAATATATAGAGTTGTATAAGATTGGGGGATAATATATGGAACAATATACTATTTTAGTTGCAGATGATGAAAAAGAAATTAGAGATGCGATTGACATCTATCTTAGAAGTGAAGGATTTAAGGTAATAAAAGTTAAAGATGGTGTAGAAGCTTTAGAAATGCTAGAAACAGAGCCAGTACATTTAGTTATTTTAGATATTATGATGCCAAGAATGGATGGAATAAATGCTTGTATGAAGATAAGAGAGGATAAAAATATTCCTATTATTATGGTATCAGCTAAAACAGAAGATAGAGATAAAATTTTAGGACTTAACATAGGAGCTGATGATTATGTGGTTAAACCTTTTAATCATTTAGAGCTTGTTGCAAGAGTTAAGTCTCAACTTAGAAGATATGATAAACCTTTAGATGTTGATAATTCAGCACAAAAAATTAAAATAAAAGATTTATTAATTGATACAGTAAATAAAAATGTAATTTTAAGAGGCGAGGAAATTAGGCTTACAGCTACAGAATATAAAATTTTAGTATTGCTTGCATCAAATCCAGGAAGAATTTTTTCTATCAAAGAAATATATGAAAAAGTATGGAAAGAAGTTTTTTATAAAAGTGAGAATACAGTTACAGTTCATATAAGAAGGATGAGAGAAAAATTAGAAGTTAACTCAAAGAACCCAGAGTATATAAAGGTGGTGTGGGGAATTGGGTACAAAATGGACAGAGAATAGAGCTAGTATTGCCAGCATAACAACTTGGTTTAAAAATTATAGTTTATCAGTTAGGTCTATTGAAAATTTTATAATTTTACTTTTATTAATTTTTATACCAATAGCGTCTATTATATTTAGTTCAGGAAAATATGTTAATGGAAAATATATAAAATATTATGATGCGATTATTAATTCAGAAGAATATATGAATACTATGCTTACGGCAGAAGCTACAGAATTGAATTCACAAATAGATAAGAAAATACCACTATTATTAAAGTTGAGAGAAGAAAAAATACCTAAAGATCATATGAAGACTCTAGATGGAATTCAAGGAATTAAAGATATTGGTGTTGTAATATTTGATTCAAATAATCAACGAATTTATTCTAATAAGCCTTGGATATATGATTTAGCTGTAGATTTTAAAAATACAGATCAAATTATAAAAGCTATTGAAAGTGAAACTGGTGTAATAGCACAAAAAGGACGAAAAGAAGAGGGGTTTGAAGAAGTATACTTTACAAGAACAGAGTTGTATTTAAGTGAGATAAAAAATATAGGAACTTTAGCAACAATGAGTACTATAGCTCTATTAATATTATTAATATTAGCATTTAAAAAAGTATATATGATTAAAGATTTAGGAATTAAACTTTACAGAGATAGTTTAAGATGGGGTTATCTTCACAAAATACAAGCAGCTGTTATTACATTATTAAAGAGAAATCTAATATTTAATGAAGTTTTGAAAGATAGAGTTGTCTGGATAGTACTTAGTTTTATAATGTGTGCTAGTATAAGTATTTTAGCAATAGAAAGCGTAGCATTAGAAGAAATGATAATATACATAAATATAATAAAATTATTTATATTCACGATAGCACCAATACTTCTAATAGGACATTTTATGATGAAAATGCTTTATAGATACGAAGCAATAGAATTTGTGACTAAAAATCTTAAATCTATAGAAATGGGGAATTTTGATATAGAAGTTAGATATGATGATGATGTTCAAATTAGAAAGCTTAGTAAAGGTATAAATGATATAAGAAGAGGTTATAAAACAGCTATTGAAGAGAGAGTATATTCTGAAAAAATGAAAACAGAACTTATATCTAATGTATCACATGATTTAAAAACTCCATTAACTTCAATAATAAATTATGTGAATATAATACAAAGAGAGGACATATCAGAAGAGGAACGTGCAGAGTATATTGATATTTTAGATAGAAAATCAACACGTTTAAAGGATCTTATTGAAGATTTATTTGAAGTGTCTAAAATGAATTCAGGAAAAATTAGATTAGAAAAATATGATATAGATATAGTGCAATTACTACATCAAAGTATTGCTGAATTAGAAGATTATAATACAGATAAACATATGGAATTTAAAATTAAAGGTGTAGATGAGCTAATAGTTCACATGGATGGAATGAGGATGTCAAGGGTGTTCCAAAACCTAGGAACTAATGCCTTGAAATATGGACTAGATAATACTAGAGTATATATAAGTGTTCAAGATATAGGAAATGATGTTGAAATATCATTTAAAAACATATCAGAGTTTGAACTAGATTTTGATTCAAAGGATATAGTTGAAAGATTTTATAGAGGCGATAAATCTAGAAATTCTGATATAGAAGGTTCAGGACTTGGACTTGCTATAACTAAAAGCATTATAGAATTACATGATGGATTATTTAAAGTTGAGTGTGAAGGTGATTTATTTAAGGCTTATATAATTATACCTAAAAAAGAAACTATGAATTAGAATGCTTGAATATGGAAATAATATACTATATAATAATTATTATCATATACAAAGAGGTGTTTTTATGAAAGTTTTATTTTTAGAATATCCAAAATGCACTACATGTAAGAGAGCAAAAAAATGGTTAGAAGAAAATAATATAGAGTTTGAAGATAGACATATAGTTGAAAATAATCCAACTAAAGAGGAATTAAAAGAGTTTTATGAAAAAAGTGGATTAACAATAAATAAATTATTTAATACATCTGGTATTAAGTATAGAGAAATGGGACTTAAAGATGTTGTAAAGACAGCTGAAGAAGATGAGCTTTTAGAACTTTTATCAACAGATGGAATGCTTGTTAAAAGACCACTTTTAGTGTTAGAAGATAAAGTTTTAGTTGGATTTAAGGAAGAAAAATGGAAAGAAGCATTTAACAAATAAAAATTACTGCATTAAGACAAAATCTTAATGCAGTTTTTTTTTATAAATAATCACTTTTTTAGGAAAAAATAAATATAAATAAATATGGAGAGTTTATAGTTTTTGAACACTTTAAATAAGGGGTGCAAAGAAGATTTGGGTATTTATAAAGTAGTTTATGATAAAGATAATAAAAAAGTTTATGAGGGAGAGTTTGAAGGGAATTATAGAGATGGTCGAGGAACTATATATTATGAAAATGGTAATGTTAAATATAGTGGCGAATGGAAGGGCGATAGTCCACATGGAATAGGTGCTTTATTTTATGAAAATGGAGTTAAATTTTATGAAGGAAGATGGTCTTTTGGAAGTGCTTATGGACAAGGAGTTCTCTTTAATGAAAATGGTAGACGACAATATGAGGGGCAATTTAAGGAAAGTAAAAAAAATGGAATGGGAACTATGTATTTTGAAGATGGTGCGATTTACAAAGGTGAATGGGTAAATGATGAAAGAGAAGGATTTGGAAGTTTATATTATCCATCTGGTGAATTGGAGTATAGAGGAACGTGGAAAGATTCAAAAAAAGAAGGATATGGAACTCTTTTAGAGAAAAATAATATAATTATATATCAAGGTGAATTTAAAAATAACACTAAAGATGGTAAAGGGAAAAGTTATTATGGTAATGGAGCTATAGAATATGATGGTGAATGGCAAGATAATGAAAAATCAGGAGAGGGAATATTATATAATTCTGAGGGAGAAAAAATATATAAAGGTTTTTTTAGTAAAGGAAAAACTTTAGAAGCTAATATTACTAAGATAACTAGAGAGATGGTAGAGAATGATAATGAACTTGATAATTTAACAATATCTCTTGAAAATAGTGAAGGACAAAGTATAATTGATGAATCAAAAGGAGTTCAATATAGTCCTATTTTAGATTATGAAATAGTTAAAGAAAAAGAAAGCCTTAGCAATTATTTTGAAAAAAATAATGAAGTAAATGGATATGAAGAAGTTACAAATTCTCTTAATAAGTATGAAAAAGATGAAAATGAAGAATTAGAAACTGAGATATTAGAAAATTTAGTACAGGAAGAATATGATATAGAAGCTAATTTAAATGAAAACTTGAATGAAGATTTTATACAGGATGTAGAAGCTGTAGAAGAATTAGAAGAGATAGAAAATCCAATGAACATAGATGAAAAAAATTTAGTAGAAAAAAGTGATGATGAAAAAAATATAAATTCGAATAGAATATATAAAGGAGAAGAAAATCTAGAAATAATTGAAAATAATATTTGTGTGGAAATAGGAGATTTTGTTTATAAAGGAGTATTTGAAGAGAGTACTAAGACAGGAGTAGCAAAGGTATATTGCAAGGAAAAACTTATATATGATGGAATGTTAGTAAATGGAGCATATGATGGTGACGGAATTTTATATGACAATAAAGAACGTATTATTTATATTGGTGAATTTGAAAATGGAAAAAGAGATGGAAATGGAAGAAGCTATGATGCAATAGGAAATATTATCTATGAAGGACAATGGAAAGATGATTTACAAGAAGGAGAAGGTAGACTTTTAAATAGTAATGGAAAAGAAATATATAAAGGTATGTTTTATAAGGGAAAAGCTTTAGGGCTTGGAGTTTCAATTGAAGAAGAAATTGAAAATATTTTATATTGTGAACTTGAAAGTATGGTTGGATTAGAAGAGGTAAAAGATGATATAGCACGTCTTGTTAGCTTTTTAAAAATGCAAATTTTAAGACAAAGAGTTTCATATAAAGTGATGAACATTCCATATGTATTTACTTTTGAAGGAAATATTGGAGTAGGAAAAGAAGTAGTAGCTAGAATTTTAGGTAAAATATATTATGTTTTAGGGCTTATACCAGAATATAATTTTTTGCAAAAAGATTTAATATCAGCACTTGAATATAGTCATGATGGTGAAATAGAAAAAAATATGGACGATTTTGGTGGAGGCGTTTTATATTTAAGTAATTTATATCAAAGTGATTATGATGATATAGAGGATATAATAAAGCAAAAAGAATCTACTAAGAACTTATTAGATTTAATTGAATATAGTAATGGTCATTTTATAATAATATTTTCAGGAGACGAAGAACTTATAGAACTTATGATACACAGCAAAAAAGAGTTAGTTAAATTAATTGGAAAAAGTATAAGTTTTTTTGATTATTCTATAGATGAAATGATTGAATATGTAGAGATAATAAGTAAAGAACAAGATTATATTATTGAACCAGAATTATTCAATGAATTAGAGGATTTCTTTAGCGAAATATTAATTGATGAGAAATATAATAATAGAAATGGAGAATTTATAAAGGAATTATTTACAGAGCTTGTTAAAGAGCAATGTATAAGAATAGATTCTTATGGCATTACAGATGTAGAAAGCTTGAAATTACTAAAACAAAAAGATTTTGAAAATATAAAAGATAGAATTTGTTTCTAGCCTAGAAGCGTTATGTTGAAAATTTACAGCATAGCGCTTTTTAAAATATTAACAGAAAAATAAAGGTAATTTTATATAAAAAAAGGATGAAATTTGATATTATGTTTTTAAAAGAAAATATAATAGTCTTAAGGGGAATATATGAAAATATGGAAACAAATATTTTTATATGCTTTTATTTTATTTTTTATAGTATTTAGTTTTACAGGAATAATTGTTATAGAAAATATCTATTCTAGAAATAAAAATAGAGCATTAAAAAGTGCTATTGAAAAAGAAAAAGATATAATTAGTTCAATTTATATGAACTCAGATTTATTATATGGACAAAGCATTAAAGCTTTGTTAAATATAACTAATAGTTACGTAGATATTAATTTTGATGAAATAGTTAGAATAGAAATATTTGATGAAAATAATGAAGCTGCAAGTTTAGGAAAAAATATTATAACTGAAAAAATTGATAGACCAGAATTAATACAATTAAGAGAAGATGAAAGTAAATTTATTATAAGGGATTTTGATGATAGTCAATATGTGTTTGTAGCTTCTTTATTAAAAATTGATAATAAGCCATATAAAGTAGTTGTTACAACAGATATAAGTTATTTAAATGAAGAACGCAAAGAAAATTATTTTACTTTTTTAACTCTTGGAAGTGTTTCAATTATCCTTTTAGCAATTGGATTATACATAATATCTAAAAAAATAACAGAACCCATAGAAAAATTGAGTGAAATTTCTAGTCTTATAAAAGATAAAAATTATAGTGAGAGAATAGTGTATGAAAATTCTAATGATGAGATAGGAATTTTAGCTACAAATTTTAATTGTATGGTAGATGTAATAGAAGATAATATTGACGAATTAGAAAAATTAAATAGTGAAAAACAAAGGTTTATAGATAATTTAACTCATGAAATAAAAACTCCAATTACTTCAATAATAGGTTATACAGATTTATTAATAAAAGGAAATATAAATAGTGGACTTAGAGATAAAGCGATAAAACATATAAGTAGACAAGGTTATAGATTAGAAAAATTAAGTACATCAATGACTAAGCTTATAAAAGTACGAAAGAAAAGTATTAATCGAGAAAATATAGAAATTAAACTTTTGATAGAAAATGCTTTAGAAAGTAGTTTATATAAAAGAGAAAATTTAAATATAAAAGTAATTATGAATATTAATTTAGCTAATGTTTTAGTGGATAGAGACTTAGTTGATGTATTAATAACAAATATAATTGACAATGCTATAAAGGCATCAAGTATTGGAGGGGTTATTAAAATATATGGAGGAAAAACTAAGGATAAATATGAACTAGTGATAGAAGATTTTGGGACGGGAATAATGAAAGAAGATTTAGATAAGATTAAAGAACCATTTTATATGGTCGATAAATCAAGAGCTAATAAAACAAAAAATTTAGGCCTTGGTCTTGCTATTTGCACAGAAATATGTGACCTTAATAAAATTAAATTTCATATTGAAAGTGAATGGGAAAAAGGAACTAAAGTAAAATTGTATTTTGAGATGAGGGAGTAGTCTTATGAAAGTAATATTTAGAATTATTTTACTTAGTTGTTTTTTTATTAGTAGCTTTGTAATTATTTTTTGTGATATTAAAATTTTTAAAATGAATAAGATATATTCAGAAACTAGTGTAGATGGATATAAAAAAAATCAAGTATTATATCCTGAGATGATGAAAAGAGATGAAGTAAAAAAGTATGCCTTAGATTTTTTTAATATAAAAGATGAAGCAGCAACTTCAGAGATTCATATTACAGTTAGGGGACAAAATGAAAGAGGGTTATGGAGCATTGTTATAAGCATTAATGAAAAAAATGTTTATTATTTTAATATTTTTGCTGATAACAAAGAATGCCAATATATGGAGATTTATAGAGAGGATAGAAAGTTTTTTCAAAATAATACTGAAAGAATATATCTAAATAGTGAGAAAGAAAAAGAATCAGAAAAAGAAAATATTGAAAAAATAAAAGCTATGATCGAGAGAATTAATATAGATTTGGATGTTGATAATGCTAGGATAGGAGTGAGCGAAGCAGGTTATAAAATAAAAGAATTTGCAATAAATAATGAAAAAAGAAGCTATTTGTTTTTTATAGATGAAGAATATGATGAAATATTTTTAGTTACTGATGAAGAATCATATAGTGGAATTTAGTGGAGAAGTAAAGGGAGAATTTATGAATATTTTAGTAGTGGAAGATGATTTATCTATTAGAGATTTGATAGAAATAAACTTAGAAATGGCAGGATATACTGTTTTTACAGCAGAAGATGGAGAAAAAGCTAAACTGCAATTTGATAGTAATTCTATAGATATGGTACTTTTAGACGTTATGTTGCCTAAGATTGATGGCTTTACATTAATTGATTATATAAAACTTAAGGATATACCTGTAATTTTTATTACAGCTAAAAATTCAGTTATAGATAAAGTGCGTGGACTTAAACTTGGAGCAGATGATTATATTACAAAGCCATTTGAAAGCATAGAACTTTTAGCTAGAATAGAAGTTATAGCTAAACGTTATAATAAAATATCTAATATAATTTATTTTAATGATTTAGTGGTTGATTTAGATAAAAGAGTGATTAAATATAGGGATGATATAGTAGATTTAACAATAAAAGAGTATGAGCTTTTCATATTATTTTTAAGCAATAAAAATATGGCATTAACTAGAGAACAAATTATAAATAAAGTATGGGGTTATGATTATTTAGGGGAAACAAGGACTGTAGATATACATGTTAATAGAATAAGAGAAAAATTACATTTGAAAAAAAATATAAAAACTATTTTTAAAGTTGGATATAGATTAGAATTATAGAATACAATATTCAACAAATTTCCTTTAATTTACAACTCTGAAATATTTCGATGAAAATTTAGAAAATCCTTCTTGTTAAATTAATTAATATCAAGATGATATTAGAAATGAGAGGGGTTTTTATAATGTGTGGATTTTTAGCTTTATTTAAAGAGAAAGTTTCTATAGAGGATATTAATAATTTGAAAAATGGGGCAAAAGCTATAGTACATAGAGGACCTAATGATACTAAAGAATTTATTGATGAAAAATCAGTGTTTATGTTTAATAGACTTAGTATTATAGCATTAGAAGATGGAATACAACCATATGTTTATGAGGATAGATTTACTATTGTTTTTAATGGAGAAATATATAACTATAAAGAACTAAAAGAAGAACTTATGCTTAGAGGTGTTGATTTTATTACTAATTCTGAAGTTGAGGTTATATCTAGATTATACGAAGTATATGGAGATAAATTAATTAATAAGTTAAGAGGAATGTTTGCAATTGTTATCTATGATAAATTGAAAAATAAAGTATTAGCTTTTAGAGATTACTTTGGAATAAAGCCACTTTTTTATATGAAAATGAATGGGGGAATTTATTTTGCCTCAGAACTTAAAGCACTGTGGAAGATAAATAAAAAGTTAACATATAGAAAAAATTTGTTAGGGGAATATGGAACTTTTCAATACATTCCTTTTAATGATAAAACAATATTTGAAGAAGTTAATATGGTAAAACAAGGTCATGCTATAGAATTTTATATAGGTGGAGAACTTAATACGTATAAATATTTTAATGTGAATTTTAAAGAAGAAAAAAATAATAAAGAAAACTTAAAGGCTGAAATTAAAAATGTTATTAAAGAATCTGTGAAATTACATTTAGAAAGTGATGTTCCTGTTGCTACTTTTCTTTCGGGAGGAATAGATTCTTCAATAATAACTAAGATAGCAAGTGAAATAAATCCTAATATAGTTTCTTACACTATAGGTTTCAATGTTGAGGGATATGATGAGACATCTAATGCAAAAAGATTTGCAAATGATATAGGAATAAAAAATATAGATATTAAACTTAATTATAGAGATTACATTAGAGATTTACCTAAAATTATTTATAATCTAGATAGCCCTATAGCTGATCCGTCAATAGTGCCTTTATATTATATTTGTAAAGAAGTGGGTTCTAAATATAAAGTTGTTTTATCAGGTGAAGGGTCAGATGAGTTTTTTGGAGGGTATAATATTTATACTGAAGACAAGTCTCTTAAAGTTTTTAAATATATTCCAAAATTTTTGAAAAAGTGTATGAAAAAAATGGTTAATATGCTTCCTGATAATCTTAAAGGAAAAAGTTTTATACTAAGAGGAACAACTCCAATTGAAGAACGATATTGTGGAAATGCTAGAATATTTAATGAAAATGAAATACTAAATATATTTAAGTCGAGTGGAGTAGAGGGAGATAGTTTAAAAGTTACAAAAGAATTATTTAAGGATGTAGCAAACTTTGATAATGTTACAAAAAGGCAATATATAGATATTAATACTTGGCTAGTTGGAGATATTTTAACTAAAGCAGATAGAATGTCTATGGCACATTCGTTAGAGGTAAGAGTGCCTTTTGTAGATAAAGAAGTCTTTAAAGTTGCGAGCAAACTTACTAAAGATAATAAAATAAAGGATTTTCAAACAAAATATATGCTAAGAGAAGCTTTTAAAGATGAGCTTCCTGAATATTTATATGAAAAGAAAAAATTAGGATATCCTGTTCCTATTAGAATTTGGCTTAAAAATGAGTTGTATGATTGGGCATATGACTTGATTTTAAACAATCCAGTAAAAGAAATTAATGAAAAAGAAGTTTTAAAAATATTAGAAAAACATAAAGCAGGAAATGGAGATTATTCAAGAAAAATTTGGAGTATTATTGTTTATATTGTTTGGTATAAGATTTATGTTGATAAGTCTTTAGATAAAGATTATCAATTTGAAATACAAGAAACAATAGAATATTCTACAACTGCTGCAGCGCAGTAATGATTATAGATAATCCTAGGACTAAAGTCTAGGATTTATACTTAATTGTTATCAAATAAATTCAATTAAAAATTTAAAAGGTGTATATAAAAAACTTTTATCGAAAGATAATTTATAAGTGGAAATTATAATACGGTAATTATAATACAATCATGATGAACTTTCATTGAATCTGATATATTAATATACAAATATGTATAATACTTTTGTTTTTAATAATTAAATAATTATCTTTAAATTTTGATAAATGGTGTTATTAAATAGATATATCAAACAATTTAATAATTAAAATGATTAATTTATGATAAATTTAAATAGAGTATGCTTATTAAAGTGATTGTGAATTTATGGTTTGGTAATTTTAGGGTTAGAAAATTATTCCTGTAATTAATATATAGGTAAATTTTTATAATTTATCTATTGAAAAGAATATATTGCTATCTCTTTGTTAAAAAATAGTAAAAACGTTTACAGAAGGTAACTGTAAGCTTATAATTTATTTAAGATTTTACAAAAACGTTTACAATTAGATTAAAACATTTTAAACAAAGAGGAGATTTTACAAATGAAGGGAAAAGTTATAGGAGCGATAATTATCGCAGCAATAGTAGGATTAGGGGTAGGAGGTGGAATTGGGTATGAAGCACATGCTCAAGGAACAAGTTCAGATGCAGCAGCAGCTACTACCACGCAAACAAGTAGTGTACAAACACCTACAGCGGCTAAAGATCAACAAATGGTTATGGCATATGATTGGTTAGAAAATAGTGGTGAAGCTATGTCATTAGAATATCAAGCATATAATACAGCTACAAGAAACTTAAAAGAAATGTCAACAGAAAAGAGTTCTAAACCTAAAGCTGTAATATTAGATATAGATGAAACATGTCTTAGTAATGCACCAGGGAACGGATATCAAATAGCTAACAATGCAAACTTCAATGTTGATGTTTGGAATAAGTGGGTGGACTATGCAGAAGCAACACCAATTCCAGGAGCTGTAGACTTTACAAAAGCAGCTAAAGCTGACGGATATCAAGTATTCTATGTATCAGATAGAATACCTAATCAATTAGCAGCAACTCAAAAAAATCTTTCTAAATATGGATTTGCAGATGCAACAGAGCCAGGACATATAATTTTAGATCCTGTAGCAGATCAAAATAAACAATCAAGATTTGATGCGATAGAAAAGAACTATGACGTAGTTATGTTTGTTGGAGATCAATTAACAGATATGGGCGGAGCATATATGAATAAATCAAGTCAACAAGAGAAAGAACAAGTAACAACTGATAGAGCTAAGTGGGGTTGGAATTATATAGCTATACCTGATCCAACATATGGTAACTATGAAAATGCTATGTACAATCATTCAGGTAAAACATTAACAGAAGAACAAAAAGTTCAAATGTCAAATGAAGGAATACAATCATTTAATCCACAAACAGGACAAATTATCAAAAATCAAAATGTTATAAATCAATAATTAAAAGAATTAAATGTTAGTATAGTTTTTACTATGCTAACATTTTTTATTGAGGATAAAAGGAAAGTGATATATTTTCTTACTGATTTTATGTAGGAATGATATACTAATAAGGTATTATTGAAAATTTAAGTGAAAAAAATATTACTTTTAGTATATAAGGAGAAGTCAGATGAGAGAAGTAAAAATAAAAAGTTTATCAATGGATGAGTTTAAAAAAATATATAGCATAGAGGAATTACCATGCAATTATCCTACTAGTGAACTTACTAGAATAATGAATATGTTAGATAATAATAATGAAACATATTTTCTTATAGATGGAAGATTATATGAGGAGCCAAGTGCTGAAATGATAGTAACTAGAGAAATGTCTGAAGAAACTATTGAAAAACTTGTAAAGATACATGATGATTTTAGAGATACTTTAGTGGAACTTAGAGAATTTTTACATTATAAAAATGGAGAAATAGATTCACCAGAGGCTAAAGAAATGCAAGGATCTATGAATTATAAGGTTAGTATAACTAAGGAAATGTTCAAAGAATATGGAATTACTGATATGGAATCTTTAAAGAAAGTTACAAATAAATTCTTTATACCAGATTTTCTGAATAGAGTCTTTGGAAAACAAGTTTATGACATTGAAAATGAAATAGATTGTGGGCTATAAAAAATTACAGGGAATTATATTACATTTATTGTGATATAGTTCCCTTTATTTTTATCTTAAATTTAAGTATATGCCAGCACAATTTACTATAATAAGAAGTATATTGATAGGCATTATAATAAAATCTGTTGAGCCAGTATAACCTTTAAATTTTTGAAAAAATGTAATTATTAAAAGTAATACTGGTAAAGCAAACATGAATACTATTTTAGGAACAAAATTTTGTAATCCGTTTGCTCCAATTTGAAGAGCTACTGAATCTGGTAAGAAAAAATATGTAATTAAATTTATCAAAAAACATATAGCAACTAGGATTAAATTAATTAGAAAAACTTTTTTTTCATCAAGTAAATTCATGAAATACCCCCTTGAAAATTTAACATAGATAAAGTAAAATGCAAAGTTTAATTAAAAATAATTGTAACAAACTAAAAATAGGCAAACAATATTTTATAATTTGATTTAATAAACTTTTAATATTTATTTTTCTAATGGAATACCATACTTTTTGCATTTTAACGAAATTGTGCGATGAGTTAAACCAAGAGCCTTACCGGTTTTGTTAAAACTTTTATATTTTTTTAAAGCAGCGGTAATTATTCTTTTTTCATATTCTTCAAATAGAAGTATTTCCTCTTCGTCTAAATTCAAAATAGAATTAGATACTTCTTTTTTAGGTGATATATAAGGTGGAAAATCAGAAGCTGTAATTCTATCTCCAATGCATAGGTTCATAGCACGTTCTATTATATTTTCGAGTTCTCTAATGTTTCCTGGAAAATTATAATCTTCTAAAATATGTAAAGCTGTTAAATCTATTGATTTTATATCTGTGGATAACTTTTTATTTAATTTATCCACAAAATGTTCTACTAATGTAGGGATATCTTCTTTTCTATTGCGTAATGGAGGGAGAATTACAGAAAGAACATTTAATCTATAAAACAAATCCTCTCTGAATTTAGAAGTTTTCATCATTTCTTCTAAATTTCTATTAGTAGCAGCTATAACTCTTACGTCTATTTTAGTTGGCTTTAAGGCACCTATACGTTCTATCTCCATTTCTTGTAAAACTCTTAATAATTTGACTTGCATAGACATTGGCATATCTCCAATTTCATCAAGGAAAATAGTCCCTCCATTAGCGATTTCAAATTTTCCTGGTTTAGCTTTTATTGCACCTGTAAAAGCTCCTTTTTCATATCCAAATAATTCGCTTTCAAGTAAGTTTTCGGGAATAGCTGCACAGTTGACTCTAACAAATGGTTTTTCTTTTCTTTTACTTTCATTATGGATAAATTTTGCTATTAATTCCTTCCCAGTTCCACTTTCACCTCTAATCAGGATAGTAGAAGTACTTTTTGCGGCTTTTTGACAAATATACATAATATCTTTAAGGCTAGTATCAGAACCAATTATATTGCTAGAAGTAGAAGTAGTATTTTTTATAAATTCTTCTTTGTAGAAGTTTAATTCTTCTTCTGAGCGTTCAAGTTTATCTACTAAATCTTTAATTTCATTAATAGGTTTAGATGTTGAAATAATTCCTTTAAATATGCCATCAATAAAGATAGGATCAATTTTACTAATTATATTAATTCCATGTTTAGTATGTAAAATATCTTTCATAGATTTCTTTTCTTTAAAGCAACTAGCTCTATAACCATTTGGAGAGATTGCAAAAATATCTTTTCCTATTATAGAAGAATTATCTGATAAAAAGTGAGTTTGATAAGCTGGATTAACATAATTTATTTTTCCATGTTCATCAACAAAACAAATAAGTTCACTAGAATTTTCAAGAATTTTAGTGAATTTTTCATTTATTTCTTTAAGACCTATCATATCAGAAATATCTTGTATAACAGCTATAGCACCTATAAGTTCATTATGATGAAAAAGAGGTGATCTATTAACTATAGTAGTTTTATTATTAATATAAAGAATTTTACCCATTTCCTTTTCCTTAGTAATAAAGGTTTCAGCAAGTTCAGAGTTAGGAATTAGTTGTTTTATAGGTTTACCTATTGCATTGTAAAAAGTTTTGTTTAATAGTTTTAGAGCATATGTATTAATTTTAGTAATATTTTTATGTATATCAATTGCTATTATTCCTACTGGCAATTCATCGAGAACTTGATCATTTGCAATATTAGTTTCGTCTATTATGTCATCTATTTCAGGCATACTTTCAGTTGCTGAATTTATATGAGTTTCTATGTATTCGCTAAGTGCTTGAATAGCTAGTTTACCTACCATATCGGTCTCAGGAGTACCAAAGCTTATAATGTCTCCTTGTTGTATTTTGAGAGCTAGAATTCCGAGCATACTAACACCTAACCAGTCTGTAAAGTTTTCTTTTTTTATATAAATATTTATTTTATATTTTGCCTTTATTTCGCTAGTTTTATTGACAATCATTGCAGCGAATCTTGTATGGATTCCAGATGATGTTATAATTTTTATACTTTTATGGTACATAAAAACACTTCCTATTGTATTAAAATAATTAAAAATTGATAAAATTTATCAATATTCTTATTATATGATATTTTTTATCAAATTAATACATGCACATTTGATATTTTTTATTAAATTAATGCGGGAAGTCAGTATTTTAGTATTTGTTCACATATTTTTAAAAGATGCAAAGCATATTTAAGTTATAATAAAATAGAAAAGTAAACATATAATGTATGGTTGGTTACTAAAATTATGTTTAATTGCAAATAAAATGTTAACAAATGTTCTTTTTGAGAGGGAATTTATATTTTGGCATGATAGTTGCTTAAGTATTGAGTATAAAGATTTAATTTGTGATTTAAAATAGAGCTTTTAATAAGCAACTATATGAATTATATAATTTGGTTTAAGCTAAATGTTTTAAAGTTTAAGGAGGATTTCGAAATGATGAAAGGTATTGCAGCATCAAAAGGTTATGCTATAGGGACCGTGTTAGTACAAAAACACGAGGAAATAATAATAACAGATGAAAAAGTGAAAGATGTGCCAGCAGAAAAAGAAAAATTAGCTAAGGCATTAGAAGCTTCAAAAGAGCAATTAAGAGCAATTAAAGCTAAGGCTGTTGAGTCAATGGGAGAAGAAGAAGCTGAGGTATTTGAAGCTCACTTAACTTTACTTGATGACCCAGAATTTGCTGGAGCTATGGATATGGCTATAGAAAATGAAGAGTTAAATGCTTTAAAAGCAGTTGAAAATACAAGAAATACATTTGTTATGATTTTTGAGTCAATGGATAATGATTATATGAGAGAAAGAGCAGCTGACCTTAAAGACGTATCAAATAGAGTAATTGCAAATTTAGCTGGAGTTGCAGTAAATCCATTTGAAAATGCTAAGGAAAATACAGTAGTTGTAGCTCATGATTTAACACCTTCAGATACAGCTCAATTAGATAGAAGCAAAGTAGTAGGATTCCTTACAAACATAGGTGGAAGAACTTCTCACTCAGCTATTATGGCAAGAACATTAGAAATTCCAGCTATAGTTGGTATAGGAAATGTAACAGAAATAGCTAAAGATGGAGATAAAGTAATTCTTGATGGTATAGAAGGAATTGCAATTATCAATCCTTCAGAAGAAGTTGTTGCAGAATATCTAGCTAAAAAAGAAAAATTTGAAGCAGAACAAGAAGAATTAAAAAAATTAATAGATGTTAAAACAGTTACTAAATCAGGAAGAAGAATTGAGGTTTGTGGTAACATTGGTAAACCAGAAGATGTAGACCAAGTTATGGCTAACGGTGGAGATGGAGTAGGATTATTTAGAACAGAATTTTTATATATGGATAGAGAAAGTGCTCCTACAGAAGAAGAACAATTTGAAGCTTATAAATATGTTCTAGAAAAAACAGAAGGTAGACAAGTTGTAATAAGAACACTTGATATCGGAGGGGATAAAACACTTCCATATTTACCTTTACCAGAAGAAATGAATCCATTCTTAGGATACAGAGCTATAAGATTATGTCTTGATAGACCAGAAATATTTAAAGTTCAATTAAGAGCTTTATTAAGAGCTTCTGTTTATGGAAAACTTGCTGTAATGTTCCCTATGATTTCAGGAATTCAAGAATTCAGACAAGCAAGAGAAATAGCTGAACAATGTAAAGCAGAATTAATTGCAGAAGGACAAAAAGTTTCAGATACAATTCAATGGGGAATAATGGTTGAAATTCCAGCAGCAGCAGTAATGGCTGATGAACTAGCTAAGGAAGTTGATTTCTTCTCAATAGGAACAAATGATTTAATTCAATATACACTTGCTGCAGATAGAATGAGTGAAAAAGTGTCATACCTTTATAATCCAATGCACCCAGCTGTATTAAGATTAATAAAAATGACAATAGATGGAGCTCATAAACACGGTAAATGGGTTGGAATGTGTGGAGAAATGGCAGGAGATGAAGTTGCTATTCCTACATTAGTTGAATATGGTTTAGATGAATTCTCAATGAGTGCATCATCAATATTAACAGCTAAGAAAATAATGATGGAACAAGAATAATTAATATTTTTATATTAGGCTCTAGCAAGATGCTAGGGCTTTTTTTAGTATGCTAACTTTTATTTTTTTTAAAGAGTTTGGTATACTTAATACATAGAGGGTGAAGGATTAAATAAAAAAGGAGGATTTCGTTTGTTTGATTTTAAAGAATTTATAGAAGTTGTAGAAAAGAGAGATCTTTATGAATTTAATCAATTAACAAATAAATGTGGAGAAGAAATATTTGATTATTTGAAAGAAATAAGAAAAGACTTTGATACAGAAGTATTATATTTTGAAGTTTTGACAGAATTATGGGGAGAAACGACAGAAACATTAAAGGGAATAGAGCGTTTTAAGGATTATATAGCTCTTAAACAAGAAAAGTTTAAAACTAGACCTAAAAATTTCTTAGATCAGAAAGTAAAGAGTTTTACATCTTTTTCTAGTCCGGGAATTAATATATTTCAAATTAAAAAGAGAAAGAATATATATAGGAATGAATTTGTAATTAACTATATAATGATATCAGATTTTAAAAGTCAGCTAGCTGTTGAAAAATTTAATTTTGAAAAAATAGTATCATTAGACATGAATATGTTTGCACCAATAGGGCCTATTTATAATGACGTTAATTATACTGATTTTGCTTATTTTATATATCTTATAAGTGATGATAAAATATATCTTGAACCACTAACTAAAGAATATAAAAAAATTGAATATAAAGAAGCATATTTAGAATATGACATGAATCTTTTATCTAGGATTGCAGTTAAGGATAGCGAAAAAACAATGTATATAGATAAAGAGTTTATCTTAGAATTTAGTGATGGTAAAGAATTGCACTTATTTAAAGGGCCATGTTTAGAAGCTAGAGCTATAAAAAATTATTTTCTAAATGTTTCTAAAGCTAAAAAAATAGATATTGTAGATATAAAATAAATATTTTAAATTAAATTTGTTCTAGTGATATTCTTAAGAAATTAGTAAAATATATATATGTAAAAATATGTTAGAATATTAATAATACAATATTTATTTTGGTAAAAGGTGAAATTTTATGGGGAAAATAAAAAGTAAGGGATTATTGCTATTAGGTTTTAGCTTTGTAGCATACTATATATTTTTATTAGTTATTTTAGGTTTTAGTTATTTAACTTTACCATTTATTATGGTGGGGTTAGTATTTATAGTTACTAGTTATTATGATAATAAATATGAAAAAATTAGACCAAGTAAATTTTATGAAAAATGGAGAAAAAAGATTTTAGTGTTGATATCGCTAGTTATAGGTTTAGTTGTAGCTACGAATCTTACTATGCTTGTATTTGCTATGAATAAAAATCAAGACAAAGTAGAATGTATTATGGTTTTAGGAGCAGGACTAGAAGGTGAACAGGTTTCTGAAACTTTAAAGAGTAGACTAGATGGGGCTCTAGATTATATTGCAAATGTTGAAGAGTATGGTTTTATTCTTTTATCTGGGGGACAGGGACATGATGAACTTATTTCAGAAGCTGAAGCTATGAGAAGATATTTAGTCAATAAGGGTATTCCTAATGAAAAGATAGTTTTAGAAGATAAATCAACTTCAACGTTTGAAAATTTTAAATACTCTAAATCAATTATAGAAGAAAAAACAAAAAAAAATATAGATGAAGTTTCAGTAAAAGTATTTACTAATGGTTTCCATTGTATGAGAAGTTATTTTTTAGGGAAAAGACTAGGATATGGTGAGTTAACAATGAATGGGACTAAAACACCATATTATTTAGCCCCATATTATTATTTTAGAGAGATATTTGCAATGGGAAAATCTATAATTTTTGATAAATAAAATAGAAAATATATTAAGCATGAAAAGTTCTCAGTAATTTGCTACTGAGAACTTTTTTTTTGTTTGCTATAAAACTTACTATCAAGAAATATGGCTATAAGAAAGTTATTAAAACTGATGAAGTTACTTTAGTTAATGAGCATTTAAAGAATTGAAGAAAAAAATAGTAATAATTAATATCTTAAATTTGTTGAAATTTGTATAAATTAAATAATGGTTAACATTTGAAAAAAAAGATTTTTATGTTAAATAAGCTTGGTATAATATTCATTATATAAAAGAGTTTAGGGGGATTTTAAATATGAAAACTACGAGAGAATATTATAATTTGGGGGTTAAGTATTTTCATAAGGGAAACTTAGAAAAAGCAATTGCAAATTTAGATATAGCGATATCACATGATTTGAAAAATTCAGCAGCACTAAATCTTAGAGGGATGATTTTTTATATTAGAGGACAAGGAGAGAAAGCGGTTCATAGTTGGAAAATTAATATAGATTTTAATGATGATGAAATTGCAAAAAATTATATTAAAGCATACAAAGAAGATAGTATAAATGAAGAGAGATACATAAATGCTCTAAAGGAGCTTAAGAAAAAAAATACAAATGAGGCAATAAAACTTTTAGAGTTATGTACTAGCAGTGATTTTAATATTATTAATGTACGAAATGCTTTAAGTTATTGTTATGCAAAAAATGGTGAGTTTGAAAAGGCTAGAGATAATGCATTAATGGCTTTAGATAAAGATTCAAATGATACACTTGCTAAAGAAAATTTACAGGTTTGCAATGAAAAGCTTGGTGTATCTAGTTTTACTATAGGGAAAAAACAAATACTAGCAGTCGTAGCTTTAGTAGTAGTTATTTCAGGTGGTTTTTTTGTAGTAAACAAAGGAGAGAAAAGACCAGATACATCAGAAAATATAGCTACTATTGGCACTAATCAAAATAGTAACTCAAATGAAGAGGGTAAACCTAAAGGGGATAAAGAAGATACTGAAAATACAGAAATAGATAATAAATTTGATAGTGAAAAACTTAAGGTTGCAATGCAAAATAAAAATTATAGTGACATACATAATGTCCTAAAGAATATAAAATATGAAAATTTAACAGTAGAAGAAAGACTAGCATATGATGAAGTAAACGACTTTATGAAAATAGATGGACTGAAATATTTTTATGATAAAGCGGCTACGTTAGTAAAAACAGATTCTTTTGGAAATGCTAAAGATATGCTATTAAAAGCTTATGAATATTCAGATGATACATATTTAGAGGAGCATACTAAGTATATGTTAGCAATTTGTTATGAACGTCTAGAGGATACTACTAATGCGATTAAATATTATGAGGAGTATGTTAAAGAAACTTATGACAAGGAAAGCGGACAAGGTGGATATATGGATGTAGCTCTATATAAATTAGCTTTATTAAATGAAAAAAACAATGTTGAAAAAAGTAAAGAGTATGCGAATAGGCTGGTAAAAGAATATAAAAATTCAATTTATAATAATAGCAATATTTATAAAATTCTAGAAAATTAGATAAAGGAGGAACAAATGATAAAAGTTATAAAGGGTGGAATAGTATATGCTCCAAAATATTTAGGAGTAAAGGATATAGTTATAGCTAATAATAAAATTGAAGGAATATATGATAATGTAGATATTCCTAAAAATTTTGCTTCTCTAGAAGTTATAGATGCAAAAGGAAAATTAATAGTTCCTGGATTTGTAGATTCTCATGTTCATATTATTGGAGGTGGTGGAGAAGGTAGTTTTAGGACTAGAACACCAGAAATATCTATTACTAGTTTGATAAATGCAGGTATAACAACTGTTGTTGGCTGTATAGGGACTGATGGAGTATGTAGAGATATGAGAACTTTACTTGCTAAGGTATTTGCTCTAGAAGAGGAAGGAGTAACAGCTTATTGTTATACAGGTTCTTATGAGTTTCCAATAAAAAAAATGCTTACTTTTTCAGTTAAAGAAGATATAGTTCTTATAAATAAAATTATAGGTGTTGGAGAAATTGCATTGTCAGATCATAGAAGTTCACAAGGAACTTATCAAGATTTTATAGATGTTGTGGCACAAGCAAGAGTTGGGGGACTTTTAGCTGGTAAAAGTGGAGTAGTAAATGTGCACTTAGGAGCTGGTGCAAGAATGATGGATTATATCTTTAAAATGATAGAGGAAACAGAAATCCCACCAGATCAATTGCTACCGACACATATAAATAGGAGCACTAAGCTTATGAAAGAAGGATTAAAATTAATGAAAATAGGGGGCTGTGTTGACTTAACAACTTCCTCAAATCCAGAATTTTTAGATGAAGATGAGTTTAGGGCAGGAGAAGGATTGAGATATTTAATTAATAAGGGTGGGAATATTGAAAATATAACTTTTTCATCAGATGGAAATGGTAGTATGCCAGTTTTTGATGAAAATGGAAATTTAAAAGGTCTAGGAATAGGATTAGTTGACACTCTATTTAGAGAAGTTAAATATGCTATTAAAAAAGGCATAGAATTTGAAGATGCTATAAAGCCAATAACATCTAATCCAGCTAGAATTTTAGGTCTTGTAAATAAAGGAACTATAGAAATTGGAAAGGATGCAGACTTAGTTATACTAAATCAAAATAATTTAGAAATTGAAGGAGTTCTAGCTCTAGGTAAAATGTTGAAATTAAATAGCAAAAATCTTGTGAAAGGGACTTTTGAGTAAATTTGAAAATGAAAATTAGAAATAATTATTTGAAAAATATACTAGATGCTTGTAAGAAATAATTATTAGTAATAAACTTATAATATAGATTACTAATGGAAAATTATATTATAAGTTTATTAAAGATTTAGAATATGATAAAATATTAGTAAATAAAATACCCATTTATGGGAACTTGGAGGTAAAAAATGGTTAAACATATAGAAGGAAATTTTAATAAAGAAGTTTTAGAAAAAGCTGGAGTTGTAGTAGTAGATTTTTGGGCACCTTGGTGTGGACCTTGTAAAATGTTAGGACCTATAATAGATGAGTTATCAGAAGAAATGACAGGTATAAATTTCACAAAGCTTAACGTTGATGAAGATGGTCAAGTAGCAATGGATTACCAAGTTCAAAGTATTCCTACTGTTATGATATTCCAAGATGGTGAGTTAAAAGAAAAATTCACAGGATTTAGACCTAAAGCAGATATTTCAGAGGTTTTAGCAAAATATCTTTAGTTTTTAGGAGGATATTTAAATGGGCAACAGATATGATATAGCTATAGTAGGTAGTGGACCAGCTGGATTATCAGCAGCACTTAATGCAAAAATAAGAAATAAAAATTTTGTTATTTTTGGAAATAAAAATTTAAGTGCAAAAATAGAAAAAGCTCCTAAAATAAATAATTATTTAGGTTTTTCAAAAATGAACGGTAAAGAAATTGGAGAAAAATTTAAAGAGCATATAGCAGACATGGGAATAGAAATTACTGAAAAAAGAATAGATAGTATATATGCTATGGGTGATTATTTTGCATTGATGTCAAATAATGAAACAATAGAAGCAACTTCTATAATATTAGCAACAGGAATTGAGTATACAAAACCTATACCTGGAGAGGAAGAGTTTTTAGGTAGAGGTGTTGGATACTGTGCAACTTGTGATGCACCTTTATATAAGGATAAGGTAGTTTCTATAATTGGATATAATAAAGAGGCTGAAGAAGAAACAGATTATGTATCTGAATTAGCATCAAAAGTATATTATATACCTATGTATAAAACAGAATATCAAGGTAATGAAAAGATAGAAATTATCAATGATAAACCTGCTGAAATACAAGGAGCTTTTAAGGCTAATAAATTAATTTTAAAGAATCAAGAACTTGAAACTGATGGAATCTTTTTATTAAAAGACTCTATATCACCAGGACAATTAGTTCCTGGATTAAAAATAGTTGATGGACATATAGATGTTGATAGAAATATGAAAACTAGTATAGCAGGATGTTTTGCTGCTGGTGACTGTGTTGGGAAACCATATCAGTATATAAAAGCAGCTGGAGAAGGTAATATAGCTTCTTTAAGTGCAGCATCTTACTTAGCTTCATTAGGTCAACAAAAATAGAAAAACAGCTATAGAATTTTTAAATTCTATAGCTGTTTTTTGTATAAACTATTTAAAAAATTAATGTTTATACCTCAAAGAAAACATGATGTCCTATACTTTGTACATTTCTTTTTTGAATCCCATGCATCCAGTTACAAGTTGCTATATCCGGGTTATAAAAGTATAATGCCTTGTTTGTTGGATCATTTCCTTTTATAGCATCTAGAACTGCTTTGTAGCTATCACTATTTGGCACAGCATCTATTTTTCCGTTACGAACACAAGAGAATGCATTTTTTTGTGTAATTACTCCAGAAATTGTATTAGGGAAATTAGGGTCTAAAACTCTATTTAATATAACAGAAGCTACAGCAACCTTACCTTTATATGGTTCCCCCTTACTTTCAGCATGAACAACTTTTGCCATAAGCTCTAATTCTTCATTATTTATATGGAGAGTTACATCATTACTTTTAAAAACTTGTATTGATGGTTCATTTTCTAAATATAAATCTTTAGCAAGATTTACTGGTTCTGCATAATTTGAGTCATTATACACAATTGGATAAATTTCATTTATATTGTGATCGTTATTAGCAATTTTATTGTTAGGTATTTTTTGTGCATTAGCATTTATGCCAATTAAATTAGTGATTAATATTAAGCTACAGGTTAATAAAAAACTAAAAAAATAATTTTTTTTCATAAAAACCTCCTTATTGTAACTCCGTACCTTGTCTATTCTAACCAAAAAGAAAGTTTTAATACATTAAGAATATTAAGTGTGTTATTCTTCAGATTTTTTTAATAATTTTTCATATTCAAGTAAATCTTTATTTAAAAGGTTATATGCTTTTTTTGCATTTTTATAATAACTTTCATCAGCTGTGTTATTTATTTCATGTATTAGATATTCTCTCATCAAATTAATGTAATTATCATATGAATCAAAGATTTTTTGGAGTGATATAAATATATTTTCAGAGCCATGAGGAATAGATAACGAATATAAATCACTCTTTAAACCTTTAAAAGTTTCTATATTTTCATTTACAGTATTTAAAACAGGAGCTAAAGTTCTGCCATCATTTTTTACTAAATCTATAATGAAGAATAAGTCTTCATTGAGAGCTAACATTTGTGTATAAATTAAATCAGTAGCAGTATTAAAATTTATTTTTTTACTAAAAACAATATTTTTATCTCTATTTATTTTAATTATTTCGTTTATATATGAAAAAGAGTGTGAAAGGATGCTATTGTTCTGATAGTCGAGCTTGAAGGGTAAGTTATTTTTATATCCTGTGATAAAAAGTTTTTCAAGTTCTGATTTTGTTTTTGATATTTTACTGTTATTCTCTAATAATGAATCACTTTCGATATTTTTGAGAAAATAAATTATGTTATCATAAAGTTCGATATTTTTATTTATACAAGTTAATAAATTTACTTTGAGGTCTTCAATTTCTTTAGAAGCTTTAATATTTTGAACTTCGGTAGAGATTTTATTGAGATTTTCGATATTTTGAGTAAAATGAGTTATATAATCAGTAGATGAAAAATCTTTAGACTTAGGTGCGTTATTTATGTTATTAATATTTTCAGTTATAGATATAAGTTGTTTTACTTTATTGGGATTTATAAAATTTATAGTCAAAATTGAAAATAAAGATAAAACTACTACAGAAAATATAATTATTAGGTATTTAGGGAAAGCTTTTTTTATAGTACTATCTTTATCAAGATTATTATTATCCATGAAGTTCCTCCTTGCTATTTAAAGTATTAAAAATTTTATTTTAAAGATTTTAAGGTAGATTGATATATAAAGAAATTTTGTTTATTTAAATATATGAAAGCAATAATGAGTTAAGTACATGAAATTATGTAAATAAGAACATTATGTTATATTTTTAGCACTATTTTTGGTGTATAATTGTAATAAGACTGTAAAGAGGTGAGATAATGCAGGATATACAATTTATAATTACTAGTTTAAAAAATAGTATGTCTATATCAGCAGTCATAGATATACTTGTTGTTGCATTTATCTTTTATAAGGGGTATAAGCTCATTCAGGAAACAAGGGCAGAACAACTTTTAAAAGGTATTTTGCTTATATTTTTATTGATTCCTATAAGTCACTTTTTAAAATTGAATATGTTAAATTTCATTTTAACAAAGACACTTACAATAGGACTTCTTTCTATGGTTATTATTTTCCAACCAGAAATAAGGAAAGCATTAGAACATATAGGAAGTAGCACGTTCAATGATTTACATATTGTTGATAATGATGAAGAGTTAGAAAGAGTGGTTGATGAAATTGTTGAAGCCGTTATGAATATGGCAGCAGAGAAAACAGGAGCTTTAATTGCTATTGAACAGAAAACTGGTCTAGATGAATACATTAAAACTGGTACGTATGTTGATGCAGCAGTTAGTGATTCACTTATTGAAAATATATTTGTTAAAAATACTCCGTTACATGATGGGGCAATGATTATCAGCTATGACAGAATAGTTGCAGCTAGTTGTGTACTTCCATTAAGTAGCAATCCTAACATAAGTAAGTTGCTTGGAACTAGACATAGAGCTGCTATTGGATTATCAGAAGTTTCTGATGCTCTTTTAATTATAGTTTCTGAAGAAACAGGGGGAATATCTCTAGCTGTTAAAGGTAGATTAACTAAAAATTATGATGGAGCTAAACTTAAAAATATACTTCTTAAAATTTTAAGAGGTAGAAGAGACAGAGATGATAAATCAATTAAAGGTAGGGTAAAAGTATGGCTAAGAAAGTTAAAAATAAAGAAATCTTAATAAAAGTTATATGTGTTTTACTTTCTTTTGGTTTATGGCTCTATATAAATAATATAGAAAATCCTGTTAGGGAAAGAGTAATCAATGACATACCTGTAGAAATAGTAAATCCACAAATGCTTGCCCAATATGGCTTAGCACTTGCACCAAATCAAAGTCCAAATGTAAGCCTTACTATTTCGGGACCAGCAGGTGAAGTTTATTCTATAAATAAAAATCAATTTAGAGTAGTGACAGATTTGATTTCATATGGACTAAAGCCAGGAGAAAATAATATTCCGGTTTCTATTTTAAATCAACCGAGCGGTGTAAGTATAAAAAATACTTATCCAAGAGTTGAAATAAATTTAGAAAACCTTGAGAAAAAAAGTATAAATGTTTCTTCTGAAATTAATGTTAAAAATTCACCAGGAACTCTTTTGCAAAATCAAAAAATAAGTCCTCAGACTGCAAGTATAGAGGGGGCTGAAAGCTTAGTTAATCAAGTTAGTAAATTAGTCGTTAGAGGTCAAGTAGATAATGTAAAACAGTCTACAGTATTAAACTTACCAATAATTCCAGTTAATGCACAAGGACAAGAAGTTGAAGGATTAACAGTAACTCCAAGCACTGCTAGTGTAGCTATAAACATACAACAAGGAAAATATGTACCTATAAAAGTAGCTACTACAGGTAGTTTACCAAGTAATTTAAAATTAAAAGGTGTGACTCAAAGTATACAAGGTGTTGATATAGCTGGTGCTGATCAAGTTAATGTAAATTCATTAACAACTACACCTATAGATTTATCAAAAATAACACAAAGTACAACTATTCCTGTTAATATTGTTTTACCTAAAGGTGTTGTTAATATTTCAGGAAAAGATTCTGTAGATGTTAATATACAGGTAGAAACTACTACCGAAACAAAGCAGGTTTCTTTACCAGTCACTTTAACAGGACAGCAATCAGGATATCAGTATACAATAAATAATGCTACCTCTGAGGTAACATTTAGTGGACCGTCAAATGTTTTAAGTGAACTGAATACTTCTAGTGTTGTATTACAAGCAAATGTGTCAAAACTTACAGCAACAGGTAGTGCACCTATTACGATAAGTGGATTACCTGAAGGTATAACAGCTACGATTAGTCCGGATGCAATAAATGTTGAGGTTTCAAAGTTAACAACCCCAACTCCTACGCCGACACCAACTCCAACACCAACGCCGCCGCCAGCAGAGGGGGGGAATGGTAGTAATGGTCAAGGCAATAATAATGGTAATACACAAAAGCCAGATACTACAAAACCAAATCCAGAAAGTCCGGATAAAAATAAAGATACAACAACTACACATAGTACAACAACGACTGGGCAAAAGCCAAATGATAAAAATAACCCAGCAAATAAAGCTACGGTTACTTAATTACTTAGAATATCCTTAGAAATAGTTTTCTAGGGATATTCTTATTGTATATCTATAAAAGGTGATATAATAATAGAGGCTATATAATAAAATTTTTAGGAGGAATAACAATGACTATAAGAGTAAATAATTTAACATTAAATATAGATGATTCTAAAGATTTATTAGTTAAAAAACTAGCTAAAAAATTAAGAGTTTCAGAAAAGGCTGTTAAGGATTTTAAAATTATAAAAGAATCTTTAGATGCTAGAAAGAAAAATGAATTAAAATTTACATATGCAATAAATATAGATATGCCAAATGAAGAAAAGTTTGTTTCAAAATTAAAGGATAAAGATATCATGATTGAAAAGGCAGGCTATAATCCAGATATTGAAAGTGGTGAGGAAATTTTAGAGCATAGACCTGTTGTTGTTGGACTTGGACCAGCAGGGATATTTGCAGCTTTACTACTTGCAAGAAAAGGATATAAGCCACTTGTTTTTGAAAGAGGCGAAGATGTAGACAATAGAACTAAAACTGTTGATAAGTTTTGGGAAACTGGAATTTTAAATAGTGAATCTAATGTTCAGTTTGGAGAAGGTGGAGCAGGAACATTTTCAGATGGAAAACTTACTACTAGAATAAAAGATAATAGATGTGATTTTGTTTTACATGCACTTGTAAAACATGGAGCACCAGAAGATATAATCTATAAAGCAAAACCACATGTTGGGACAGATATTTTAAAAGGTGTTGTAAAAAATATAAGAGCAGAAATAAAAAGTCTTGGTGGAGAGGTTTATTTCAATTCAAGAGTAGAAGATGTTATTACTAATGATGGTAAAGTAGAAGCTATAGTAGTAAATGGAGAAAAAATACCTGCAACTGATGTTATTTTTGCAATAGGACATAGTTCAAGAGATACTTATGAAATGTTGTATAAAAACAATGTAGAAATGACAGCTAAACCTTTTGCGATAGGTGTTAGAATAGAACATCCACAACAAGCGATAAATGAAAATCAATATGGTGATTGTGCTTGTCATCCAAGACTCGGAGCAGCAGAATATAGATTAGCATACCAATGTAGAGATCTTGGAAGAGCAGTATATTCATTCTGTATGTGTCCAGGAGGTGTCGTAGTTGGAGCCTCATCAGAGCAAGGTAGATTATGTGTTAATGGTATGAGTTATCATGCAAGAGATAAGGCAAATGCTAATTCAGCTCTAGTTGTAACTGTGGGGCCAGAAGATTATGGCAATGAACATCCGTTAGCAGGGATGGCATTCCAAAGAAAATATGAAGAACTTGCATATAAATTAGGTGGTTCTAATTATAAAATACCAGTACAATTATTAGGTGATTTTTTAGAAGATAGAGTTACAACTGAATTAGGTAGTGTAATACCATCAGTCGCACCTAATTATGTATTTAGAGATTTAAGAGAATGTTTACCAGAGTATGTTATTCAAGCTATAAAAATGGCTATACCAGACTTTGATAAAAAAATAAATGGATTTGGACATCCAGATAGTGTTTTAACAGGAGTTGAAACAAGAACATCTGCACCAGTAACTTTAAAAAGAGATGAGAGATTCCAAAGTGAAACATTAAAAGGAATGTATCCAGCAGGAGAGGGAGCTGGATTCGCAGGTGGAATAATATCAGCAGCAGTTGATGGAATAAAAGTAGCAGAAAAAATTATAGAAAAATATGCACCATTAATATAAGGAAAAATAAAGAGAGATACCATAAGGTATCTCTCTTTTTAGATTTTTGAAACTTATATATGTACTAAAGTATGATGTCTAAAAACATACAGTATGTACTATTAATGGGCTGTGATGATACATCTTATATAAACGTTAGGAGTAAGAAATTTTAAACATTGTGCAAAGTTATCGGGGTAGCTTAAACTCTTAAGCTAAAAATTAAATTAGTTTATATAATTGTAAAATATGTTTATAAGTCTAATATCAAAAATCTTAGACTCATTATAATACGAATTTTAAAATAAGAAAATATAAGTTAATTGCCTAAAAATTTATTAATTAAATTTTATGTAAATGATTTCATAAAAAAGATGTATTTTTAAAATGTATATGATATAAATAAAAAATATTAATTGGGAAATTGATAAAGTTAATATCGAATAGCGTTATCAAAAAAATAAAAAGATTGATAAAATTTTAACTGTAATAATTTGCTAAAAAAGTTTAAGTTTGATAAAATTATAATTGGTATAAATTTGAAATGGATCTACAAATAGATTTTTGTTATATATTTTAAGGAGTGCGAAGATGAGTAAAAATTTTAATGATTTATTTGCTAAATTAAAAGAAGTAGGAAAAAAAACAGTATCAGTTGCAGTTGCACAAGATAAGCCTGTGTTAGAAGCTTTGAAAGAAGCAAACAGACTTGGAATGGTTGATGGAATTCTTGTAGGAAATGAGGTAGAGATAAAAAGAATTGCTAGTCAATTAGATTTTGATCTATCAGATTTTAGAATAATCAATGAGCCTAATGTTACAAAAGCAGCATTAGAAGCTGTAAGGCTTGTATCAGCTGGTGAAGCTGATATGGTTATGAAGGGCTTAGTTGATACAGCGACATTCTTAAGAAGTGTATTAAATAAAGAAGTAGGACTTAGAACTGGAAAGCTTATGTCTCATGTATCAGTTTTTGATATACAAGGATATGATAGATTATTATTTTTAACAGATGCAGCATTTAATACTTATCCAGATTTAAAGGCTAAAGTACAAATAATAAATAATTCCGTAAATGTTGCAAAAGCTTGTGGAATAGATCTTCCAAAAGTTGCAGCTATATGTGCGGTTGAAGTTGTAAATCAAGATATGCCAGCTACTGTAGATGCAGCTTTACTTGCAAAAATGAGTGATAGAGGACAAATCAAAGGGTGTTTAGTTGATGGACCTTTTGCTTTAGATAATGCTATTTCAGAAGAAGCGGCAGAACACAAAGGAGTAAGTGGAGCGGTAGCAGGAAAAGCTGATATTCTTTTATTGCCTAATATAGAAACAGCTAATGTTATGTATAAAACACTTACTATGCTTTCACAAACAAGAAATGGTGGATTATTAGTTGGAACATCTGCACCAGTTATTCTTACTTCAAGATCAGATAGTTTTGAGGTAAAAGTTAATTCAATAGCTATTGCAGCACTTGTTTCATCAAAAAGATAATAAAATAATAAGATAATTGAGAGTTTATTTGGGGGGAAAATAAAATATGGGGTTTAAATTATTAGTTATTAATCCAGGATCTACGTCTACAAAAATTGCTGTATTTGAGGATAATAAGGAGTTGTTTGAAGAAACTTTAAGGCATCAAACAGAGGAAATTCAAAAATATGGGACAATTCCAGATCAATTGGAATTTAGAAAAGGTCTTATTTTAGATCTACTTACTAAAAATAATTTTGATATAACTACTCTTGATGCAGTCGTAGGGAGAGGTGGAATGTTAAAACCTATAGAGGGTGGTACTTATGAGGTTAATTCTTCAATGGTAGAGGATTTAAGAATAGGGGTTCAAGGACCACATGCGTCTAACTTAGGTGGAATAATTGCTAGAGATATTGCAGATTCAGTAAAAGGAAGAGCATTTATAGTAGATCCAGTTGTTGTTGATGAGCTATCAGAGGTAGCAAGAGTATCAGGATGTCCAGAAATTCCTAGAAAGAGTAAATTTCATGCTTTAAATCAAAAAGCTGTTGCAAAAAGATATGCTCTTGAAAACAATAAGAATTATAATGATTTAAGTTTAGTAGTTGTTCATATGGGCGGAGGGGTTTCTGTTGGAGCTCACAAAAATGGAAAAGTAGTTGATGTTAATAATGCATTGGATGGAGATGGACCATTTTCACCAGAAAGAGCTGGAGCAGTTCCAGTTGGAGATTTAATTAAGCTTTGTTTTAGTGGACAATATTCAGAAAAAGAGCTTTATAGCAAGATTGTTGGGAAAGGTGGCTATGTTGCATATCTTGGATTAAATGATCAGCGAGAAGTTCAAGCAAGAATGGCAGAGGGAGATCAAAAAGCCAAATTATTATATGATGCTTTTATATATCAAATTAGTAATGCAATTGGAGAAAAAGCAGTTGTACTTAATGGTAAAGTTGATTCAATAATTTTAACTGGAGGAATTGCTTATAGTGAAGTTGTTGTTAGTGATATAAAAGCTAAAACAGGTTGGATTGCACCAATAACTGTTTATGGTGGAGAAGATGAAATGCTTGCCCTTGCAGAAGGCGCATTAAGAGTTTTAAATGGTGAAGAAGAAGCAAAAATATATGCTTAAATAAATATTAAAATGCATGTTGAAGAGAGGAAAAGACTAATTCTTTAGTTTTTTCCTTTCTTTTTTTTGATATTAATTCATATATTTATATTAATAATGTAAAGGGAGGAGCTATTTATGGAAAGAAGCAATGGTGTAATAATGCACATATCATCGTTAAGTAGCAAGTATGGAATAGGAACTTTTGGAGAAGAGGCTTATAAATTTGCAGATTTCTTAAATGATTCTAAAATAGGATATTGGCAAATACTACCTCTAGGTCAAACATCTTATGGTGATTCACCATATCAAAGTTTTTCAGCTTTTGCAGGAAATCCTTATTTTATAGATTTTGACTTGCTTAGAGAAGATGGACTATTAGAGAAGTGCGATTATGATTCGCTTGATTTTGGAGAGAATGAAGAAGTTATAGATTATGCTAAAATTTATGAAAATAAATATAAGGTACTTAGAATTGCTTATGAAAATGCTAAAGAAAGTTTGCAGCTTAAGTTGCATGAATTTATGTTAGAACATATAGAGTGGCTACATGATTATTCGCTATATATTGCTATTAAAAATAAATTTAATAATGTTCCTTGGCAAGATTGGAAGGATGAGTATAAATTCAGAAATTCTGTAGCATTAGAGGAAATTAGTAAAGAGTTAGAGGATGAAATTAATTTTCAAGTTTTTATTCAATATCAATTTTTTAAACAATGGAATAATTTAAAAAATTATGTCAATGATTTAAATATAAAAATAATTGGGGACATGCCAATTTATGTAGCAGAAGATAGTGCTGATGTTTGGGCAAATCCTAAATTATTTAAGTTAGATGAAAATCTAAATTTACTAAAGCAAGCTGGATGTCCACCAGATGCTTTTTCAGATACAGGTCAGTTATGGGGAAATCCAATATATGATTGGAATGTGATGGAGCAAGAAAATTACAGATGGTGGATAAAAAGAATTAGTAATGGATTTAAAATGTATGATGTTTTACGAATAGATCATTTCAGAGGGTTTGAATCATATTGGGAAATTGAAGGAGGAGAGAAAACTGCAATTAATGGAAAATGGATAAAAGGGCCTGATTATAAATTATTTGATGAAGTAAAAAAAGTTTTAGGAGATGTAAATTTAATAGCTGAAGATTTAGGAGTTATAACACAAGAAGTTGTAGAGCTTAAAAGAAAAACTGGATTTGCTGGAATGAAGGTATTACAGTTTGCCTTTGGATGTGGAGCTAGTAATGATCATTTACCACATAACTATAATGAGGATTTATTAGTATATACATCAACACATGATAGTAATACAGTAATTGGATGGTATGAAAAAGAAATGGCTGATTATGAGAAAGAGTACTTTAAAAAATATGTGAAATTTAATGAGAAAGAAAAGGTGAATTGGGAAATAATTAGACTTGCTTGGAGTAGTACAGCTAAAATAGCAATTGCTCAAATGCAAGATTTTTTAGACTGTGATCAAAGTGCTAGAATGAATAGACCTGCAACTATAGGTGGAAATTGGGTGTGGAGAATGAAAAAAGGATTATTAACTAATGAACTTGCAGCTAAGATAAGAAATTTTAATGAGATTTATGGAAGATAAGTTTAAGTCATATATCTTTAGTAGAAGGATTTTTAAATGGATATATAGAATTAAAATAGCATAAAGAAGTAAGGTGAGAGGAGAGAAGTGATGTGAAAACTTCATTTAGTTTAAAGGATAAGTTAAAAATACTTAGAGAAATAAAAAGAGAGTCATTTTTTAGACTTATGGCTTATGATGAACTAGATGGCATAGATGATAGAATGGTTAATGACACAATAGTTTCTATCAAAAATAAATTGAAACAAATAAGAATTACATTAATGGATAGTGTAGTTAAAGTAAAGGCTGATAAACTTTTATATATAAAGGGAAATATAGATGAAATTAATGATGATGATTTAGGAAGCATGCTTTTTTCTAGTATAAATGAATGCGAAGAAGATATTTATCCAAGTTATACTGGTACAGGTGAAATAGTTATGGATTTATCTTTTAGTGATTTTATTTTTATTGAATTAGAAGATGAAGAAATAGTTATCAAAGAAGAGAGCTTTTGGGCTTGTGACGGAGATGTAGGAGTTTATTATGAAGGTGAAGATGAACTTTTATTAAATGGAAGTGGAATTGTTGTTTTAGAATTACCTGTATCTGAAAGGGAAGTAGTACGTTGTGGAATAAATAATGATAAGTTAAATATTTTCTCGGATGATGTTATTTTAATAAGAGGAGATATAAGGAAAAAAAATAATAGAAGATTTAAATCATATATAGGTTCAGGAGAAATATGGCTAGCACCTACAAGAAAGGTGTATAATAAAATAAAAGATATACAAGAAATGAGTGAGTAGTATGTAAATGCTACTTCACTTTTTGTTAAAAATGCTTTATTATGATAAAGTAATGAAATTTTATAGAAAAGTTAGACATACAAGAGGGAGAGAATTTTATGGATGAGTTTAAATCTAAATTAAAATGTAATGAATTAGATTATTTTTTTAAGGGGATTCTAGAACTTAGAACAGAGGAAGAATGTTATAGATTTTTTGAAGATGTTTCAACAATTACGGAAATAAAAGCACTAGCTCAAAGATTTCAAGTGGCTAAAATGTTAAAAGAAAAGAAAACATACATAGAAATAGCTGAAATTACAGGAGCATCAACTGCTACTATAAGTAGAGTTAATAGATCATTAAATTATGGCAGTGAGGGTTATATTACTGTACTTAATAGACTAGAAGACAAGAAATAAATATATTAAGTATTAAGAAAGGGAGTTTACAAAACTCCTTTTTATTTTATATCAATCCGAAATAATTGATAATATTTATTTGCTAATATTTATTTTGTAAAATATTTGGTGAAATATTATAATAGAATTTGTAAGAATTTTTTTGAAAATATATTTTTAGATTAGAGCAATGTTAAATATATTAAACTTGAAAACCTAAGAGTTTAAAAAACTAAAAGAGGTGAGAAAAATAAGTATACTAATTGTAGACGATGAAGTAAAAATAGTAGAAGTATTAGAAGCGTATCTTGAAAAGGATAATTTTAAGGTAATGACTGCAAATAATGGGTTAGATGCCTTGAAGTTATTTGAAGAGAATAAATTTAGTTTAATATTATTGGATTTAATGCTGCCAGACATGAATGGAGTAGAAGTTTGCAAAAAAATTAGAGAAAAAAGTGATGTTCCTATAATTATGGTTTCAGCAAAAAATGATGCAGAAGATAGAATTGCAGGATTTGAGGTAGGAGCAGATGATTATATAGCAAAACCTTTTTGTGCAAAAGAGGTTATTGTCAGAGTGAAAGCTGTACTTAAGAGAACAGAAAAATGTGCAGAAAAAGAAGTTTTAAGATTTAATGATGATGAACTTGTTATAAAAAGTAAAAGTCATGAAGTTTTTATAAAAGACAAACCAGTTATGTTAACAGCTACGGAGTATAAAATATTATTAAATTTAGCAAAAAATCCAAAGAGAGTATATAGTAGAGAGCAATTGTTATTACTAGCTCTTGGAGATGAAAATGATAGCTATGATAGAGTAATAGATACGCATGTTAAAAATTTACGAAGTAAAATAGAGGAAGATAGCAAAAAGCCAAAATATATAGTTACTGTATATGGGGTGGGATATAGATTTGAAGGACAAAAAAACTAAGAGCTTAAGATACATAATGTTAATTCCAGCTATTGTTTTAGGTGTAATAATTATAATTATAAGTCTTGCAATATTTAAATGGTGTTTTGATGATGCATTTAGAATTTATATAACAGAAGGTGTTTATCATGGACAATTTGCAGTACAAAATCATACAGAATTTTTAGAGATAGTTGCAGAGATAATTGCATTAATAGGAGCAATATTATTATTATCTTTTGTTATATTAGGAATATTATTATCTAAATCAATAACTACACCTATTAGTTATATAGAAACTAAAGCTAAAGATATTTTAAATGGTAACCTTAATGAAGATATTGTTATAGAGACAAATATAACAGAGATAAGGAGTCTAACTGACACTATAAATAAACTGAGCAGTGATTTAAGACGACAGGATAAAGTTAGGAAGCAGATGACAAGCGATATAGCACATGAGCTTAAAACACCAATAACAAATGTTCAATCTCATTTAGAGGCTATTATAGATGGTGTTTGGGAACCTACTCCTGTGAGGCTGGAAAGTATTAAGGAAGAGGTTGAAAGATTATCTCAAATAGTTTTAGACTTAAGACAGTTATGTTCTTATGATGAAAAATCTATAGTGCTCAATAGAACTAACGTTGATATAAAAAGTTTGATTGAAAGCAATGTTGAAAGTTTTAGAATACAAATTTTAGAAAAAAAGTTGTTAGTAACAATAAATGGAGAAAATGTAGTTGCAAATGTAGATAGAAATAGAATAGCTCAAGCATTTATAAATCTAATAAGTAATGCAATTAGATATTCTGATATTGGTGGAAAAATAGAAATATCAGTTGAAAAAGTTAATAATCAAGTTCAGGTATCTGTGAAAGATGAGGGAATAGGGATTGCAAGACAACATATGCCTTATATTTTTGAAAGATTATATAGAACAGATGAATCAAGAGCAAGAGCAACGGGTGGTTCAGGTATAGGACTAACTATTACAAAGAGTATAGTTGAAGCTCATGGAGCAAAAATATTTGTTAATAGTGAAGCGAATAAAGGAAGTACCTTTACAATAAAAGGACTATAAAAAAAGGAGCGTAAAAGCTCCTTTTTTTAGTTTATTTCATTTATTTGTTTTTTTACTTGGAAAAGTTCATCTTGAACAACTTTAAGTTTAGCTTTATTTTCAGCTATTCTAGTTTTGATATCTTCTATAATTCTTTGGTAGTTAGCTATTATTTCTTCAGCTTTATCACTAGGTCTTACAGATAATAATCTTTGTTTAAAATCTTCTAATTTATCTGTATCGTTGCTTATGAAACCTCTAAGTTTTAAGATAAAATCTTCTTTGTTTTTAGCAAGAGTTAATAAAAATTCTAATTGTTTTTCATTTCTGGCACTTTTCATAGTATCAAAATACTCTTGTCTTAATGCATAGAAACCATCTCTAACTTCTTTAAACTCATTAATTAATGCTTCATTGACATCATGTCCACAATATCCTATTTGGAAGAATTCATCGCTGATTTCTTTAACTGTATTAGAAGCATTTTTCCAGTTTTCATTTACGTAAAGTTCCTTAACTTTAGCTGTAAGTTCTTTTCTTTTTTCTATATTAACTTCATAGTTAGCTTTCATTTCATCAAAGAATACTTGTCTAGCTTTAAAGAAGTTATCTTTAGCTTCTTTATAAGTAGCTGATATTTCATCATTTTCTTCTTTACCTGAAAAACCTATAGATTTAAATTCTTCTGTTAATTCATTGAATTTAGTAGTAGCATTTTTCCAGTTATCGTTATTAACTAAAGCAGCAAGTTGTGCAATAATTTCTTTTTTCTTAGCTCTTTTTTCAATATAAACATCTTTTAATGATTCAATAGAAGCTTTTCTATCTTCTCTTAATTCATTTCTTATAGCATTGAATTGAGTAAATAATTCTTGTTGTCTATCACCAGCAAATTTTATTTCAAAGAATTCTTTTGTTAATTCGTTGATACTTTCATCAACTTCTTTGATTGCATCAGATGAATATTTAATTTCTGTTAGTTTAGCTATTATATCAGCTTTTCTAGCAGCATTTTCTTCAAATCTTTCACTAGCCTTATCATAGAATTCTTGTCTTTTATCATAAAATGCCTTTCTAGCATTGTTTAGTTCTTCATCAAGTTTTGGAAGCTCGTCTATATCAGAGCATGGTGTGTTTTTGAATTTATCAAGTAAATCATAAAATTTGGCATTTGCCTCTTTCCAATTTTCAGATGTGTTAGCTAAAGTAACAATCTCTTCAATTATAGATCTTCTTTTAACTACATTTTCTTTTTCAAATTGCTCTAATTCATTAGCGAAGGCATTGTTTGAGTTTTGACCATTTTCTTTTATGTATTTCTTGAACTCTTTAATTTTCATTTTTAAATCCCCTTTCGAATTACGCTTATAATACTATTCTAATTGTCTGAAAAATTTATGTCTACTACAAAGTGATATTAATATAATATTATTTGAAAAAAATATCACTTTACTTATGATTTATATGTAAATACTTTCTAATATATAATAAATTTCAATTAAATTTTCCTAAAAGTTAATAATTAACTTCACAATACCTTTATATGTAAAAAAATGATGGAGTATACTTAGAATTGACAATAATTTTTTAATAGTTTATATTTAAATCTAAGTGACTAATGTGAAAAGGTCATACAAAAAATTATGAGTTTTTCATATTTGTGGGTACATATAAGTTATTTGAAAAAATTTTGAATAATTACGATAAGCAAATAGAAAAATAGAATTATAAGAATATAATACAATAAGAAGAAATTGATAGAGGTGACAGAAATGGGAAGATTATTTGGCACAGATGGAGTTAGAGGTATAGCAAATACTGAGCTAACATCAGAATTAGCCTATGATTTAGGGAGAGCAGGTGCTTATGTTTTAACAAAAGGTACACATAAGCCTAAAATACTAGTAGCAAAAGATACTAGAATATCAGGTGATATGCTTGAATCAGCATTAGTGGCAGGAATTTTATCAGTTGGAGCAGAAGCAGTTGTTATAGGAGTTATTCCTACACCAGCAGTTGCACACCTAACAAGAGAATATAATGCAGATGCTGGAATTATGATATCAGCATCACACAATCCAGTAGAATATAATGGAATTAAGTTTTTTAACTCTCAAGGATATAAATTATCAGATGAATTAGAAGATAAAATACAACAAGTTATTGAAACTGGATTTAAAGGAGTACCTTCACCAATAGGTGCTGAAATCGGTAGAGAGACAAAAGATCATAATGCAAATGATTTATACATTGAATATTCAAAAAGAATAGTAGATGGTCATTTAGAAGGATTAAAGGTAGCTTTAGATTGTGCAAATGGAGCGGCTTATTCAGTAGCAGAAAAAACATTTGAAGAACTTGGTGCAGAGGTTATGGTTATACACAATAAACCAGACGGAATTAACATCAATGAAAAATGTGGATCAACTCATCCTGAAGATTTAATGAAGTTTGTAAAAGAACATAACTGTGATTTAGGATTTGCATATGATGGAGATGCTGATAGATGTTTAGCTGTTGATGAAAATGGTAATTTAGTAGATGGTGATTTCTTAATGACTATCACAGCTAAATTCTTAAAAGAAAGAGGTCAATTAAAAGATGATACTCTAGTTGTGACAGTTATGAGTAATCTTGGTTTAATGCTTGCTTGTGAAAGAGAAGGAATTAAAACAGAAATTACTGCTGTTGGAGATAGATATGTTTTAGAGAACATGATAGAAAATCAATATATGCTAGGTGGAGAACAATCAGGTCATATTATATTACTTGGTCATAACTCAACAGGAGATGGACTTGCTACATCTTTACAAATAGCAAATATAGTTAAGCAAACAGGAAAACCTTTATCAGAACTTGCAAAAGTGATGAAAGTATTACCACAAGTTTTAATAAATGCTAAAGTTCCTAACAACATGAAAAATATTCATGAAATTGATAAAGAGATTAAATCAGAAATAGCTAAAATAGAAGCTTTATTAGAAGGTAAGGGAAGAGTGCTTATAAGACCTTCAGGAACAGAACCATTAGTTAGGGTTATGTTAGAAGGTGAAAATCAAAGCGAAATAGATAAATTAGCAATAGAATTAGCAGCGTTAATAGAAGCTAAAGTTAAATAAAATAAAAATTAAAATAGGACTTATATCTAAAGAAGAATTTATTTTTAGATATAGGTCTTTTTTTTTTAGCTTTAGTTCTTGAAGAGTATTAGAAAGATTAAGTAATAGATAAATAAATGTCAATGTTGAATCAATGTTTCAATAATGATTATAATTTGACATAAAAACATTATAAAAGTTAAGTTTTTTTGAAATTGAAATTAGTTTTTTACATATAAAATTATATATATAATTTTATATGTAAAGTTATAATGAGTGTAAGAAACAGAGGTGTTATAAAAATGGTGGATAGGAAAACATTGGTAGAAGTTAATAAATTTGCGAAAAAATTTGATTATAAAGTTCATACGGAAGATAATAATATATATTTATCGAAGTTGGGATTTAGATATACAATGAGCTATAATGAAGTTAGCAAAGAAATTATGAACGATGATTTTTCTGTAAAGTCAGGTAGACTATATTCTACTTTACGAAGAAAATTAGAAAGTGAATCATATAGTAATTCAGTAACTATTATTTCATTTTGGAGTGGAGTTGTTTTATTATTAATAGGATTTCTTATAGTTTATAGTAGTGGATTTGATAATACAAATGAAGTAATGTTGTCAATTGCCTTATGGATAATTGGAATATTATTATTGTTTGTAGGTTTATTAAGATATATATAGAAAGATGGTTTATACTTGATTGTATAAACCATCTTTTTTATTATTTGTGAATATCTTTTTCTATTGGACCATAGCAATCACCATCAAGTTTTTGAAGAAGATAAGTAAGTTCTTCAACATGTTGTTTTTCATCAGAAGTAATTTCGGTAATCATTTTTATTGCTTTTTGATCAGTAATTTTACTAATAATATCTTCATATGCAATAATAGCTTCAAGTTCCCCTTTTATATCATCTCTAATTTTTTTTAAAAGAGAAGAATTACTTCCTTTCTTCTTGCTAGTAGTTTCATTTAAAGTTTTACATTTTACATTAACATGATTAGGTGCTTCAATAGCTGCTGAGTTCTGTATATGATCAAGATGTCTAGAAAGTTCTAATAACATACCATAATGCTTTTTCTCTTCTTGCATTATATGTTCAAAAACTTCTTTGACTTCAGAAATAGAACAGTTACTCATATGTTCTTGATAATCGTTTATAGCTACAAGCTCACCAATCATAGCTTCTCTTAGAAAGTTAGCTAAATTTCTTGGCTTACCTTGAGGTTGTCTTTTAGTTGTATAACTCATATAAATATATCTCCTAAAATAAAATATTTATAATATTCTATGAAGAAGTTTATTTAATGTTATTACAATTGTGAAATAGTCTTTATTTTATTATAATTTCAGTTAAAACTTAAATCTCTTGTATCCAACACTCACGAGGAGTAATGCTAGGTTGAGTTTTTAATTTTTCTAAAACATCATATCCAAGTAAAACATTGATTTCTTTAATAAGAGCTTTTTGAGAAGCACAAATATTAGACTTTGAGTTTAGATTAGGATCTTTTAATATATCAAAAAAACTTTCTGCCTTATACATAATTGTAAGAGCAGCATCTCTTTTTTCTTCATAAAAATTTCCGAAAGGAACAACAAATTTTTTTATTTCATTGTTATACTTTCCGAATAGAAGTATTTGTTCATATTCAGATGAAAACCATCCAAACACAGAACCTTCTTCTGCATTATGAATAAGTGTTAATGCAAGTTCACTCTGGCATTTATCCTTTTTTCTAGGATAAATACAAGATTCATTAAGCATCTCAAAATTACACAAATCTAAGATTTTTGTTAGAGAGTCTGTTATATATAATTCTTTTGGATCTACATAAAAATATTCATCTCCATAATCTTCTTCTATTTGATTCATTAAATCAATTTTTAATTTTGTAGGATTTTTAATTTTTATTGATGTTTGTATAGGGAATAACAAATTCTTTGCCATAATATCACCTCGGTAAAAAATTATTTGTTTGTTATTGATATTGTAAAATAGATGTTGAAAATAGGGAATTTTTTATTTATTGAATAAAATTATTGAATTTATAGTATTTGTATTAATAATTTTATAGTTTATAAAAAATAATAAAAGATATATAATTTTCTCAAAGCAATTGGTATTAGAATAATAAAATTTATAGAATATAGAGTAGAGGTGATATTATATGGAAAAACAAATTTTAAGAAAAGAAATGAGAGAAAAAAGGAAGTCTATGGATTCTAAAGAAAAGAAAGAAAAAGATGAATTATTAAAAAATAGTTTATTAGAATCAGAAGAATATAAAAATGCAAAAAATATTTTTATATATGTTAGTCTAGTGGATGAAATAGAAACTCATAATATTATAAGGAGAATGCTAAAAGATGGAAAATCAGTTGCAGTTCCTAAAGTCATTGATTCAAAAAATATGAAAGCTGTTAAGATAAATTCTTTTGATGATTTAACTTCAACTGGTCCATATGGAATTTTAGAACCTAGCGATAAGTGTGTAGATATTAGTTTAGAAATAGATCTTGCAATAGTTCCAGGATTAGCTTTTGAAACATCAGGGATGAGGTTAGGGTATGGAGGGGGATATTATGACAGGTTTTTAAGTGAACATCCAAGTATTAAAAAAATTTCTTTATGTTATGATTATCAAGTAGTAACAACAGTATATCCTAAAGCATATGATATAAATGTAGATAGGATTATTGTTAAATAACACCCTATGTAAACTTTTTTAATAATCAATAATATAAGAATCGAATAATCAAATAATCGAATGTTGTTAGACGAAAGTCTTTATATAATCTATCGAAAAGATAGAACCCTCTAAGGTCTATGAGTGTATACTCTATTGAAATATATAAGGCTTTTAAATATAGTTTGAAATTAAGTCGAAAGTTTTAGATAATTAAGCTTTATAAATTCTAGATATTAATTAAAATAGAGGAAACATTTGCAGACATTAGATTAATTGAAGTTAAAATATAAATTGAAGTTGATATAAAATTAAAATTGAATATATTATTTTATAAAATGTAAAAAAATGGTTGCAAAACCAATTTCTTTAGAATATAATAAATTCATAAATAAGAATTAAATAAAGGTCTTTTATCAAGAACGGTGGAGGGACTGGCCCTGTGAAACCTAGCAACAGCTGACTGTATAAGTTAGAATTGTGCTAAATCCTGCAAGGAAATATAATTTTATTTCCTGATAGATAAAAGAGATTGTTTATATATAGATAGTTAAAGCTATTTCAATCTCTTCGTGGGCTGAAATAGCTTTTTTATTTTAGCCCAGTCGATATGTTGCTACTTGTGTAATAGGCCACCTAAAAAATTTGAAGGGGGCTTTTTTTATGAGTAATTTTAGTAAAGGAACAATTTGTGTACAAGGGGGTTATAAACCTAAAGCAGGGGAACCAAGAGTATTGCCGATTTGTCAAAGTACAACTTACAAATATGAGGATCCAGATCATGTGGCTGATTTATTTGACTTGAAGGTTGCAGGACATTTATATTCGAGGATAAGTAATCCAACACTAGAGGGGTTTGAAGCAAAGTTTGCTCAACTTGAAGGGGGAATAGGTGCTGTTGCAGTATCTTCAGGACAATCAGCAATATTACTATCAGTACTTAATTTATGTGAATGTGGAGATAATATAATCTCAACTTCTAATTTATATGGGGGGACCTATAATTTATTTAATATTAATCTTAGAAAGCTTGGGATAGAAACTAGATTTGTTAGTCCAGATGCTACTGAAGAAGAAATATTAGCATTAGTTGATGATAATACAAAGTTATTTTATGGTGAGATAATAGGAAACCCAAGTATCAATGTTTTAGATTTAGAAAAGTACTCAAAATTATCAAAAGAGTGTGGTGTTCCTTTAGTTGTTGATAATACAATAGCATCACCATATTTGTGCAGACCATTTGAACATGGAGCTGCGATAGTAATTCATTCAACTTCTAAATATGCAGATGGACATGCTACTGCAATAGGAGGAATTATAGTAGATTCAGGAAAGTTTGATTGGAGTAATGGAAGATTTCCTTGTCTTGTAGAACCAGATCCAAGTTATCATGGTTTAAAATATGTTGAAACTTTTGGAGCGGCAGCATATATAACTAAACTTAGAGTTACGCTTCTTAGAGATTTTGGATGCATCATGAGTCCACAAAATGCCTTTTTAACTAATCTTGGGCTTGAAACATTACATCTTAGAATGGAGAGACATAGCTCTAATTCACTTGCACTAGCTAAGTTTTTGCAGACTCATGATAAAGTAAATTGGGTTAGATATCCTTTGCTTGAAACACAAGAAGACTTTGAAAGAGCAAAAAAAACTTTACCTAAAGGAGCAGCAGGAATGCTTACATTTGGAATTAAAGGTGGAGTTGAAGCAGCAAAAGAATTTACTAAGGCATTGAACCTTGCAGCTTTAGTTGTTCATATAGGTGATGCTAGAACGTCACTATTGCATCCAGCTAGTACAACACATAGTCAACTTAGCGAAGAAGAACAATTTGCTTCAGGAGTTTCACCAGATTTAATAAGAGTTTCAGTGGGAATAGAAGATATTGATGATATTATAAACGACTTTAAACAAGCATTTGATAAAATAGGAGATTAAAAATGACAATATACCTTTCTAAAAAGTTAAATGGCTTAAGTCCATTAAGTAAACAGTATGATATAAAAGTTGATAAGGCGACTACAAGTAATAAAACTGTAGGAGTATTAAATTTAATGCCAACTAAATGTGAAACAGAAACACAAATATTAAGATTACTTTGTGATATAGGGGAAGATTTAAATGTAGAGTTTATAAGACTTGATAGTTATAAACCTAAAAATATACCTTATGAGTATCTTAGAGAAAATTATAGAAGATTTAAAGAGGTTAAGCAAAAATTAGATATTTTAATAGTGACAGGGGCGCCACTAGAAAAATTAGAATTTGAAGATGTTGATTATATAGAAGAATTAAGAGAAGTGCTAGATTATACAAAATTAAATATAGAAAAATCTCTTTTTATATGCTGGGGAGCACAAGTTGCATTAAATCACTTTTATTCAATTAGAAAGGTATTAACAAATGAGAAGATATTTGGGGTATTTTCTCATGAAGTTATAAATTCAGATGAAATTTTAAATGGATTGAATGGTGGTTTTAAAGCTCCTCATTCAAGACATACTAGATTATCAAGGGTAGATATAAATAATTGCAATAAGCTTAAGCTTATTTCTATAACTGAAGAAGGGGAGGAACATCTTTTAAGAGGGGAATTTAATGATTATTATATATTAGGGCATATAGAGTATGATAAAGAAACCTTAAAAAAAGAGTATCTTAGAGATTTAGAAAAAGGCTTAAAAATAAATAAACCACAGGGCTATTTTATTGATAATGATATAGATAAAGGAATAAATTTTAGCTGGAGGGAAGACGCAGTTAAATTTTACAGAAACTTTATAAGAGAAAATTGAATTTAGAACGAATATAAATAATGTAAGGCTTTTAGTCTTACATTATTTTTTTTAAAAGTTTTAAATTAAATGAAACTTTTAGAAGGATGATTGCGTCTAATAGTACATAAAGCTTTAAAGTTGTAAAAACGGAAATTGAATTAGTGGAAGAAACTAAGCACAGTAATTCCAAATAGACCAGCTAATAATAGTCAAGTAAAATGTTGAAAATTATTTTTTCTTAAAAAAGGGTATGGCAAACAAACCATACCGTGGATACGAATGATTACAAAAAATGGATAAAATTAAGCTGCGTTACTTGAAAATTTATTTTGCAAATACATTTTCTCATGAACTCGAGGATCTCGTAGTTCAAAAGGTTTTTGATTTCGCAATATTGCAAAAATATAATTTAAAAGTTTATGCATTATAGCAACTAATGAAACTTTAGCTTTTTTTCCATTAAGGTTATTTTGGTAATAATCTAATAAAACTTTATTTACAGGAATACCTTTACGGGTTTTACGAATAGATGCTAGAGCTACAGCATAGAGAGCTCTACGCCCTATACGAGTTCCACGTTTGGACATTTTATTTTGATTACCTTTAAATTTACCAGATTCATTGACGGTAGGATCTATACCAAAAAAGGCAACTAAATGTTTAGGTTTAATAAAGCCTTTTATATCACCTATTTCAGCGATTATAGTAATTGCCGTAAGGTGTCCGATACCTGGTATAGAATCAATTAAATCTATATTAGTTTTTAATGATTTAGAAAAATCATCAGAAGTGATAAAAGATTCAATTTCAGCTAATAATGAAGATATTTCACTTTCAATAGTAGCTATTAAATTAATTGAACTTTTTATTTTGATTGATAAACTACTTAATGGAATTCCAATAATAGTAGCTTCATGTGCTATTTTGATTAATTTATCATAGATTTTTTCGGCCCACGCTAAGCCTTTTTTAGATTTTTTTATAAGAAGTTCTAAGATTCTTTCTTTAGGAGCATCTAAAATAGCTTGTGGAGTTGTGTAGTTAGTTAAGATAGCGATAGAACTACTTGATGTTACACTTGAAAAAATAGTGTTGTAATTAGGGAATATAATTCTTAAATTTGCAGATAGCTTTTTCTTAAAAGTAGAACATGTATCTGTAAGTTTATAATATTCTCTAACTAAATCTCTAAGTATAAAAACATCGAGGCTAACACCTTTTGAAAATTTAATATTTTGAAATTTTCCTATTTGAGCAATAGATAAAGCATCTTTCTTATCATTTTTCACTTTTCTTATGTCCACATTTTTGTTACACTTAGTAACGAGTGGATTGATAACAAACGTGTTATCGAAATTTTTATTAAGATAGTGGAAAAGAGATAAGTGGTACACACCTGTGGACTCCATGAAAATGCCAGTTTTCATGTTAAACTCTTCTTCCACTTTTTTTATTTCTTTAAATAAGTGATTGAAGCCATCAAAATCATGATTTATCTTAAATACCTTTCTATAAAGCTCATTATTAGGTGTTAGTATTGCGACATATGAAAAATCAGCTGAAACATCGATTCCAACTACTGGATTATTAAAAAATTCTGACATAGTAAATACTTCCTTTAAATTTAATTTAGAGATAGAATAGAAATTCCAATTCTATCAGTTAGTCTATAACCTTGTTTGTGACACGGGTAATTCCTTAAAAGGAAACCCAACCAGCTAAACATAGAATTCTACCTGATGGAATGATACGC
>JBOGCE010000010.1:0-122246 GCA_051656585.1 Sarcina sp. | reverse complement strand
ACAATCGTTATATCAGTAAAGGAAAATATTCCCTAAGTTATATTTTATATAGCTTTTTTTCGTGTACCCGTATTTACGTATAAAATGGAAAAGCCATACCAAAACACTAAATATTAGTATTTTGATACAGCCCCTTTTTTGTTGTTTTATGAATGCCATTAACTAAATCGGTGGTTCCAAAAAGCTTATAGCTATGCGTATGATAAAAAAACCTCCTTTGGAAACAATAGGTTTGCACGCCTAAAATTTATACAACCAAAGGAAGTTATTCCTATGAATAGCAATAGTTTAGCACATACTAAATGGAATTGTAAATATCATATAGTTTTTGCACCAAAATACAGACGTCAAGAAATTTAAGGAACGATAAAAAGGGATATAGGAGTAATATTGAGACAACTTTGTGAAAGAAAAGGAGTCGAAATAATAGAAGCAAGTTTATGTAAAGATCACATACACATGTTGGTAAGTATACTGCCTAAATTGAGTGTGTTTGCGTTTGTTGGTTACCTGAAAGGTAAAAGTTCACTTATGATATTTGATAGACATGCAAATTTGAAATATAAATATGGTAATAGGACATTTTGGTGTACTGGATTTTACGTTGACACCGTTGGAAGGAACAAAAAGAGGATAGAAGAGTATATAAGAATTAAATAAAAGAAGATATAGCATATGAATAAATAGACTTAAAGGAATATATAGATCCAAGACTATTAAATAATGTAACTACTTTAGTAGTGGCGTGTAAAAGTAGTGCACCTGAAAGGGCGAGTAGCACTGCTAATAATAAATGCCTTATAGGCATAGAAGTTTAACGGATGATTATGATTTTTTTTGATACTATGGTAGAATAGAAACAAAGACTGAGTTTAGATATAGTTATCTAAACGTATATATTTCGTTATCTTTTATTTATAGAAAAAGGCATATTAGAAATATTAACTCTTAGATAAAGATAAAAAAGTAACTAAGGATAAGAAGGTGTATGAATGTATAAAATTTTTATTGAGGATAATAAACATACAAGAAAATTTTTAAAAAAATATAGCAAATATGTTTCAGTAATTGAAGAAAATATCAAGGAAGTATTACCAAAATTAATAGTTGAGAAACCTTATAAAATTAAAACAGCATATGGATATAAGTATAATGGAGAAGTTATTTTTGAATATAAAATTAAGCTTGATAACCATTTGGATTGTAGAGCTGCATATACGAAAACAGATGATGAATTGAAAATTTTCTATATTTCTCATATTTTAATTAAAAAAGAATTTGTAAAATTATTAGAAAATGTTGAAGGTGTAGGATTATAATTTTAATTGAAAATTATTTTATTTATAACTTAATGTTTCTTTATCACCTTTTTTATAAAAATTGGAGATAAAGAAACAATTTTTATGTTGGCAAAAATTATATTTTAAAATACAAAGGAGAATTAAGATGGTAGAAATAAGCAATTTTATTGAGGCAACATTTGTGAAATTAAAACATATAAAGGTTGGAGAGTCTGTTTGTATTAGCACATTTAAAAAAGATAGACATCTTATAGTTTTTAAAATTGATGAAGATAGATTTGTTTTAAGAGAACAAGGTTACGAGAAAAAGATTTTTCATGATTTAGATAAAAGGGGACTTAAAAAATTATTGAAAACCCTTGCAAAAGTAGAGTTTCCAAGAAGTAATATGGTTCATTTGAGTGTTCTAAAAAAATAGTTGTGTTTGATTTAAAAAGGGGGTATAATACACATTAATAGAACAATGTTTCGTTAATGGGTGTTGGAATTTTAAATATAAATATTTTAGGAGATGTTAATATGAATGCATTTGAGGCTAATGGAATAGGAAGATATTGTGGTGGAAAGTATGAAGATGTAAATATAAATGGAATTGTAAAAATTCAAGATGATATTATAGCTCAAAAAATGACTTGTAATGGAATAGCTAAAGTAAATGGTTTAGTAAAAATAGCAGATTTAGATATTGCAGGGATTTTAAAACAATCAGGAAATTTAGAAGTTGAAAATTTAAGAGTGAATGGAAAGATAAATACGATGGGTAATATTAAATTTAATAATTTATATGGAGTAGGTGAAGTTAATGCAACTGTTAATGTAGTTGCTGATATTGTTAGATTCAATGGTAATCTAAGTTGTGGAGGAGATTTTACAGCTTCTGAGTTTAATGTTAAAGGTGGAGTGAAAAATATAAAGGGGCTTTTGAATTCAGAAATTATTGATATTGAATTTATGTATGGTGGATATATAAATGAAATTGGTGGTAGTATTGTAAAAATTAAAAAAAATAGAAATACCAAATTTTTTAATAGCTTAAAATCAAAAATTTTAAAGATAAATACTATAGATGCTGATGAGATTAACTTAGAGTTTTCAGAGGTTAAAACTATTAATGGGCATAATGTAATAATAGGAGAAGGTTGTTTTGTGGAGAAGGTTGAATATACAGGGGTATTAGAAATTTCTCCAACAAGTAAAGTCAAAAACATTATAAATTTAAATAAAGAAGGGGTATAAAATGGATAAAATAAGAAATTTAAAGGTTATAGGTGAAATGTCTATAGGAGAAGGGTGTTATGATAACATATCAATAGTTGGTGAAGCTAGAACAACAGGTGAGGTTAGTGGAAAGAGATTAAAGGTAGTTGGAGAATTGGAATCAAGGTATTTTATGGAGCTAGAAAGTGCTAATATTGTTGGAGAATGGAGAGCTTTAGATGTAATGATTAAAAATGAAGTGAATGTTTTAGGTGAGGTTTGGGTTGATAAAACATTTGCTGTTGGTGAAATAAAAATAACTGGAGAAGTTACTGTAAAAGAAAGTTTAAAAGGTGAAAATTTGAAGGTTGTTGGACAGCTAACTATAGATGGAAATTGTGAGTTTGATAATATTAAATCTGTAGGAGAAATTAATGTAAGAGGTCTTATGAATGCTGATAGTATAGAGTTATGTTTATATGCTGATTGTAATATTGGAGAACTTGGAGGAGAGACTATTAAGGTCACAAAGAAAGAGCAAAAAGGATTTTCATTATTTAATTCAATGTATAGTAAAAATCATTATTTGTATTGTGATACTATTGAAGGTGAAAATATAATATTAGAAAATACAATTTGCAAAATTGTAAGAGGTAGTAATATTGAGATTGGAAAAGGATGTAAGATAGATTTAGTTGAGGCAACAGAAAATCTTAATATTGATAAGGATAGTGAGGTTAAGGAAACTGTATGGAAGAAAAATTAATATCAAAAAAAGAGCTACTAGATTTAACAGGAATATCTTACGGTCAATTATATAGGTGGAAAAGAAAGAATATAATACCAGAAGATTGGTTTATTAAAAAGAGTGTTAGCACAGGGCAGGAAACATTTCTTCCTTATGATAAAGTCTTAGAAAGAATAAAGATTATTTTAGAGGCAAAGGATACAAAATCTTTAGATGAACTTGCACAGATGTTTTCTAGTGAAATAAAAGTGCAAAATATAAGAAAAGAATATTTAATTGATAGAAATATTTTTTCTGAAATGGTTGTGGATAAGTTTGAAGAAATGTTATCAACAAGTAGTCTATATTCAGGGAGGGAATTGCTTTTATTAGAAATTTTCAATGAACTTATTATAGAAGGAAGCCTTAATGTAAATGAAATTAAGAGTATTATTTTATCAATAAAAGATGGGTATGATGGCATAGGAGATGGCGATTGCATTATAATAAAAAGAAAGCTAGGAGTAATGTTTTATTATTTAAGTAAAACTGAAAATGATATTTTTAAGGATGATCTTGCTAAGATTATTTTTAGAATAGATTTTGATAAAGTTAAGCAAAAAATCAATAAATTTTAAATGGTAAATTTGTATACAATGAAAATTTTAATAGAAGTTTGAATTTCTTTGAAAAAAGGATACTTTTATTTATAGGCTGTCAAATAATCGAAATCTTGTTGTGATATAATTCTTATTAAAGACTGATAATAGAAATAATTAAAAGAATTTTGGAATTAAAGGAGAAAAACTTAAATGATAAATACAATTTTTAAAGATAATAGAAAAAAACTAGCTAAAGAAATGAAAGATAATTCGATTCTTGTGCTTTTTGCAGGAGAAGCTAAGTATAAGTCAGCTGATGAAGTTTATCCATTTACACCAAATAGAAACTTTTATTATATGACAGGAATAAATGAAGAAAAAGATATATTACTTATAAAGAAAGTAAATGGAGAAGTTTCTGAAACTTTATTTATAAGTGAAATAGATGAAGTTATGGCAAAATGGGTTGGAGCTACTTTTACAAAAGAAGAAGCTAAAGAGAAATCTGGAATAGAAAATATTGCTTATCTTAGTTCATTTGAAAGCATGATAAATATGATGTTTACTCAAGGAGAAGTGAAAAAACTTTATCTTGATTTAGAAAGAAGAGCTTTTGATGAAGATGAAAGAGCAGGTGGGGCATTTGCTAATAAGATATCATCAAGATATCCTTATATAAAAATTAAAGATGCTTTTAATATAATTGCTGAATTTAGATTAAGAAAGAATGAAGCTGAAATAGAAGAAATGAGAAAAGCAATCGAGGTTACTGTTGGTGGTGTATATGAATTAATGAAAAATGCAAAACCAGGAATGAAAGAATATGAATTAGAAGCATATTTTGATTTTTATGTAAAACAGCATGGTGCTAATGATTTTGCGTTTAAAACTATAGCAGCAGCAGGAAAGAATGCATCAGTTCTGCACTATCATGAAAACAACTCAGAAATGAAAGATGGAGACTTAATTTTATTTGATTTAGGTGCACAAATGAATTATTATAATGGGGATATTAGTAGAACATTCCCTGTTAATGGCAAATTCACACAAAGACAAAAAGAATTATATGAGGCAGTTTTATCAGTAAATGAAGCTGTTATTGATATGATGAAACCAGGTGTTTGTATGACTGATGTTAATAACTTTGCTAATGATATGATTGCTCAAAAATGTATAGAACTTGGATTAATAGAAAAGAAAGAAGAGTATAGAAAGTACTACTTCCATTCTATTGGACATAGCTTAGGTCTTGATACTCATGATGTAGGACCAAGAGGAGTAAAACTTAAAGAAGGAATGGTTTGGACTGTTGAACCAGGACTTTATATACCAGAAGAAAATGTAGGAATAAGAATAGAAGATGATATACTAATTACTAAAGATGGAAATGAAGTTTTAACTAAAGGGATTATTAAATCAGTTGAAGAAATTGAAAAATTCATGAGTAAATAAATGCAAATAAAGTATTAACAATGTTAAAAAAGCAAGAATAAAAGCCGTTTGGCATTGATAAAATCAAGGAAATAGAGTATAAATATAAATGAAAAGTGAATAATAGTTTGGAGAGGTAGAGGCGCGATTATTAAGAGTATCTAAGTAGAGTAGAAGTACATTGAAATTTAGAGAAAGGAATAATTGCCGAAGATGTGTAAGAATACTAAAACTTATATATCTGGGCTTGTATAAAATATATGCAAGACTGTCACAGTATTGTGGAGTGCTATCATCTAAGGATTTTTACTATGAGTTAGTTTTTTATTACGTTACGGTTACAAGTTACAGGTCCTAGGTGTTTGCCTAGGACTTTTTTTATTATTTTTAGTAAAGATACCTCTTTAAATTTTTATTACACATAAAATTTAAGGGGGTTTTTATTTTGAAAAGAAAAATTAGTGTTTTTTCAATGATGTTATTTTTCTGTACATGTATAGTGTCTACATTAGCATTTGCAACTGAAAATGTTGCGGGAGTTAATGCAGATAAATTTGGGTTAGCAACTATAATTCCACCATTAGTGGCTATAATATTAGCATTTATAACAAAAAATATAGTGATTTCTTTATTTGCAGGAACATTTATAGGTTGTATTATGCTTTTTATAACAGATCATAATGTATTTTTAGCATTTATTTTTGGGTTTATGGATTTAGTAGAGAGGTTATTATCATCTCTTGCTGACAAATGGAATGCTGGTATTGTACTTCAAGTTTTAGTTATAGGGGGAATTATTCATTTAGTGGCTAAAATGGGAGGTGCAAGAGCTATAGCAGAGGCACTTGCTAGAAAAGCAAAAACTGTTAAAAGTGTTCAAATGACTACATTTTTACTTGGATTAGCAGTGTTTTTTGATGATTATGCTAATTCATTAATAGTAGGACCAATAGTTAGACCAGTAGCAGATAAGCTTAAAATTTCTAGAGAGAAATTAGCATTTATAATAGATGCAACAGCAGCTCCAATAGCAGGACTAGCTATTATATCAACTTGGATAGGGCTAGAAGTGGGACTAATAGGAGATGCTTTTAATAGTATAGGTCAATCAGTTGATGCTTTTGGAGTATTTTTACAGACCATACCTTTTAGATTTTATAATATTTTAATTCTTGCTTTTGTTATTATTTCAGCTCTTACACTTAGAGAGTTTGGACCTATGTATAAAGCTGAAATGAGAGCTAGAAGAGGTGAAGTTGTTAAAAGTAAGAGAAAAAATTCTCTTACTGAGGAAGAAATAGAGGAAGTAATGCAAGAATTAGAACCTAAAAAAGGTGTTAAACTTTGTGTTTGGAATGCAATTATACCAATAGGTTCACTTATAATATTCTCGCTTATAGCTTTTTATTATAGTGGGTATTCTTCTATAATGTCAGGCGATAATGTGGCTGTTCAAGAGATTTTAAGATCGGCTCCATTTAGTTTTACAGCAATACAAGAGACTTTTTCAGCATCAGATGCATCAATAGCATTATTCCAGTCGGCTTTAATTTCTTCTGTTATAACTATTGCTATGGCGGTTTTTAGAAGAATATTTACAGTAGAAGAAGCAATAGATACTTGGATTGAAGGTGTTAAGAGTTTAATAATTACAGGAGTAATTCTACTTCTTGCTTGGAGTTTAAGTTCAGTTTTAAAGGAGCTTGGTACAGCAGCATTCTTGGTTGAGTTCTTATCAGGAAAAGTACCAGCGTTTATATTACCATCAATTATATTTATTCTTGGTTCTATAATAGCTTTCTCAACAGGAACAGCATATGGAACAATGGGAATATTAATGCCCCTTGCAATTCCACTTGCAAATACAATTTCAGGAGGAGATATGAATCTTATAATTATTGCTACATCAGCAGTTTTAACAGGTGCTATATTTGGAGACCATTGTTCACCGATATCTGATACTACTATTTTATCATCTACGGGAGCTAGTTGTGACCATATAGAGCACGTTAGAACACAACTTTGGTATGCAATAACAGTAGCAGCTGTTACAGTAGTATTTGGGTATATTCCAGCAGGACTAGGACTTAATGTTTGGATATGTCTTGCTATTGGAATAGCAATTATATTTGGTATTTTAATGTTTCTTGGGAAAAGAGTTCCAGATACTATAGAGTTAGAAACAGAGGAAAATATATTGGCGAAATAAAGAAAATTTAGAGTAGAAAATAATAGTGAATAAATAGTTATTAGTTAAAATATAATAATGTCAAAAAGTAGACTTACAATGTAGGTCTGCTTTTTCATATTTTTGAATTTAATATTTAAATTTAATATATTTTTTTGTATGTTTAGATACTGATGATTAGTGATAGAATATTATTAATAGGCATCAAAATAATAAGGAGTGATTATTTTATGGAAGGTAAATTATTTGAAGAAATTGATAGACATTTATTAGAAGATAAAAAGCCATCAGAATATTTAAGAAGCATATTTTATAAAATAAAGAAAAGTAATTTTAGTGTGATAACAGATCTTGAAGAAATAGAACAAAATCCAACACATCACCCAGAAGGTAATGTTCTAAATCATACTTTGTTAGTAGTTGATGCAGCTGCTATTGTCAGAGAATATGCAAAAGATAAAAGAGCATTAATGTGGGCAGCATTATTTCATGATTTAGGTAAGAAACAAGCCACTAAATTAAGAAAAGGTAAGCTTGTAGCATACGATCATGATAATATAGGGTATAAAGAAACAAATAAATTATTTGATAAAATAGAGTTTTTAAATGATAACTTCAAAAAAGCTGTTTCTAATATTGTTAAATATCATATGCATCATCTATATGTATCAAAAGAATTACCTTTTGGAGATGCTGAAAAAATGATATTGGATGTTGATATGCATGATATGGCTCTTATGTTTTTTGCAGATAAACTTGGAAGAGGAGATTTTTCAAAAAGTGAGATAACAAGAGTAGTAGGAGAAGTTGTTGATATATTAGATAAACTAGAAGTTGATTATGATATAGATTTAAGTGAAACTAGAAAAGATTTATTAGAAGTATCTAATAAATATTAGATTAAAATATAATATTTAATTATTTATTAAGAACTTATTTATTGCCATGGAAATATTATGTAATAGAAGAGGTGATAAATAGTGAACAATTTAGGAATCCAAAATAGAAGGTGTAGAGGACAAGTACAGCCAACTACTTTGGTACAAAGAAATTTAAATGATTGTTTTGAGAGAGATCCATTTACTCAAAGTTATGCTTCGTTTACACATAGTTGTGGAATGACAACTGAACCTAATGAAGCATTTATATTTAACCAAGCAGGTCCAACAACAAATGATATAAAACTTGCATCACCTAATACTATAGGTGTGTGTTATGCAGGAACTTACTATGTAAGCTACAGAGTTGGTGCAGTTGTGGAAGGTAGTATGCAGGCAGGTAAAATGGCTAATAATAGAGTTAGCTTATATGTTAATTGTGTACAACAACCTAACAGTCAATCAGGATTTTTATTAGAAAGAGGAACTGTTAATACATGTAATACTATTAATGGTGATGCTATTATAAATATTCCAAGAGGCGGTCTTTTAAGTTTAGTGAATGATAGTAACTGTGGAGATGGAGAACCAATAATTACTTGTAATGAAGCAGGAAACCCAGTTTATATAAGTATTCATAGAATTGCATAAGACAGCCATGCAAAAAAGATGAGTTTAAAATTAAAACTCATCTTTTTTGTTTAAGCAGCTTCTTTTTTCTTAGGTGGGAATATGTACGCGTTTATAGCTACTGCAATTATTATTCCTATAAAAGTTTCTACAATTCTGCTTAGTGTATAAATGTAATTTGAATAGTTTCTATCTAACAGTAGGTTAGCAAGTAAAACAATACAAGCGATAGAAACTGAACCTGGTTTTTTTAGTAAAGTACATATATATATAACAGCTATGATAAATACAAATATTAAAAGTGTTTTTAACCAAAAAACATTATATTTTGATAAAATAATTGTAGCGAGTGTTCCAAATAGTCCACCAATAATAGTTCCTATCATTCTGTTTTTACCCATTTTTACTGAATTTTCATATGAATCAGACATACATATTACAGCTGCTATACAGGCGTAAAATGGAGATTCAAAATGTAAGACTTTTAAAACCAATATAGATAATAAGATAGCTAAAGCTGTTTTTAAATTTCTAGCACCAACTTTAGGCAATTTACCAATATTCATAGTATAATCCTTTCTATAGTATGAAAATAAACTATGTCATAGACTAAGTTTATTTTTATATGAATCTTAAATTAAAGTTATTTTAGATAATTTGAATCTTAAATATACTTATAAGTTCAAATTTCACTTTCATTATATCATAATATATATGGAAGAGATTGTAATTTATTCATTTAAAAATTATAAGAATTTTGTTAGATTTTATAATCTATATATGTGATAGAATAATCTATATGTTAGGGGGAGATTAGAATGATAGATAATGATTTAGAGACAGAAGAAAATTATTTGTATGAAGATGTTGAGAATAGTGCTAAGAAGTCATTTGAGGAGTATTATTATGCATTCTTTTTCTTGAGTGTATTTGTAGTAGGAGCTTTTGCATTATATATTTCAACTGGGGTTTCAAGAGGAATATTCATACTTATAGATCTTTTTCTGATTTATAAAATGCTAAAAAGTCTTTGGGAATTACATAAAAATAAAAGAAGAGAACATTTAGCTTTAAGATATCAATTAAAATTCTTAAATAGAATATATTTTTGGGCTTGTATTGCTTTATGCGAAGCTATAACAAGACATTATTTAGAGCTTAATATAACAATTTTAGATTATTTAGAAATTATGGCAGTAGTATATGCTTTGGCATATATTATTTATAATGCTTTGAAATATTATATGAAAAGATTATATATGAAAACATTAGAAACTGGAAGTTATCAAAAAATTGTAGCATGGAAAAGTATAAAACATAAGGGATTTGTAATATTATCATTTTTTATGGTTATAGTGTTAGTTGTTCCTAATGTAATGGATCTTCTAAAAAGTCAAATTTATTTAGTTTTAATGACTATAGTTTATGCAATACTTTTAATTGTTACTTTAGAAATAAAATGTGATTTAGAGCTAGAGGAAAAACTTTTATTTAAAGAAGGATATTTTGATTTTAGTAATATAAAAAACAGTAAAAAAGAAGAGGTTTCAATAGACTTTGAGGATGAAGATGAGGATTATGAAGCTGAGGATGAGGAATATGAAGATAAGGACTGGGACGAGATAAAAAAAGACGAAGAAGCAGATGATTTAGATGAATTTGTAGCACAAATAAAGGCCGAAGAAGAGGAGAAGTTAAGGCAAAAAAGTAGAGAAGCGAGTAATAAAGATACAGTTGATATTGATAAGGCGGTTGAAGACTTTTTTTTTGAAGATAATATAAAAGAAAAAACTATAGATAATGAATAAGAAAGATTATTATAAATTTCGTTGACAATAAATGAAAAAAAATCATATAATCAATTATATGAATATATGCGATGAAAAGAAGAGTAATTTAAAAATATATGCAAAAGAGAGCTGGGGAAGCTGAAAACCAGAGATATGTTTTTTTATGAAGATGGTCTTAGAGCATGCTTTCTGAGGAGTTTATTTTAGGAAAGTACGGGTAGCAACCGTTATATTGCAAAGTGGTTTTGTTCAAGTTTCAGTAAACAAGACCTACTTATTGAGGAAGTCTTGGCGATAAGGCTTTGAATATAGAGTGGTAACGCGTAGTAATAACGCCTCTATGGATTTTTCCATAGAGGCTTTTTTATATTATATTTTAGGAGGACGTAAAAAGATGAGTAAAAAGTTTTATATAACAACACCAATTTATTACCCATCAGCTAAATTGCATATAGGTAATACTTATACAACAGTAGCTGCTGATGCATTAGCTAGATTTAAAAGATTAACTGGATATGAGGTAATGTTTTTAACAGGTTCAGATGAGCATGGACAAAAAATTCAAAGAAAAGCTGAAGAAAAGGGTGTAACACCAAAAGAGTATGTTGATGAAATAGTTGCAGGAATTAAAGATCTTTGGACTATGATGGACATTAGTTATGATAAATTTATAAGAACAACAGATGATTATCATATGAAAACAGTTCAAAAGATATTTACAAAGCTTTATGAACAAGGGGATATTTATAAGTCATCATATGAAGGGCTTTATTGTACACCTTGTGAATCATTCTGGACTGAAGGGCAACTTGTAGATGGAAATTGTCCTGATTGTGGAAGACCAGTTGAAAAAGCAAAGGAAGAGGCTTACTTCTTTAAAATGAGTAAATATGCTGATAGACTTATTAAGCATATAGAAGACAATCCTCATTTTATACAACCAGAATCAAGAAAAAATGAAATGCTTAATAACTTTTTAAGACCAGGTCTTCAAGATTTATGTGTTTCTAGAACTAGCTTTAATTGGGGAATACCAGTGGAGTTTGATCCAGGACATGTAACATATGTATGGATAGATGCACTATCAAACTATATAACAGCATTAGGATACGATCAAGAAGATGATTCTTTATTTAAAAAATTCTGGCCTGCTGATGTACATTTAATAGGTAAAGATATATTAAGATTCCATACAATATATTGGCCAATAATGCTTATGGCATTAGGTGAAGAATTACCTAAGCAAGTATTTGGTCATGGATGGTTACTTGTTGATGGTGGGAAAATGTCTAAATCAAAAGGTAATGTAGTAGACCCTGTAATTTTAATAAATGAATTTGGAGTAGATCCTGTAAGATATTACTTATTAAGAGAAATTCCATTTGGTTCAGATGGTCTATTTAATAATGAAACATTTATTAAGAAAACAAATTCAGATCTTGCAAATGATCTTGGAAATTTATTATCAAGAACTATAGCTATGGTATGTAAATATTTTGATGGACTAATACCAGCACCAACAGCTAAAGAACCAATAGATGATGAGTTGGCAAATCTTGCAATAGCAACTCCTATAAAGGTAGAGTCATGTATGAATTCTTATAAAATTCCAGAAGCACTTGCAGCGATATGGGAACTTATAGGAAGAGCTAATAAATATATAGATGAAACAATGCCTTGGATTCTTGCTAAAGATGATGAAAAGAAAGAAAGATTAGGAACTGTTATGTATAATTTAATGGAGGCATTAAGATTTACTTCAGTTTTAGTATCACCTTTCTTACCTTCAACAAGCGTTAAGATAAATGAGCAAATAAATACTGATGTTACAACATGGGAAAGTTTATCAAGTTTTGATGGAACAAAAGCTGGAACAGTTGTGAAAAAGGGTGATGTTATTTTCCCAAGAATAGATGTTGAAGCTAAACTTGCTGAACTTGAAGAGTTAAGACTTAAGACTATAGCAGAAGCTAAAGCAGCTACTAATGAAGAACTAAGTGTAAATCCAATAAAAGAGGAAATTACAATCGATGATTTTAATAAAATAGACTTAAGGGTTGTTAAAGTTCTTGAGTGTGAACCAGTTAAAAAAGCTAAAAAGCTATTAAAGTTAAAAGTTGATTTAGGTGGAGAGGAAAGACAAGTAATATCAGGAATTGCAGCACATTATAAACCAGAAGAGTTAGTTGGTAAACATGTTGTGCTAGTGGCTAATTTAAAACCTGTAACATTAAGAGGAGAATTATCACAAGGTATGATTCTTGCAGGAGCTCCTTCAGATGATTCAGAGCTTATTCTTGTTAATCCAGGAGAACTTAAAACAGGAAGTCAAGTAAAATAAGACAGTATATGAAGAGTAGAGCTTACCAAAGGGTTTCTTTGGTTAGCTCTTTTTAAAAATAAAGGGGGAGTTATATTGAAAGTTGTAGTTGGAAATGCATGGCCATATGCTAATTCACCTTTGCATATAGGTAGAGTTTCATCATGGTTGCCAGGCGATGTAATAGCAAGATATCACAGATTGAAAAAGGATGATGTTGTGTTTGTATCAGGATCAGACTGTCATGGTGAGTTAGTTTTAAAGAAAGCTCAATCTCTTAAAAAATCACCAGAGTTTGTAAGTGATTACTACCATGAAAAGTTTAAAAAAAATTTTGAAGATTTAGATTTTTCATTTGATAATTTTGCTAAGACTAGTGGAGAATATCACTATAAAACTGTAAAGGAATTTATTAGAATTCTAGATGAAAAAGGATTTATATATTCTAAAACTGTAGACGTATTTTTTTGTGATGAGTGTAATGAAGAGGTGGGAGATAGATTTTTAGATGAAAACATTCATACTATTTGCAAAAATAAAGTTGTGAAAAAATTTGTGGATAAATTATTTTTTAAGTTATCCACATTTGAAGAATATTTAAATGGTATTATTTCTAGTGAAATTGGTTGGAGAGAAAATGCTAAAAAACTTACAAAAAAATATTTGGCCGAAGGTATTAGAGATAGAGTATTAAGTCGAGAAATAGAGTGGGGAATAGATATTCCCATAGAAAAGTTTGAGGATAAAAAGGTATTTGTATGGATAGAAGCTGTAATGGGATATATGACAGCCTCTAAAAAAGTGATAGAAGATAGAAATGAAAAATTTGAAGAATATTGGAATAGTAAGGATTCAAGAGTTTATTTAGTTCATGGAAAAGAAAATATTCCTTTTCACACTATAATAATGCCTTCTATTGTTGCTGGACTTGGGTTTGAAGGATGTAATATTAGGATTTTATCATCTGAACACATAGACCTAGAGGGGAAAAAGTTTTCTAGTAATAGAAATTGGGTTATTTGGCTAGATTATATGCTTGATAATTATGATTGTGATTCTATTAGATATTATCTTTTAAAAAGTGGTGCTGAAAGAAGAAGCTCTAATTTTACATGGAGAGATTTTATAAATACTCATAATTCAGAGTTGTTAGGTGGTTATGGTAACTTTGTAAATAGGACTGTCAGTTTTGTTGATAAATATTATAATGGGAAGTTAGAAAAACAAAGATTAAATAATGAATTAGAAAAACGCACTAAGTCAGTTTTTAAAAATGTATCTAAACATATAGAGTTTGGAGATATAAGTCTTGCCATTAAAGAAATTTCTGATTTTAGTAATAGTGTTAATGAGTATTTTGATAAAGAGAAACCTTGGATTGCATTTAGGAATGACCCAAATAGATGTAAGGAAGTAATTTATAATTGTGCGTTAGCGGTTGGAAACCTTGCTAATCTTTTGGAGTCTATTATTCCAAGAACTGCGACTAAAATAAGGGGAATGTTAGACGGAATAGAAAGAGTATATGAACCTATAACATTAGAAACTATCGAAGTTAAGAATACTTGCTTTTTATTTGAAAAAATAGAGAAAAGAAAAATAGCTGAGGAAGTATCTAAGCTAAAATCAAATAAAATTAAATAATTTAGAAACAAAAAAAGACCTAGGCTTCCGTTACCTAGGTCTTCTGGTGAAAAGAAACATACAAGGAAATGTTTAAGGGGGACAAGTCCCTTGTATGCTCAATTTAAGGGGTAAAATTAAATTAGTGTTTTAGCTACGTTACAATTATTAATATAAACCACTAATATGGCAACTTTGTGTCATATTAAACAAATAATTATAAAGTAACTTAACAGTAACTTTATTGTAATTTTTGAAAAGTTTAAACTTCTATTCTTAATTTTTTATGCTTATAAACTCTAAATAGTAGATAGTTTAATATAAAGGCTATCCCCTCAGAGAAAATCATTGCATACCATACTCCATAGGATCCCATAAGAGTAGTTAAAAGATATAAGCCTATTAAAATCAAAATAACACCTCTTTCAAAGCAAATTATATTTGAAATTATAGGTAAATCTATGGACTGGAATAGGGTTATATCAATAAGATTTCCAGATAGGAATATATAAGCTACATTTGATGCATTTAAAGCTATAAATGTAAGATTTATTATTACAACGTTATCAGTAAAGACTCTAATAAAATCTTTTCCAAAGAATAAACATGCTATTAGGAAAATTACTGAAATAAGAACATTCATAATAACACCATAGCGATAAATTTTATATATATTTTTGTACTCTTTTGCTCCAAAATAATAACTTATTAGTGGTTGTATACCATTAGCTACACCCATTATTGCATAATAACTTATTGAAAGAATATAGTTTATTATTCCATAAGTAGTCATTCCATTTTCTCCAAAAGCTTTTTGAATAAACCCATTACTAAAGAAAATTATTAATGAATATGAAATCGAAATAAAAAATGTAGGTAATCCTATATTAATTATTTTTCTAAGATCTTTAAAATTGAAAGTTACCTTACCAAAGGAAAGTTGTCCTTTCTTTAATAAGAAGAATAAAAGTTGAGCTATAGTGGCGATAGATTGTCCAACACCAGCAGAGATAGCAACAGCTTTAAGTCCCATATGAAACTCAAAAATAAGTATATATTCTAGCACTAAAGTTATAATAGCAGCACCAACCATTATATACATAGATAAGTGTGGAGCTTTATCATTTCTTAAAAAAGTTCCAAGAATACCTTCTAAAACTATAGGAATTATAAAGATTGTGTAATAAAAAATATAGTTATAGACAGTATGGTATAGAAGAGGAGTAGCACCAAGAAAACTAGTTATTTGATGCATAAAAATAAGACTTAAACCACCAAATACAATACTTATAAGTAGTGCAGCATAAACAGATTGTCTAAAAACATTATTTGCTTTAGCTAAATTGTTTTTTCCTATATTATTCGATGCTATATTTGCAGCACCCATAGAAAAAATAGTACTAAAGGCATTAATAATCATAGTAAAAGGAGTAGCTATAACTATTGCAGCAAGACCATTTGCTCCAATACCTTTACTTATGAAAATACCCGTTATTACAATATAAACTCCTACTATCAGCATCCCGAATGATGAGGAGATAGAATATTTGCAAAACTCTTTAAACATAGTAATGTAAACCTCCAATTTTATCATTAGTTAAAGTAATTATATCTAATAGCTAATGTAAAACTTAGTATTAAAACAAAGCAAATGCTCAATTCTAATTTAATCTAAGTATATATGTTAGTTATTAGCTTTTCTAAATTATACTATATAAATGGATTTAAATAAGGCTTATTAAGTATAGATTTAATAGAAAAATCTATAAAAAAAAGACCTAGGCTTCCGTTACCTAGGTCTACTTGGTGAAAAGAAACATACCTCGGAATCAGTGTAAGGGGGACGAATCCCGAGGATGTTCAATTTAAGGGGTAAAATTAAATTAGTGTTTTAGCTACGTTACACTTATAATATAAACTAGTAATATGTCAGTTTTGTGACAAATTTTAAAAAAATGTTAATGGAATTTATATAAATTCTTCTAGTCTTTCAATGTCTTTTATAAAAATTTCTTTTCTATTATATTCAATAAGTCCTTCATTTTTCATTTTTATAAGTTCACGAGATAAAGATGGTCTTCTCACTCCTAATTTTTCGGCCCATTCTTTTTTTGTCATATGTGTTGTTATAGTAGTATTGTGTGTTTGGTTATATTTTGTGACTAAGAAATGAGAAATCATTTCTCTTAAAGAATTCATACTAACTTGCTTTAATTTAGAATTTAAAATAAGAGCTTTATTAGAAAACATTCTTAAAAGTTCTTTTAAAAATGAAGTATTGGTTGTACATAATTCAAAAATATAATCTCTTTTTATATGCATTACTACACAATTTGTTTTAGCTACAACTGACATAGGATATTGATGTCTATCACCAAATAATAGTGCCTCTCCAAAGCAGTTACCAGTTTCGAAAGATGAAACTATTAAAATATTTCCATCTGAATCTAATTTATGAAGCTCCACTCTGCCATCTAGTATAACACTAAGGTATTCACAATCTTCTTCTTCTATAAAAAGCACATCGCCTTCTTTATGTGTTTTAATTATATATTTGTTAGATTTTTCAAGGTCTGTTAAATCTTTATCAGAAAAGCTTGCGAATAGCCTAGATTTTTTTATATTAGGGAAATAACTTATCATTTAGGTCACCACTTTCTTAATTTTGTATGAAATAAATCATTATATATGGTAATACATAGTTTGATTATATACAATATAAATATTAAATAAACTTTTAGTAAAGTTCATTTTTATGATATTTTAAACAGGATAAAGAAGGCAAAGTTAAAATTGATATATTAGGAGAGGAAGTGTATTAAAATGGCATATTTAATTAGTGCTATAATTGGTGCTATTATCGGTTTTTTTACAAACTGGCTAGCGATAAAAATGTTATTTAGACCACATACGGAGAAAAGAGTTGCAGGTATAAGGATACCTTTTACACCAGGACTTATTCCAAAAGAAAAAAAGAGAATAGCTAAAAGTGTTGCAGAGAGTGTTGGAGAACATTTAATTAATCCTGAAAGTATGAGTAAAACACTTAATAAGCCAGAAGTTAAGGAAAAAATAAAATCTTCAATATGTGATAAAGTTGAAGATACTTTAAATAAAGAGGGGACTCTTGATGTTAGATTCAAAGAACTTATTGGCTCAAGTTATGAAGAAAAGATTCAGGAATTAGAAGATGTAGTATATGATAAGATAGTTAAAGTTATGAGTTCTGATAATAATAAAGAAAAAATCATTTCATATGTAATGGAGTTTGCTAAAAATAAATTAGAGCAAGAACCTAAATTTTTGGTGGAAGTAATTAAAAAAATTGACTTAGAACCTATAGTGGAGCAAATATCTAATAATATAGCTTCAGATGAAGGAACTACGTTTATTGTTGAAAAATTAGATGACTTTATAGATAAATTAGATGAAAATGATAATACTTTAAGATCATATATTCCAGATAAGGTTTATGAAAAAATAGAAAAAGTTGTTTATGATAATAGAGAAAATATAGTTGCAGAAATAAATACACTTCTTAGAAGTGAGTCAGTAAGCACTAAATTTAAGGATGTTATTTTAAGTAAGATGTTAGGTGGACTTGGTGGGATGGTAGCAAGGTTCATTAATATTGATAATATTTACGATAAATTAGTAAATTCAGTTGAGGAGTATTTATCTGAAGAAAAGAATGCTAATGAAGTGTGTGCAAAAATTGTTGAATATATAGATAAAGTAGCACAAAATAAGGTTTCATATATAGCTAAACAAATACCAGCTGGACTTAGTGTAGATTTGGCAGTTGCTATTTCAACTAAAACTACTGAACTTATGCGTGATAGAAAAAATATTGATTATGTTAAAGAAAGTCTAATTTCATATATAAATGGATTTGAATCATATGATGATTTGATTAAAAAGTTTGATAGTAACTATATAGGAAAACTTGAAAAAGTTATGTTAGAGATTCTAAATACTGTGAGCGAGAGTAAGGAGATAAAGCAAAGTATTAAAACACTTATAGAGTACGCAAGAAATGAAGTTTTATCATATGAGATAAATAAAGATGATAAAGTTAAAAAACAAATAGTTATATCAGTTAGAGAAATTGTAGATTTAAATTATGATAAATTTATAGAGCAAGATTTACAAAATGTAATGGAATTAGTAGATATACAAGCTATAGTTGAAGATCAAATAAATGAGTTTGATGTTGATGAAGGTGAAAAAATAATCTTAGGAATAGCAAGTAAAGAACTTAGTGCTATTACATGGTTAGGGGCGCTTTTAGGAGCTATACTTGGAGTGTTGTCACCACTTATTTCTAGTTTATACATGTAGTAACTTTAAAAAGTGACAAACTCTGACTGAATTAAGTTTATGTTTATGTTATTATTAATATAAAATGGGAGTTCAAGGGTATCCTTGAGCTCTTTTAATTGAAAAAAATAAAATCTAAGGAGGAAAATGTATGTTTGATTTGAAGATATTTGATTCACACTCTCATTATAATGCAGAGCAATTTGATGAAGATAGAGATGATCTTATAAATAAATTGAAGGAAAATGGAGTGGTTGGTATTATGAACTGTGGCACAGATGTAGCTAGTTCAAAAGATACTATAGCTCTATGTGAGAAATATGATGTTTTTTATGGAGCAGTAGGAGTTCACCCATCAGATGCATTTGGTGTTAATGATGCTATGATGAATGAAATTAAAGAGCTTGCAGCACATGAAAAAATTAAGGCAATTGGTGAAATTGGACTTGATTATTACTGGGAGGAGAATCCTTCAAGAGAAGAACAAAAAGATGCTTTTAGAAGACATTTGGCTCTTGCAAAAGAGCTTGATATGCCAGTAATTATACATGATAGGGATGCACATCAGGATACGTTAGAAATAATGAAAGAGTTCCCAGATGTAATAGGAGTTGTTCATTGTTTCTCAGGCTCTGCTGAAATGGCAATTGAATGTTTAAAGCTAGGGTACTATATAGGTGTAACTGGGGTTGTTACATTTAAAAATGCTAAAAAAATTATAGATGTCGTAAATGTTGTGCCAATGGATAAACTTTTAGTTGAAACAGATGCACCTTATATGGCACCTGTTCCTATGAGAGGAAAGAGAAATCAATCAGATTATATTAAATATGTAATAGAAAAAGTTGCTGAAATAAAAGGAATTTCTTCTGTTGAGGTTAGTGAAAGAACTATAGAAAACACTAAAAAATTATTTAAAATTAATGAATAAAATGTAAAATTTATAAAAACTTAGTATAGTTGTAATAAATAAGTAATAAATATTTTCTTATAGAAAGTAATAAAATTATTTGTTTATGCATGTAAGCATATTTGACTGCTCTATACTAGTCGTAGGGCTAGTTAGAGTAGTTTTTTTATTTTTTTATTAGGCTAGGATTTTAGAAAAATGAGTATATTTCAGTAAAAGGTTTTCAAAAAATAACATTAAAATTACTTTTGTAATTAATTTGTCATTAGTTTGACACAAAATGGAAATTAAGTTATAATTCTGAAATATAAAGATGCCAAAGGAGGTCCATTATGGGGGACAAGTTAAAAAACTTAAAGGAAAACTTCTTTGACGGTCCAAAAGGCAAAATTATCGCAGGAGTAACAGGGCTAGCAATTGTAGGAATAGGTTTTGGGACTGTTTATAAGCCAATACAAATAAATGTTGGAGATCAAATAATCAAAACATCCACAATGATGGGGACTGTACAAGATGTTCTAGACAAAAATAATATAGTACTAGAGCACAAAGATAAAGTAGAACCAAGTTTAGATACAAAATTACAGAAAAATTCAGTTATAGACGTTACAAGAGCACAAGAAGTAGTATTATTAGTTGATGGAAAAGAATTGACTTTAAAGACTGCTGAAGAATTAGTTGAAGATATGTTAAAGGCAGAAAATGTGACATATGATGAAGATGACAGAATTGTTCCGGAAGCTAATGCAAAAATAGAAAAGGGACAAAAAATAGAAGTTATACGAGTTGATCAAAAAGAAGTTAAAGAAAATGAAGATATAGACTTTGATGTGACAGTTAAGAAAAATAGCACTTTAGATAAGTCTGTAAAGAAAACTGTTCAAGAAGGTAAAAAGGGACAAAGAGAGATTGTATCTAGAGTAGTTTATGAAAATGGAAAAGAAGTTGGCAGACATATTCTTTCAGAAAAGGTTGTTTCAAAACCGGTTGAAAGAATTATAGAAGAGGGTACAAAAGAGATTCAAGTTTCAAACTCAAGAAATCCAGGAAGTACAAATTCATCATCAAAACCAAGCAGTGGTGGTGGAAATTCTAGTGCACCAACAGGAAAAACTTTAGTAATGCAATCTACAGCATATTATCAAGGTTCTGTAACTGCAACTGGTACAAGACCTAAAAGAAATCCAAGTGGATTAAGTACGGTAGCTGTAGATCCAAGAGTTATACCTTTAGGATCAAAGCTATATATAGATGGATATGGTTATGCTGTTGCAGAAGATACAGGAGGAGCTATAAAAGGTAATATAGTTGATGTATTTTTAAACACTGCTCAAGAGTGTAGAAACTGGGGCAGAAGAAGTGTTAAAGTTACAGTGGTTGCTTATCCAGGACAATGGTAAAGTTTTATTTTAAAATATAAGATTTATATTTTAAAATAATAATTTTACAATTTATAAGGTATTATGTGGTAGTAGGAAAAATTTCTTATTAACATATAGTACCTTTTTTTAGATTTTCTAATAACTTGCATATAGTAGATATAAGCTATAAAATATATATATTAATTAGGCTATATTAGAATATTGATTTTATAAGTAGCTAGAAGCAAAAGAAAGGGAGATTTACCTTGATTAAAGAAGTTATAGTTGTAGAAGGAAGAGATGATATAACAGCTGTTAAAAGAGCTATAGATGCTGAAATAATTGCTGTAGGTGGTTTTGGAATAAATAGAAAAGTTTTAGAACGAATTAAAGAAGCACATAGAAGAAAAGGTGTAATAGTTTTAACTGATCCAGATTTTGCTGGAGAAAAAATTAGAAGTATTATAAGAAAAAGAGTGCCAGATGCAAAGCATGCTTATATTGCTAGAATTGATGGAACGAGAGCAAAAGATGGAAATATAGGAGTAGAAAATGCATCTCCAGAAGTTATTATAAGGGCTTTAGAAGAAGCTAAGATAACTATAGAAGAGAAAAGAGAAGAATTTGTTATTGGAGATTTAGTTTTCTTTAAGTTATCAGCAGATGCTAGGGCAAAAGAGCGAAGAGAATTACTAGGAAAAGAGCTTTCAATAGGATATGGAAATGCGAATCAACTCCTTAGTAGACTTAATAATTATGGTGTGACTAAAGAAGAGTTTGTAGCTGCTATGCAAAAGGTAGAAGAAAAAATAAATAAATAGGAGTAATTTTTATATGAATAAAGAAATTAAAACAAGGGACCTAGTTGAAAAGTATAAGTTTAAATTTACAAAGGCACTAGGACAAAACTTTTTAACAGATGAATCTGTTTTGACTGATATTGTTGAAGGGGCAGAGGTCTGTGATGAAGATTTAGTTATAGAAATAGGTCCGGGAGTTGGTACATTAACATCAAGACTTTTAAATAGAGCTAAAAGAGTAGTTGCTATAGAGCTTGATAATACACTTATTCCTATACTTATGGAGGAACTAGGAGATAATCCTAAGTTTCAATTAATACATAATGATGCTTTAAAAGTCAATTTTGATGAAATTATAGGTGATGAAAAAAGTGTTAAGTTAGTTGCTAATTTACCTTACTATGTAACAACACCAATAATAGCAGGACTTTTAAAGAATGGATGTAACTTTAAGTCTCTTACAATTATGATACAAAAAGAGGTTGCACAAAGAATTAATGCTAAGCCAAATAATAAGGATTATGGTGCATTAACTTTTCTTGTTCAATATTATTGTAATACAAGTATTGTTAGAAATGTACCAGCTAGCTGCTTTATGCCAGCACCGAAGGTTGATTCTATAGTTATCAAACTTGATAAACTTCCAGAAACTAGAGTTAAGCCAGATAATGAAAAATTATTCTTTGATATGATAAGAAATGCCTTTAATATGAGAAGAAAAACTTTATGGAATTCAACAAAGCTATTAGGATTACCAAAAGAAGTTCATGAGCTTGCTTATGAAGAAGCTGGAATTGATCCAAAGAGAAGAGGAGAAACTTTATCAATGGAAGAGTTTTGTGAACTTTCAAATAGAATGAATTACCATTTGAAAAATCAGTAGAATTTAATTTATTAAAGTAGAATTATTTGTTTATTATAAGTTAATTAGCTTTTTTATGATGCAATTAATCAAATATTTTGATGATAGGTATTAATTTTTAGAGAAATAATAGAAGTTGGTTTAACAGTAATAAATACAAAGAAATATAAGAAAATATGTTTGTGATATAATAAATTTAACAATAAAATTTAGCACCAACATAATATATAATTAAGAGAAAAAGGTAGAGCAATTTTGCTTTACCTTTTTTTTGTTATGTAAAAATATTTACTTAACATTTTATAATTATTTGTTCTAAAGATAAATTATCAATAATATATTTATAAAAAAAGATGGTTGTATTGTAATATTTTAAAAACATATTCTTAAATAGATGCATATAATCATATAATATAATGAATAATTCAAATCGGAGGATTAAGAGATTGGCACATAGTAAGTTATATAGAAGTTTTATAATTTTACAAGAAGACGAAAGAGGTCATTCAATATCTAAGGATAAGCCTTTATCAGGATATGCCAAAATAGAGGTTAAAGGGGATAGTTGCAAAATAGCATTTTATGCACAGAATCTTAAGACTGATTATGGCAATTGCCATATGATGCTTATATGCAATAAAAAGGATGCTAAAGTACTTATAGAGCTTGGAAGTATGAACATAACAGAACAAGGAAAAGTTGAAAGTAGTCATGAGTATGACTCTAAAGACATAGGAAAAACAGGTTTTGATTATGACAAAGTAGTTGGGGCTGCTATTTATAAGCAGGTTGGAGGCCAAATGGTTTATCTAATGTGTGGGTTCCTAAATGGAGAGCAACCTTCAAACAACTGGAAAGAATACTCTAAAGTTCAGTGTTCAAAAGATGCTAAACCAGAGAAAAAATCATATGTTAAAGATGATGATAAGAGTAAAAAGAAATGTGATGATGATAAAGGGCAAGATAAAGATAAGCAAAGTAGTAAGGCTGAAGAGAAAAAAGATGATAAATCTAATGTTAAAGCTCCAGAAAAAGACTGTGGATGTAAGGAACGTGAGGAGTTTGATAAATATGAGGAAAATATAGAATTAGTTAGAAGTAATAAGGATAAAGAGCCAGATTTTAAAGGTGCTATGGGAGAATTCTTTAGCAATATAGTTGCAGGGCTTGAAGAGGTTAATGTAACAGATGAAATTAAGAATGTAAAATGGTATAAAGTTCCTGTAAGTTGCTTTGAAGAGATGTGTAATATTTGTAATTATAATAAATACACAACTTTATATTATCCGATGCTTAATTATTATCCTTATATAATTAAGAATGGATGCTTTACAATAGGTCTTAAGTGTAATGAAAAGGGTAAAATAAAATATTTGATTTATGGAATTAAGGGGACTAAGGAAAAAGTTGATCAACCTTATTCAGGTAAAACTGGATTTGTTACATTTGTTGAAGGTGAAAATTCAAATGAACAAGGTTGTTGGCTTATGTTTTATGACTTTAGAAATAGTATGGTAGTTGTTCCTATGAAATAATTTTCTTGAAGGAGTTTATGGATGTAAACTCCTTTTTATTTTCTATATTCACAATTTGCAATAATTAAGCATATTTATAAGTAAAAATAAATATATTTTAGGAGTAGAGTAAGAGATATTATGTGAATATAGGTGAGGTATTATATGAATAAAAAACAATTTTTTGTTACTAGTGTTTTGGTTTTCTTAATGGGTACTATGGTTATAATGCAGCAGTTTTTTGAAAGTAATATTCAAAAAGTAGCTTTAGTAAATAATAATATACAGGATATGATTGAATATAATGCATTAGATGGTAACATAGTTTATAATCTTCCTGATAATTGGAACTCTAAAATTATTTCTCCACAAGATTACATAGTTTATAATAATAATTTTGTAAGTGAAGAAATGGGAGTAGTAGGTTATGTGCAAATATTAAATACTAAGACGAGTGTTGATGAACTTATTACTATCGATAAGAAGAATTTTGAAGCAGAAAAAGTTAACAATATAAAACTTTTTGATGAAAAAATTAATGGAGTAAATGTGAAGAAACTTAAATATAATGAAAAAACATCTGTTGGTAGAGATTATTTAACCCAGGCATATTATTTTCCTTTAGGTGATGAATTAAGGCTTAAGATAGTGTTTTCATCAGGTGCAGATAAGTATAGGGAAAATTATGAAACTGTGTATAAGCTTGTTTTAGAGAGTTTTAAGAAAGCCAAATAGGCATTGCTTTACATTTATATAAGTATTATAATTTAAATGTATAAAAAGAGAAGCTATAAGCTTCTCTTTATTACTATGATGGTGAAAAAAACATAAGAAAGCAGGGGGATATATGAAACCAGTTTTATTTAATTTGGGGGGATTTAATATTTATGGTTATGGGTTTTTAATAGCTATAGGTATTATATGTGCAGTGTTTCTACTTAATAGAAATGCTAAAAAAAGAGGCTACAATGAGGACCATATTTTCAATTTAGTAATTATTACAATTCTTATGGGTATATTAGGAGGGAAAGTTTTATATATAATAACAGATTTTAAAAGTGTAATGCAGGATCCTTTGAGTATATTTAAAGAATTTGGTTACGGTTTTGTCATTTATGGTGCTATAATATTTGGTATTTTAGGTGTATTCTTATACTGTAAGTATAAAAAGTGGAATTCGTTAGAAGTATTTGATATGGTAGTTCCAGGACTTGCACTTGCACAAGGATTCGGAAGAATAGGCTGCTTTTTAGCAGGATGTTGCTATGGTGGAGTTACAGATGGACCTTTATATTTAGTTTTCCCTAGTGGAGGACTTGCACCAGCAGGAGTTCATCTTCATCCAACACAAATATACTGTGCTATATTTGATTTTCTTTTAGCTGCTTTTCTAATGTGGTATTCAAAACATAGAGAAAAGAATGCTGGAGATACTTTATGTATGTATATGATAATATACAGTATAGGTAGATTCTTGGTTGAATTTTTAAGGAATGATCCAAGAGGAAGCGTTGGAGCACTTAGTACATCTCAGTTTATTTCAATATTTATGCTAATAGCTGGTGTAATTATATACAATAGACATAGATTTAAAGGGAGATATAGGAAAAGTGAATATTAGAAAGATAACAATAAGTGTTATAATTATTGCTATCATTGCAGTGGTTGCAGGATTCTTGATGAATGGAGCATCTATGTTTAATGATTTAGCAGTTAGACTTGGTTTGAAAAACAACTATTTTAATTATTTTAAGAGTGGGATGGTTACAGAAGTTTCAATGCAAAGTACCAGAGATCCAGGATTTAAAATAATAGTTAATGAGCCTAGCGCTATAAATGATGTATACAGTGTTTTATCAAGTGGGAAACCAGTTCCAGCTAGTGATAAAAGTACATTACAACCTGATTATATTGTACAAATATATGAAGGAAGTAAAGTTTCTACATATGACTACGTAGCAGGACAAACATCAGGAAGTACTGGTAACTTCTATGATAATAATCAGGTATTCCATTTATCTAAGCGATTAGATAATCAAATTATTCAAAATTTATCATTCATACAAAAGCCTAGAGACTTTAATAGTATATATTATGGTTCAATTTTAGAAGTTTTAAAAGAAGATAAAGCGCAACTTACACAAAATAATCCTAAAGTAGCAGTAAATGTTCTTGATGATTATTTATGTACTAAGTTCTTATTATCTACAGATATGCAAAACTTCTTGAGTCAAGCTCAGGAAATAGTTCCTGGAATAAGCTTTATGAATCATGATAGAAGCAAATTTGATATTATAGTAAATGTGCAGTGCTATGGATTTACTTCTACAACTTTCAAAACTGTCATTACTATAAATGATAAGCTGAATAACTCCGAAAAAACATACTACGTACAGGGAACTTATGATGGGTCATGGGATATTGTTTCGTATAATTCTATGCCACAGTCATGGAATAGTTAACAGTTAATGGAGGAAAGTTTTATGGAACAAAAGAAAGGTGCAAATGCATCATCACAAATTATTATGAAATCTACACCAAGATATGGTAAGGTTAAAAAAATAATAGGAGTAGTTAGTGGAAAAGGTGGAGTTGGGAAATCAACTGTAACAGGAATACTTGCTACTACTTTAAGAGCACAAGGATATAGTGTTGGGGTTTTAGATGCTGATATTACAGGACCATCAATGCCAAGAATTTTTGGTATACATGGTCAAAGAGCAGAAATGACACCAGTAGATGATAATTCAAACTTTAAGTTTGAACCTGTTATAACTAAAACAGGTATTAAGGTTATTTCTATGAATCTTGTAAATAAAGAAGAAGATGAAGCTTTAGTATGGAGAGGGCCAATAGTGTCTAACATATTAAATCAATTATATATGCAAACAAATTGGGGCGAATTAGATTTTCTTTTAATTGATATGCCTCCAGGAACAGGAGATGTTGCGTTAACAGTTATGCAAAGCTATCCTGTAAGAGAATTAATAATAGTTTCAACACCACAAGATATGGTTTCTATGATTGTTAAGAAGCTTATTAACATGGCTGCAAAAACAAGAGTTAGAGTTAGAGGTGTTGTAGAGAATATGGCTTACATTGAATGTGAGTGTGGAAGAAAAATGAAAATATTTAGTAAAAAATCTTCAGAAGAACATGCTGAGTATTTAGGAATTCCACTTCTTGCAGAGCTTCCAGTAAATCTTGATTTAACAGAAGCTTTAGAAAATGGAGTTGCAGAAGAATATATTGCGCAAAATCCTCTTTATTCAAGTGTATTTTCAGCATTATATTAATTCTGAAAAAAAAGGTTATCGTATAGTTAGAAGGCTTACGATAGCTTTTTTTTTTGTGGATAAAAATATACTATTGGAAAATAATTTATTATTGTATAGATTATTATTTATTATAAAAAGAAAAATTTTCTTATTATAATAAACAATAATATTAACAAAATAATATAGAGAAAAGATGTAATATATGTCCATTTATAATAGGAAATTGAAAAAGTATTTTAGAGATTAATAAAAAATTCTTTAAATTTTAGCAATTTAGCATATAAATTCATAAAAAAATATATAATGAAAATTTAAAATAAAATATATGATAAACTAAAATAGTGAATTTATCGTTAAGATTTATTTAACAAATAATACTTTAAAATAATGGAGGCGAAATGGGAAAAGATATTATAAATATAGAAGATATTTTTTCGCTTGTTAAAAAACAGTGGAAAATATTGGTGGGAATAATAGTAGTATTTACTGTAGGAGCAGCACTAATTAGTTCTTTTATTTTAAAACCTAAGTATGAGACTAGTGTTAAGTTATTTATAGGTAAACAAAATGCAGTTCAGCAAAATGGACAAGTTGGCTATGATTCGAGTGAAGTAAATATGTATCAAAACCTTATGAAAACATATGCTCAAATAGCAACAACAAATGATTACGTTAAGCAAGCATTAGGAAGATTAAATCTCCCAACAACTGATAATGATGTTAATGCTGTAATAAAAGGATTATCAGTAGTTCCTAGTAATGATACACAAATTTTAACAATAACTTATAAAACAACTAATGCAAGTGAATTAGTCCCTATAATAAATTCTATTACAGATGTATTTATGGTTAATTCAAAAATATTAATACCTAATGGAAGTGTTCATATTATACAAGCAGCACAAGTTCCAACAGGTCCAGTAAGCCCAAATAAAACATTAAATACAATAATAGGATTTGTAATAGGAGTTATAGTAGCATTTGCAGTTATTCTAATTATGGATTATTTCGATAATACTATAAAATCTAAAGACGACTTAGAAAAATTATTAGGAGATATTCCTGTGATAGGAAAAATACCGTATGCAGAAGAGGGGAGAAAGAAATAAATGTTTGTACTAGATAAAGAACCTAAATCTATTGCTGCTGAAGCATATAGAATTTTAAGAACGAATATTGAATATTCATCATATGACAAGAAAATACAAACTATAGTAGTAACTAGTTCTCAACCAGCAGAAGGTAAATCGACTACAGCTGGAAACTTAGGTCTTGCATTTAGTGAGTATGGAAAAAGAACTATAATTATAGATTGTGATTTAAGAAGACCAAGTATTCATAAAAAAATGCTTATAAGTAATGAAGCTGGATTATCAGAGATTATATTAGGAATTAAAAAAGCTGAAGATTGCATTCAATCTTTTAATGGGAAAATTGATGTTATTACAGCTGGAAAAATACCTCCTAATCCATCAGAACTTTTAGGTTCAAAAAGAATGCTTAATTTTTTAAAGGCACTAAAAGAAATTTATGATTATATAATTATTGATGCACCCCCTATATTAGCAGTTACAGATGCTCAGATCTTAGCAGCTAATGTTGATGGAGTTGTACTTGTAGTTAAGTATGGAAAAACAAAAAAAGATTCTGTACTTGAAGCTAAAAAGCAATTAGATAAAGTAAAGGCTAACATAATAGGTTCGGTAATAACTCAAGTAGAAAGTGGACAAGATGAGTATTACTATTATTATGGAGAAGAAGGGAATAAACAAAAAAGAAAAAAATAATTTAGAAAAATCTAATTAATAAGGAGGAGTTTTATGATAGATTTACATACGCATATAATACCAGAAATAGATGATGGGTCAAAAAATGAAGAAATGACTTTGGAGATGCTTAAATTAGCAGAGAAGTCAGGAACTAAGAAAATAGTTTTAACACCTCATTATTTTAAAGGAAAGTATATGGTTCCTATAGAGGAAGTAAAAATGAAGTTAGAATATATGAAAAATTTAATTGATCAAAATAATATTGATATTGAACTCTTCTGTGGGCAAGAAGTCTATTTTACTCCTTCTATATTAGAAGATTTTAAAAATGGATTAATAGGAACTATAAATGACTCAAAATATATGCTAATTGAATTTAATTTAAGTAGATTTGATTTTGAGATAAATGATATTTTAGATATTTTATATGAGTTGAAGATAAAAGGAATAATTCCAATTATAGCTCATCCAGAGCGATATAGAGATTTTCAAAAGGCACCAGAGAAAATAAATGATTTTATAGAAATGGGTTGTTTATTTCAACTGAATGCTGGAAGTATAACAGGTATATTAGGTAGTGATTCTAAAAAATTAGCTAAAATACTCCTTAAAAATGGAATTTACAGTTTTATAGGATCAGATGCACATAATACAGGGAAAAGGAACACAGATATTTTAAGTTATAAACAAGAAATAGAATCAATAGAAAAGAATTTCTTTAATAAAACTATTGAAAATTCGCAGCAACTTCTTGTAGGCGAAGAAATTTATTTTACAGGAAATAAAATAAAGAAAAAGATATTTGGTATTTTTTAAATTTAAAAAAGGATAAAGTATATTTTAGACAATAGGGTGTATAAAAATTTTAGATAAATATCTTAATAAGTTGTAGATATTTATTGTAGAAGGGGGTTTTTATGCTTAGAGAAGATGACTTAAGAGAAGTTTATGAAGCAAAACATATTTACAGATTTTTTAAAAGACTTTTTGACTTAGTAGTTTCACTTCTTGTAGTTTGTTTATTTTGGTTTGTATTTTTAGGAATAGCAATTGCTATAAAGCTCAATTCAAAAGGTCCTGTTTTATTTAAACAAAAAAGAGCTGGGTTATATAATAAGCCTTTTTATATTTATAAATTTAGGACTATGAAAATTGAAACCCCAAATGTAGCCACGAATGATTTACAAGATGCGAGTTCATATATAACTGGCGTAGGAAAATTTTTAAGAAAAACCAGTTTAGATGAATTGCCACAATTTTTCAATGTTATAAAAGGTGAAATTAGTATAGTAGGACCAAGACCTATAATGTTAGAAGAAATAGAACTTCTAGATTTACGCCACAAATATGGTGCAGATGCAGTCTTACCTGGTATAACAGGCCTTGCACAGATAAATGGAAGGGATTTTGTGACTGTTGAAGAAAAAGTTGATTACGATGTTACGTATATTAGAAACGCATCATTTTGGTATGATATTAAAATAATAATTACTACGGCACTTAAAGTAATAATGAGAGATGGAATAGTAGCTTAATTTTTACAAAGGAGAAAAAGATGAAAAAAGTTTTGTATGTTACAAATACAAGTAGAATGGTAAATGCTTTTTTTATACCACATATGAATATGCTACTAGAGCAAGGGTATGACGTTTCCTGTGCTTGTAATGTAATAGAAGGACATCCAATAAAAAAGGACAAGTTTATAAAAGAAGTTGATTTTTTTGATGTTTCATTTATGAGAAATCCTTGGTCTATTAAAAATTTAAAAGGATTTATGAAACTATATAAAATGCAAAAAAAGAATGAATATGATATTATACATGTTCATTCTCCTGTAGCAGCAATGTTTACTAGAATGTTAAAACCTATATTTCCTAACGTTAAAATGATATATACAGCACATGGATTCCATTTCTATAAAGGAAGTTCTAAATTATCATGGATGCTTTTTGGGAATATAGAAAAGTTTTTTGCTAGATTTACAGATGTTCTTATCACTATTAATAAAGAAGACTTTGAAGTTGCAAAAACTTTTAAATGTAAAGATGTTAGATGGATAAATGGTGTTGGAGTTAATAGTGAAGAGTTCTCAGAGTTAGAAGAGGGAGAACGAGCTCAAAAACGTAAGGAATTAGGTATAAAAGAAGAAGATAGAGTTTTTATAGTTGTAGGTGAACATAATAAAAACAAAAATCAAGAAATGCTTTTAGGCTTAGTTGATGAAATAAACACATTTGTTAATAATGCAGAGTTTGTATTCATTGGTGATGGAGTAGACTTTGAAAAGAATAAGCACTTTGTTGAAGAACATCATTTGGATAATTGTCATATATTGGGCTTTAGAAAAGATGTTAACGAACTTATAAATGCAAGTGATGTAGTTCTTTCACTTTCCCACAGAGAGGGATTACCAAAGAATTTACTTGAGGCATTAGCTGTTGGAAAAGCAATATTATCAACTAATATAAGAGGTAATAATGAGCTTGTTGAAAACGGAGAAAATGGTTATCTATTTGATATAAATGATAATAAAGGGTTAGAAGAATTAATAGTAAAACTTTCTACTTGTGGAGAAGAGTTTTATAATCATGCTAGTGAAATATCAAAAAAAATATTTGATAAGTATGAATTAAATAATGTTAATGAAGAGCTAATAAAAGTGTATTAAATTACGAAAAATGATTGATAGGAGAAAATAATGACAGTAAAAGTCAGTGTTGTAATGTCTGTTTATAATGGTGAAAAATTTTTGAAAGAGGCCATTGATAGTATTTTAAAACAGACATTCAAAGATTTTGAGTTTTTAATTATTAATGATGGTTCAACAGATAAAAGTTTAGAGATTTTAAATAGCTATTCAGATAAACGTATTAGAATGTTGGACAATGATGGGAATAAAGGATTGATATATTCACTGAATCGTGGACTTAAAGAAGCAAAAGGAGAATATATAGCAAGGATGGATGCTGATGATATTGCAATGAGTGATAGATTCGCTAAACAAGTTGAATTTTTAGATAATAATAAAGATGTAAATTTAGTTGGAAGCAGTATTGAATGTATATTCGAAGGATTACCTTTTGTAAAAAAGTTTGTAAAAGCAACAACAGATTATGAGTTCATAAAAGTGAAGGCTATATTTGAATCTACATTTTATCATCCTACAGTTATGTTTAGAAAATCTATTATAGATGAATATAATTTAGTTTATGATGAAAGATATAAACATGCAGAAGATTATGGATTGTGGAATAATATGATGTTAAAAGGTAAAGTATCTAATATTGAGGAGCCTTTACTAAATTATAGAATAGTAAAAACTAGTGTTACTAGAAAAGCTAATAAAGATATAGATGAAAGAAGAAAAGTATTTACAACTATATATAAAGATTATTTTGATATGTTAAAACTTGAATATACACAAGAAGAATTGAACATACATTTTGAAGTTTGTATGATTCAAAATATGGATGAATTTAATTATTCTGTAGAGAAAAAGGAAAAATATTTAAATGGGCTAAAAGCTAAACTTTTAGCTTACGGATTTAAAGAAGAGTATGTTAATCAAGCTATTAATAATGTATCTTCTAAAATGTATATTTATCAAGCAAAAAACATTAAAAACATTAATGAGAACTTAATATGTAATAAAAATACTTTGAAAAAGATGTATTATATAGAAAATTGCAAACGAAAAATAAAAAGGTTTTATAAATAAAAACTATAAAATTTGTAATTTTATAAATGTTTTAATTGAATCAGGAGGAATTTAATGTATTTAATTAAAAGGAGTTTCCTACTTAGACCATTAATAGTTTTAGTAGGCTTATTAGGCGCTTTATTCTACACGATAAATGCACAAATAGATACAACAATGATTGATATGTGGATTTTTATCACTATTGTTATATTTGTTTATGTAATAGTAGAAAATACAATTTTAGATAAAAAGTTTGTGTCGGCATTAAATTTATTTTTAGGTATATCGATTATATTTTGGGCAGGACAAGCTATTTTATATTTTTGTAATAATTTATTTTTTGCAGTTAATTCCAAATATTATTGGATGTATTTAAGTTATTCAGAGAGTTTTAAATTAAAATCACAAATATATTTAAGCTTCTTTATACTGTTTTTTTATTTTGGAAAGATGATTTTTTATGCTTATAAAACTAGAAAAAATTTAAATAAAAAAACTAAAGAAGTTAATTATGAAGTGTATAGGAAATCTATGGTTATTGTTGGATTAGTTCTAATGCTAATATCGGCTTATGGATATTATTCTAGCAGTATACATATGATTATTCTTTCACATTCACAAGGATATACAGCTATATATGGTGATAATTCACATAGTGGTGTTAGTAACATAATAAATACTATACAATCATTTTTCATACCAGGATTGATTTTATTTGTTTCATCATATAAAGGTAAATTTAAAAGTCTTGGTGTTATATTTGCTTTAGTAAGTATATTATTACCAATGGCAAGTGGAGCAAGAGGAGGAACTATAAGTGCTGTAGTAGCATTTATATATCTATTCTATAATTTAAGGCTTAAAAAAACGAATATCTTTGCTACTATTATAATAGTTGTATTGGGATTAATCTTAATAACAGTTGTGTCATTCTTATCTAAATATAGAGTAAATCCTAATATTACATTTGCTCAATATTTAAGTAACTATAATCCTTTCTGGACATTTATTGGAAATATGGGATTCAGTCAATTCCCATTGGTAAAGACTATGGAGCTAATTCCAACTTCATATTCATTTAGATATGGATTATCTTATTTAGCATCATTTGTTGCAGTTATTCCAAGTATTCTGATGTTTGGATTCTCAATGACTAAAGAAGCAGCATTGTCTCAATGGTTAATGCATACTCTTAATATGACATATGGCCCAGGATATTCATTGGTAGCTGAAACTTACTATAATTTTGGTTATTTTGGAATTTTATTTACACCTATTTTAGGGATAGTATTTTCTAAATTTACATTTTCACTTAATACGAAAGTAGATAGAATTTTATTAACAGTACCATTTGTAGCTATATTTTTAAGTATAGCGATTATGTCAACTAGAGGTTCGGTATACTTATTGATAAGAAATATTTTTTATCTAATAATAATCCCTAAAATATTAATTTATATTTTATATAAATCAAAATTGAAAAAAGGTGAAATGAATGAAAAAAATTAAAGTTTTACAGTATGTAGGAGGCTTGAATAGAGCTGGAGCTGAAACTATGGTTATGAATATATACAGGAAATTTGATAGAGATAAATTTGAATTTTATTTTGCATGTCATGAAAATAAAAAATATGATTATGAAGATGAGGTTGAAAGTTTAGGTGGGCATATTATAAGAATTAAAGCACCACAATTTCAAAAACAAAGCATTTTTGAAAAAGAATTTGCAGATATAAATAAGCAGTATGGACCATTTGATGTGGTTCATTCTCATATAAACTTAATGAATAGTGTAGTTTTAAAATACGCAGCAAAAAATAATATTCGAATAAGAGTTTCACATTCTCATTCGAATAAGTCATTGGTAAAAGAATCTATACAAAGGAAAGTTTATAATTATTTATCATCAAAAATGATTAATAAATATTCTACATGTAAACTTGCGTGTTCTTATGAAGCAGGTGAGTTTATGTATAGGGGAAAAGATTTTAAAGTTATAAATAATGCTATAAATTTAGATGATTATAAAAGTTGCACTAATGAATCAATAAAAAAAGAGTTGAATATATCTGAAAGTTCTAAGTTGATAGTTCATGTTGGAAGATTCATTGATGTTAAAAATCACAAGTTTTTAATAGAAGTTTTTAATGATTTATTAAAGAAAGAACATAATATGCATTTAATATTATGTGGAGAAGGAGAATTATTCACTGAAGTTAAAGATCAAGTTAAAGATTTAGGTATTGAAAAAAATGTTCATTTTATGGGAATTAGAAATGATATTAATATGATTTTACAACAAAGTGATATTTTTGTTATGCCGTCAAAAGTTGAGGGAATACCTCTAGCTGTTATAGAAGCACAGGCAGCAAGGTGTGTGTGTGTAATTTCAGATCAAATTCCCAAAGAAGTGGATATTAAAGCAGGATTAATCAACTTTTTACCTATTAATAAAGGTTTAGAAATTTGGGTTACTAAGATTTTAAATGAATTAAATGTATCTAAGAAAGATTTTATTTTTATTGAAGAAAAAATGAAAGAAGCAGGATATGATCTGAGTTTGAATGTTAATTTTTTAGAAAAAATTTATAGTGATAATTAAAAAGGGGTGTTAGAATGGAAACTTTAAAAGTGAGTGTTATAATACCACTTTATAATGCCGGTGAATTTTTAAAAGAATGTTTAGATTCTGTAATTAGACAAACTTTAAAAGATTTAGAAATTATAGTTATAAATGATGGTTCGAAAGATAATAGTGATGATATTATGAAGTCTTATGTAAAAAAGGATAAAAGAATCAGATATATAAATAGAGAAAATAGAGGGGTTTCAGCTACTAGAAATGAAGGTATTAAAAATGCTATAGGAGAATATATAGCATTTTTAGATGCAGATGATTGGGTTGATAAGGATTTTTATGAAAAGTTATACCTTAAGGCAAAAGAGGCTAAAGCAGATTTAGTTATTGCACCACATGTGGTTGAAGTTTTTGAAAAATCTACTATAAAAAATTTAAATATAAATTACACAAAAGATATATATTTAATAGATTTGTTAAAAGGTAATGTAGAGGGATTTGTATGGAATAAGCTTTACAAAAAAAATTTCTTAGAAAATAGTAAAATAGAGTTTCCTAATAAAGATGAGCTGAATTATGGTGAAGATCAATATTTTACAACAAGAGTTTTAGTGTATGCTAATGTAGTTTCATTTATAGACGGTACATATCTACACTATAGATATAACAAAAGTTCTTTAGTTCATACTTATCAAAAAAATTTAACAGAAGATATGGAAATATTATATCAAAAAAATAAAGAACTTTTTATCAAAAATAATGAGTATCAAGAATATATGAAAATACAACTATTAAAAGTAATTATAGGGATTTTATTTAATGAATTTAAGCAAGACAATAAATTTACTAGAGTAGAACGAGTAGAACAATTTAAAAAGATTAGAAAAAAAGATGTTTATATGGAAGCATTAAAAAGTTTAAATAAGAATACATTAGCAGCTAAAGATTATAAAATGCTTGAAATGCTTAGAGATGAAAAATTAAATAAATTATATTTCTTTATGTTTTTAAGAACTAAGTTAATGCAGATAAGAACAAATTAAAATTTAAGGTGAGGCGAAAAAATGATTGATTTAAGCATAATAATGCCTATTTATAATGCTGAAAAATATTTAGAAGAATGTTTAGAAAGTGTTGTAAATCAGACAGTCAAATCAAAGGAAATTATTATAATAAATGATGGATCAAAAGATAGGTCATTAGAAATAGTTCAAGATTTTGCTAGTAGATACAATTTTATTAAAGTTATAGATAAAAAAAACGGTGGAGTTGCAGTAGCTAGAAATATTGGGTTGGAAATGGCGACTGGAAGATATATAGGATTTGTAGATTGTGATGATGTCATTTATACAGATATGTTTAAAGAAATGTTAGAAATTGCAGATAATAATAATTGTTCAATGGTAGAATGTGGATATGAAAGATTCAAAAGCATAGACGAATGTAATTTTGATTTTAAGAATGGATCATTAAAATTTTTAAATAAAAATCAAGCTTTAGCGGCTTTTTTAAATAGAGAAATAGCTGGATATACTTGTACAAAGATATATAATGCTAAGATTATTACAGAAAATAAAATAAGGTTTCCGCTTAGTAAATGTTTTGAGGATATGTTATTTAATTTAAAGTTTATTTCTCTTTCTGAGAAGTATTGCAAAGTTAATAAAACTTTTTATAAGTATAGATTTAATGATGCATCATTAACGGCAAATATTAATGATGAAAAAATAATAATGTATAAAGAACAAAGAAATTTGTGGATACAATATTTAAATGGTTTGTCAGAAAAAGGGCTAGAAAAATATTATATCTCATTTAAAGTTAGGACTTTTATTGAAATGTTAGTTTGGTGCTATAAAAGTGATATAACAAAATATAAGGAAATGTTATTAAATGAAGATCCTAAAATAAGTATATTTACTGTAGCATTTTCACATGAAATTACAAAAGGATTAAAGGCAACATATATAGCACAGAGGTTAAATTTAACTAAAGTAGTTGAAAAGGTAATAGCAATATGAGAGTAGAAAATTCAGTTAAAAATGTTAAGTATAATTTTATTATGTATATTGTATCTATGCTTTTAGGTTTTGTATCTAGAAGTTTCTTTATTAGAGAATTAGGAATAGATCTATTAGGGGTTAATAGTATTATTGCCAATTTATTGGGATTCTTAAATATAGCTGAACTAGGAATTAGTATGGCAATAACATATTCGCTATATAAACCATTATCAGATAAAAATAATAAAAAAATAGGAGAAATTATGCTTCTATTTAGATATTATTATAGAAGAATTTCTCTTATAGTATTAATTTTTGGTATAGTACTTTCACTTTTCTTAAAGTTTTTTATAAAAGGACAAGAATCTCTTTTTGATGTGTATATTTATTATTATTTATTCTTAATAAATGCAGTTATAACTTATTTATTTTCATATAGACAGACACTTATAATTGCTGATCAGAGAGAATATATAATTACAATTAGTACAAATGTTGCAAAGATTGTAAAGATAGGATTCCAGATATTAATATTAGTATTATTCCAAAGTTATATAATTTGGATTTTATTAGAACTAATATTTAATCTTGGGAATTTACTTTATTTAGCTAAAAAATGTGAGAAAATGTTCCCAGAGGTTAATTTTAAAGTACCTCAAGATATTAAAAAACTTAAAGCTGAAAATACCCAAATCATAAAAGATATAAAAAATGTTTTTATGCATAAAATAGCAACATTTATAGTTTTTCAAACTGATGGTATAGTAATATCTATATTTCTAAATTTACGAGATGTTGGTATATATGGTAACTATACAATGATTATAAGTAGTGTTGTGGCAATTTTAAATGCTGTTATGGGAAGTTTTACTGCAAGCGTCGGTAACTTAGTTGCGGAAAGTACAAAAGAAAGAGTCTATGATATGTTTAAAAAAATGTACTTATTAGAAAGCTTCTTAGCACTTGTAATTGCATATACGATGTATCAAGTTATAAATCCATTCATAGATTTATGGATAGGAAAAGGATTTACATTTAATATGGCCATTGTTGGAGTTTTAGTTGTGAATTTATATATTCAGGTATCTAGAAACACTGTTGATAGATTTAGAGGTGCTTATGGAATATTTTGGGATGTGTATGCACCTTTAATAGAAGCTGTGATTAATCTTGTTTTATCAGTAATATTAATTATAAAAATAGGTGTTATAGGGGTTTTAATAGGAACTTTTGTAAGTAATGTTGTTATAGTATTGTTATGGAAACCTTATACAGTTTATAAAGAAGGATTTAAGATAAGTGTAGGGAAATATTTTGTGAAATTTGCTCTTAATATAATAACTGCTGTAGTTGCTGTTATTATAGCTAATTTTATTAGAACTTATATTTTAACTCTTATTGGAACAGGACTTAATCCTTGGTTAGAATTTATTATAAACGGTATGATAACTGGTATTGTCATTTCAATTGTTGCAGCTGGTATATATTTAATTCAAAAAGATTTTAGAAATTTAATAAGATATGTAATGAGAACAGTTTTAAAAAGATAAAAAATGGAATGTATCGTAATGATGCATTCCATTTTCTATTTTCTTAATTAATTATCATATTCTGTATTAGGAATAGGTTTATTATTATAAATAAAATCGTGTAGTTCTTGAGTTGCTTGAGCTTGGTCAAAAACAAGGTACCATTCACCACTAATTATTTCTCCATGACTTTGAGAGTTAAGAGGTAATCTACCTTCTTCAATACTAGGAACATGCATTTTTAATATTTTATATCCTAAATCCATAATTTCTTGATTAGTAAGATTTGTTTGGATTGTTGGTAAAATTTCGTTTGCTAATCCAGGTAATTCAGTTATAGGTAGAGCTTTAATTTTAGTATAAAGTTGTTCCATAACCTGTCTTTGTCTATAAGTTCTAGCGTAATCTCCACCAACTTGATGTCTCATTCTGCAATATGATAAAGCTTGGATACCATTTAGATTATAAGTTCCAGGTTGTTGTATTACAGGAGAATTTTCATGTAATCTTTGGTTAAGATTTAGAGTACATGGTTTCATTTCATAAACATCCATTTTATTTAAAGTTTCAGTGACTCCACCTACAGCGTTAACAAGTTTTGGTAAAGTAGTAAAGTCTTGAGTTATATAATATCTAATATTCATATTATAATCTTTATTTATTGTTGCTAGTGCAAGTTGTGGTCCACCAAATGCATAAGCAGCATTAATTTTATTCATTCCATACCCAGGAATATCAACGTAAGAATCTCTCATTATAGATGTAAGTTTTAGAGTATTGTTATTTGTGTCTATAGTAGCAATCATTATAGTATCTGACCTACCAGGAGTACCTAGAGGTTCATCTATACCAAAGATAGCTATGTTTGTTATACCTTTAAATTGACTCAGCTGAGCATCAGTTGAACTATTTATTCCTATATCATTTTGATTTACTTGAACTCTATCTAAATGATTAAGAGTATGTGTTACATAGTAATAACCACTACCAATAACACCAAGTATTATAATTGCTATAACGATAAGAAAAACAATTAATACTTTCCATTTAGTATTATTCTTTTTGGGTGGTTTATTATCATTGTTATCGTCATCATTTTTGTTATTGTTTTCAGTAAAACCTTTAGGAAATGATTGCGTATTATTTAAATCACTCATTTAAAAAATCTCCTTTTTTTATTATGTAAATGTAAACCTAAAAATAGTTAATTAAATATTTTCTTTTATATTCTATTTGAAATGATAAGATATAAAAACTTTGTGAAATTGCAAATGTATTCTAAAAATTTTAATTTATGGATTAAATACATTTTATTCTAGATTATAAATTATAATAATGAGAAATTTATTATATGATTACACAAAATTTATCAAATATAGATAGTCAAAAGAAAATCTTGAATCATAGAATAAATTAAATAAATATATTGGATTTGATGGAATGAAAATATTAAAGGTTTTAAAAAAATTTTTAGGACATGAGATAGAAGATGAAAAATCTTTTAAAGATATAAAAAATGAAGAACAAGAATGTTTAATAGAAGATAATATCACAGAATTTATTGAGAATAAAAGAGAAGTATATACAAGTTTTGCTCAAAAACTTAGTGCTATAAGACGAGATAAATATATACAAAGTAGTATGAGTCTGTCGAATAAATTTGAATGTGAAATACTTGAATATTTATTAGCAAGGGAAGATTTTAATTTTAATGTTTATTGGAATGCTTATGTTCCAGATGGAAAAAATAAATATATAAAAATAGATAATATAATTATTACAGGTGATACTGTTTATATTATTGAATGTAAAGATCTAAGAACCTGTATTGGAATAAAAGATTTAGGAAGTAGTTGGAAATATTATTATGAAAATAAGAAGGATAATAAAGCAGTAAATTTATTTTATGAAACTGAAAAGTATATAAAAATTTTAAAAGAATATTTAGGAATAAATAATTATCAATTTAAATCTATTATAGCTTTAGTTGTTTCGGATAAATTTAGTGGATATCTAGAGGCAGATAATATTTGTTTAGTAAGAAATAAAGAAAGAAATGTCTTGTTTAAGTTATTAGATAAAAAAATTATAAAGTTAGACACAAATATAGATGAGTGTTTTGTAAAAATAAATAGTAGAGTTTATGAATGTATGAATCCTGTTGTAGATATAATAGATACTTATAATAAAAAATAGAGTTTAAAACCTGAATATAGATAAAATGTTTATAATCCTCTTAAGCTTTAAATAAGGGGATTATAAGTAGTTTATGTTATATATTAAAAAAGATTGACTTAAAGTATACTTTAAGTAGTTTAATTATAAATAGAAGGTTATAATTATTTAAAACATATTTTTATAAACATTTAGATTTTAAATATAAGATTATGTTTAAGATAAACTGAGACTTAGTTTAGGTGGAGTTTTCACTATAATTGAATATTAAGTTGAGGTTATCTAGGAGCATGTGTTTCTAATACTCCTACGTAGATAAGAAGTATTAGAAACACTAGCTATCAGATAAAACAAAGGAGAAAAAAGAATGATAGTAAATACTGATAAATGTATAGGTTGTACTTTATGCAAACAAGACTGTATAGTAAGTGATATTGAAATGGTAGATGGTAAATCTCATATAAAAAATGAGACATGTATAAAATGTGGGCATTGTATAGCAATTTGTCCAGTTAAAGCCATTTCTTCAGATGATGAAAAGGAATATTCAATGAATGATGTAATTGAATATAATAAAGAAAATTTTGATATTGATGCAGAAAATCTAATGAACTTTATGAAATTTAGAAGAAGTGTTAGGTTATTTAAGAAAGATAAGGTTGAAGATGAAAAGCTTAATAAGATATTAGAAGCAGGAAGATTTACTCAAACAGGTAGTAATATGCAGGATGTTTCTTATGTTGTAATACAGGATAAAATTCAAGAGTTAAGAAAATTAGTTTTAGAAACATTAAATTCTGTAGCTGATAATATGATTAGCGATAAAAATACACCAGAAGGTTTCCTTGTTTATGCAAATATGTGGAAAGGTATGTATGAAGAATATTTAAAAAATCCAGATGGAGAAGATAAATTATTCTTTAAAGCACCTTTATTAATTGCAGTAAAAGCAAACAGAGTAGTAAATGGAGCTTTAGCTGCTTCTAAAATGGAGTTAATGGTAGATGCTTTAGGTCTTGGCACATATTTCAGTGGATTCTTAGAAAGAGCAGTAGCATTCAATCCAGCTTTAAAAGAATTCTTACAAATTGGTGAGGGGGAAGAATTAGTAGCTTGTATGGTAATTGGATATCCAAGAGTAAAATATAAAAGAACAGTACCAAGAAAAGAATCTAAAATAATAAGAATGTAAGATTAAAAAAATAGATTGTATCAAAATTTGATGCAATCTATTTTTATATTTAAAATTTATTTAAATACAAGAGAAGGTATTATTTTTGAGCGATATAGAGGTAAAAGTCTCTCTGAATTGAGCTTGTGTTTATGTTATAATTTTATTAGTTTAAAAATTTATAGCTCTAATTTTTAGGTGAGAAATTATAAAATTAATAGAATGAACAGTTAGGAGAAGGAGAGAGGATATGAAACAGTATTTAGATTTATGCAAAGATGTTTTAGAGAATGGAAGCGTGAGAAATGATAGAACAGGAACTGGTACAATAGGGGTATTTGGTAGACAATTAAGATTTGATTTGCAAGAAGGTTTTCCTGTATTAACAACAAAAAGAGTATATTGGAAAGGTGTGGTTGCAGAACTTTTATGGTTTTTAAATGGTGATACTAATATTAAGTATTTAGTCGATAATAATGTACATATATGGGATGCTTGGGCAGATGAAAGTGGAGATCTTGGCAGAATATATTCAGCACAATGGAGAGGTTTTAGAGGATACACAGATAATAATGGAGAAATAGAAACTTTTGAAGTTGATCAAATTACAAATTTAATAGATCAAATAAAAAAAGATCCAACAAGTAGAAGACATTTAGTTGTAGCATATAATCCAGCTGATGTTGATAAATGTGGACTTCCAGCATGTCATTCATTTTTCCAATTTTATGTTAATGGTGATGAATTATCATGTCAATTTTATATGAGAAGTAATGATGTATTTTTAGGATTACCTTTTAATATAGCGTCATATGCACTTCTTACACATATGGTAGCTAGAGCGACTGGGTTAAAACCAAAAGAACTTATCTATTCAGTAGGAGATTGTCATATATATAAAAATCATTTAGAACAAGTTAAAACTCAGCTTGAAAGAACACCTAAAAAGCTTCCGACATTAAAAATAAATACAGATAATACAGATATATTTGGATATAAAATAGAAGATTTTGTTTTAGAAGGATATGATCCAGATCCAGCAATCAAAGCAGAAGTTTCTGTTTAAATTTTACATAAAAAAGCTATCCTTGTTTTCTAGGATAGCTTTTTATGTTTGTTTGTAAGTTTGTTTGATAGAATTTAAAATTAAACGATTGTATTGTTATTGAAAATTTTTAAAGTATCTGAATGACTTAATATAAGTCATTATATATAATAGTAAAAACTCTTAGAGCTTCTTGAATTTTAGATTGTAGAAGCATTTTTTTACTTTCGAATTCTTCAAAACCTGCCTCTGTTAATGTGTAAATTTTTTGGAATTTTTTATCTGGATCATCCCAATTTCCGATTATTAATCCTTGTTTTTCTAGCTTTTTTAACTGTGGATAAATTCCACCTGTACTAGGAATCCATAAACTCTTAGTTCTTTTACCGATTTGTTTTGCAATATCATTACCATTAGTAGGACCAAGGCTTAATATATATAATAGATAAATCGGCAGAAGTCCTTTAGTAAAGACTTGTCCAACAGCATCCTTTTCTTTTTCTACTTTTTTTAAGTCAGATAGTTTTCTTTTGTACTCATCATATAATTCTTTTTCTAATTTTTTTGTATCCATATAAATACATTCCTATTTTTTTATTTCTTTTTGTAGAGCGAATGCTATCATTCCAGGACCAGCGTGAACACCCATAGCAGGGCCTATATCACGAATATCTAAATCTGTTATATTAGGATGTCCAGCAAATGATTCTTTTAAAGCTTCTGCTTCTACAAGAGAATTCCCATGAAGAATATAAAGTTTACAATTTCCCTCTTCAACTAAATCCATAGCAATTTCTCTTAATTTTTTTATAGATTGTTTTCTTCCTCTAGCCTTTGTTTTAGTAACATAAGAACCTTCCTCATCTACAGTTATTATTGGTTTTAAACTTAATAATTCTCCAATAGTTCCAGCTACTTTACCTATTCTACCACCTTTTTTTAAGTACTCTAAAGTTTCAACAGTATAGAAACCATAAGTATTACTTCTTATTTCTGGTAAAAGACTAAGCACTTCTTCAAAAGAACTACCAGCTTGTACAAGTTTGTGTGCTTTAAGAACTATTGTTCCAAGAGGGTATCCAAGTATACCACTATCAAAAAGCTCGTACGTAAAAGAAGTTCTTTCTTGTATTTGTAGTCTAACTGCATTAAAAGTACCTGATAATGAACTTGATAAGAATATTCCAATAACGTGTGTATAACCTTCAGCTTCTATTTTATCAAAAACTTCATTCATATAGTCAGCACTTGGTAGAGATGTTGTAGGAATTTCTGTTTCAATTCTTTCATAAATTTCTTTTGGTGTAATTGTGAGATGGTCTAAATACTCTGTATCTTTATATATAATTTTTACTGGAAGCATGAATATTCCTTTTCTCTCTCTTTCCTCTTTAATTAAGTCACATGAACTGTCTGTTAATATAGCTATTTTTTGCATATACTTGTCCTCCTCTAAATTTAATATCTATCTCAAAATTTATTTGTCTTTATTAATTGATTAGATTATAGCATAAAAAACAACTATATCACTAGTGATATAGTTTTAAATTTTGAAAATGTTTAAAAAATTGAATTTTAATATGATAAATTAATAAAAAGTACATAAATAGATGGTTTTGTTAATGAAGAGTTTAAAAATTAGCTTAGATTAAGGAAATTAGAAGTCTATATAATATGCCAAATAGCATTACTAGCACTTAGAAGGATTCTATTATTGCTAGAATCCAATAAATTTGTATCACTTGTGATATCAAATGAGCTAAAAAGTAGAATAAGAGTTTAAAAATTTTATAATAAAAAACTATATCCGAAAATATAGTTTTTTATAAATAGAATTCCATTATTAATGAATGAACATAGCAAATAATTGTTTTACTATTATAAATACAAGTATTAATTTAAATGTTATATCAATAAATTTATGACTTACTTTTTTATTAAAATACGTACCAATTGCTGAACCTAATATTGCACCAGGAACCATCCATGCTGCATATGAAAGGTCTGTGTAACCTCTAAATAAATAGTTTGAAACTGTTACAATTGTGCTTATGAAAACCAGATACATAGTAGTAGCTGCTGTTTTTTTTGTGCAAAGTCCATAAAATATTATTAATATAGGTACTAATAATAAAGCTCCACCTATACCAAATAATCCAGAAATTATACCAATACAAATACCAACTATAGGTTTTGTGTAATTTGGTAAAACTACCTTAGGTAGCTTGTCTTTAATAAGCATAATTATAAGAAGTAATATAACTAAAGCAATAAATACAAGTTTGAATGTAGGAATAGTTATTTTGCTATTTATAAATACACCAAAACTTGCTCCAGGAATAATTCCTATTGCAAATAAAATTGCAGTTTTGAAATCTCCTTGTCGTCTTCTTCCATAAATAATAGTTGCCATTAGGCTCATAGCAAACATTGATATATCTACATTAACTGAAATTAGTGCTTTTGGTACTCCAAGGCTTAATAAAAATGGAATAATTAATATATCGCCTCCAAGCCCTACCAAGCTACCTACACTAGTAGCAAGTAGTGCTATTATAAAATAAATCATAAAAAAATCTCCTTAAAAATGTTTCTCTTTTGTTCTAGAACAATGATATCAGAAAAAAAAAATTAATGCAAATGATTTGCAATTAGAAAGTTTATTTAATAATATTTCATTATTAAAATTCATGATAATAGTATTTCTAAATAGGGTTATTAGATAGTCATATTTAATTAATTTAAAAAAGTTTATACATTAAATAGAAGAACTTGATGAAAAGATATTTTTTATTTTTTTGATAAAAAAAAGCTTTTATAGGTATTAATAATTAGATAAAGAGATGAAAGTATAGATAAAATGGTATTTAAAATACTAATTAATTTCTAAAAAATGGAATTTGAATATAGAGAAAATAAAAAAGTCAACTTATAAAAAATAGAAGATATTAGAGCAAAATAAAGTAAAGAAGACTATGAAAGATTTAAAATAAAAGTTTAGAAATTTTAAAATTAGTAAATAAAAAGTTAGTAGTTTATAATCATATGAGGTACTATATATTGTAGTGATTTTAATTACTAATCACTATATATAGTTTTAGGTAGCTTTAGGCTATTTTCAATTAGGAGGGAGATTTTTTTATGCCAAATGTTATAAAAAGAGATGGTAGAGAAGTTGAGTTTACAACTCAAAAAATTGTTGATGCAGTTAAAAAATCAGCAAGAGATGTTGGAGAAGAACTCAGCACAAGTGAGCTTTTGAATATTGCTCAAAGCGTTGTTAAATATATAGAAAATCATAATAAGGAAGCTGTTACGGTTGAAGAAATACAAAATTTTGTTATAAAGGCATTAAAAGAGAATGGTTATGGACATATTGCTTCTAATTATTCAAGTTATAGGGAACAAAGAACTAAAGTAAGAGAGATTAAATCAGATCTTATGAAAGCAATTGCTAGAATAGGAGTAGAAACAGATAGGGATAATGCAAATGTAGGGAATAATTTCTCATCTAAACTTCTTAGAATAGCTAGTGAAAGTAATAAATGGCATAATCTTTCAAGCATGCCTAAGTATTTGGCAAAGGCACATGAAAATGGAGATATATATCTTCATGATTTAGATTCTTATAATCTAACAGTAAATTGTTTACACATTCCAACAGGGGAAATATTAGAAAAAGGCTTTAATACAGGATATGGAACGATAAATCCTCCTAAAAGAATTGAAACAGCAGCAGAGCTAAGCTGTATATTATTACAATCGACTCAAAATGATATGTTCGGTGGTTATTGATTGGCCACACACTTATGTGAATAAGTGAAGGAACCTTGTTAACCTAAAAATTAGGGTGTGTAATTAACGATTTTAGTAAACATAGGAAATGATGTTTAATAGTTACGCTAACAGGGAAGGCTAAGTTTATATATTAAATTATAAATATGCTAATCCTGTGCTAAGTCTTTGTTAAGAAGTGTTACTTTGATTATTGAAAGTGAATAATATTTAATAAATATAAAAAGTAATGATGATAATTTAAGATATATAAATTATTAAAAATCAAATTTTTTATTAAATAATCAGATAACATACTTAAAAAAGAAAAGTTCAGAGACTATCGAAACCACATTGGAAAATGGAAGGGAGTAGAGTAGGAATAGAGTGAAAGTCTTTATTTCGAAACGCAAGGTATGCTAATAGTTATTAGCATAAAGATATAGTCCGTTCTTTATAGAAATATAAAGCTGTGAGCAATCACATCCAGATTTTGATAATGATATGTCTGCTTTTGTAAATCCTACTAGAGAAGAGATTAGAGCAGAATATATGGAACTTGGAATTGAGAAAGACAGATTAGAAGAGTTAGTAAATAAAAAATTAATTGATAGAGTACGCCAAGCAATGCAAGGTGTGGTATATAACTTAAATACAATGCACAGTAGGGCAGGGTCACAAGTCCCATTTAGTTCTTTGAATTTAGGTATTCCAAAGAATGAAGATGCTGCATTAGTTTGTCAAATTTTCTTAGAAGAATATGAAAAAGGTTTAGGTAAAGGTGAGCAACCTATATTCCCTAACATAATATTTAGAGTTAAGGAAGGGGTAAATAGAGAAAAACAAGATCCTTATTTCTATTTATTTGAGTTAGCTTGTAAAGTTGCGGCTAAAAGAATGAACCCAACATTTATGAATATAGATGCAGATTTTAATAAAGATTATTATGATAAAGGATATATGCCAGCAACTATGGGATGTAGAACTTATATCATGAGTAATAGAAATGGAGAACCTGGATGTAAAGGTAGAGGAAATATAGCACCAACTACTATAAATCTTCCTAGAATAGCAATATTTGCAAAAGGTGATGTTAAAAAGTTCTTTAAGCTATTTGATGAGAAAATCGAAATTGCAAAAGAATCATTACTTCACAGATATTCTATTCTTAAAAAACTTAGAGTTAAAGATTTACCTTTTGTTGCAGGTCAAGGTTTAATGAAAGGTTCAGAGGGGTTAGCCCTAGATGATACAATAGAGCCAATATTAAAGCAAGGAAGCTATGGAATTGGATTCATAGGTCTTGCAGAAGCTTTAATAGCTCTAACAGGAAAGCATCATGGTGAAGATGCTGCTTCAAGAGAGCTTGGAGAAAGAATTATTACTCATCTTAGAGAGATGACAGATAAAATATCTGAAGAAACAGGTTTAAATTGGTCTTGTTATGCAACACCAGCAGAGGGGCTTTCAGGAAAGTTTATAAAAAATGATCAAAAAGTATTTGGAATTATAAGAGGAGTAACTGATAAGGAATATTATACAAATAGTTATCATGTTCCTGTATATCATCCAATTTCAATAACAGAGAAAATAACTATAGAAGCACCTTATCATAAACTTTGTAATGGAGGACATATTAGTTATTTAGAAGTAGATGATTGTCCATCAGCAGAGGTTATAATGGATATTTTAAAATATGCTTATACTAAAACTAATATAAGTTATTTAGGGGTAAATTTCCATATAAGATATTGTAAAGCTTGTGGTGATTATTTACACAATAACGAATCTACATGTCCTAAATGTGGATCACAAGATATACAAGGAATATCTAGAGTTACAGGGTATTTAAGTCTTGATGAAAGATTTGGACCTGGTAAATATGGTGAGAGAGCAGATAGAGTTTCACATACAGAGTCACATAAAAAAATTTATAAAAATGTATAATTAAATTTTAATTGCAGATAATATGAGTACAACGATAATAGTAAAATTAAATTTTATTATTATCTTCATATGGGCTACATGGGGACCCAACCATGTAGCTTTAATTTTTTGGCATTAAAAAAAGTAACAAAAATACGAATAAAAGCATGAATTTTACTGTTGATTTATTCGTGAATTGTGGTAAAATAATAAACAATTAAAGTAGTTCGTATAATCCTTATAATATGGTTAAGGAGTTTCTACCAAGAACCAAGAATTCTTGATTACGAAGAAATAGACTATCTAAATTTTAAAAATCTAGGTAGTAATTTTCTTCGTAATCAAGAATTTTTTTTTGAGTTAAGATACTAATACTTTAAAAAATAGATAGAAATGGATATAGAGGAGAGATAGATATGATAAGATTTAATGAAATGCCAAAAATAGATTTACACTGCCATTTAGATGGTTGTTTAAGAACTAAAACTGTAATTGAGCTTGCAAAAAAAGAAAATGTAAAATTAGATAGTTTTGATTATGATAAAGTTGAAGATATGTTAGTAGTTCCAGAACTTTGTGCTTCTCTTGATGAATATTTAAGAAGATTTGATTTGCCAGGTCTTTTAATGCAAAGTAAGGAAAATTTAAAGAGAATAACTTATGAACTAATAGAAGATGCAAATAGAGAAAATGTAAAATATATAGAAATTAGATTTGCACCATTATTTCATTTAGCAGGAGGACTTACAGTTAATCAAGTTATTGAAGCTGTTCTTGAAGGGATGAAAGATGGAGAAAGAGATTTTGGTGTTAAGAGTGGACTTATAATTTGTGTTATGAGACATCATGATTTAGAAAGTGGGTACAAGCTTATTGAAGACTGTAAAAAGTTTGTTGGAAAAGGTGTTGTAGCTGTTGATTTAGCGGGAGCAGAATTAGAAGGATTTGTGCCTAAATATGAAGATATGTTTAAGAAAGCTAGAGATTATGGATTTAGAGTAACAATTCATGCTGGAGAAACTGGTTTTTCACAAAATGTTATTGATGCTGTACAAATACTTGGTGCAGAAAGAATAGGACATGCTGTAGCTATTCAAAATGATGAAGTTGCTTATGATTTAGTTAAGAAAAATGAGATAACTTTAGAAATGTGTCCTAAGAGTAATCTTGATACAAAAGCTGTTACATCATATAAAATGCATCCATTAAGAAGATTTTTAAAGGATGGATTAAAAGTTAATTTAAGTACAGATAATAGAACTGTATCAAATATAGATTTAACAACAGAATGTAAAAATTTAAATGGAGCTTTAGAGTTTCCTTATGATGAATATAAAGTAATGTATCTTAATAGTGTTAGAGGTGCTTTTTGTGATGAAGCAACAAAAGAATGGCTTAGAAGCCTAATATAATCATTAAAAATTATTATTAAATTTATGTTTAAAATTAAAATTCTATGGTCATAATTAAGATAAAGTAAGATTTGGAGTTTTAAAGATGATAGTAAATTTATTTAATTTTTTTATTTTTATTTTAAAAGCGTTATCAATGTATGCAGGTTAATTCAGTTAACAATGCATAAAAAATGCCCACACACATAATTTAATATATTTCATTCAAAGACTTATAGTTTAAAAATATTATAAAACTATAAGTCTTTTTTTGATTTTATAATATTATACTGATAATACTATGTTCTAATTATAGTAAATTAATCTAAAATATGGTAAAATAAAAAACAAAACTTTAGATAAGGGGGCGTTTAGAAATGAGAATTAATGAATGGGGAAAAAATATTTCTATAGTAGATACAACTCTAAGAGATGGAGAACAAACAGCAGGAGTTGTTTTTGCTAATCATGAAAAAGTAGCTATTGCCAAAGCTCTTAGTGAACTAGGAGTTCATCAGCTAGAAGTTGGTATACCAGCAATGGGTGGTGATGAAAAGGAAGCTATTAAAGAAATTTGTAAAAAAGATTTTTCAAGTAGTATTATGGCTTGGAATAGAGCTGTTATAAGTGATATTAAAGAATCGATTGATTGTGGTGCAGATGCTGTTGCTATATCTATTTCAGTTTCAGATATTCACATTAAGCACAAATTAAAAACTTCAAGAGAATGGGTACTTGAAAATATGATGAAATCAGTTGATTTTGCTAAAAAGAATGGTCTTTATGTTTCTGTAAATGGGGAAGATGCATCAAGAGCAGATAATGAGTTTTTAATAGAATTTATAAATGCAGCTAAAGGAGTAGGTGCAGATAGATTTAGATATTGTGATACGGTAGGTGTTATGGATCCATTTACTATAAAAGAGAACATAGAATATATATGTAAAAATACTAATTCAGATATAGAAATGCATACTCACAATGATTTTGGAATGGCTACAGCTAATGCTATTGCAGGAGTACAAGGGGGAGCAACACATATAGGTGTTACTGTAAATGGGCTTGGAGAAAGAGCGGGGAATGCAGCATTGGAAGAGGTTGTTATGGCTCTTAAGTATGTTCATAATATAGATCTTGGTTTTAAAACAGGAATGTTTAAGGAGATTTCTCATTATGTTTCAAATGCAGCAGGAAGAGAATTACCAGCATGGAAAGCTATAGTTGGCTCTAATATGTTTAGACATGAGTCAGGGATACATGCTGACGGTGCTATTAAAAATCCTAAAAACTATGAAGCATTTGATCCTGCTGAAATAGGACTTGAAAGACAAATAGTTATAGGAAAACATTCAGGGAAAGCTGGAATTATTAATAAGTTTAAAGAGTATGAAATAGCTTTAGAACCAATTATTGCAGAACAAGTTTTAGAAAAAGTGAGATCAATATCAGTAGGGGTTAAAAGACCATTATTTGATAAGGAGCTTGTACAAATATATAAAGATATAATTGAAGAGAAATAGATGGCATAAAAGAAATTGGGGGTATTTTAAATGGGGTTAAATTTAGTTTATAAAATTTTAGAAAAACATATTGTTGATGGAGAACTTAAAGCTGGTAATCCAATTGGAATTAAGATAGATCAAACACTTACACAAGATTCAACAGGAACTATGGCATATTTACAACTTGAAGCTATGGGAATTGATAGAGTTAAAACTAAAAGAAGTGTGGCATTTATAGACCATAATATGTTGCAACAAGGATTTGAAAATGCAGATGATCATAGATATATACAAACTGTTGCAGCAAAATATGGAGTTCATTTTTCAAGACCAGGAAATGGAATTTGTCATCAGGTTTTTTTAGAGCGATTTGCAGTGCCAGGTGATACATTAACAGGTTCTGATAGTCATACTCCAACAGCTGGAGGTGTTGGAATGTTAGCTATAGGAGCTGGTGGGTTAGATGTTGCACTTGCTATGGCAGGGGGAGCTTATTATATTAAGGCTCCAGAGGTTGTTAAGGTTAATTTAGTTGGAAAGCTTAATAAAATGGTTGCTTCAAAAGATATAATTCTTGATGTTTTGAGACAAATGTCAGTTAAAGGTGGGGTTGGTAGAGTATTTGAATATGCTGGTGAAGGTGTTAGAAGTTTATCAGTTCCTCAAAGAGCAACTATTACAAATATGGGAGCAGAGCTTGGGGCAACTAGTTCAATATTTCCTAGTGATGAAAAAACTTTAGAATTTTTCAAAGCTCAGGGAAGAGAGTGTGACTGGTTTGAATTTAAAGCAGATAATGATGCAATTTATGATTTAGAAATTACAGTTGATTTAAATAAACTTGTTCCAATGGCAGCAAAACCACATAGTCCTGATAATGTGGCAACTATTAAAGAAATAGGAAAGATAAAAGTTGACCAAGTTGGTATAGGAAGTTGTACAAATTCATCTTATGAAGATTTGATGAAAGTAGCTAAAATCTTAAAAGGAAAAAAGGTTCATAATGATGTGAGTCTTGTGATTGCACCTGGTTCTAGACAGGTGATGGAGATGATCGCTAGAAATGGAGCTCTTGCTGATATTATAAGTTCGGGTGCTAGAATTCTTGAAAATGGTTGTGGACCTTGTATAGGTATGGGACAATCTCCTAAGACAGATGCAGTATCACTTAGAACATTTAATAGAAATTTTTTTGGAAGAAGTGGAACTTTATCAGCTAAAGTATATCTTGTGAGCCCAGAAGTCGCAGCTGTTTCGGCAATCACAGGTGTACTTACAGATCCAAGAGATTTTGATGAGGTTGATTTTTCTGATATTACTGTTGATAAGTTTATAATAGATGATAGTATGATAATTGAACCAGCGAAGTTAGGTGAAAATGTAGAAGTAGAAAGAGGGCCTAATATTAAAGCATTCCCTGTAAATGTAGAACTTTCAAACGAAATAAAAGGGAAAAGTGTATTAAAGGTTGAAGATAATATTACAACGGATCATATAATGCCTTCTAATGCTAAACTTTTACCTTTTAGAAGTAATATACCTTATCTTTCAGAGTTTTGTTTTAATACAATAGATGAAAATTTTCCTAATAGAGCAAAAGAAAACAATGGTGGATTTATAATTGCTGGAGATAATTATGGACAAGGTTCAAGTAGAGAACATGCAGCATTAGCACCTTTATATTTAGGAATTAAGGGCGTTATTTGTAAGTCGTTTGCTAGAATTCATAAAGCGAATCTTATAAATAGTGGAATAGTTCCTATGGTTTTTGAAAATATAGAAGACTATGATAATATTGATTTACTTGATGAACTTAAAATAGAAAATATTAAAGTTAGACTTCATGATGGAATTTTAGAAGTTAAAAATATAACTAAAGGAAATAGTTTTAAAGTTAAGACAGATCTTTCAGATAAAGAAATTGCAGTTATAAAAGCTGGTGGCAAGTTAAACTATACAAAATTTAAAGAGATATAAATTGAGCTTCAATTCAGGTAGAGTTATCTAGGAGTGTGTGTTTCTTTACCTTTTATAACTAGAATAAAGCGTATTAGAAACACTAGTTATTAGATAAAATTTTAAATTGCTTGTTAATATTATTATAATGTGGTAATATAAAAAATCTGGGCTACTATTTTTAGCTTAAACATTAAGTTTGTTAAGCAATATAGTAGCAAATTTTTTTGTTTAAAATTAAAAATACATGAAATCTGAAATTAAGTTTGAAAATACTAATTTAGAGCAAATTAAATCTCTTTGATTCTAGAGTTTTTATATAAAAGTTATCCACAGTTATAAAAACAAAAAGTTATCCACAGGTTTTTTTATTAAAATTACCTGTGGATAACTTTTTGTTATATGAATTAACAAGTTCGTGAGGATGAAATAACACCTTAATTTATAATTAAGGTGTTATTTTATATTCATCGATTTCTTATTTTTGAATAAATTGTTACTACAGCATATGCTGCAAAAATAATCATCATAAACATATTTGGGAATCCATACCTTGAGAAAGTTACGAATGGCCAATAAACTACTGTACACATTGCTAAAAGAACTAAAAGCATTGCCTTCCATCTATTTCGATTAATTATAGATAGAATAATTCCAATAATAGCAAGGATAATATAGATAATATGAACAGCCCACATAGTGGTGAGATTTACATTAAGTATTGGTCTCCAATAATATGGTTTGTAATACATCATATAAGTTTTACCAAGAGTATACCACGCTGTATATTCAAGTGGTTGTGTTTTGAATCCTGTCTTTATGATGTAATTAGCAAGTTCATTTTGTAGGTTATTGTCCATGTACATTCCTTTTTCATATTGGATAGTACCATATTTAGTAGGAATCTCTTTCCAAAAACTTGGAGGATTGTTAAAAATAAAACTTCCAAGAAGTTTAGGATTGGCAGACGAGTCAGTAAATAAAATAAAATGACCCTTAACATTGAAGTTTCTTATCCACCAAGGTGCGAAAAATATGGTAAAAGTAATAAATGCGATTATTATATACTTCAGCATATCTTTCCACTTATATTTATTAACAAACCAGAATATAACTATAAATAGTGGGAATATAGCAGCGTTTGGTCTAGTTAGACAAGTTAATGCCCAAAAGACAGATGTTACTATGTAGTATCCAACTTTATTTGTCTTAATGGCTACTATTGAGAAGTAAAGCATTATGACAAAAGTAAATTGGAATAATACTTCTGTTAGAATTAAGTTTGGTGCAACTGCTTCTGGTAAATAAAGCGCAAAAAGAAAAGCTGCAACGATTGCTACCTTTCTGTTGAAAAGTTCTCTTGCTATTAAATAAACAAAGTATAGAGATATACCTTGCATTATAGCCTGAGTTATTCTTATAGCTGTAAGTGCACCATCACCAGTTCCGAAAATAGCCATGATTCCACTTAAAAATAGTGGGAAAAGTGGCATGATAAAAGCAGTTCTAACTCCATAATAATAAAGCTCATGTTTTTCTAATAATATTTTTGCCGTATGGAAGTATCTTACGTCATCATTATTGAGCTTTTGTAAGTTTCCAAGTAAAAAATAATTATTGTTTTTTAAAGCTTCAAATATAGAAATTCCAACTAGAATAATGATTGCTAAAAATAATAAGTATCTGTAGAGTTTTTCTTTCTCCCAGATATAATCTTTAAATGTCATCATTTTCTTTATCCTCAACTTTTTTCTTTAGTATTCCAAGTTCTTGAGATAGGCAAGTTACTTGGTCCTTTAATTTTGATATTGCAACAGTCTGTGTAAATAAAATTAGAAGGAGAATAAATATTATTCCTAAAAATAAAGTATTTACTGGACTATATATTCTTAAGAGTTTAGAAGCCATTCCTACAAGTTTTGGGAAGACACTAAGAACTATAAAGAATAGTCCAAGAAAAATCCAAAGCAATGAGTATTTAAGGCTAAGTTTTGATCTCTTAATCATTGATAAGATATAAACAGTAAAGAGTAATGAGGCTACAATAAGGATTATATGAAGTATGTTATTCAATTTTTCACCTTCTTTTTAAATGCAAACGTTAAAATAATTGCCATGGTAACTTTTATCATATAATAAATAGAATTCATTATTTTGATAGATGAACTACCATGTTCTCTCTCATTCATAACAACAGGAATCTCTGAAATTTTAAAGTCATTATTAATAAGAATCATAAGAGTCTCTGGTTCAGGGTAATCAGATGGATAATATCTAGAAAAAATATCAATTATACTTTTATCACATAATCTAAATCCAGAAGTAGCATCAGTTATTTTTTGTCTACTTAAAACTTTAATAAGATAATAGAAAAAATTTATACCAATACGTCTTATAAAACTTGACTGAAATCCTTCGTTATTAATGAATCTTGATCCAATAACAAAGTTATATCCTTTTTGAATTTCCTCATAAGCATCTTTTATGTATGCTGGATTATGCTGTCCATCTCCGTCTATTTGAATAGCATAATCATAATTATTATCTTTAGCATATTTATATCCTGTTTGTACGGCTCCACCTATACCTAAGTTACAAGGCAAATTTATATAGTTTATACCTTTTAGTTCTTTTAGGACTTTTTTTGTATTATCAGTAGAATAATCATTAATTATTAATGTGTCTACCTGTAGTGGAAGTGATTTTTTTGCTTGATCTATTTTCTCTACAAGATAAGGAAGATTTTTTTCTTCGTTAAATGCAGGAATAATTAAAAGCAACTTTTTCATTAGTAACCTCCAATTTTCATCTTTAAATAGCTAAATTTATTTTCTATCAAAGTTTATCCTATAATATTGTAGTTAACTAGTCAATTATAAATTGTTACAATTTTTAATAATACAGTATTTTATTAAATATATTCTTCTTAGATTATTAGAATTTATTGTTTTAGCTTAATGTGTTATTATTAAGTAGCCTAGTTTAATAGATAAATTAAAAAATATCCACAGACTCTAGTTAATAGAAGTCTGTGGATATTTTATATTACTTATACATATTAGGTGAATTATTTATTTCAAATAATGGATGTTACTGTTTTTTATAATATTTTCTAAGAGGACTTTAAAATTCCTCTATATAAAGTTTATCTCTTAGAATAGTAAATAATAAGATCTTCTAAAGAAACATTATCATAAACTGCTTCATCCCCTAAAATATCATGGACTTCAGCATAGTTTGTTGTTAAGGCTTTAAATCCAAATTCATATTCATTTATTCCCATAAGATATTTTTTTATATTTTCATCAAGTAATTCTTTGGGTGCTTTGATAAGCTTATGTTTATCTAATAATTCATCTTTAACTCCACTTAAAAATATTTTTCCATTATCTATAAAATTGACGTAATCTGCTGATTTTTCAAGGTCACTAGTTATGTGAGAAGAGTAGAATACACTCATATCATCATTAACTAAATGCTCTGATAGGATTTCTAAAAACTCATTTCTTATAACAGGATCAAGATTTGTTGTTGGCTCGTCCATTATAAGAAGTTTTGGCTTGTGTGATAGGGTCATACAAAGATCAAATTGTTTTTTTTGACCAGAAGATAGCTCTTTGTATAGTTTCTTTTGATTAAGATTAAATTTTTCTATATATTTGTCATATAAAGAATCATCCCAAGATTTATAAAACCTTGATATCATTTTTTTTATTTTTTTTAATTCTAAATAATCAGGATATCCTGATTCAACTCCAATATATCCAATTTTTGATTTAAGTTCTATTTCATTATCTATTAATTTTTTATCAAATATTTTGATTTCTCCAGCTTCAGGGAATAAAAGTCCCATTATAAGTTTAATAGTAGTAGTTTTTCCAGAACCATTTTTTCCAATGAACCCTGTTATATATCCTTTAGGAATATTTAATTCCTTTATATCTAGCTTAAAGTCCCCAAATGTTTTTTTTAAGTTTCTGATTTCAACTGCATTCATGTCTAAACCTCCTGATAAAGTATTTTTAAAATTTCAATAAGATTATCTGCTGAAATATCAATTGATTTTGCTGTTTTGATTATTTCACAAAGATTATCTTCGATTTTACTTATAGTTATTTCCTTTAATCTTAGGTTATTCTTAGAGCTAATAAAGCTCCCTTTTCCAGCTATAGTTTCTATCAGACCATCTTTTTCTAATTCCTCATAAGCTTTTTTTGTTGTAATAATACTAACTCTAAGTGCTTTAGCTAAAACTCTTATTGAGGGGAGTGGATCATTTGGATTTAAGTTTCCTTTTAAAATTTCACTCTCTATTTGAGTTTTGATCTGCAAATAGAGAGGAATTGATGATGAATTTGAAATAATAAGATTCATAACGCCCCCTTTTTTCTATTTAATCTATACCTTTCATTCTTTTATAATAAATAGGCGATACTACAAAGGCTGTCACAATTATTGTTAGTAGGGAAATATAATTTGTAGGTATTTTTCCAAAAACACCTAATATCCCAATGGAAACAAGAATTATAACTCCAATAATGCTAACAAATTTAAGTATTTTATAAATTTTGTAGCTTGACATAAAATCTCTCCTTAAAAATTATTTAAGTTTCTTCTTAAATTTAGTTTGTTTGGTAAACTGTCATTAGCTGTACATAAACGGTATATACAGTTAATAATTAAATACTACATCACAGTTATTTAGGCTACAATGAAATTCGTTAGACAAATTATCCTATAATTCTACAAAAGATATAGCAAGGCTTTAGAAAACTGTGTTTAAATTATTAAATACTCTACATAGCAAATTTGATATAGTTTTTTTTTAGAATATAATAATAAATATACTAATAGAAAGGATGATCTTAATTATGGGGAAGAAAATAAGGCTATCAGGAATTGCATATGAAAGTCTAGTAAATGGAATAGGTATGAGAAGAGTATTTTTTGCACAAGGATGTAAGCATAACTGTGAAGGGTGTTTCAATACAGATACACATGATTTTAAAGGTGGAGAACTTTTTGAGATTGATGAGCTAGTAGCAGATATGGAAGGGAATTTTTTATTAAAGGGTGTAACTTTTAGTGGGGGAGATCCTATGGAACAACCAGAAGAATTTGCATATATGGCAGAACAAATAAAAAAATTAGGACTTAATATATGGAGTTATACAGGATATGTTTTTGAAGATATTTTAAAAGACGAGAAGAAAAAACAACTTTTAGAAAAAATAGATGTTTTAGTAGATGGAAAATTTGAGATAAACAAAAAAGAAGAAGGATTAAAATTTAAAGGATCTTCAAATCAAAGAATTATAGATGTGAAAGAGAGTCTTAAAACTGGTGAAGTTGTAATTTTGAAATGTTAATTTTAGTTTTATCAGCAAATTACATTTAAAGATACTTTCTTTAATAGAGTTTAAATTTTATATAGATACATATAAAAAAGCTATCCTAAAAAAGGATAGCTTTTTTATAGTTATGATAATTCAAATTCTGTAACAGCTTTTTCAACAAGATCAGCTGATACTGCTGATACTATGTTACCAAGTGGTGTAATAAATAAGTTACTTGCAACAATAGTGTCCATAGCATTTTGAACTTGCTCGTTAGTAATATCAGGTTTAACATTTTTTAATGTTATTACTGAGTTTTTTCCTGCTTCATTTTTAAATGTCATAGATAGCGTATAAATAGTATTCATAATGATCTAACCTCCATAATTTTATTCTTGATTTTCTCTAATAGAACAAAAATCCTCTCTGTTTACTGAAATTGATGTTGTAGAAACTAGTCCTGCTAAAGCATTACCTACTAATAAATAAGTTGCAGCATCAGAATCAGGTTTTACTGAAGAAAATTTTTGTGCTGTTATTTTAGGATTACCATGTGAGTCCATACCGAATTGATATTTTAAAACTAGGGAACTTTTTACTATATTTTGGATTGCCATTTGACATCCCTCCTTTCACTTTATATATATACAGATTTAGTTTTTTTTGCTTTTTTTGTTTAAAAAATATATTTGTCACAAAAAAGTGAATATAAAATGATAAAATATAAAAAATAGGGTAATCTGAAATAGAAATAAATAAAAAAGAAAGGATGAGTATATTAGATGTTAAATATAAAAATTAATAATATTGATGTAAACAGTGCAGATGCAGTTATAGGTTTATTTTTTGAAGGCGATGTAAAATCAAAAAATAAAGTTATCAATGCAAAATTACAAAAAGCTGTTAAAAAAGAAATATTCAAAGGGGCTAAATCAGAAATTTTAGTTCTTGATAGAGAGTTAGAAAATGGAGAATTTCAAGATTTAATAGTTTTAGGTCTTGGAAAGCAAGAAAAAGTATCAGTTGATGATATGAGAAAAGCATTTTCAAAAGCAGCTAGAAAATTAAAAGAATTAAAAGCAGAGAATGTTGCTGTATGTCTTAAAAATATAGAAATAAAAGATTTTAACAAAGTTACTAAAGCCTTAGTAGAAGGAATGATTTTAGGAGCTTATAAATTTGATAAATATATGACTAAGAAAAAAGAAGCTAAGGACATAGTTATAAACTTACCAGAAGCATTTGCTGTAGCTAAAGAAACTTTAGAAGAGTCATTAGTATTAGCAGAAGGAACAATAATAGCTAGAGATTTAGTAAATGAACCAGCTAACGTAATGATTCCATCATTATTAGCTGACAGTGCTGTAGAATGTGGTAAAAAATATGGATTTGAAGTAGAAGTTAAAGGTCTTTCAGAAATTAAAGAACTTAAAATGGAAGCTTTTTTATCTGTTGCTAAAGGATCAGTACATGAGCCAAAACTTATAGTTATGAGATATAATGGTGATGCTGATAATATGGATGTAAGACAAGGGCTTGTAGGAAAAGGATTAACATTTGATACAGGTGGATATTCACTTAAACCAAGTACATCAATGGATACAATGAAATCAGATATGGGTGGATCAGCAGCAGTTATAGGAGCAATGTCAATAATAGCTAGTAGAAAGCTTAAAAAGAATGTTGTAGCAGTAGTAGCAGCCTGTGAAAATGCTATATCAGGAGAAGCTTACAAACCAGGAGATATCATTGGTTCAATGGCTGGAAAGAATATAGAAATATTAAATACAGATGCAGAAGGAAGACTTACTTTAATAGATGCTGTTAATTACATCATCGAAAAAGAAAAGGTTGCATCAGTAGTTGATATAGCTACTCTTACAGGAGCTGCTTTAGTAGCACTTGGAACAACAACAACAGGAGTTCTTGCTAATAATGATGAATTTTATGCTCAATTACAAGATGCTTCAGTATCAACAGGAGAAGCTGTTTGGAGATTACCAATAACAGAAGAATACAAAGAATTAAATAAATCAAAAGTAGCTGATTTAAAAAATGTAGGTGGAAGACTTGCAGGAACTATTACAGCTGGTTTATTTATAGGAGAATTTGTACAAGATAAACCTTGGTTACACCTTGATATAGCTGGTACAGCTTGGACAGATTCAGCTCTTCCATACTCAGAGTTAGGTGGGACTGGAGAAGGTGCTAGACTTCTTTATGAATTAGTTAAAAGAAGATAAATTGAGACTCAATTCAGGTGGAATTCTAGCTCAAGCTGAATGTTAAGTTAAACTTATCTAGGGTAGGTGCTTCTTTATTTCCTACTTATAAAGGAGTATTAGAAACACTAGCCATTAGATAAAAGTAGATTTAATTCAAATGGGCTTTTAAGTCTGATTTAATATATTTATAATTAATAAACAGAGAAAACATATTTCTAAATATATAGAGATATGTTTTTTTTATGATTAGTATTGGAAATATAGCCTTTTATTCTTTAAATTTTAAGCAGTAATATCTTAGAGTTTATCTGTTTATTATAAAAAATTTATTTAAATAGAAATTTAATTATAAGATTTTAAGTAGTTTTAATAAAATAAATAGATTATTTCTAATAGAAAAATATGCTTATATTTTATATTTTTTTGAAAATTTTTCAAAAAACTTTTATAATGGAAAGTATATTATGGTTAATTTAAGGAAAGTGAAAAGAGGAAAGAGGATGACTAAATTATATTTAACTAGGCATGGAGAAACTATTTGGAATACAAAAGGGAGATTTCAAGGTTGGGCAGATTCTAATCTTACTGAACTTGGAATAAAGCAAGCAGAGTGGCTAGAAAAAAGAATAAAAGATTTGGAAATAGATATTATAGTGTCTAGTCCAACAGGACGAGCCTTTAATACAGCAAAAATTTTAAAAGGGAGTAGGGAGATAGAGCTTTTAACAAATGAAGGTCTAAGAGAAATTAATGTTGGGTTATGGGAAGGAAAATCTCAAGAAGAAATTAAGGCTATGAGCGAAATGAATTATTATAATTTTTGGAATGTTCCATCTAAGTATGAACCAACAAAAGGTGGAGAAACTTATAGTGAGATGGCAAATAGAAGTTTTGAAACTATTATGGGTATAATAAAAAGAAATAATGGGAAGAATATCTTAGTTGTTACACACACAATTACTATAAAAACTTTTATGTGTATGCTAGAAAAAAGAGAATTAGATAGTTTATGGGGAGAACCTTTTGTTAAACAAACAAGTCTTACAGAAATTGATTTTAATGGAGAAGAATATAATATATTATTGAATTCAGATATGTCACACCATGAATATTCTTTTAAAGAATTTAATCAATTTAAATAATTTAATCAATTCCATCAATATGGAAACAGGTTAAATACAAATCAGAGAAATAAAATCACAAGTTAAAAGTTTTTTGATATAATATCTAAGTAAAATTTTAAATTAAATCAAGGGAGGAGCAAGAGTTGAAGCATTTCTTCAAATATCTTCTTCTTAATATTATATGTATAATTATATTTGTTGGATTTAGTACTAAAATTACTTTAGCACAACCAACTAATTTAAATCAAAATCAAAGCACGATTAATCAATTATTACAACAACTTAATTCTGGTGCTACAAGACAAAATAGTACTCAATGGATTGATTTAAATCTTGCTTTAGGACAGGAATATTATAAACAAAATGATATAAATAATGCTATAAAATATTTAGGGATAGTTGTTAATGCGTATAATGCACAGGGAAATTTAAAGTCCTCTGTAAATACTATATATGAAATTTTAACTATGGGTATTTATACTAAACAATATTCGGTTGTTATGCAGTATGCTTTAGAGGGATTACATAATTTAAAAAGTTTATATATTAAAACTGGGGATACAGAGTATTTAAGTGATATGGTAGGATTAAATTACTTGATTGCAACCACTTGTAATATATTGGGTGATAAAGTATATGGACAACAGTATTTTAATGGTGGTGAAGCTATTCAAAAAAGTTTGAATATGCCTGATACAATAGATATGTGTTATGTAAAAGGAGATTTTTATTATTATCAAGGTAGTTATGAAAGTTCTCAACAATGGGTAATTGATGGGATTAATCTTTCTAAAAATCAAAAAAACAATAAAGATTATTATAAAGGTATTTTATACTTAGCGAGAGCACAATTAAAACTTGGAAATCTTAAAGGGGCTAAAGAAAATTTAGATTTGAGTAAAACTGAATTAAATAAATTGAATTCTCCTTATATGACAGCCGAGTATTATTATTATTATGCAGAATATTATCAACAAAATAAGATGTGGAATGAAGCAATTCAATATTATCTTAAAGCATATGATTACACGAAAAAAGAGCCACTTTATGAAGTTAATCAGCAAATTTTAAATGGACTAGGGCAATGTTATAGCCAAATAGGAGATTATAAAAAATCAACAGAAGCTTATCAACAGTATATAAAAGAATTAAATATTATGTCAGAGTCTAAAGAAAAGATAAATGCCACAATTATTTTAAATATGCATAATAATAATCCACAAAATATTTTAAATGAAGTAAAAGTTAAAAGAACTCAATCAGATAATAAAATATTATTAGTTATAGTTATTTGTTTTTTAATATTAATAGGATTATTAGCTAATTCGTATATTAAGAAAAAGAAGAATATAAAAATATTAAATCGACAATTAAATAAAGATGCATTAACTAAAGCATTTAATAGACGCTACACTATGGGATATATTTCAAGGTTATTAAAATCGAGAAAAAATTTTACCATAGGAATGTTAGATATTGATGATTATAAAGTAGTAAATGATACATATGGTCATCTGTTTGGTGATGCTGTACTTAAAAAAATTGTTAAAACTATAAAGATTATAGGGGGAACAAGAACAGTAGTTTGCAGGTATGGAGGAGAGGAATTTTTAATTGTTGTTGATGTAGAAAATAAAAAAATAGCAAAGAGAATTTTAGAAAATATTAGATTGGGAATTGAGAGTTTAGAATGGGAATATGGAAATACAATTACAGCTAGTATTGGTAGTTCTTACGCGAATGATTGCAATAAAATAGAGGAGCTTATAGCTGAAGCTGATTCTAATTTATATAAAGCTAAGAGGACAGGTAAGAATAAACTTATTTAGTTTAAATATTATAATTAAAAAAACCATGCATAATGCATGGCTTTTTTTTTAAAATTCTGATTGTCCTGTTGTTCTTGGGAATGGTATAACATCTCTGATGTTAGCAACACCAGTAACATACATGATTAATCTTTCAAATCCAAGACCGAATCCAGCATGTTTTGTTTCACCAAATTTTCTAAGTTCTAAGTACCACCAGTAATCTTCTTCTTTAAGGTCTAATTCTTTTATTCTCTTAAGAAGTTCTTCATATCTTTCTTCTCTTTGGCTTCCTCCTATGATTTCACCGATTCCAGGTACTAAACAGTCCATAGCAGCAACTGTTTTACCATCTTCGTTTAATCTCATATAGAATGCTTTGATTTCTTTTGGATAGTCAGTAACAAATACTGGTTTTTTGAATACTTCTTCTGTAAGATATCTTTCATGTTCAGTTTGAAGATCAATTCCCCACTGAACAGGATAGTCGAATTTTTTACCTGATTTTAATAAAATATCCACAGCTTCTGTGTAAGTAACTCTACCAAAATCTGATGATACAACATGGTTAAGTCTTTCAAGAAGTCCTTTATCCACAAAGCTGTTAAAGAATTCTAATTCTTCTGGACATTCTTGCATAACATAGTTAATAACATATTTAAGCATATCTTCAGCTAGTTCCATATCATCTTGAAGATCAGCAAATGCTATTTCAGGTTCTATCATCCAGAACTCTGCAGCATGTCTTGTTGTGTTTGAGTTTTCAGCTCTAAATGTAGGACCAAATGTATAAACATTTCTGAAAGCTAATGCAAATGTTTCAGCGTTTAATTGTCCTGAAACAGTAAGGTTAGTTTCTTTTCCAAAGAAATCTTGTTTAAAATCTATAGCACCCTCGTCTGTTTGAGGAACATTTTTAAGATCAAGAGTTGTAACTTGGAACATTTCTCCTGCACCTTCACAGTCTGAACCTGTTAATATTGGAGTATGTGTGTACACAAATCCTTGCTCTTGGAAGAATTTATGGATTGCATAGGCAGCCACACTTCTAACTCTAAATACTGCTGAAAAAAGGTTACTTCTAGGTCTTAAGTGAGCTATTGTTCTTAAGTACTCAAGTGTATGTCTTTTCTTTTGTAATGGGTATGATGAATCTGACATACCTTCAATAATTACCTCTTCAGCTTGTATTTCAAATGGTTGTTTTGTATTAGGTGTCTCAATAAGAGTACCTATTACTTTTATTGATGAACTTATTGGAAGTTTCGCTATTTCATCATAGTTATTTAATTTATCACTTGCGAAAACTACTTGTACGTTCTTAAAGAAAGTACCATCATTAACTTCTATAAATCCAAATGCGTTTGATGCTCTAAGTGTTCTTATCCAACCAGAGATAACAACTTGTTTACCCGCATACTCAGATGTGTTTCTATAAAGACTTTTAACTAATACTGAATCTTTCATTCTGAAAAACCTCTCTTTCGATTATTTATTGTATCAATGTTTTGGTAAATCATTGATTATATTTATAATATTTAAATTAATAGACTATGTGATGTAGTTTTATAATATATATAAGTTCACATTGATATAGTCCAATTTTAAGCAAAAAAAAACCTCGTTATCCTATTCTGGGACGAAAGGATTCCGCGGTACCACCCAAATTGCTATTAATAAAAAATAGCCAACTTTAAAATATCAGCACAAATAATGCTGTTCAATTCATAACGGTTTGACTCCGTCTAAGCCTACTAAAACAAGTTTTTCGGTTAGAAACTCCAAGATGTTCTTCAAAAAAGGATTCTTTGTGAGACTTACACCACAACTCACTCGCTATAAAAGAATTTCCTAGTTTTACTCTTCTTTTCATAGTATTTGGTATTTTTGATTATTTTTATTCTACAATATCTTTTTAATAAATGCAATAAGAAATAAGGTATTGAATTTATTATAAGAAAATAGTTGGAGAAATTTTCCCCAACTATTTTCTAAAACATGCTTGAATAACACTTATTTAATTTAAATATATTTAAATATTTTTATTAATAAAGATAATAAGCTAAATACTTTTTCAAAATATACAATATAATTTATTCTCTTCCTGTTTGATAAGACGTAATAAGTGATGAAGGAAAGTTTTTCATTTGCATATCCTTCATAATTTTTTGATAGTCATATTCAACAGTTCTAAGTTGTGCCTTAGGTGTAGCCTCGTTAAACATATCTAATATCATGTAGGTTGCGTGAGGTGCACCGTTTTTAGGTTTACCAACACTTCCATCATTTAAGATATATTTTTCACCTATTTGTTTAAAGTAAGGAATATGTGTATGTGCACATACTAATATATCTTCATCTATATTGTTTAGAATACTTTCAAGTTCTTCATTATTTTCATACATATATTCATTTATTTTTCGAGGACTTCCATGTACAAATCTAATTTTCTTACCACATATTGTCATTGTTAATTCATTAGGTAAGTTATCCAAATAATATATATTTGAAGCCCTTAGTTCTTCAACAGTCCAAGGTAATGAAAAATCATTGATATTTGTACTTCTTATATATGTAAACGCATTGTCTACAACAGAAGCATCATAGTTTCCTTTAAGACTTATTATATGTTTTTTTCTTATCATGGCAATTACCTCATTTGGATGAGGACCGTATCCTACAAGGTCACCAAGGCAAATTATAGTATCTACGCCTTGAGAATCTATATCTTCTAAAACTCTAAGTAAAGAGTATAAGTTTCCATGTATATCTGATATTATAGCTAATCTCATAAATATAACTCCTTTGTTTGTGTGAATTAAGATAATGGATTCTTAAAAGTTCAGAGTCCATTATCTTAATTATACCTCAAAATTATATTATTGATTAAATCTTTCTTTTAATCTAGCATCTATATCAGCAACTATAGCTTCTAAATCTTTTTTTAATTCAATAATTTCTGGTCTAGTTATAGTTTTTGGAGTTGTGATATCTTTACCTCTTAAGTCGTTTATATCATAAACTTCTGATAAATATTTTATAAAATCGTCAGTTTTTTCTTTCGTATTAACTATAGAATCTAAATCATAAATAGCATTTAGAGTACTCTTGTCAGCTAGACGAGCTGTAAGTTTTTCTTTGAATTTAAGAATTTTTGCAACTTCGTCGTCAGGTGTATCATCAGATAAGCTTGCGATTATATGATTTAAAATATTTTTACTGTGTTCTACTGCAACAACTCTTGGAAAGTGTTTTGTATCAACATTATTTTTATGGAATAGCTTATGCATTTTATCGATTAATGACTCGAAATACTGAGCTACGTCCCTAATTTCTTCAGCTGTGAATGGTTCATCTGTTCTCATTGAGATCACTCCTTAGTTTATTATGATATTTTTCATCTGTACAAAGGATATTGTTGTGTATAAAGTTTTTATATCCTTCAATCAATTCATTATAACATTATTTTGTAGGGTAAGACATCTTAAGAGAAAATGTTAAAATAATGTTAAAATAGTGTATAATTAAATTATAAATAATAATTTTGGTGAAAAAGGATGGTTTTAAATGAAATTTTCAAGAATTGATAAAGTTATCGAAAAAATGAAAGAAGAAAATCTTGCACAGTTACTAGTTACATCAACTCCTGCACTTTTTTATCTAACAGGTAAAATGATTCATGCTGGAGAAAGAATGATAGCACTTTACATAAATACAAATGGAGATAAAAAATTTATAGTAAATAAGTTATTTCCTGTTGATGAAATAGAGGGTATTGATATCGTTTGGTATGATGATATAGAAGATGGAGTAGAGGTTTTAAGACAATTTACTAATGAAAATGAAGTAATTGGTATTGATAAAGACTGGAGAGCGCATTTTTTAATAAGACTTATGGAACTTAATGGAGCTAGTAAGTATGTGAATGGTTCTTCTATATTAGATAATTTAAGAATGGTTAAAGATAGTATAGAAAAAGATCTTATGATAGAAGTATCTAAAATAAATGATGAAGTTATGAGTGAAATAGTTTCTTGTATAAATGATGATACTACAGAAAAAGATATATGTAGAGTTATAACTGATAAATATTTAGAAAAGGGAACTCAAGGGAATTCTTTCCCATCAATAGTTGCTTATGGAGCTAATGCTGCTGATCCACATTGTTCATCAGGGGATAATAAACCTAAAACAGGAGATTGTATTGTTATCGATATGGGATGTAGAAATAAAAATTATTGTTCAGATATGACTAGAACTTATTTTTATAAAGAAGTATCAGATAGACATGCTGAAATTTATAATATTGTTTTAGAAGCTAATAAGAGAGCGATAAAAATGGTTAAGCCAGGTGTACGATTCTGTGATGTAGATAATGCAGCAAGAAATTATATAACAGAGAAAGGTTATGGAGAGTATTTTACACATAGAACAGGACATTGTATTGGTATAGAAGTTCATGATTTTGGGAATGTTAGTTCAGTAAATGAGAAGGTTTTAGAGGAAGGAATGATATTTTCTATAGAACCAGGAATTTATATAAAAGATGATATTGGAGTTAGAATAGAAGATTTAGTTATGGTAACTAAAGATGGATGTAAGCGACTTAATGAATATAATAAGGAGTTAACAGTAATACAGTAAATTTAATTTGAGCATAAAAACAATTGATAAATATGCAAATATAAGTTTTCATCTCAGCGAGGAGGATGCATTATGAATATGGAAAATAATAATATTCTTATAACTGGAGGTTCAAGAGGGATCGGTCTTGGGCTTGTTGAAAAATTGATAGATAAAAATGAAATTTTAGTTGTTTCTAGAAATGAGAAAAACCTAGAAGAATTAAAAAAGAAATATCCTAAACTAAAGATATATCCTTGTGATATGGGAAGTATGTCAAGTATTGATAGTTTAGTTGAATATATAAAAGCTAATTTTAAGGACATCAATATTGTTGTAAATAATGCAGGAATTCAAAAAACTATAAATTTAATGGATGAAGATATAACTTTAGAAGAAATAAGGATTAATTTAGAAGGACCTATGTATTTAAATTCTAAATTGATAAATTATATAAAATATAAGAATAATCCTTATATAATAAATGTATCTTCACAGCTTGCTATGCTTACAATGGCAAAATATCCATTATATTGTGCAACTAAGGCAGCATTACATTCTTATACAAAATCTTTAAGATATCAGTTAAAGGATTCAGGAATAAATGTCGTGGAAATTTTACCTCCAGCTGTTGATACAGAACTTAATTTAGAGGAAAGACAAAAAAATAATTTTAAAGTAGATTTACCTGTTGAAAAATATGTTGATGATGTTTTAATGAAATTAAGTAAAGGTAATCTTGAAATTTTTTTTGAAGAGAATGAAGAGAAAATGAAGGGCTCAAATGAGTATGAGTTAGATAAAATTTCTAGCTTTATGAATAAATAAAAATAAGGGATTGTATTATGTTGATACAATCCCTTGTTTATTAAAGATTTTTTATTATACTTGTCATTAATTTAATAAAATCTTTTCTAACTTTCTCAGAAGTTTCCATAACTTCTTCGTGGTTTAAAGGTTGATCAAGAATTCCAGCAGCCATATTTGTCATACATGAAATACCTACAACTTGAAGACCACTATGTTTTGCAACTATAACTTCTGGAACAGTTGACATTCCAATAGCGTCAGCTCCCATAGTTCTAGCCATTCTTATTTCAGCAGGAGTTTCATATGTTGGGCCACTGAACATAGCATAAACACCTTCTCTAAGTTCCATTCCAAGCTCTGAAGCTACTTTTTTCACTTCTACTCTTAATGCTTTATCATAGGCATCAGACATATCTGGGAATCTTGTTCCGAACTCGCTTAAGTTTTTACCTATAAGTGGATTTGCTCCAGAGAAGTTTATATGATCTGTTATTATCATTAAATCTCCTGGTTTATAATTAGCATTAACAGCACCAGCTGCATTTGTAACTATAAGCTTTTCACAACCTAAAAGTTTCATAACTCTTACTGGGAATGTTACTTCTTGCATGTTGTAACCTTCATAGTAGTGGAATCTACCTTGCATTGCTACAACAACTTTACCTTCTAATTTACCTATAACAAGTCTACCAGCATGTCCTTCTACTGTTGAAACAGGGAAACCAGGAATGTCTGAATAATTAAAGTATTCAGCATTCTCTATAGTATCAGCTATAGCACCAAGTCCTGACCCTAATATTAAAGCAAGCTCTGGTTTATAGTTTGATTTTTCTAAAATATAATCTGCAGCTATTTTGATTTTTGTTGATAAATCCATTCTAATCACCTCATAAAATTTTTATTAGTAAATATGTAATTTAACTTATAAATTTATATTTTAAAATTAAATATAATCAGTAACCTTAGTTTTTAGAATGTTAACAACAAAATAAATAATAATTTTAACCCTATTATGAAATGAGTTTATAAAGTGAGAAACAAATCAGAATAAATACTGAATTTCCTCAACAAATAAAGTTTATTATTGGTATGAAAAAATAAATAATATTATTTTTTCATCTTCTAAGAAGTCAACAAATTCTAAAGAATTAGTATTTTAATATCTATATAAAAGGTTAAACGCTTACAAAGTAATGCGTATAAAAACATAAATTTATCGTTAAGATTATATTATCACTATAGATTTATATATGCAAACCTAAATACTATGGTTAGTATTTGGTTTGCATGTTTTTAGTTTGTTATATCTAGTTTTTAGTTATTATTAAGGAACATTTCTCCAACTTTAACTACATCACCAGCTCCAATAGTCATAAATAAATCTCCTGGTTGTAAGATACTCTTTGCTTTAGCTAAAGCTTCTTCGTGAGAATGTACATTTGTACATTTAACACCTGTTTTTCTTATAGCATCTCCAAGTTCTATAGAGTTAACAAGACCTGTATCTTTTTCTCTAGCAGCGTAAATATCCATAAGAATTAGTTCATCGACCTCATTAAAACAAGTTGCGAAATCATCAAATAATGTTTTAGTTCTTGTATATGTGTGAGGTTGGAAAACTGCAATAGTTCTTTTAGTATCCATTTTTCTAGCTGTATCAAGAGTTGCTTCTATTTCAACAGGGTGATGTGCATAATCATCAATAACTGTTATATTATTTTTTTGACCTTTATATTCGAATCTTTTATGTGCACCACCAAATGATTCAAGACCTTTTACTATGTGATCTGTAGGTATGTCAAATCTTAATCCTACAGCGATTGCTGATAGTGAATTTGATACATTATGCATACCAGGAACATTTAATGTAAGAGAAAGTAAATGTTCATTTTTGAATTCTACATCAAAAGTAGCACAACCTCTAGCATCAAAATTAATATTTTTAGCTCTTAAATCACCATTTTCAATACCGTAAGAAATAACAGTACAATTACATTTTGCTAATATATTTCTTACTCTAGCATCATCAGCATTTCCAATTAATTGACCATCATTTGGTATTAACTGAGCAAATTCTAAGAATGTGTCTTCTATTTCATTTATATCTTTATAAAAATCTAGATGGTCAGCATCTATGTTTAGAATGATTCCAATAAAAGGATGGAATCTTAAGAAGCTTTTTTTGTATTCACAAGCTTCTGTGATGAAGTGATCACTGCTACCAACTCTAAAATTACCATTTATGATATCTAAATCTCCTCCAACAAGAATAGTTGGATCAAGTTCTCCAGCAAGAGCAACGTGTGCAATCATTGAAGTTGTTGTTGTTTTACCATGTGTTCCAGCGACAGCAACATTTAATTTGTGAGATTTTAATAAATATCCTAAAAACTCAGCTCTATCCATAAGTGTAGCACCGATTTCTTTAGCTTTAACTATTTCAGGGTTATCACTTGGTATAGCAGCTGTATATACTACAAGGTCAACATCTTCGATGTTACTAGCGTTATGTCCTATGTAGATTTTAGCTCCATTATTTTCTAATCTATTAGTTAATTCAGATTCTTTTGAATCAGAGCCTGAAACTTTATATCCAGCATTAAGTAATATAGCAGCAAGGCCGCTCATACTAACTCCACCAATCCCTATTAAATGTACTTTTTTATCAATATCTTTTTTTAAGTCAAAAGACAAATTAATCATCTCCTTTTTTTATTACATACTTAATTATATACAGTTTTTTTGAAATTCACACAACAATTAAAAAAATAAACGTAAAAATATAGTGAATTTCTAGAATTAATCATTGCTATTAATACGAATATTGAATAAAATATGAATATTGAGATAAATATATTTGAAATAATTCGTATAAGTTTTTGTTAAAAAAATTGAAATTTGAAATTTGAAGGTGATTATATATGGAAAAATTAAGTAGAAATACGAGGGTATCTATAATTACAAAGATTCTTATGGAAAACCCAAATAAAATAATTGGCTTAAATAGATTTTCAGAACTTTTAAATGCTGCTAAATCTACTATAAGTGAAGATATTTTTATTGTAAGAGAAAGTTTAGAAAAAAAGGATATGGGAACTATTGAAACAATAGCAGGTGCAGCTGGTGGAATTAAATTTGTTCCTCATATCGGGAAAGAAGAAAGATTAAAGTTTATAGAAGAACTTTGTGAAGTGATGAGTGCTAGTAATAGATTAGTTGCAAGTAAATTTATATACGTTACTGATCTTATGTTTGATCCAAGCGTGATTGGAAAAGCTGGTGTGATTTTAGCATCATTCTTTAAAAAAGAAGTAATTGATTATGTTATTACAGTAGAAACAAAAGGTATTCCTTTAGCTTATGAAGTTGCTAAAAATTTAGGAGTACAAATGGTTGTTGCAAGAAGAGATAGTAAGGTTACAGAAGGTTCAACACTTTCTATAAATTATGTATCTGGTACATCAGGAAGAATACAACAAATGTGTTTATCTAAAAAAGCTATGAAAAATGGTAGCAGATGTATTTTTATAGATGATTTTATGAGAGGTGGAGGAACTGCAAAAGGAATTATAGATTTATTAAAAGAGTTTGATTCTGAATTAGTTGGAATTGGTGTTCTTGTTGATAATAAAATTTCAGAAAATAAACTTATTAAAGATTATATTTCTTTAGTAGATGTTGTTGAACTTGAAGAAGAGAGTGGTATTAAAATAATTCCATCAAAAAATATTCTAGCAGATGAAGAATAAGTCAAATTCTTTATAAATGAGGAATATATTTAAATTGAAAAATTCACACTCTTTTAAGTTTGTAGACAAAGGTGTGTGTGAAGTTATTGTTGAATCTATGAAATGAGTACTTAGTTAAAAGTATGCTCATTTTCATAGATTTTTTTTGTTTTTTTAGAAAATAATATTTAACTTTTAGAAAAAAACTAAAGATATGTTGGAAGTTAAACGATTAATATAAGTGTACAAATTCTATAGGAATCTCTTTTTAGGTATATATATAATGTTAATTTTTTGAAGGAATTATTAAAATGATTAATTTTATGAAAATACCATCATAAAAAAAGGATTTTAAGGAAAAATATAGAATTTAAGAATTACAAGTATAACAACTGGAGGTATGGTCAATGCAAATTACAGATGTAAGAATTAGAAAGATAGCGGCAGAAGGTAAAATGAAAGCTATCGTATCAGTAACTTTTGATAATGAGTTTGTTGTTCATGATATCAAAGTTATAGAAGGTCAAAGTGGGTTATTTATAGCTATGCCAAGTAGAAAGACACCAGATGGTGAATTTAAAGACATAGCACATCCTATAAACACTGAGACTAGAGAAAAAATTCAAGAAGCTATTCTTAGCGAGTATGAAACAGTAAAAAATACAGAAGAAGTATAGGGTTTGGGAATAAAAGGAAGAGTATCTTCCTTTTATTTTTTTTATTTAAATTTTGATCTTTTTAGTTTGAGTTTTAAAAATTATAATAGGTTAAATTTTAAATAGTTATTAGGCATTAATTTATATAAAGTGAAAACTCTATATAAATTAAAAGTATGTTTATAAAAATAAGATTTTTAAATATCATTTATCTGTAAAAGATTATATTTTTCTTCCTTGAAATAGTAGTTTCTTTAAAATATAATTAGTATAGAATACGAATGAAAATAGAAGATAAATAAATATAATTAGGGTATACTATTTGATAAATTCGGATCATAAAGAGGTGAAAAAATGAATAAATGTGCTATAATATTAGCAGCGGGTCAAGGTACTAGGATTAAATCAAAACTTCCAAAAGTTTTACACAAAGCGTGTGGAAAGGAAATGGTTAATCATGTAATTGATACTATGAGAGCTGCTGATTTAGATGAAGTAAATGTAATAATAGGAAAAGGAGCAGAACTTGTTAAAGAAAGAACAGCTTCAAGAAATGTTTCTTATTCATTACAAGCGGAGCAATTAGGTACTGGTCATGCAGTAATGTGCACAAAAGATTTCCTAAAAGGAAAATCAGGTGTAGTTGCTATATTTACAGGAGATGCTCCATTAATTCAAGAAGAGACTGTTAAAAATCTGATCGAAACACATATAAATGAGAAAAACTTTGCAACTCTTTTAACTTCAGTAATTGAAAATCCTACTGGATATGGAAGAATTATAAGAGAAAATGATTCTGTAGATAGAATAGTAGAGCATAAAGACTGTTCAGATGAAGAGTTATTAGTTAATGAAATAAATGCAGGAATGTATTGTTTTGATATAGAAAGTCTTTTAGAATCATTAGACAAGTTATCTAATGATAATGCACAAGGCGAGTATTACTTAACTGATGTTATAGGAATATTAAAATCAGAGGGTAAAAAAGTTGGAGCTATGATCACTGATTTTGAGGAAACAATTGGAGTTAACTCAAGAGGTGAACTTTCAATTGTTGAAAGTATTTTAAGAAATAGAATCAATAAAAAGCATCTTGCTAATGGTGTTACATTAATAGATGAAAAATCTACTTATATAGGTCTAGATGTTGAAATAGGTCAAGATACAATAATTTATCCTAATGTTGTTTTAGAAGGCAATACTAAGATAGGTGAAGATTGTGTGCTTTATTCTAATTCAAGATTAAACAATGCTATTATAGGTGATAGAACTACAATTGAGAGTTCAGTTATACTTGATAGTAGTGTTGGATCTGATACAACTGTAGGTCCATTTGCTTATATCAGACCAGATTCAAGCATAGGAAATCATGTTAAAATAGGAGATTTTGTGGAAATTAAGAAATCTGCTATAGGAGATAATACAAAAGTATCACATTTAACATATATAGGGGACGCTAAAGTAGGTGAAAGTTGTAACTTTGGTTGTGGAACTGTAGTTGTTAACTATGATGGTAAAAAGAAACATCAAACTGTAATAGGTGATCATGCCTTTATAGGATGTAATACTAATTTAGTTTCACCAGTTGAAGTAGAAGATAATACTTATATAGCTGCTGGTTCAACAATAACAGATACGGTTAAAGAAGGTTCACTTGCAATAGCAAGATCAAAACAAACAAATATTGATGGTTGGGTTAATAGGAAAAGAAAGTAAAATAGCTTTTTTTTATTAAATATATGCAAATGTAAAATGGGATTATTTTAAGGAGGTCTTCACGACAATGGAAAATCAGTTAAAGAATATCAAGATTTTTACTGGTAACTCTCATCCAGAGTTAGCTATGGAAATAGCAGAATGCTTAGGATTACCTTTAGGTAAATCAAAGGTTGGTACATTCAGTGACGGAGAAATATCAGTAGATATTAATGAAACTGTAAGAGGTTGTGACGTATTCATCGTTCAATCAACATGTAGTCCAGTTAATAATAACCTTATGGAGTTATTAATAATGATAGATGCTTTCAAAAGAGCGTCAGCAGGAAGAATTACAGCAGTTATACCATATTATGGCTATGCGAGACAAGATAGAAAAGCAAAATCAAGAGATCCAATAACAGCTAAGTTAGTTGCTGATTTATTAACAGCAGCAGGTGCAGATAGAGTTCTTACAATGGACTTACATGCAGCTCAAATACAAGGATATTTTGATATACCAGTTGACCATATGCTAGGTTCACCTATACTTGCTAACTATTTCGTTAATGAAATGGGACTTGCAGATAGAGATGATGTTGTAGTGGTATCACCAGATTTAGGTTCTGTTACTAGAGCTAGAAAATTTGCTGATAAACTTCATGCACCTATAGCTATCATAGATAAGAGAAGACCTAAAGCTAACGTTTCAGAAATTATGAATATTATAGGGGATATAAAAGATAAAGTTTGTATATTAATAGATGATATGATTGATACTGCAGGTACAATAACAAATGCAGCAAATGCATTAAAAGATTTAGGTGCTAAAAATGTTTATGCATGTTGTACTCATGGAGTTCTTTCAGGACCTGCTATAGAGAGAATAAATAATTCTGCTATAGAAGAATTAGTAATGCTTAATACTATTAAACTACCAAATAGAGATGGATTAGAAAAATTCAATTCATTATCAGTTGCACCGCTTTTAGCAAATGCAATAGAAAGAATTTATGATGATGAACCATTAAGTAGATTATTTGAAGAATTTAACTAAATTATAAACATGAATTATTAAATTTATAATTTGATTAAATGAGATTGAGTGATTTCATTAAAACACCTAGAAAGTTTTACCTTTTTGGGTGTTTTTTTTTATAACAAATTTGGTGAAATTTGTGGTATAATAAAAAAAATATGTTTTTTTGTTAAAATAATATACAAAATGGTTACAATGAAAACAATAGGATTGTTTAAATTAGATTAGGAGTGTGTAGATAAATGGATGGTTTAATAGGAAAAATATTAGTAGTAGATGATGATGAGAATATATGTCAAGTTCTAAAAATGTATTTAGAAAGTGCAAATTATGATGTAAAAGTAGTAAATGATGGGAAAACAGCAGAAGAAGTATTTTCAACTTATAAACCAAATTTAGTTCTACTTGACGTTATGTTACCAGGTATTGACGGAGTAGAAGTCTTAAAATGGATTAGAAGAGAGGGTAATACTCCTGTTGTGATGTTAACGGCAAAAGGTGAAGTATTTGATAAAGTTTTAGCTTTAGAAATCGGTGCCGATGATTACATTGTAAAACCATTTGAGCCTAAAGAAGTTATGGCAAGAGTTAAAGCAGTTATGAGAAGATATTCTGTTGATAAAACAGATGAAGATGTTTTAACATTCCCAGCTTTAGTTATAGATACTAACTCATATAAAGTTCTTTATAAAGATGAAGAGGTTAAAATGCCTCCAAAAGAATTTGAATTATTATATTATTTAGCAAATAATAAAAATAAGGTATTTACAAGAGAACAACTGCTTTGTGAAGTTTGGGGATATGATTATCCAGGCGATTCAAGAACAGTTGACGTTCATATAAAGAGATTAAGAGAAAAGTTAAACAAGGGAGAAAATTGGCAACTAGAGACTGTTTGGGGAGTAGGCTATAAATTTGAAGTTAAATAAAAAATTTAAAAGCCATAGTTTAGTTCCAAAATTACTTTTAAGTGTTATGGCAATTATAGGCATTATATTTGCCATAATTGCTTTTATTTTGTCTGCAACAGTTAAAGATTATTATTGTAAAAATAGAATAGAGAAGATAGATGAAGTTTCAGAGATTATAAGTCAATCTGTTAGTTCTTATAAAAATGATAAATATACAAATCTTCAACAATTAAATGTTGTTCTTTCGTTTGGACAACAATTTTTAAATGCAGACATTTTAATTACAGATCCACAAGGGGTGGTATTTGCAGTATCTAATGAAAATGATAGTGAAATGAAGTTACAAAAAATAGATACGTTAGATGGTAAAAATATTCTTGAAAATAATACTTTAGATTATGATAAAGGTGATTACAATATTTATAGCAAGAAACTATTTAATAAAGGTAAATTTGAGGGAGTTATGATAGTTGAGACTCCTTTAGATCAAATGAAGCTTGCTTTAAAACAAATTTATTCAATAATATGGTTCTTTGTAATTCTTACATTGATAATTTTGAGTATCGTAATTTATGCAGTAGCAGAAAGATTTATTATAAATCCGATAGAAGAAGTCAATAAGGTTTCAAGACAAATAGCAAAAGGGAATGCATCAGAAAGAGTTAAAATAAATTCTAATGATGAATTAGGAGAGCTTGCTGATAATTTTAATTCTATGGCTGAAGCTATAGAAAAAGTTGAAATGAACAGAAGAGAATTTATTTCAAATGTATCGCACGAACTAAGATCACCAATGACTTCTATTAAGGGATTTATAGCAGGTATTTTAGATGGAATTATTCCACCGGATAAAGAGCATTTTTATCTAAAAAAAGTTTCAGAAGAAATAGAGAGATTAACTAGACTTATTAGTGATTTACTCGATATTTCAGCAATGCAAGCTGGGAAATTAACTTTTAATTTTGCTAAAGTTGATATTAATGAGCTGTTAAAAACTGCTGTTATAAACCTAGAGCCAAAAGTAACAGATAAGAATTTATCAGTAGAAATAGATTTAAATTCAGATGATACATTAGTCTACGCTGATAGAGATAAGCTAATGCAAGTTGCTACAAACCTTACTGACAACGCTATTAAATATTGCGTTGAAGGGGGAAATATTAAGATAACAACAGCATCTAAAGAAGATAAAATTTTAGTGTCAATATATAATGATAGTCCCCAACTTACAGATGAGCAACTTAAACAAGTTTGGGAAAGATTTTATAAGGCAGATAAATCTAGAACTAATAAGTACAGTACAGGACTTGGATTATCTATTGTTTGGAATATAGTAACAAATCATAATCAAGAGGTTTGGTGCAAAAATTCAGATGATGGTAATGGTGTTATTTTTGAATTTACATTGGATAAATGGGATGAAAAAAACACTTAGAGATAGAATAGTTTATAAAAATAACTTGTTATATTATATATAGCAAGTTATTTTATTATACATACTAAATTATTATTGGTATAATCTATCTGATAGACTATATTTATGTATAATTTATTTTACGAAAATAACTTATAGTTTATAGTAAGTTATTAGGGTGACTTGTCATAATATTTTTGATTATGATAGGTCTTTACGCATTTAAGTGTTAAAAATAAATTATTTGATGTAATACACATCATAAACTAAAACTTGATTTCGGTGGAGTTTTTACTAGAGCTGAATATTAAGTTGAAGTTATCTAGGAGTGAGTGTTTCTTTATTCTCTATTTACAGAAGAAGGAGTATTAAAATACTAGCTATAAGGTAAAGAGACATTAATATAAGTATAAATATTTTAAATTAGGGAATAAGACTAATGAATATTTTAAATAGAGAGTGTATATAAGACTCTTAGGAACTACGGAGTTACTTGCAGTAGGGTAGTAGGTAGTAGCCAAAATCCTGTAATATTAGTTGTAGGTGGTTTAGAGCATAATTATAGTGTTCTACTTTTATTTGTATATAAAGTGTAGAAGCTATCAAATAGATATTTTGGAGGAAACAAATGTTTTTAATAGTTGGACTAGGTAACCCGGGAAATGAATATGCTAAAACAAGACATAATATTGGTTTTGAGATAATAGATTATATTGCTGATAAGTATAGCATTGATATAAATAGGACAAAATTTAAAGGTCTATATGGAGAGGGATTTATAAACAATAAAAAAGTTATTCTTTTAAAACCTCAAACTTTTATGAATCTAAGTGGAGATAGTATCGTACAGTTTATGAATTTTTATAAATTAGATGTAGAAGATATGGTTGTTATATATGACGATATAAGTCTTGATATTGGGAAGCTTAGAATTAGAGAAAAGGGAAGTTCAGGAGGACATAATGGAATTAAGAGTATAATTCAAAATTTTGGAGGCGAAGTATTTCCAAGAATTAAAGTTGGAGTAGGAGCACCAGAGCATAATCTAGTTTCACATGTTTTAGGAAGATTTCAAGAAGAAGAATGGAAACACATGATTAAGGTGATGCCAATAGTCACAGATTCAGTTAATGAAATGTTACAAGGTGATGCTAAAAGTGCCATGAATAAATTTAATGGTGTTTATGTTGAAGAGTAAGAGATTTAAGTGGGGTGTTAAGGTATGAGATTAGACGGAATGATTAATCAAATGATTGGTAATAAAACATTTGAAAATTTAAATAAATGTATTTTAGATAAAGAATTTCCGTTAGAGGTTAATGGACTTAGTGATTCAGGGAGAGCTTATTTTATAAGCTCTGTTTTTGCTAGTGATGAAAACTCAATTGTAGTGGTTACAGGAAGTGATGTGGAAGCTAAAGATTTATATGAGGATTTGAGTTTTTACACACTAGATGTTCATTATCTTCCTACTAAAGAAGTTGTTTTTTATAATATAGATGCAATTTCAGGAGATTTAAGATGGGCAAGGTTAAAAGTTATTAAGGAAATTTTAGAGAATAGGAATAAAAAAATTATAGTGACATCTATAGAATCTTTTGTGTCGCTATATACTCCTATAGAACTTTATAAAAAATATAGTTTTAAAATATCAGAAGAGGATGAACTTAATATAAACGATGTAGTGCAAAAACTTGTCGAATCTGGATATGAAAGAGTTACTGTTGTTGAAGGAAAGGGAGAATTTGCCTTAAGAGGTGGGATTTTAGATATTTATCCTCCTTGTAATGGCTTACCTTGTAGAATTGAGCTTTTTGGAGACGAAGTGGATTCTATTAGAACTTTTAATACTGACTCTCAGAGAAGTATAGAAAAAATAGATTCAGTAAATATATTTCCAGCAAAAGAAATTATATTGGATAAAGAAATTTTAAGTAATGCTACAAAAGCAATTACAGAGGAATTTAGTACATTTGCAATTAAAAATGCAGATAAAAAAGATATAGTTGAAAAGCTTGAGGGAATAGTAAAAAGAAATTTGGAAAGTTTAAAAGAAACTTGGAGTTTTGAAGCTATAGAAAGTTACATTCCATATTTATTTGAGCAACCATCTACATTATTTGATTATCTTAAAGGATATACTTTTATAATTGATGAACCAGATAGATGTAAAGGTAAAATAGATAGTACTTTATTTGAGTTTATTGAAAGTTATAAAGCTTTTCTTGAAAGAGGAGATATACTTCCTAGTCAAAATAAATTGTTATTAGATGAGAATAAGGTGGAATCTGAGTTTCTAGCAACAGACTATATTTTAATGAATTCTTTAGAGAAAAATAATAAGTTTTTAGGTGCTAGAGAAAAATTCTATTTAAAGCAAACTACATTACCTAAATATCAAGGCAACTTTGAACTTTTAATTGATGAAATAAAAAACAAAAAGAATTTAGGGTATAGTATAGTTATTTTAGCTGGTACTAGACCAAGAGGAGAAAGGTTAGTTGAATCTTTAAAGGATAATGACATAGAGTGTACGTATAGAGATAATATTGAAACTATTGTACAGGGCGAAGTAATTGTAACTTTTGGAAATCAAATAAATAGCTTTGATTTTTCAGATTTAAAATTATGTGTTATTTCTGATAAAGAAGCTTTTGGAGAAGCAAAAAGAAAGGCAGCCAAGAGAAATAAAAAGCAAAAAGGTATGTCTAAAATCAAAAGTTTTGGTGAGTTAAAACCAGGAGATTTTGTAGTTCATGTTAATAGTGGTATAGGTGTTTATAAAGGAATTAAACAAATAGAAGTTGGCGGAAATAAAAGAGATTATTTAGATATTGAATATCAAAAAGGTGATAAATTATATGTTCCTGTTGAGCAGCTTGATTTAGTTCAAAAGTATGTAGGATCCGAAGGGAAATTACCTAAAGTAAATAAGCTTGGTGGGCCAGAGTGGCAAAAAGCAAAAGCAAAAGCAAGAAAATCGATTAATGATATTGCAGAAGATTTAGTTAAACTTTATGCCGCAAGAAAGACTGTTAAGGGATATAAGTTTGCAAAAGATACTCACTGGCAAAAGCAATTTGAAGATGAGTTTCCATATGAGGAAACACCAGATCAATTAACATCTTTAGAAGAAATAAAGGGTGATATGGAATCTGATAAGCCTATGGATAGATTACTTTGTGGAGATGTTGGATATGGTAAGACAGAGGTTGCAATAAGAGCTGCATTTAAAGCTGTTATGGAAGGGAAACAGGTAGCTTTCTTGGTTCCAACAACTATACTTGCAGATCAGCATTACAGTACATTTAAAAAAAGATTTGCGAGCTTTCCTGTTAATATAGATGTTATTAGTAGATTTAAAACAAAGAAAGAACAAAATGCAACACTAAAGGCTTTAGCAGAAGGGAATGTGGATATTTTAATAGGTACACATAGACTGGTATCTAAGGATATTGGATTTAAAGATTTAGGCCTTTTAATAGTTGATGAAGAACAAAGATTTGGTGTTACTCAAAAAGAAAAAATTAAAAATGTTAAAAAGAATGTTGATGTTCTAACACTTAGTGCAACACCTATTCCAAGGACTCTTCATATGTCGCTTACAGGAGTGCGTGATATATCAGTAATAGAAACTCCACCAGAGGATAGATATCCTATACAAACATATGTTGTTGAACAAAATGACCAATTAATAAGAGATGCTATTCTTAGAGAAATTAATAGAGGCGGTCAGGCCTTTTTAGTTTATAACAGAGTTGAAAGTATTCAAGTTATGGCAGCTTATATTAAAGAACTTATACCAGAGTGTACACCAAGAGTTATACATGGACAAATGTCTGAGAAGGAATTAGAAAAAGAGCTTGTAGATTTTATGAACAAGGAAGCTAATGTCTTAGTTTGTACATCTATCATTGAGACAGGAATAGATATGCCAGATGTTAATACTCTTATAGTATATGATTCTGATAAAATGGGACTTTCTCAATTATATCAATTAAGGGGGAGAGTAGGTAGAAGTAATAGAGTTGCCTATGCTTATTTTGTGTATAGAAAAGATAAGGTTTTAACAGAAGTTGCAGAAAAACGACTTAAGGCTTTAAAAGATTTTACTGAACTTGGATCTGGATTTAAAATTGCTATGAGGGATCTTGAAATAAGAGGTGCTGGAAACATGATGGGTTCATCTCAACATGGGCATATGGCAAGTGTTGGATATGATTTATATTGTAGAATGTTGGAAGACACTATTAAACTTATAAAGGGTGAAATTGAAAATGAACCTGTTGAAACAACAGTAGATATAAAACTTGATGCGTATATACCTGCAAATTATATAGAAAATGAAATTCAAAAAATTGAAGTATATAAGAAAATTGCAGCTATTGAAAATGAAGAGGATTATAACTATGTAAAAGAAGAATTGGAAGATAGATACTCTAGTATTCCAAAACCTGTTTTAAATCTTATGGATATAGCTTATGTTAAAAGTAAGGCTAAAATGTTAGAGATAGAAGAAGTTAAGGAAAGAAAAAATGAAGTTATATTTGAATTCCAAAGTAGAGAACGTACAGATAAGAGAATATTTGTTGAACTTATAAAAAAATATAAAAAACATATTGTTATTACTTTTGGAGATAAGCCAAGTTTTTCATATAGAATACAGGAAGATAAAAAGGATAATATAATAGAAGAATTTAAGATGATTTTGGATGGACTTGTAAAAATTAAGTCAAAACTTAAAAAGTAAATTGAAAATACAGTTAATTATTGATATACTCATATTAACTATGTAAAGTAAAAAGAAGAGAGGTAATTAATAGATGAAAAGTGTTAAAAGAATCGTTGGTATTGCAGTAGTTGCTGCAGTAGTTGCAATTATTGGTGTTAGTGCTGGAATGATTCAAAAAACTCCCCAAGCAGTTCAAAATACTGTAGTAGGTAAAGTTTATGGAAATAATATTACAGTTGCACAAATAGAACCACAAATGCAACAAGTTTACGCAACAGTAGAACAACAGGTACAAGGAAACCCAATGGAAAATGCTGATGCTAAAAAATTCATAATTCAACAGAGGGAAAATGCTGTAAATAGTGAAATTGTAAATCAAATAATTCCAAAAGAAATAGAAGCTCAAAAAATAACAGTTTCTCAAGCAGATATAGATGCAGCATATCAAAAAGAATTAGATGGATTTATACAACAAGCAGGAAATGATAAGACAAAAGGAACAGATGCTTTTAATGCAGCTTTAAAACAAGCAGGATTAACAGAAGCTACATTTAAAGATAGAATAAAAACTCAATTAGAAGATCAAAAATTAACAGAAAGTATAACAAAATCTGTACCAGCTGCAACAGAAGCTCAAGCACAGTCATATTACAATGAAAATAAATCACAATTTACAAAACCAGCAGGAGCTCAAGTTTATCAAATAGTTGTTGACTCAGAAGCTAAAGCTAATGAATTAAGAACTCAATTCTTAAATGAAACAAAAGGTATGACTAATACTGCTGATAAACTTAAAGTATTTGAAAAATTAGCTTCAGCTAATAATGTTGATAGTACTAAGAGTACAGGTGGATCACTTGGATATATTGATTATTCATCAACAACTTATGTACCAGCATTTATGGATGCAGTTAAGAGCTTAAAAGCAGCTGGAGATGTTTCAGGTGTTATTAATAGTAAAACAAGTAGTTATAATGTTTATAATATAGTATTTGTTTCACAAGTAAATGCAGAAGCAACAACAGAGCCATTTGATCAAGTTAAGGATCAAATAATGCAAACAATAAATCAACAACAACAACAACAAGCAATTCAAACACAACTTAAAGCTTGGGAAAAAGCAGCAGGAGCAGAAGTTTATACAAATAAATTAGACTATGCTATACCAGCTAGCTCAACAGCTAATTCATCAACAGGAACTACAACTCAAGGAAGTTCAAACTAATAATAAAGATTTAATCTAACTAAGATTTTTAAATTTTGAATAGATAATAAGTCGTAGTTATTTAATATTTACTGGATAGAAGGAATATTAGGTGAAAACTCTAGGGAATATATCCCTAGAGTTTTTTTTATTTCTATAAAGGTCATTTACACGTAATTAAAGATAAATTTAGGTGTGGTGTATAAAATTTCAAATATGAAAAATACTATTAGTGTAAAGGTACACAAAATTAATAATAACCTGAGGAGGAATTATATATTATGAAAGCAACAGGAATTGTAAGACGTATAGATGACTTAGGTAGAGTTGTTATACCAAAAGAAATAAGAAGAACTTTGAGAATTAGAGAGGGAGATCCACTAGAGATATTCACAGATAGAGATGGTGGTGTTATTCTTAAAAAATATTCTCCTATTGGTGAGTTAACTGATTTTTCTAAGGAATATGCAGAATCTTTAAATCAAGCAACAGGACATTATGTATTAATTTCTGATAATGATACATTCATTTCTAGTGGTGGAGTTCCTAAAAAGGAATACATAGATAAAAAAATTAGTGATGAACTTGAAAAGGTTATGGATAATAGGAAGGTAGCAATTTTAGGTAGTGGATCATCAAAAGTAGAGCCATTAATTCAAGATGAAAATGCTAGTGAAAAGTATAAAGCACAAGCTATTGCACCTATTATTGCTGAAGGTGATGCAATAGGAACAGTTATAATGTTTTCTAATGAATCTAAAACTTTTGGTGAAGTAGAAAAGAAATTAGTAGAAACAGCAGCCGCATTTTTAGGAAAGCAAATGGAACAATAAAACTTATAATTTTTTTTATAGGTAATAAACTTATAGGACTAATAATTCCATAATAGAAGTAGACAAAGTTCCCATTTTAAGGTTTTGAATATATGAAGAACATATTCAAAATTAGGTATACATAAAATTAGTAATAATACCTCCTTATTTTAAATACTAATTATAATAATTAGTATTTAAAATAAGGAGGTATTTTTATGAAGAAGCAAACCTTCATAACAGGAGGATTGATATTAGCAGGAATGGGAGTCTTAAGTAAATTTATGGGTTTATTCTTTAGATGGCCTCTTGTGATGATGATGGGAGATGAGGGTATGGGATACTATCAAATGGTATTTCCTATATTTTCAGTATTCATAGCAATTGCAGGAGGAGTTCCGATAGCATTATCAAAGCTTATATCAGAAAATAATACTATGGGAAAAGAAGCAGATAATATTAAACTTGTAAGTTTAAGTACGATATTGCTTACAGTTGTTGCAATTGCAGGAGGAGCGGGAGTATTCTTTTTTAAAAATGATTTAATTAGGCTTTTTGGTTGGGATAAAAAAGTTATTTACTCCTTGATGGCAATAAGTATAGCACCTATATTTATAGCAATAATAAATCCTATAAGAGGATATTTTCAAGGATATCAAAATATGAATTCAACAGCTATTTCACAATTTTTAGAGCAAATAGGTAGAGTTGTAATAGGGGTTGGAATAGCATATTTATTATTACCATATGGAATAGAATATGCGGCAGGAGGTGCTGTGCTTGGTGCAACAGCAGGAGGAATTTTTGCATCAATATATTTAGGATATAAGTTTTTCAAAACTAAGCATAAATTAAAACATAATAAAACTAATGTAACATCAAGCAGGATATTATTGAAAAGAATAATTATGGCAACGCTCCCAATAGCAATAGGATCTGCGGTAGTAAGTATTATGGGGGTTATAGATTCTATTTTAGTTCCAAAACAGCTTTTACTAGCTGGTTTCACACAACAAGAGGCAACAATTTTATTTTCTCAATTAGCAGGAAAAGCAACAACCCTTGTTCATATACCACTTACTATTGCGGCTGGAGTTGGATGTGCTTTGGTACCAGCTATATCGGCAAGTTTAGCTGCAAAACGATTTAAGGAATTAAGTTATAATGTTGGAATGTCTCTTAAATTTGCTTTTGTCATTGCTTTACCTTGCACTTTTGGAATGTTTTTTTTAGCTGAACCTATTATGGCAACATTATTTCCAGGAAATGACGCAGGTGCAAATATATTAAGATATCTATCGTTGACTATTCCATTTTTGGTAATTACTCAGATTACTACAGCGATTCTTCAAGGAATAGGAAAAATGAAAATTCCAGTTATTAATATGTTTTTAGGATCTTTGATAAAAGTTATTTTAACTTATATTTTAGTTGCTATGCCTAATTTAGGAATAGATGGAGCAGTTATATCGAGTATAGCAAGTTACTTATTTATAACCATTTTGAATATGGTATGTTTAAAACATCAAACTAAATATAAGGTTAAATGGAGAGAGATTTTGTTTAAGCCTTTGGTTGCTAGTTTAGCGATGATTTTAGTTGTTTTAATTAGTTTTTTAATAATTATAGATTATGTGAAGATAGTTGCAATTACATGCTTATTATCAATAATTATAGGTGGAATAATATATTTAGGATTAATATTTATATTAAAAGTATTAGACTATAATATGGTGAAAAGTAATTTTGGGCTTTAAATTAATGGTTAATCTTTATAAAATATAGAGATTAACCAATTTTTTTTATATTATAGAAAGTAGAAGAATTAGAATGAAAAAATAATGGAGGAGAGGTTTCATGATAAAAATAGTAGGGCTTGGAAGTAAAGGTATAGATGAATTAACTGTTAAAGCATATAAAACAATTAAAACTACAAAAAAATTAATACTTAGAACAAAAGAGTGTTATATAGCAAAAGAATTAGAAAAAGAAGGTATTGAATTTGAATCTTATGATGAAAATTACAATACTGCAAGTTTATTTAGTGAGTTATATGATTTTATTGCAAATGATGTAATTAATAAAGAAAGAGAATATAAAGATATTGTGTTTGCAGTTCCAGGGCATCCTTTTGTTGCAGAAAAAGCAGTACAAAATTTAATTGAAAAGTGTAAAGATCAAAATATTCAATATGAGGTTCTAGCATCTATTAGTATTTTAGATTATGTAATGGAAAATTTGCAAGTAGATATAAGTGATGGATTGAAAATAGTTGATGCTTTTGATATTAAAAATAAAATATTTAATAAAAGAGATGATTTGTTAATTACTCAAGTTTATAACAATCTTATTGCATCAGAAGTAAAGAATACCTTAGGAGAATTTTATGATGATGAGACAAGTATAAGTGTCTTGCAGATAGATCAGAATACTGGAGAGTTAATTCAAAACAGTATAAAATTATATGAGTTAGATTGGCAAGAAAATTTAGATCACACAACATATGTTTATATAAAAAAAGATGAGGGAAATAAAAATGATATTTATGATTTGATTCAAATAATAGATATTCTAAGAAGTCCTAATGGATGTCCTTGGGATAAAAAACAAACACATATGAGTATAAGAAGGGATTTATTAGAAGAGTGCTATGAAGTTATAGATGCTATAGAAAGTAATGATATTTATGGATTAGAAGAAGAGTTAGGTGATATCCTTTTACATGTTATATTTCATATTTCTATAGCAAAAGAAAACAATGAGTTTAATTTTATGAATGTGATTGATGGAATTTGTAAAAAGATGATTTTTAGACATCCTCATATATTTTCTGATAGAAATATAGAGAGTGTAGATGAGGTTCTTTTAAGTTGGGATGAAACAAAGAAGAAAGAAAAAGGATTTGAAACTTTAACTCAAGAAATGGAAGCGATAGCAAAAGCATTACCAGCATTAATAAAGGCTACTAAAATTCAAAAAAAAGCAAAGAAAGTAGGATTTGATTTTGAAACAGTAGAAGATGCTATGGACAAAGTAATTGAGGAATTAAATGAAATAAAAGATGTATATAAGTCAAATAATATGTCAAGAATAGAAGAGGAGATTGGTGATTTGTTATTTTCTGTAGTTAATGTATCAAGAATGTTAAATATAGATAGTGAAAAAGCTTTAGAGAACACAATCAACAAGTTTCTAAGTAGATTTGCTGCTATAGAAAAAGAGGCACAAAATCAAAATAAAACTTTAAATAATATGACTTTAAAAGAAATGGATGAAATATGGGAACATGTAAAGAAATTTTAAAGTATTTAAACGTATTTCCTAAGAATATTCAAATATTTCCCTATAAATGGTAATAGCTTATTATCTAATAGTAAAAAGTTGATTAAATAGTGTAAAATAGCAGTTTAGGTACTATACAAATGGTTAAATATATAATATTATAATATATATTGCAATATATAATTGCAGTGAGATACTTAATGAGTAAATTACTCAATTCAAGGAGGATGTAAAAGTGAATAAAGCAGAATTAATCGCAAGTATGGCTGACAAAAGTAAGTTAACAAAGAAAGATGCTGAATTAGCATTAAAATCTTTCATAGAAAGCGTTCAAGAAGCTCTTGAGAGTGGAGACAAAGTTCAATTAGTTGGATTTGGAACATTCGAAACAAGAGAAAGAGCTGCTAGAGAAGGTAGAAACCCAAGAACTAAAGAAGTAATAAATATACCAGCTTCAAAAGCACCAGTTTTTAAAGCAGGTAAAGAGTTCAAAGAAAGAGTTAATAAGTAATTATTACTTCCTAGTAAAACCCGAGATTTCTCGGGTTTTTTTGAATATATAGAGTTTTTTATTAAAATAAAAGGAGTGGTAGAGAGTGAGATTAGATAAGTATTTAAAAGTTTCAAGAATAATAAAAAGAAGAACTGTAGCGAAGGAAGCTTGTGAAGGGGATAGAGTAAAAATAAATGATAAAATAGCTAAACCTTCAACTAAAGTAAGTGATGGTGATATAATAGAAATTCAATTTGGTAATAGAATTCTTAAAGCTAGAATTGTTAATATAGCTGAACATGTAAGAAAAGAAGATGCGAAAAACATGTATGAAATATTAGAAGGCGAAGAAGATAAAGAGTAAAATAATAGCTAATTAATTAGCACATAAACCTCTAAAAAAAGGCATATATTTTATTATAAGTTTTACTCTAAATGAAATAGTAAAATGAAATAATTTTTTAGGGGGATAAAATGGACAATAAAAATCTACAAGAAGAAAGAAAAAGTAATTTAGTACTAGAAAATAGAAAGATGTTATCATTAACTGGAGTTTTAGAAGTTTTAAGTTTTGATGAAAAGCAAATAAATTTGAATACATCATTAGGTGGACTAAATATAACAGGAAAAACTTTGAAGGTTAATAAATTAGATGTTCAAAATGGGGATGTAATAATAACAGGCTATATAAAATCTATAGTTTATTGTAATGACAAACCTAAAAAAAGATTGAAATTATTTAGAGGTAAGGAGAAAAAATAATGATATTGCCTTTAGAAATTCAATTTAATATTTTGATAGTTTCGATAATTGCAGGTATATTTATTGGAGTTCTCTTTGATTTGTATAGAGTTATAAGAGGAATAAATCATTCAAATATTTTAGTTGCAATACAAGACATTTTATTTTGGATATTATCAGGATTAATCGTTTTTATTTTTATATTGGTATTTAATTTTGGGTTTTTAACTACATATGTTTATTTATTAATTAGTGTGGGACTCATATTATATTTTTCTGTATTATCAAAAAAAATTTTCCGCTTAGAAAATTTTATAGGAAAGATTTTCTATACTATCATTAGGATATTTAACAAACAAGTACGATATATATTTAAAAATATATTTAGTAAATAAAAAGAAATCCCTTGAATAAGTCGGTTAGAGTGTTTAAAATAGACATATAGTCTTCTTGACTAAGGGGTGTGAGTTTGGTGAGAAGAAAAAAGAGTTTAAGGGTATTTACTTGTGTGGGTATGGCAATTATATTCATAGGAACTTTTGTTAAATTAGAGTTCAATAAGCAGCGGTTAAATGCTGAAAAGCAAGAAGTTGAGCAGGAATTAGATGCGTTAAAAATTAAAAATGATAATTTAACTAATGAATTTAATGATTCAAAAACTGACTCGTACATTGAAAGAATGGCTAGAGAACGTTTAGGAATGATTAAAAATGGAGAAAAAGTAGTTGTTGATTAGGAATCTCTTGATTAAAAATTGACAGTTATTATATAAAATTATTATTTAGTAACATAATAATAATTTATTTATTTAAATATTTAAGGAGGAGTCTTTTAACATGGCCTTAGAAACAGGAAACATTTTAGAAGGTAAAATAGTAAACATAACAAACTTTGGAGCGTTTGTTGAGGTTGAAGGAGAAACAGGATTAGTACACATCTCTGAAGTTGCAGAGTCTTTTGTCAAAGACATCAGAGAACATTTAAAAGAAAATGACGTAGTTAAAGTTAAAGTATTAGGAACTGATGACAAAGGTAAGATAAGTTTATCAATTAAGCAAGCTATGCCACCTAAGAAGAAGTCAGCAAGACCTGAAGGGGATTGGAATAGTAATAGAGATAACAGAGACAGAAGAGACAATAGAGATAGAAGAGATAACAGAGATAGAAGACCGAAACAAAAAGAAAGTTTTGAAGATATAATGGCTAAGTTTATGAAAGACAGTGAAGAAAGAATGCAAGATGTCAAAAAGAATCAAGAGCCAAGATCAAGAAGAAGATCATTTTAACTTAACTTAATAGAAATTTTTCATTTTTTATAAATGTAGATTTAATTTAGATGGAGCGTGTGCTTCATCTAAATTTTTCTATCTAATTATTTTTTGTTGAAAAATAGCGAAAAATTTAATTTGAAGCTTGGCAAAAATAGTAACAAAAATAGAAATAAGGCTTAATTATTGACTTGGTTTTTTACTTACAATATTAGATTTTATAAGGCTTTAAACCCTATTTAAGAAAAAAATAAAAAAATATGAAAAAACTGTTGACATAACAAGATTTATTATATATAATAAATCTTGTCGTTAAGAGCAAATGTTCTTGAACGTGCCGAAGTGGCGGAACTGGCAGACGCACAGGACTTAAAATCCTGCGGTGGTTAAACACCGTACCGGTTCGATTCCGGTCTTCGGCACCAATAATAACGCGGGGTGGAGCAGTTGGCAGCTCGTCGGGCTCATAACCCGAAGGTCGTAGGTTCGAGTCCTGCCCCCGCTACCATTAATATTATATGGCGGGATAGCTCAGTTGGCTAGAGCATTCGGTTCATACCCGAAGGGTCGCAGGTTCAAATCCTGTTCCCGCTACCATTTAAATGATGTCCTGCCGAAGTGGCGGAACTGGCAGACGCACAGGACTTAAAATCCTGCGGTGGTTAAACACCGTACCGGTTCGATTCCGGTCTTCGGCACCATTTAAATTATAATATTACTATTAAATATTAATTTCAAACATATGGCGGGATAGCTCAGTTGGCTAGAGCATTCGGTTCATACCCGAAGGGTCGCAGGTTCAAATCCTGTTCCCGCTACCATTAAAAAATGATGCCTTGCCGAAGTGGCGGAACTGGCAGACGCACAGGACTTAAAATCCTGCGGTGGTTAAACACCGTACCGGTTCGATTCCGGTCTTCGGCACCAATTTTTAAAATTAAATAAATTATAATAACGCGGGGTGGAGCAGTTGGCAGCTCGTCGGGCTCATAACCCGAAGGTCGTAGGTTCGAGTCCTGCCCCCGCTACCATAAAGTCCTGCCGAAGTGGCGGAACTGGCAGACGCACAGGACTTAAAATCCTGCGGTGGTTAAACACCGTACCGGTTCGATTCCGGTCTTCGGCACCAAAAAAGCAATCAATTATGATTGCTTTTTTTTATTATCTAAATACTTGTATAATATATAGTTCATTTGAGAGCTAATGTTCTTTATTTTATAAGTAGTATCTGAGGAAACATATGAGCCTAGATAACTTCGGATTAACATTGAGTTGAAATGAAAATTCTATCTGAATTGAGGCTTAGCTTATCTTTTTCTATTTACCAGGCGATAAGTGCCGCAAATAGGACATATCTCTTTACTTCTAAAAATCATTTCTTTTTTATATAATTTATTGCAAATTTGATTAAGTTGATTAACTGGCGTTATTTTTAAAGCCTTACTAAGACAAGAATCACATATTGGTGCACTAGATGAATTTATAAGATAATTTACTTTATCGATATTAGATAAACCATTTAAAGAGTTATCAGAATCAAATATAAAAATATCAGAAAAATTTGTTGATTCAGGAAATATAGGGGTTAAACTTACATCTTCTAAAGTATCTTCATATTTTTCATAAATATTTATAACTTTTTCTAATGTAATTTCCATTTTAGTTGAATCATCTAATTTTATTAATTCAATTTTTCCAAACTCATTTGCAACTAAGTGTAAAGTAGTTTCGCTATACTTATTTATGATTATCAGCTCTCTATCATTGAATATTGGTCTTAATAAATTAGATTCTATGTTTATATCCCATCCATTAAACTTAATAACATACATATTACTTAATTCTCCTTTAATTTATAAATTATTTTCAATATTGTTTATAAAAAATATATTTTTATATTAATATATTACCATTATTAGGGTATATATTATACTTCATGATTTATGTAAATGTTTTCTTAAATATATTGTCAAATATGTACGTACATGTTATTATTAATTCATAACATGTACGTACATATTTTATTTTGAAAAAGAGAAATTTGATGAATTTATTAAGGAGGACTAAAAATGGCTAATACTGCTAATTTTGAAAGTGATGTAAAAAAGATTTTAGAAGCTGTTGGTGGAGAGAGTAATGTTTCAGCAGCAACGCATTGTATTACACGTTTAAGATTTATATTAAAAGATGAAACTAAGGTAAATGAACCTATGCTTAAGAGTATAGATTTGGTAAAAGGAAACTTTAGTGCGAATGGTCAATTTCAAGTGATTATAGGACCAGGAACTGTTGATAGGGCATATGATTATCTTTTATCAATAACTAATATTAAAGGAGTTAATAAAAATGAAGCAAAAGATATAGCAGCTAAAAAGCTCAATCCATTGCAATTAGGTATTAAAACGTTATCAGATATATTCATTCCAATACTTCCAGCTATTGTAACAGCGGGACTTTTGCTTGGTTTAAATAATATTTTAACTGGTTCAGGTATATTTTTTGCGAATAAATCCTTAATAGAGGTTTATCCAGCGTGGTCTGGTTTTGCTGAAATGGTAAATGTAGTAGCAAATACTTCATTTACATTTTTAACAGCTTTAGTTGGTTGGTCAGCAGCTAAAAAATTTGGTGGAAATCCACTATTAGGGATTGTTTTAGGGTTAATTCTTGTTAATCCAGCACTTTTAAATGCATATTCTTATGGTCAAGCAGCTGCTAGTCATACAGTACCAACTTGGAGTTTATTTGGACATGCATTTCAAAAAATAGGTTATCAAGGACAAGTACTTCCTGTTTTAGTTTCAACCTATATTATGGTTAAAATAGAAAAATTTATGAATAAGGTAGTACCTGATTCATTTAAGTTATTATTAGTTGCTCCAGTGGCACTTCTTGTAACAGGATTACTTTCATTTATTATTATTGGACCGGTAACATTTGCGGTTGGGAATGCAATGTCAGCAGGTTTCGTATATTTATTTGCACATTATGCTTTATTTGCAGGTTTATTATTTGGTTTCACATATGCAATGATTGTTATAACTGGTATGCATAATACTTTCTTAGTTGTAGATTTTCAACTTTTAGCATCACCTTTACATGGAGCTTTGTTATGGCCAATGGTTGCATTATCTAATATCACACAAGGTTCAGGAGCTTTAGCAATGTTTTTCCTTAGTAAAGATAAAAAGACTAAAAGTTTAGGGGCAACAGCAGGACTTACTGCTTATTTAGGAGTAACTGAGCCAGCTATGTACGGTGTTACATTAAGATATAAATGGCCGTATCTTGCATGTTTGATAAGTTCAGCTATTGCTGCAGCGTATATAGCAGTTCATGGAGTTTTAGCGACATCGATAGGAGTTGGAGGACTTCCAGCCTTCTTATCAATATTCCCTAAATTTTGGGGTGTTTATTTTATAGGTATGGGAATTGCATTTTTTGGACCATTAATATTAATACCAATAATGTTTTTAATTCCTAAAGTAAAAAAAGATATAAGAGATATTGATGAAGGCAAAGGTAGCATTAAGTTTAATTTAGATGGATTAACAGGAAAAAGTTCAGATTCAACAGAAGAGGAAGCTGAAAATTTAAAAGAAGAAGAAATTTTAACTACATCGAATGAATTAATAAATAGTGATGAATTAGTAGAGAAAAATAAAGGAGCTATAGAAGTTGTCACTGCACCTATAAAAGGAGAATTAATTAAAATTGAAGATACTAAGGATGAAACTTTTGCAAGTAAAATGCTAGGAGAGGGAATTGCGATAGAGCCCGTTAATGGAAATATAGTATCACCAGCTAAAGGAGTTATCTCTATGATATTTCCAACTAATCATGCAGTAGCTGTAACTACAGAAAAGGGAGTGGAACTTTTGATACATATAGGAATAGATACTGTTTCTATGAATGGAAAAGGTTTTACTGCTAATGTAAATGTAGGTGATACGGTTAATATGGGGGATAGTTTAATTAATTTTGATCTAGATTTAGTAAAAAAAGAAGCTATAGCAGCTACTATATTTATGGTTATAGCCAATACAGATAAATTTAGATGTGTATCTATAGAAAATAATAGGTATGTAGATGTTAAAGAGAAAGTTATGAGTATTGAATTTAATTAGTATTTAGATAATTAAAAGATGAATAATATACAGTTTTAAATTTAAGTATGAATAAACTTAAAAACTGTATGTTATTTTTCTTAGGTTTTAGGAGGAGTTTAAATGAGTGAAAAAAATTGGAAGGAATCGGTAGTATATCAAATTTATCCCAAATCATTTAAGGATAGTAATAATGATGGAATAGGAGATTTAAGAGGAGTTATTAATAAATTAGGATATTTGAGGGAATTAGGTGTAGATTATATCTGGTTAACTCCATTTTATATGTCACCACAAAATGATAATGGATATGATATAGCTGATTATTATAATATAGATCCAAGTTTTGGTACAATGAGTGACTTTGAGCAATTGATAAACGAAGCTAAGTTAATGAATATAGATATAATGCTTGATATGGTTTTTAATCATACATCTACGGAGCATATGTGGTTTAAAATGGCATTAGCTGGAGAGGAGAAGTATAAAAATTACTATATTTTTAGAAAGGGAAATAACGATAAACCTCCAACTAATTGGAAATCTAAGTTTGGAGGAAGTGCATGGGAGTATGTAGAAAGTCTAGAGGAATATTATCTTCATTTATTTGATAAAACTCAAGCTGATTTAAATTGGGAAAATAAAGAGCTTAGAGAGGAAATTTATAAAATAGTTAATTTTTGGATTGAAAAGGGCGTTAAGGGATTTAGATTAGATGTCATAAATCTTATATCAAAGCCATTTATATATGAAGATGATTTTGAGGGCGATGGAAGAAAATTTTATACTGATGGTCCTAAAATACATGATTATTTGAAAGAATTAAATGAAAATACATTTGGAAAAAATAAGAATATTATAACAGTTGGTGAGATGTCTTCTACAAATATAAAAAATTGTATAAAATATTCTAATCAAAAAGAAAATGAATTATCAATGGTTTTTAATTTTCATCATTTGAAAGTTGATTATGATAATGGAGAAAAATGGAGTTTAAAGAAATTTGATTTTAAGGAACTGAAAACTATATTTGATAAATGGCAAAGTGGAATGCAAGCAGGTGATGGATGGAATGCAGTATTTTGGTGTAATCATGATCAACCAAGAATTTTATCGAGATTTGGAGATGAAATAAATTATCCTAAAGAATCAGCTAAAATGCTTGCTACAACTATACATTTATTGAGGGGGACACCTTATATTTATCAAGGTGAAGAAATTGGAATGACTAATCCCTATTATGAGAGTATTGATAAATATAAAGATATAGAATCTATAAATTATTATAATATTTTACGTGAAAAGGGTGTAGAAGAAGAGGCTATAATGGAAATTTTAAAAGCAAAATCTCGAGACAACTCAAGAACTCCGTTACAATGGGATGACTCTGAAAATGCTGGTTTTTCTAAAGTAAAACCTTGGCTGGAAGTTTCAACTAATTATAAGAATATAAATATAAAAGAGGTATTACAAGATAAAGATTCAATTTTTTATCATTATAAAAAATTAATAGCATTAAGAAAAAATGAACCTATAATTGCAGCTGGTAATTTTAAAATGCTTTTAAAAGAACATGATCAAATATTTTCTTATTTAAGAGAATTAAGTGGTAAAAAAATTCTTATAATAAATAATTTTTATGGTGAAAAAGTTGAATATGAATTGCCAAAAGAATATGAAGTAGAATTTAGAAATAAAAAAATTGAATTATTATTATCAAATTATAAGGATACTAAAATTATACAAAATAAAATTTTATTAAGACCTTATGAATCTTTAGTATATAAAATATATTAGAAAAAAAACATCTTAGCATAGTCTAAGATGTTTTTTTTATGTAAATTTAAATTAAAAAATAGTTTAGGTATATAAAATTATTTTGAGTCAATTATAGTGGTTTAAGTTAAAGTAAGATATAATATTTGATGTTAGAGTGAGTAGTTTTAAATTTATGTAAGACAGGTGATAAGGATGGGAAGTAAGTATTTTAATATATATAATGATATAATGTCTAAAATTGAAAGAGGAGAATATAGCGTAGGAGAAAAATTACCATCAGAATTAACATTGATGGGAGAATATAAAGTTTCAAGAGATACTATAAGAAAATCTTTGAATTTATTAGAACAAAATGGCTATATAAATAAAAATAAAGGCAGAGGATCTTTTGTTTTAGATATAAATAAATTTGATTTTCCATTAGCAGGAGTTATAAGTTTTAAAGAGTTTGCCAAAAAGATGAATAAAAAGACAACTACTGTAGTTGAGCGTTTTTCAGTAATAGTATCAGAGAAACATTGGATAAAGAAAAAGCTCAATTGTAAAGAAAATGAAGAAGTTTGGGAAATTTTTAGAACAAGAGAAATTGGAAATGAAAAAATAATATTAGATAAAGATTATATAAATAAGTCTATAATTCATGAACTAAGTATAGAGATTTGTGAAGATTCTATTTATGAATTTGTTGAAAATAAGCTAGGGTTGAAGATTGCATTCGCTAAGAAAGAAATAACTGTAGCAACTGTAGAGGAAGAAGATAAAAAGTATTTAGATTTAAATGGTTATGATTGTGTGGTTTTAGTAAAAAGTTATTCTTATTTAGAAGATGGAAGATTGTTTCAATATACTGAATCTAGACATAGACCGGATAAATTTAGATTTGTAGAATTTGCTAGAAGAAAATAATAATTTTAATTTCTAACTATATAATATAAACTTAATTTTATTTGATAAAAACATTTTGATAAATAAAAACAAAATATTATTAAAAGTTCTGTTTTTTTATAAGCTATAAATAAAATTTTTGCTATAAAATAAAATATTATGTAGTTTTTAGATTTTTTTAAGTAAGTTTTGTCTTGCGATTAAAGGAATATTAGACAATAATATGACATATATTTATGTCTTTAATTGGTATAATTCCCCTATAAATGATTTGATTTTAATTTTGATTATAGATATTTAGTCAATTAAGTAGGGGGAAATAATATGCAGTATGGTGCTGATGTTAAAAATTATGTGAGAAGCAATAGTCAAAAAAATATAAGTGCTAGTGGAGTAAGTGTAGATGATAATTATATAAAGCTTATCTTTATAGCTATTTCAAGTGTTTTTTTAAGTAGAGTTTATTTTAAGGTGGATTTAGCATTTATACAAAATATAGCACCGTTAGGTATTTTGTTTGTATTGAGTGTTTGTTTAGATGATATAAAAAGTTCTATTATTGCCTTGGTAAGTTGTATTATAGGTTATGTTAGTATTTCAAAAAATATGGAAGAAACCTCAACATTTATAATTTTAGGAATAGGAATTGTAGCTTATAATTTTTTAGTTCAAAAGAAAAGTAAGCAAGTAAAAATTGTAGGTTCGTTTATTTTAAGTGTTTTAATATTTTTTATTGCTGGAATTTTTATAGATGGAAGAGATTATTTTAGTTCTTTGTATATTGCTAGTATTATTACTTTAATTATGATTCCTGCTTTTTTTATAGTATCTTATTCATATAGATGTATAAATAATTTTAAGTTAGAAAGTTATATAAATAATGATGAACTTATTAGTATAGAAATTTTAATTGCTTTAGTAATAGTAGGATTTGGAAATATAGGTATATTTAACATTCAACTTTTAGATATATTAGCTATATTTTTTGTTTTTTTTATAAGTTTTGTAGGTAGAGAAAATTTAGGTGTTACATCTGGTATTATACTTGGTCTAGTTTGTGGGATTATAACTAATAAGATGGGCTTCTATTTAGTTATATTAGGAGTAGGTTCATTGGTAGTTACTTTATTTAGAGAATCGGGAAAATTTATTTCATATATGGTTTTCAATATTAGTGTTTTATTATTAGCAGTTTATATGAAAGAGTTTAATATTTATACATTAATAGAAATTTTAGTTGGAAGCACAGCAATTTTATTTATTCCGAGTAAACTAATTAAAAAAGTTCGAGTTGAACTTGATAGTAATACGAAAAGAGAATGTGATGGAGAAAAACATTTTAATAAGGTTAAGGCTGAGTTAATGCTTAGACTTAATGATTTTACTGGAGTGCTTGCAACTATGGGAAGTACGCTTGGTAATATGGTTGAAAATGAAAGTTTAGTAAGTCAAAATAAAGGTGAAGAACTTGTTGATAACTTAGCTGATAGAGTTTGTAGTACTTGTGATTATAAGTCTACTTGTTGGAAAAGAGAGTTACATGAGACATATACTTCATTTAGAGAACTTATACAGTCATATGAAGAAGGAGAGTGTAAATTTCCGATGACACTAAAAAAGAAGTGTCTAAAAGAAGTAGCTCTTTTAAGAGAGACAGAAGAAGTTGTTAATAAACATATAGCAGATGAACTTTTGAAAAAAAGATTAAGTGAAGGACGTAGAATCTTGGCAAGTCATATAGAAAACATGTCTGATACTATAAAAGAAATAGTAGATGATTTTGATTCAGAAGTAGTATTAGATTTAGAAATTGAAAGAACTGTTAAGAAGACTCTTTTACGTAATAATATAAAATTTTATGATTTAATTGCATATTCAGATAAGGATGGAAGAATTAATATAAAAGTTGAAATGAATGATTGTGGAGGTTGCAATTTTTGTGTTAAAACCATTTTACCATTGTTAAATAATGTTATTGGGAGAAAACTTTGTATGTCAAATGAGTGCAGAATTAGTGCTAGGACAGGGAGATGTGACATACATATACAAGAGGCACCGAGGTTTAAAGTCGTATCTAGCATTGCATTATCGCCAAAAGATGGAGAAAAATATATAGGTGATTCTTATAGTTTTGGAAAAACTAGAGATGGAAATCATATGGTTTTATTATGTGATGGAATGGGGACAGGTGCTAGAGCTGGTGCCGAAAGTAAAATGGCTGTAGAGATGATTGAAAAATTTTCAGAGGGTGGTTTTAGTGAGAAAACAGCTATAAATACAATAAATTCTATCATGAATATTAAATTTTCTGAAGAAGAAAGGTTTTCAACTTTAGATATGCAAAAAATTAATTTATATGATGGATCAGTAAAGTTTTTAAAGGTTGGAGCGATGGAAAGTTTCATAAAGAGAGGAAATAAAGTAAGAATTATAGATTCTAAAACTTTACCTTTTGGTGTTTTAGATAAGCCTGATATTGATGAAAACAATCAAAAAATTAAAGGTGGAGATTTTATAATTACAATTACAGATGGTATATTAGATTTATTTAAAGATGGAGATTTGAATAATAAGTGGCTTATTGAACTTTTAGAGGAAACTAATTCAAAAGTTCCAAAAGATTTAGCTAATGAAATATTAGATAAGGCTAAATCTTTTAATAATGGAAAAGCTAAAGATGATATGACAGTTATTGTGTCTAAAGTTTATAATGCTTAAGTATTGTAAATTAATTGTAAATAAATATTTGTGAAATCTAGCCGTTTAAATGGAATAGGTAAGAGTATTCCTTAGACGGCTAGACTTCTTTTATTAATTACAATAAACTAGTAATATGATATAATTATTACTATAATTTTAAAGAATGGAGTGTGTATATTTATTGAAGGATAAAGTTTTAAAATATATTTCTGAGAACTCCATGATTAAAGAAGGTGATAGGGTGTTAGTTGCTCTATCAGGAGGTCCTGACTCTGTATGTTTATTACATTTATTAAGCACTTTTAAAGAAAATTTAGGTATTGAAATTTTTGCAGCTCATGTAAATCATCTTATTAGAGGTGAAGAAGCTTTTAAGGATGAAGAATATGCTAGGAATTTGTGTGAAAGTTTAGATATAAAGTTTTTTGTAAAACGAGTAAAAGTTGAAGAAATAGCTAAAGAAAAAGGTATTTCTACTGAAATGGCTGGTAGAGATGAGAGATATAATTTTTTTGATGAAATAAGAAAGCAGGAAAATGTGGATAAAATAGCTATAGCTCATAATGCGAATGATCAAGCAGAAACTCTTATAATGAGAATTATGAGAGGAACAGGACTTGAAGGGCTTGCAGGCATTAAACCTGTGAGAGATGATATTTTCATAAGACCTATACTTTCTTTAACTAGAGAAGAAATAGAGCTATATTGTGAGAATAATGATTTAAAACCAAGAATTGATAAAACTAATTTAGAAAGCATTTATTCAAGGAATAAAGTTAGAATAAATATGATTCCATATATTAAAGAACATTTTAATCCAGATATAGTTACTGCTATGAATAGACTTGCACATAATGCTTTAGTAGATTCAAAATTTATTGATAGTGTTGTTGATGAAAAATATAAAGTTTATTGCAGTATTAAAAATGAAGAGTTTGTTGTTAGCAAGAAGTTATTTACAAGTGATGAAGCAATAGTAACTAGAATTCTTAGAAGAGGACTTATGGAAGTTTCAAATGTATTTAATAATTTTGAATCAAAACATGTTTATGATATTATTGATCTTCAACATGGTGAGAGTGGAAAAAGAATTAGTTTAACAAATGATATCATTGTTATAAATCAGTATGGAGACATTGTAATAACGAATGTAAAAAGACTAAATAAAAATTTAATTGATACAGAAATAACTTTTAATATAGAAGAAGTTATTAAAGGTTCAAAAAAATTTGAATTTGGTTCTTATAATTTGAAGTTTGAAATAATTGAAAATGATGGTCAAATTAATTTTAATAATGCAAATGAGAAGTATTTTAATTTTGAAAATACAAAAGATATAACTTTAAGAACTAGAAAAAATGGTGATAAGATTATACCTTTTGGATCAAAAGCGAGTAAAAAGCTAAAAGATATATTTATTAGTTTAAAGATTCCAAAAGAAAAAAGAAATAGAATTCCTATAATTGAGTTTGATAAAAATATAGCTTGGATAGTAGGCATTAGAACTAGTGAATTATTTAAAATAAATCAAAAAAATAAAAAGCTTTTAAAAATAAGTTTTTAAATTGAAAGGAATAGGTAGCGTTATGGTTGATATTAAAAATGACATTCAAGAAGTTTTGTATTCAGAGGAACAATTAAGAGAAAAGATTAAAGAAATGGGAGCTAAAATTAGCGAAGATTATGTTGGAAAAGAACTTTTAATAGTTGGAATTTTGAAGGGTTCTGCTATATTTGCGTCTGATTTATTAAGATGTATTAGTATACCTTGTGAATTAGATTTTATGTCAGTATCTAGTTATGGAAAATCTTCAAAAAGTTCAGGAATTGTTAGAATTTTAAAAGATTTAGACGATAATATAGAAGGAAAACACGTGTTACTTGTAGAAGATATAGTAGACACAGGAACAACTTTAAGTTACTTGTTAGAGTATTTAAAAGCTAGAAAAGCAGCTAGTATTGAAATAGTTTCACTTCTTAACAAAGAGTCAGGAAGAAAAGAAAAAGTTAATGTTAAATATTATGGATTTGATGTTCCAGATGAATTTATAGTAGGATATGGAATAGATTATGCAGAAAATTATAGAAATTTACCGTTTATAGGTACTTTAAAAAGAGAAATATATCAAAAATAAGTTGAGTGAGAAAGAAGGGGATACTTGATGAAGAAAAAAATGTCGAGTAGCTTTCTTTGGGTTTTCATACTTGCTTTTGTAATTATTGGAGCATATTTACTAGTAATGAATAGTAGTGCTAATAATTCTATAAGTTATTCTCAATTTAAAACGCTTTGGCAGACTAATCAAGTTCAAAGTGTGGTAATTAGAGGTGATGAAGTCCAAGGGAAAGTAAAGGATGCAAGTAAAAATAATGGTCAAGAACAATTCAAAGTTGAAGTTCCACAGCAGCAATTTACACAGCTTCAAAATGAGTCTAAGAATGATTCAGTTGTTATTAAATACTTACCACAAAGAAACAGTTATCAATGGATACAAATAGGTCTTATAATATTTGCTATTGTGGTTATTATGGCTCTTGTTATGATGATGACACAGCAAGGTCAAGGTGGTGGAGGAAATAAAGGTGCCATGAACTTTGGGCAAAGTCGAGCTAAAATGGCTAATCCAGACACACAAAATGTTAATTTCAAGGATGTCGCAGGAGCAAAAGAAGAGAAGGAAGAGCTTGAAGAGGTTGTTGATTTCTTAAAAGAACCTAGTAGATATGTGGATATGGGAGCAAGAATACCAAAAGGAATTCTTTTAGTAGGACCTCCAGGTACTGGTAAAACATTACTTGCGAAAGCTGTTGCAGGAGAAGCTGGAGTACCATTCTTTAGTATCTCAGGATCAGACTTTGTAGAAATGTTTGTTGGGGTTGGAGCATCAAGGGTTAGAAGTTTATTTGAGCAAGCTAAAAGAAATGCACCTTGTATTATTTTCATAGATGAAATTGATGCAGTTGGAAGACAAAGAGGTGCAGGTTTTGGTGGAGGACATGACGAGAGAGAACAAACTTTAAATCAATTACTTGTTGAAATGGATGGATTTGGCGCAAATGAAGGTATAATAATGGTTGCTGCAACAAATAGACCAGACATTTTAGATCCGGCACTTTTAAGACCAGGAAGATTTGACAGACAAATAGTTGTTGGAGCACCTGATGTTCAGGGAAGAAGAGAGATATTAAACGTTCATGTTAGAAATAAAATTCTTGATGAGTCTATAGATTTAAATGTATTAGCAAAAAGAACACCAGGATTTACAGGAGCTGATATAGAAAATCTTACAAATGAAGCAGCTCTTTTAGCTGTTAGAAAGAATAAACAAAAAATTGATATGGATGATATGGAAGAAGCTATAACAAGGGTTATTGCAGGACCTGAGAAAAAAAGTAAGGTTATCAATGAGTATGATAAAAAGCTTACAGCTTATCACGAAGCTGGTCATGCAGTTGTTATGAGATCACTTCCAAATGCTGATCCTGTTCATGAAATAAGTATTATTCCAAGAGGGATGGCTGGTGGATACACAATGCATTTCCCAGATGAAGATAGAAGTTATGTGTCTAAGAAAAAATTAAAAGCTGATATGGTTGGACTTCTTGGTGGAAGACTTGCAGAGCATATAATACTCGATGATATTAGTACAGGAGCTAAAAATGATATAGATAGAGTTAGTAAAATTGCTAGAGCTATGGTTATGCATTATGGTATGAGTGATGCAGTAGGAACTATATCATTTGGAGATGATGGCGGAGAAGTATTCTTAGGTAGAGATATCGGTAAGTCAAGAAATATAAGTGAAGAGACTAGTGCACTATTAGATAGAGAAGTTAAGGCTCTTGTAGATGAAGCTTATGCGAAAACTGAAATATTACTTAGAGAAAATATTTCAAAGTTACATGCTGTTGCACAGGTATTGATAGAAAAAGAAAAGATAGATGGAGAAGAGTTCGAAAGAATTTATACAGAATCTTAATTAAAAGGTTATTTCGTATTTTACGAAATAGCCTTTTTCTTTTATAGTTTATTTAATATGATATTTAAAAATTATTAATATTACGAAAGATACATATTTAAAAATTAAAAATATTCGTTAATATTCTTTAAATTATAACTAAAACTAGTTATAATAATTTATATAGAATTTTAGTATTTAGAATAGAGAGGTGTTGTAATATGAAGACTGATATAGAGATAGCTCAAAGTGCGCAAATGGAACCTATTGTGAGGATAGCAGAAAAAATAGGATTAACTGAAGATGATCTAGAGTTATATGGAAAGTATAAGTGTAAAATAGGATTAGATGTCTTTGACAAATATAAAGATAAGAAAGATGGTAAGTTAGTTTTAGTAACAGCTATTAATCCTACACCAGCAGGTGAGGGGAAATCAACAGTTACTGTAGGTCTTGGACAGGCTTTTAATAGAATTGGTAAAAAATCTGTTATAGCGTTAAGAGAACCATCTCTTGGACCTGTTTTTGGAATTAAAGGAGGAGCTGCGGGAGGTGGGAATGCACAGGTAGTTCCTATGGAAGATATTAATTTACATTTTACTGGAGACATGCATGCTATAACCTCAGCAAATAACTTGCTTTGTGCAGCTATAGATAATCATATACATCAAGGAAATGTATTAGGAATAGATTCTAGAAGAATAGTATTCAAAAGAGTCCTAGATATGAATGATAGAGCTTTAAGAGATATAGTTGTTGGCATGGGTGGCAAAATGAATGGATTCTTAAGAGAAGATGGGTTCATGATTACAGTTGCATCAGAAATAATGGCTATATTATGCATGGCAAATGGTTTATCAGATTTAAAAGAAAGAATGGGGAAAATACTTGTTGCTTATAATTTAAATGGAGAACCTGTTTATGCAAAAGATTTAGAAGTTCAAGGTGCTATGGCACTTCTTATGAAAGATGCTATAAAACCAAATTTAGTTCAAACATTAGAAAATACTCCAGCTATAATTCATGGAGGACCTTTTGCTAATATAGCACATGGTTGTAACTCAATAATTGCTACAAAAATGGCATTAAAGTTATCTGATATAGCAGTAACAGAAGCTGGATTTGGTGCAGATCTTGGGGCAGAAAAGTTCATGGATATTAAATGTAGATATGGTGGCTTGAAGCCAGATTGTGTTGTTTTAGTAGCAACAATACGAGCTTTAAAACATCATGGTGGTGTTAAAAGAGAAGATCTTTCTAAGGAAAATGTTGAGGCACTAGCAAAAGGAGTAGAAAATTTAGAAAAACAAATAGAAAATATAGAAGCTTTTGGTGTTCCAGTAGTTGTGGCTATTAATAAATTTATTACAGATACTAGAGTAGAAGTTGATTTTGTAAAAGCTTTTTGTGAAGAGAAAAAAGTTATGGTTGCAGAGGCAGATGTATGGGAAAAAGGAGGAGAAGGTGGAGAAGATTTAGCTAAGAAAGTTGTTAAAACTATAGAAGAAAAGCCTTCTAATTTTAGTCCTATATATGAATCAGATGAAAGTATTAAGAATAAGATATTAAAAATAGCTAGAACTATTTATGGAGCAGATGATGTTGTTTATACAGCAGAAGCTATAAAACAAATTGCTGATATTGAAAAGTTTGGAATGGATAAATATCCAGTATGTATGGCTAAGACACAAACATCTTTATCTGATAATCCTGCACTTCTTGGAAGACCAAGAGGTTTTAATATTACAGTCAAAGAAGTTAGGGTTTCAAATGGAGCTGGATTTGTAGTGGTTCAAACTGGTAATATAATGACTATGCCAGGATTACCAAAAATTCCTGCTGCAAATAGAATGGATATTAGTGAATCAGGGGAAATTGAAGGATTATTTTAAAATTTTAGCTAATAGGCTTTTGTCTATTAGCTTTTTTATATTTTATTTGATAGCTAATACTTCTTCTTTTATAAGTAAGATATTAAGAAATATATAGTCCTAGATAATTTTAAATCAAGATTCAGATGGAGTAAAAATTATATCTAAACCTTAAGTCGAAATTTATTGAATAGAAATATAGCTATAAAATTATGTTTAAAAGAATATACGATTTTTGTGGGAATAGTAGTTAATTTGAGAAAAATATAGAGGTAATTATATAATTAGATTAAGATGTAGTCGTTTTTTAATAGATAACTAAAATGAGTAAAATGTATAATTATAATTTTTCTTTAATTTTAGTAAAAACATTAGTTGATAGGTTAATTTGTATAGAATATGTCTAAAATTAATGAATTTATAAAAAAATTTACTTTTGAAAATATTTACTTACTTTTGTAATCCTTGTGAACGCTTGACAAATGGATAGTTGTTGATAAAATTATATTGTATATTTAAAGAATTTAAATGTATGTTATAGCAGCCGTAAGAGGCTGCTTTTAATTATATTAAGGTGGTGTACACATGATTCTGTTAATCGACGCTGGCAATACAAATATTGTATTAGGTCTCAGTAAGAACGATGATTATATAGCTAGTTGGAGAATATCTACTGATGCTAAAAAAACTTCAGATGAATATGCTATTCAAGTTATGCAACTGTTTAATCAAAGCAATATAGATCCAAGTGCTGTGGAAGGGATAATTATTTCTTCTGTTGTGCCAAATATAATGCATTCAGTTGAGAATATGGTTAGAAAGTGCTTCAAGAAAGAAGCTTTAGTTATAGGTCCAGGAATTAAAACAGGAATTAATATAAAATATGATAACCCAAGAGAGGTTGGAGCAGATAGAATTGTTAATGCGGTAGCTGCTTATGAGATGTATAAAAAATCTCTTATAGTTGTAGATTTTGGTACAGCTACTACTTATTGCGCAATAAATGCACATGGAGATTATCTTGGAGGAAATATTTGTCCGGGTATAAGAATTGCCTCAGAGGCACTTTATGAAAAAGCTGCTAAACTGCCAAGGGTAGAGTTAGAAAAGCCTAAGAGTATAATATGTAAAAATACAGTAACTAGTATGCAAGCTGGAATAATATATGGTTATATTGGACAGGTGGAGTATATAGTTAAAAAGATGAAAGAAGAGATGCTAGCCTTAGGAGAAAAAGAACCATATGTAATAGCAACAGGCGGACTTGCAAATCTTATATATAAAGATACTAAGGCTATTGATAAGATAGAGCCAAGATTAACGTTAGAAGGATTAAAAATTCTTTATGAAAAGAATAAGGAGTAATAAATAATGAAAATAGGAAATGTACAGCCAGATGGACATGTTTTTTTAGCACCTATGGCAGGCGTTACTGATATAACATTTCGTGGACTTTGTAAAGAAATGGGATGTGGTATGGTATATACTGAAATGGTTAGCTCAAGAGCATTATATCATGGTAATGATAAAACTGAGGAGCTTATGGAAGTCTCAGAGAAGGAAGAACCAGTTGCTTGTCAAATGTTTGGTAATGATCCTGAAATTATGGCTTATGCAGCAGAAAAATATTTTAATCCAAGAGAAGATATTTGTATTATAGATATAAATATGGGATGTCCAGCACCTAAAGTTACTAAAAATGATGATGGATCATCACTTTTAAAAGATCCTGAGCAAGCTCGTAAAATAGTTACAGCAGTTAAAAAAGTTGCAACTAAGCCTGTAACTGTTAAAATAAGAACTGGTTATTATAATAATGAGATAGTGGCAGTTGAATTTGCAAAGATGCTAGAAGATGCAGGAGTGGATGCAATAGCTATCCATGGCAGAACTAAGGAACAAATGTATACAGGTAAGGCAAACTGGGATATCATTAGACAGGTTAAGGAGGCAGTTTCTGTACCTGTAATAGGAAATGGTGATGTTTTTACTGCTGAAGATGCTATTAGAGTAAAAAATGAATCTAATGTTGATGGAATAATGGTCGCTAGAGGTAGCATAGGTAATCCATGGATTTTTAGCCAGATAGAACAGGCTTTAAAAGGAGAAAAAGTTCATATTCCTACTGCTGAGGAAAGAATTGCAATGTGTATAAAACATCATGAGTTATCTATTGCAAATAAGGGTCCAGCTGTTGGTATAAGAGAAATGAGAAGACATACAACAGGATATTTAAAAGGTATAAAAAATTCTGCTGAAATGAGAAATAAACTTAATACTATAAATGATGCAAAGGCTGTTATAGAAACTCTTAATGAATATAGAGAATTTGTTATAAAAGAAGGTTTATAGGAATAATATTAATATACAATTACTAGTTTTAAGATGTTTTAGCACTTAATTTTAGAATTTTAGAATAATTTTTATAAATAAGGATAAATTAAGGTGATAAAATATTGAATTATTGACATATTAATTCTATTTAGATAGTCAAAGTTAATAATCTTTATTCTAGTAAATTTGAGAAATATACTAAAAAATAGTATACAAATATGTATTAATAGTTTCAAATATGATATTATAAAATTATTATTTCAAAGGGGAGAACGATATGAGCGAAAAAAAACATTTAATGACTTATGAAGGAATTAAAAAACTAGAAGATGAGTTAGAGCACTTAAAGACAGTTAGAAGAAAAGAGATTACTGAGAAGATAAAAGTAGCTCTTGGATATGGAGATTTAAGTGAAAACTCAGAATATGATGAAGCTAAGAACGATCAAGCTTTCAACGAAGGTAGAATATTACAATTAGAAACAATGTTAAGAAATGCAGAAGTTGTTGATGCTAATGATATACCAACAGATAAAGTTTCAGTAGGATGTATTGTAAAAGTTAAGGACTTTGATTTTGATGAAGAAGTAGAATATACAATTGTTGGATCAGCTGAAGCAGATCCAATGGAATTCAAGATATCAAATGAATCACCAGTTGGAGAAGCTTTAATGAACCATAAAGTTGGAGATACAGTAGAAGCTGTGCTACCAAGCGGAGATATGGCTAAGTTTGAGGTCTTAGAAATCAGAAGATAATAAACGGAGGGATGCTAAAATGTCAGAGGATATAAATGTTAATGAATTAGAAGCAGATTTAAGTGAACAAGAGCTTCTAAGAAGAGAAAAACTTGCTGCTCTACAAGCAGAAGGGAAAGATCCATTTGATGTATACAAAGTTGAAAGAACGCATACATCAGGAGAAATAATTGAAAACTTTGAGGAATTAGATGGTAAGGAAGTAAGTATTGCCGGAAGAATTATGTCTAAGAGAGGTCAAGGAAAGGTAATTTTCTCAGATATACATGATAAAGATGGGAAGATTCAATTATTTATAAAACTTGATTTAGTTGGAGAAGAAGCTTTAAAGGCATACAAGACTTATGACTTAGGAGATATTGTTGCAATTAAAGGTATTGTAGCAAAAACTCAAAAAGGTGAGATATCAGTTAAGCCAAGTGAAATAACTTTAGTTTGTAAATCTCTTAAACCTCTTCCAGAAAAATGGAATGGACTTAAGGATCCAGATTTAAGATATAGACAAAGAGAAGTTGATATCATAACTAATCCTGAAGTTAGAGAAACTTTCTTAAAAAGAGCTCAAATAATAAGAGGTATAAGAAACTTCTTAGATAATAAAGGATTTATAGAAGTTGAAACTCCTATTCTTGGAGCAATTGCAGGGGGAGCAGCAGCTAGACCATTTATAACACATCATAATACTCTTGACATTGATATGTATCTTAGAATAGCAACAGAATTACACCTTAAGAGATGTATAGTAGCTGGTTTTGAAAAGGTTTATGAAATTGGTAGAAACTTTAGAAATGAAGGAATGTCAGTAAGACATAACCCAGAATTTACAGCTATAGAATTATATGAAGCTTATGCTGATTATAATGATATGATGGAAATTACAGAAAATATGGTGGCTGAAGTTTGTACAGCAGTTAATGGTGGAACAAAAGTTTCTTATGAAGGAACAGAAATAGATTTTAAACCACCTTGGAGAAGAGTAACAATGGTTGATGCTGTTAAAGAGCACTCAGGAATTGATTTTAGTACAATCAATTCTAATGAAGAAGCTCAAGCAATAGCTAAAGAACATAATCTTGAATTCCCTAAGGATTTAAAACACGTAACTAAAGGTGAAGTTTTAAATATGTTATTCGAAGAGTATGCAGAATCAAAACTTATACAACCAACTTTCATCATTGATTATCCAGTGGAAATCTCACCTCTTACTAAAAAGAAAAGAGGAAATGAAGACTTCACAGAAAGATTTGAAGGATTTGTATTTGGTAGAGAGTTATGTAATGCATATTCAGAGCTTAATGATCCAATAGTTCAAAGAGCTAGATTTGATCAACAAGCAAATGAAAGAGAACTTGGAGATGATGAAGCATACATGGTTGATGAAGAATTCATGAGTGCTTTAGAAACAGGTATGCCTCCAACAGGTGGTCTTGGAATTGGAATAGATAGATTAATAATGTTCTTAACTGATTCATCATCAATTAAAGATGTTATATTATTCCCAACAATGAAACCAGTAAAATAGTAAGATATAATTTATTTTATAGAGAGTATTTAATTTTGAATACTCTCTTTTTTATTAAAAAATTTAACTGTTTAGTTGTGCTTAATGTTAAATTTTATTAACGAATTTAAGTTTGAGGCATATATTATATTAGGAGTTTTTTTAAGGAGATTTTATTATGTCTTTAACTAAAAAAAGTAGAGTTAATATAATAATATTTTTATGTTTTATAATTACATCTAGTGTGTTCTTTTTGGAAAAAAATATTTTTGCAGGAATTGCCACTTTAGGAATAGGGGCATTATTTGCAGCAATATATGAATATTTTGACAATTAAAATTTTTATTGTTTAAGGGGAGAATTAATTAAAAAAAATTAAAAATTATAAAAAAAACTTGCAATTATAAATTTTATAATATATAATAAGAAATGTAATAAATGTTCCGGAATAGCTCAGCGGTGGAGCAGTCGACTGTTAATCGAAAGGTCGTGGGTTCAAATCCCACTTCTGGAGCCATTTTTCACAATGGTAGCATCAACGAGGTTGTTGGTGTTTTTTTATTTTGCAAAATACTAGAATTTAAAACAATTATTTTTTATAGTTGACATACGAGATAGTTTTGGTAAAATTATAAATATAATTGAATAGGTACAATGAGAAAGAAAAGTAATATTAATAGAACTTTTAAGAGAGGGAATGTTTGCTGAAAATTCCTAGGTGATTAATATGAAAGGAGCTTTTGAGTACGACGTCGTTTTAGAGTGGAGCTTTTGCTAAGAAGGGTGGAACCGCGGAAATTTGTTTTTCGTCCCTTTGATAGTAGAAGCTTTTTTTTTGTTATCTAAAATATTCAATTATATAATCAAGTTGCTAAAAATAAAATAGTATTTTTAATTTAGTTTGAAGTTTTGTATCTATAAAATAAATTAAAAATATGAGTTTATAATAAATTTTGGAGGGATATCTCATGGCAGTAGAATTAACAATGAAAAAATTAGTTGCTTTATGTAAGAGCAGAGGATTTATTTTCCCAGGTTCAGATATTTATGGAGGTTTAGCTAACTCTTGGGATTACGGTCCACTTGGAGTTGAGTTTAAAAACAATGTAAAAAAAGCTTGGACTAAAAAATTCGTTCAAGAATATAAAGATAATGTAGGACTTGATGCAGCTATACTTATGAATACTAATGTTTGGAGAGCATCAGGACATGTAGGTGGTTTTTCAGATCCATTAATGGATTGTAAAGAGTGTAAATCAAGATTTAGAGCAGATAAATTAGTTGAAGATAAAATGACAGAACTTGGAGTAGAAGTTGCTTGTGCTGATGGTTGGTCAAACGAAGAGTTAATGAACTATATTAAAGAAAACAATATAGTATGTCCTAATTGTGGAAAACTTAATTATACAGATATAAGACAATTTAACTTGATGTTTAAAACATTCCAAGGAATAACAGAAGAAAGTGCTAATGAGGTTTATTTAAGACCAGAAACAGCACAAGGTATATTTGTTAATTTTAAAAATGTACAAATAGCATCAAGAAAGAAAGTACCATTTGGTATTGCACAAATAGGGAAATCATTTAGAAATGAAATAACACCAGGAAACTTTACATTCAGAACAAGAGAGTTTGAACAAATGGAACTTGAATTCTTCTGTAAGCCAGGAACAGATTTAGAATGGTTTAAATTCTGGAAAGAATATTGTTGGAATTTCCTATTAAACTTAGGAATGCAAGAAAAATCTATTAGATTCAGAGATCATGGTGAAGAAGAGCTTAGTTTCTACTCAAATGCTACATCTGATATAGAATTCTTATTCCCATTTGGATGGGGAGAGCTTTGGGGAATAGCTGATAGAACAGATTATGACCTAAATAAACACCAAGAACATTCAGGGCAAGATATGTCTTACTTAGATCCTGAAACAAATGAAAAATATATACCATATGTTATAGAACCATCATTAGGAGCAGATAGGGTTGCACTTGCATTCTTAGCTAATGCTTATGATGAGGAAAACTTAGGAGTAGATGCTAAAGGAAAAGAGGATATAAGAACAGTTATGCATTTACATCCAGCACTTGCACCTTATAAAGCAGCAGTACTTCCATTATTTAAAAAGTTTGGAGATAAAGCTGATGAAGTATTTGCTAGACTTTCTAAAAAGTTTAATATTGATTATGATGAAGCAGGAAGTATTGGTAAGAGATATAGAAGACAAGATGAAGTTGGTACACCATTCTGTATAACTATTGATCACGATACATTTGAAGATGGAACAGTGACAATAAGATATAGAGATACAATGGAACAAGAAAGAGTTACATTAGATCAAGTTGAAGAAATAATAGCTAATAGTTTAGAGTTCTAATTTAAAAATTAGAAAAGAACTAAAATATTATAATAAAAAGTTATCCACAGGAGAATTTTAGAATTTAACCTGTGGATAACTTTTTTATTTTCCTTTTAACTATGTAAAGGTTGTGAGTTATTAATAATTTATGAATATAAGTTTATTAATTGACCATTTATTCTAACGAACATATAATGTTCATATAGATATTATCAAATAGATAATATCTATATGGTGATAAGTGGAGGTGAGTATTTGACTGAATCGATTAGGAATAAGAACGGATATACAGAAGCAGAGTTTTTAGCTGATTATGATATTAATAATTATGAAAGACCATCTGTAACTGTTGATATGGTTTTATTTACTTTAGGGGAAATACAAAAAGATAGAATGAAAAGAAAAGTTAACGAAAAGGAATTAAAAGTTCTTTTAGTTAAAAGAGGAGAACATCCTTGTATAAATAAATGGTCATTACCTGGTGGATTTGTTCATATTGATGAAAGTCTTGAAGAGGGAGTTAATAGAAAACTAAAAGAAGAAACAGGACTTGATAATATTTATTGTGAACAATTGTACACATGGGGGGACGTTGGTAGAGATCCAAGAACTAGAATAATATCTACATCATATATGGCACTTGTTAATAGTGAAGTATTAAATAGCAATGAAAATAATGATTGGGAAGTTGCTTGGTTTTCTGTTAAGAAGGAAGATGCAGGTCATATAAAAGTTTCTAATGAAGAACAGCATTATAAATCTATATTAATTTTTTATAATGAAATTTTAGATATTTCTATTAGGTACAAAATGACTGAAAAAATTAAGATTAGAAATTTTGATAAAGAAGTTGATTATGAGTATGAAATTATGGGTTCTAGGGATGAATTAGCTTTTGATCATTTAAAAATAATTTATTATGCGTTAGAAAGAATGAGGAATAAAGTTCAATATACAGCGATTGTCTTTTCATTATTGCCTAAGTTGTTTACTTTAACAGAGTTACAGCAAGTATATGAGATTTTACTTGGAAGAAAGCTTATAAAATCGAATTTTAGAAGATGGGTCAATAAGCTAGTTGAAGAAACTGATAAAACAAGGAAAGGTGGAGCTCATAGACCGTCGCGATTATTCACACTTAAAGCAGATGCAATAATGGATGGGGTTATTAATATTTAAGACTAGGTTTTGAGTTTTTTTAAACGGGTATACTAAAAGCGATTGCTTCTTAATTCTATATTTATAAGGGAATAATAATTTAGAAGCATTAGCTATAAGACAAAATATAAGTTTATGAGAAAGAGGGATATTTATGGAGAAATTTTTAAAGTTTATGGAAGAGGATATTTCATATGTAAAGGAAAGTTCTTTAAAAGAACTTAATGCTACTAAAAAAAATACTATTCTTATAGTTGTTGATATGGTTAAAGGATTTTATAATCAAGGAGCACTTGCTAATAAATTTGTGGAAGAAATTATAAATCCTATTATTGAATTAGATAAGAAAATGCAAGGATATAAAAAGGTGTTTTTTATTGATAGTCATATTGAAGAGTCAATAGAATTTCTTTCATATCCACCACACTGTATTAAAGGTACATTAGAAGAGGAGCTTATTGATGAACTGAAGGTGTGTGAGGGTATAAAAGATGAAAATACTAAAATAGTTAAGAAAAATAGTATAAATGGATTTCATAGTCCAGAATTTAAAGTTTTTTTAGATGATAAGAGTATAGAAAATTATATAGTGGTAGGCGTTTGTTCAGATATTTGTGTTAAGAATTTGGCTCTTACAATGAAGTCATATTTTAATCAAAACAATTTAGATAAGACAATAATAATACCAAGTAATATGATAGAAACTTTTGATGCACCGTTTCATAATAGAGAGTTTTGGAATTTACTTTCATTATTTGAGATGAAATCTAATGGTATAAAAATTATCAAAGATATAATTTAGAAAAATTTTAAATTCTAGATTGATGTTACAGCAGGAGGTTGATTTTTTGAAAAAATTTAATATTAAAGAAAAAAGAAATTTAGCAATGCTTATGGATTTTTATGAATTAACAATGAGTAATGCGTACTTTAATGAGGGGATAAAAGATAAAGTAGTTTACTTTGATATGTTTTTTAGAAAAGTTCCAGATCAAGGTGGTTTTGCTATAATGGCAGGTCTTGAGCAAGTTATAGACTATATAAATGGATTAACATTTGATGAGGCTGATATTGAATATTTAAGAAATCAAAATGCATTTAGTGAAGCATTTTTAGATTATTTATTGAATTTTAAATTTAGTGGATCAATATATGCAGTGCCAGAAGGAACACCTATATTTCCAAATGAGCCAATATTAACAGTTAAAGCTCCTATTATAGAAGCACAGCTTGTAGAAACTATGATTTTACTTACAATTAATCATCAGTCGCTTATAGCAACTAAAGCTAATAGAATTGTTAGAGCTGCTAATGGAAGAACAGTTTTAGAATTTGGAGCAAGAAGAGCACAAGGATATGATGGTGCTATTTATGGAGCAAGAGCTGCATTTATAGGCGGAGCACAAGGAACAGCAACAACTTTAGCAGGAGAAATGTTTGAGATGCCTGTATCTGGGACTATGGCACATAGTTGGGTTCAGTTATTTGATACAGAGTTTGAAGCTTTTAAAACTTATGCTATTAATTATCCTAATAGTTGTACTTTGCTTGTAGATACTTATTCAGTTCTTAAAAGTGGAGTACCTAATGCTATAAAGGTAGCAAAGGAAGTTTTAGAACCACTAGGAAAAAGACTTGTAGGAATAAGATTAGATAGTGGGGACATTGCATATTTATCAAGAAAAGCTAGAAAATTGTTAGATGAAGCGGGATTAGAGGATTGCAAAATAATTGCCTCTAATTCACTTGATGAATATACAATAACAAGTTTATTAAATCAAGGAGCTAAAATAGACGCTTTTGGTGTTGGAGAAAGACTTGTTACTTCAAAATCAGAGCCAGTATTTGGTGGAGTTTATAAGCTAGTTGCAATAGAGCATGAGGGAAAGATCATACCAAGAATAAAACTATCAGAAAATACAGAGAAGGTTTCTAATCCAGGATATAAAAAATTATATAGATTGTTTGATAGAGAGACAGACAAGGCTCTTGCAGATGTTATAACTTTAGCACATGAAGAAATTGATGATAATAAATCATATAAAATATTTGATCCTGTTCATACATGGAAAAAGAAGACTTTAAGAAATTTCTATGCTAAAGAATTACAGGTTACAGTATTTGAAAATGGTAAGCAAATATATAATTCACCAAAAATAGATGAAATAAAAAAATATTCAAAAATTGAAATTGAAAAGTTATGGGAAGAAATATTAAGATTTGAAAATCCTCATAAATATTATGTGGATTTATCAAAAGAATTATGGGTAGAAAAAGATACGCTTATTGAGAGTTTAAAAGATGATGAATAAAAATATTATAGCAATTTATGGAGGTAGTTTTAATCCTCCAACAATTGCACATGAAAATATAGTTAGAGATATTTTAAATTTAGAAATTTTTGATAAGGTTGTATATCTTCCAGTTGGTGATAGTTATAACAAAGAAACGCTTATTTCTTCGAAGTATAGATTTGAAATGCTTAGTATTCTAACTAATAAGCTAAAAAAAGAAAATTTGAATGTAGAAATAAATAGATTAGAAATAGATGCTAGTAAGCGATTATACACACTAGAGAGTTTGCGAATTTTAAAAAAAGAATATAAGCAAAATTTAGCATTTGTCATGGGAACTGATAATATAAAGGAGTTCCACACTTGGTATAATCAAGATATTCTTTTAGAAGAGTTTTATTTTGTTGTTATACAAAGAAGTGAGGATGATGTGTTAAAACTTATAAAAGATGATGAGTTACTTTGTCAATATAAAGATAAATTTATTATAGTAAAAGAAACTTCATATAGCGAAGTAAACTCAACCTATATTAGGAATAATATTTATAATGATGAAAAAATTGAAAGACATATTGATAAGAAAGTTTTACAATATATAAAAAGCAATAATTTATACAAAGGAGGTAGTTATAATTAAAGCGAATTAATTATAACGAATTGATTATGGATAAAAATTTTGTTGTAACTGAAAGTAATGTTGCAGAATATGTTGAAAAAATAACAACATTTATAAAAAATACTGTCAATAACACTAAGGCTAAGGGAGTTATACTTGGTATGAGTGGAGGGATAGATTGCTCACTTGTAACAGCATTATGTAAAAAAGCAGGAGTTAATACTCTTTTAGTCATGATGCCTTATGGTGATAGTATGATAAGAACTAAGGATTCAAATGATGCTATGGAACTTATAGAAAAATTTGATGTTGATTTTACAACAGTAAATATAACAACAACAGTAGATGCTCTAGAAACTACATTGAAAAACTCACTAAAAACTAATAAAGGTCTTAATATAGAACTTGATTCATTAGCACTTAGTAATATAAGACCAAGAGTTAGAATGACTACATTATATTCATTAGGACAAAGTTTGGGTTATCTTGTTGGTGGAACTGGTAACTTATCAGAAAGAACAGTTGGATATTCAACTAAGTGGGGAGATAGTGGGCATGATTTTAATCCAATTGGAATGCTTACTAAAACAGAAGTAAGAATAATGGCAAAATATCTTGGAGTACCAGATAGTATTATAAATAAAGCTCCTTCAGCAGGTCTTTGGGCTGGGCAAACAGATGAGGATGAAATGGGAGTTAAATATAGTGAAATTGATGATTATATAATTACTGGTGGAGAAAATATTTCAGATGATATTTTTGAAATGATTAAAAATAGAGAAGTTAGAAATACTCATAAATTAGAAATGCCTCCAATTTGGAATGAGTAGAATATAATATTAAAATTTTTATGTATACTTATGTCGAATATTATGATTTAAACACTTTTAAAATCTTGTATATAATTGACTTTTATAAGTATATATTAAAACAAGGACTAAACTTGAATGGACAGATGAGGTATTATTTAGAAGTTTAGGAGGATGGCTATGAGTTCCGAGGGATTTTGGAATTGTTTCAAAATGTTACTTAAGAAAACGGGTTATTTAAAAAAAGAGGATGCTTATAATGCATATATAGGAGCATACTCATACTACTTGTCACATGACGAGATAGAAACTTGGGAAGGATTTGTGAAAATATGTGATGAAAGAGGATATGAGCCTGATGAATGGGTAGAGTATACTTTTAAAACTCTCTTAGCAAGTAGAAAAGACATTGATAAGGGATTTAGTCATATATTTGGCAAAGCATTGAGAGAAAACAAAATCTGTATATAGCTATGAAAAAAAGTTGTATCTTAACATCAAACTTTGGTTTTGAGATACAACTTTTTTATTTTTATTTGAAGTTGTATATGTTAAATTTATACTTTATGGAATAAGTTTTTCTTGAATGTTATAATTATATGAGAAAATGGACAGTATCAATAGATAATGAAAGATGGCTTATCTATGTTTGGAGGATAGTATAATGAAAAAGGATTTTAATGAATTTAAGAGTTTTGTAAAAGGGAAAAAAGTAGCAGTTGTAGGTATGGGTGTTAGTAACGTACCATTAATAAATTCTTTAGTTAATCTTGGAGCAAATGTAACAGGATTTGATATGAGAGAAGAAGAGGATTTTGGAACTCTAGCTAAAGAGTTTAAAGATAAAGGGGTTAAATTAGAACTTGGAAAACAATATTTAGATAATTTAACAGGATTCGATATTGTGTTCAAAACCCCATCAATGAGAATAGATTGTCCAGCTTTGGTGAAAGTAAAAGAAGAGGGAGCATATATAACATCAGAAATTGAAGAGTTTGTAAGATATACAAAAGGGAAAATTTTTGCTATCACAGGTAGTGATGGAAAAACAACAACAACAACTATAATTTCTGAGTTATTGAAAAAACAAGGTTATAAAACTTGGGTTGGCGGAAATATAGGAACACCATTATTTGCAGAAATTGAAAAAATAAATGATGAAGATAAAGTAGTGTTAGAACTTTCAAGTTTTCAACTTATGACTATGGATTGCAAAGTAGATGTTGCAGTAGTTACAAATATAACTCCTAATCATTTAGATATGCATAAAGATATGCAAGAATATATTGATGCTAAGAAGAATGTATATAAATATCAAGATGAAAATGGTATTTTAATAATAAATGATGAAAATGATATAACTAAAGAGCTTTATAAAGAAGCAAAAGGAAAATGTTATAAATTCAGTTCTATAAAAATAGATAATGAAGATGCTTACTATAAAGATGGGGGATTATATCTTCATGATAAATTTGTTGTAAATAAAGACGATATAATAATTAAAGGAATGCATAATGTAGAAAATTATCTTGCTGCATTTTTAGCAGTCCAAGACGATGTAGAAATTTCTACAATGAAAGAACTAGCAGAAACTTTTGGTGGTGTAGAGCATAGATGTGAATTTGTAAGAACTGTAGATGGAGTTTCATATTATAATGATTCAATAGCATCTAGTCCAACAAGAACAGTAGCTGGGTTAAAAGCATTTGATCAACCTGTAATATTATTGGCGGGCGGATATGATAAACATATTCCTTTTGAACCTTTAGCTGAAGATGGATATAAAAAAATAAAAGCATTAATATTATTTGGAGCAACAAAAGAAAAAATAAATAATGTATTTACAAAGTTTGAAAATGATAATGATGTAAAAATAGAACGATATACTGTAAATTCATTAGAAGAAGCAGTAATGAAAGCCAAGGAAATAGCAGTAAAAGGAGATAAAGTTACTTTATCACCAGCTTGTGCAAGTTTTGATATGTTTAAAAACTTTATGATTAGAGGGGATAAGTTCAAGGAGCTTGTTAATAATCTTAAATAATATTTATAAAACTTTTAGATTAAGAGTTTAGTAAATTAACCAGAAAAATAGAGCTGTATAGGAAAATAGGGAAACCTTTTATTCCAATACAGCTTTTTTAGTTACAAGAAAATAATTTAAGTTAAGAGAAGATTTTGAGGGAATATATAAACTGAGATTCAATTCGGATAAAGTTTTTACTTCATTTGAAATTTAGCTGATTATATTAAGTAAATTAATTAAAACTAATAATATAATTAAACATATCCTAGTGTATCAAAGAATAAAATTTACAGAAAATTAGAATAATATAGAGAAAATATAGTGATTTTTTCTATAAATAAAGAAAAAAATATATTGAAATGAAATGGGAAATGATAAGATAGTTTAAGTCGAGAGGCTGATTCACGAGTTTTAAAAACTTAGAAAATAAGTTTTGAAAAAATTCGAAATTAAATGTTGACAAAAGATTCAAGCAATGTTAACATATAGAAGTCGGCAAACGACAAGGTCTTTGAAAATTAAACAGAAGAAATTAAGTAAACCAGCAATTCTTTTTATGTTTTAAGCTAGATTAAACTTTTTAAATTGAGAGTTTGATCCTGGCTCAGGATGAACGCTGGCGGCGTGCCTAACACATGCAAGTCGAGCGATGAAGTTTCCTTCGGGAAACGGATTAGCGGCGGACGGGTGAGTAACACGTGGGCAACCTACCTTGTAGAGGGGAATAGCCTTCCGAAAGGAAGATTAATACCGCATAACATTATTAAATGGCATCATTTGATAATCAAAAGAGCAATCTACTACAAGATGGGCCCGCGTCGCATTAGTTAGTTGGTGGGGTAATGGCCTACCAAGACGACGATGCGTAGCCGACCTGAGAGGGTGATCGGCCACATTGGGACTGAGACACGGCCCAGACTCCTACGGGAGGCAGCAGTGGGG
>JBOGCE010000009.1:0-143361 GCA_051656585.1 Sarcina sp. | reverse complement strand
TTATCTGTACTTCCACCAGTATTTCCTCCTGTGTTTCCACCTGATCCTCCTGATGTTTCTACTATTTTGATATAATCTCCACTTACAAATCCAGTCTTTCCACCATATGTTATGTTATACCATCCATTACTTGTTTTATAGTTAACTTTAACTTTTGCATTTGCTGGTACTGTTGTTACTACACTATGGTTTGTCCCTGCTCCACTTCTCATATTCAACGTAGTACTTACATTAATAACTACTCCATCTTTATTTACTTGTGTATTATTATCTGGATTTCCTGTATCTGGTGTTCCTATATCTCCATTTACTAGCTTGATATATTCCTTGCTGACATACCCATAAGTTTTTCTAGTTCCCATAAAATCAACTTTATAGTATCCATTTTCTTCGCCATATATATTCATAATTTTATTTGGATAAACATTTCCTAAGGTACTAGCAGTAGAATTTGGTGCTGTTCTTACATTTAAATAAGAACTAACATTAACAATTTTTCCTTTTGCAGTAGGCTTAATACCATCATTAATTAAAGATTCTCCTGGCATTCCTTTTGCAATAGCGTATTTAAACTCTTCCCACATATTAGGTCTATCTTGTATCATCATTCTAGAACAAATTTTTCCTGATGCATGATTATGCATTACAACATTTTGCGCTGGAATCCCATATTTATTCATTAAATATCTTGTTAATGCAACTCCAGTTTGACTTGTTTTATCAAAATTATTTCCCGCATTAACAGCAAGCTCTATACCTATACTATTTCCATTATGAACATTTGCTGATGATCCCCCATCACCAACATGCCATCCTTTCCAAGTATCTTCTAATGCTTGTACAATATTAGAATCATCTATAATATAATGTGCTGAAGCATTTGCATTAGGATGATTTGCAAAATAATTTCTATTAGCCATAGCATCCGCCCCTGCTGCTCTATTATCAGTGTCATGTATTACTATGTATTTTGGAACTATAGTTACACCTTTAGAATAATTTATATCAATTAATCTTTTGTTTACTTTGATTCCATTTATAACCGGTGTTGATTTTTCATTTATCTGCTGTTCAATTCCCCCATTTGTTGGAACATCTACTACATTATTATTTTCAGCTATCGCTAAACTACTATCTAAAACTGTCCCTGACAAAATTAATGCTGACATCAAAATAGCTTTTATTTTATTATTTTTCATATTTTTACCCCTCTAAATGATTACAATTTGGTTACACTATGATATTATAACATTTATCGTCTTATTTTTGCCAAAATTTATATAATTTTTCAATTTATTTAATAAATTTACATTTATATTTCTTCATAATATACCATGATATTTATGTTATAATACTCTAATATAATAAAAAATTATGGAGGATTCGTTTTTATGATTTCTAACTTATTAATAAAACTTTTCATTAAAGATAGTAAAAATACTTTTAATGAAAAAGTTAGAAGTGCATATGGATATCTAGCAAGTTTTGTAGGTGTAATTTCAAATATTATACTTTTTATTGTTAAATTTTCTATAGGATTTTTAACAGGAAGCATTGCTGTAACAGCCGATGCATTTAATAATTTATCTGATGTATTATCATCAGTAATAACAATAATAGGCTTTAAAATTTCAAATTTACCTGCCGACAAAGAACATCCTTTTGGACATGGACGTGCAGAATACATTTCAGCTTTCATAGTCTCATTTATGGTTATGCTAGTTGGTCTTGAATTTTTAAAAACTTCTGTAATGAGAATTCTAAAGCCTACACCAGTAACTTTTGAAATAATTCCTTTTATACTTCTTTTAGCAACAATTATAATAAAGTTATGGTTAGGATTATTTAATAATAATATAGGTAAAAAAATAAATTCTTCTGCTATTAAAGCGTCTGGAATGGATGCTTTTGGTGATGTTTTCACATCTAGCTGTGTTGCTATTTCATTTTTAGCTGCTAAATTCACAGCCTTTCCTATAGATGCTTATGTTGGTGCCTTTGTATCATTATTTATAATCTACACAGGAATATCTCTTTTAAGAGAAACTATAAGCTCATTGCTTGGTGAAGCACCTGATCCTGAACTAGTAAAAAATTTAACTGAGTATTTACTGACATTTCCTAATATAACAAATGTTCATGATTTAATGATTCATAATTATGGAGTAGGACGTGCTATGGCATCAATACATATAGAATTTCCTGCTGATGTAAATATTATAGAAATGCATAATATTGTTGATCAAGCTGAAAGAGAAATTTCAAAAAAATTCAATTTATATCTCACCATTCATATGGATCCTCTTTATATTGCTAATGGAGAAAGTGCATTAATAAAAGAGGAAGTTAGTAAAATGGTAGAATATAACCCTGTATTAAAATCAATGCATGATTTTAGAACAATTGAATGTAGTGACAAGATTGATATTAGATTTGATATTGTTGTTGATGGAAATAAAGCTAAACACTTAATGTCAGATGAAGAAATTATTAATTCTATAAAAACAAAAGTTGAATCTAAACATCCAAACTTTGAATGTATTATTACATTAGATAAAGAATTTTTTGAATAGTCATAAATATTAAATGTATTACTAAACTAAATAAAATTCTATTAAATATAAAATTAAAAATAAAAAAAAGAAACGAACTTCTATCAAATTTAGCTGTAAGTAGTTTCTTTTTTTTTTTTATAATATATAATTGTAAGTGAAATATTAGAATTTCAATATTTAAGATAAAGTGAAGAGGAAATATGAAAAATAAACAAAAGAAAACAAGAAAAAAAACTAAATTTCATCCTTTTATATTGATTAGAAATATAATAATTTTAATAATAATTATTCTTTGCATTATTATATTTTTCTATCTTTTATCAGCAAATAAAAAAAACACACTTCCTGTTGTTCCTGCTAAACCAGTGGTAACAACTACTAATACAACTTCAAATATAAATGATCCAACTGTACCTGAATCAATTTCAGCTTACAAAGAAAAACAATATCAAATATTGACTAATTTATTTAGATATAATCAAAATCTATATATTTCAATGGATGGTAATAACACTGTAAATATTTATCCAGATTCTCAAAATGCACTAACTATGCTAAATAATAATTTAACTGCTATGGCTAGTAAGCTTAATCCATCAGATGTAAGAAGTGAATCTTTATTTTTTACTGATTTAAAAACTAAAAATGATACTTTTATTAATGACGTTATAGCTTATAATAATGCCTTAACATCTAAAAATCCAAATAGTTCACAAGTAGCTAAACTTTTACAAGCTGTTCAATCAAGTTATAAAGCTGTAAATGACTATATGAATCAAAATATTAGTTTATTTAAATAAAAAGCACATCATCTAAAACTTTAGATGATGTGCTTTTATAATTATATTTTTATTGATTAATAGGTGTTAATTTAACTCCATTTATACCATTTACTACAATAGTATATCCATTAACTAAATTCATCTCAACAGTTTGAATTCCTTGTCCTGTCAACATCTCATTTAAAACTGGAATACCCAAACTATTATTTATAGTAACTATACCATTTCCAGACGGAATTTCTATTTTATAATTACCAGGTTTTACATCAATACCAACTTGATATACACCTGCATTTAGAATTGACAAATAATGTGGTGTATATGGTGTAAACTTAACATTATTTAAACCAGTTATTGTTATAGTTTCTCCTTTTTCAAGTACCAATACTGATTTCATAGGAGTACTTGTATTGCTATCAGATACACTAAGTTCTTCTACAACATTTCCACTTGTATTTTTAATTGAAATTTTTCCACTTCCAACAGTTTCTATCATATATCTACCTTCTGATATATTAGAACCATTAGCTCCTACTGTATATGTTCCTGTCTTTAAAGTTGTATCTTTAGCACTACTATTATCAATTTTTTCATTTGCTAAATTATTATTTGCTATTATTTCAGAAGTTACAGCTGCTTTTTTAATATTTTGAATTGCTGTACTTTCTTGTTTTATTTCACTTTCTCTATAAGCATATCCTATTGCACCAGCTAAAAGTCCTATAAGTATAACTACCAAAACCCAAAACCATATAGTCTTATAAAAATATTTACCTTTGTAATCAGAATCTTTATTATTTTCGTCCATACTTATTCCTCCTCTACTTTTTTAGCTTATGTAATTTTTTATTTTAAATACTCTAAAATTTCCTCAGTTGTTCTTATTCTTCCTAACCTTGGGAATATTGTATTTATTACATACTCTTGTTCCTTTTCAACAATACCAGTCATAGCATCACTTACAAAAATTTGATTAAACCCTCTTTGATAGGCCTCTCTTGCAGTAGTATCAACTCCTATTCCTGTTGCTATTCCACATAAAACTATAGTGTCTATTCCTCTTCTTCTTAATTGTAACTCAAGTTCTGTTCCATAAAAAGCTCCCCATTGTCTCTTTGTAATAACTTTTGTTCCCTCAATACTAGTAAGTTCTGGTAATAAAACATCCCAACCTTCCTTATATGGAAATACAGTATTATTATCTAATATAGGTTTTAACCCATCACCTCCACTAGTACTTACTCTTATAAGAAAGACTTCTCCGCCTTTTTCTCTAAAAGCTTTTATCATTTTAAGTGTATTTTCTACAACTTGCATCCCTGAATAAGGTTTTAAACCTTCTCTTTTAGCAATTCCTTCTTGCAAATCAATTACTACCATAGCTGCTTTTTCTACATTAAATATATTTTTATCCATTTATATCATCCTCACTTTTATACTAAATTAAAATCATATTCTTATATTGCCCTTACTCTAAAAAAACAATTCTTTAAATTTCTTTTATTAGAAAAAGAAGCCATAATTTAATATAAATTATAACTTCTTTCCCATTTATATGATTAACATTTCTTTTACACTTTAAAAACTATTCTTCATTTATAGTTTCAACAACATCTAATTTAGCAGCTCTACTTGAAGGTATAAGACCTGCTATTATAGCTACAATAACGGCTATAACAAATCCAAATAGCGCATTGCCAAAGGTAACTACTATATGAAAATCTTTTCCTATGTTTGTCAAAATCACATTAACAACTTCAATTCCTATAACAGCTACAATCGCACCAACAACTCCGCCTATTATCCCAAGAATTATTGATTGAGTTAAAAATATTATTCTAATATTATTTTTAGTAGCTCCAAGAGCTCTCATGATCCCAATCCATTTTTTCTTTTCTTGTATAGTCATTGTCATAGTATTAATTAAGCCTATACTAGCTACAACAATAACAATTATTGCTGCTAAATCTAAAATAGTTTTTATAAACCCTGTAAATACGCTAGCAATCCCTATCACTTCGCCTAAACTAAAAGTAGTATAGCCTAAATTGTTATTTACAACTTGATTGATTCCTGGTATTACAGATTGATTTTTTACGTTTATTAATACATTAGAATAACTATTTGCTACATCATTTACTTGTTTTCCACTATAATAAGCATTTATTTTATTGATAATATTTTCATAAGTTATTATATTACCTGGGTAATATGAATTAGGCTCTGTATAAACACCTCTAACCGTTCCAGTTATCACTAAAGGTGGCATATTTATTCCCATACTTTTTGGTAAACTTACATCTATTTTAAAAGTTTTTCCTACAACAGAATTATAGTCTGTTATTCCCATTTGCTTTAATAAACTTTCATTAATAAGAAATTGGTCGCCCTTTCCATCAAGAGGTTGCCCAGCAACTATTTCTTCTTCTGCAGTATAATTATAATTTTTATTATACCCCAAAATCAAAGGATTCAACCCCTCATCCTTAACTCCATCAATACTTAAAGATGTAGCTTTAGCCGCTCCATATGCTGCTATACTCTCTACATTTTTAATTTTACTTATCTCCTGAAGAGTACTATCTGTAATAGCCTTAGAATTATCCTCTTCTTTTGGATTTAACTGTTGATTAGGTGTATAAGGTAAAAAGCCTTGACTACCTGAACTCATTTGTTCTTGAACTGCTGCTCCTGATTTTTCTGGATTATATTTTTGTGGTAGCACCATAACTTGATTCATATTACCAAAGCTTGATATAAATTCAGCTGTTGTGTTGCTTATAGTATCACCCAAACTCTGCATCGAAACTAATAACAATGTACCAACTGCTATAGCTATTATAGTTAATAAACTTCTTAACTTCCTTCTATTTACATCTCTAGCTGCAATAGAAATACCATCTGTTACTTTCATCTTTTGTCTCCTTCCTATTGTCTTAAAGACTCTATAGGGTCTAATTTTGCTGCATTATTAGCTGGATATACTCCTGCTAAAACAGAAACTATAACCGAGAATAATATAGTTGCAACAACTAACCACCACGGAACAGAAGTTAGTAAACTAACTGTTTGCCCTTGTTTAGATAACATACCAACAATCCCCATACTTATAAGCTTAAATAAAATAACACTTATAACAGAGCCTATAACTCCTCCCACAAGACCAATTGCTCCTGATTGGAAAAGAAATATACTTCTTATATCAGAATTATTAGCACCAACTGACTTCATAACCCCTATACTTTTTGTTCTTTCAGTAACAGCCATTATCATCGTGTTAATAATACCTATACCAGCTACTATTAAAACTATAATTCCAAGAATAGCTAAAACAAGTAAAATATCATTAAAGTTTTTATTTATTTGTGCTGTTTTTTGAGAGTCCGAAGTATTTTTATATCCTAAATTTGTAATAGAGTTTTGTACACTCTGTAGATTATTAATATTATTTACCTCTACAGTTACAGAATTATAGCCATAAGTTTTCATAAATTCACTTGTATACTGTAAAAATCCTACTATTTGACTTACATCTTGTGAATCCATTACAACTTTATTTCCATCAGGCATATACTTACTTTCTACACCTACAACTGTAAATCCCTTAATTAAAGGCTTAACAGGTTTTCCATCAATATTATCAATTACAAACGAAAGTTTTTTACCAATTATATCATTAGGATTTGTAACTCCTATTTTACTTAAAAGACTCTCTCCTATTACTATTGAATTTTTATCAGAAGCAGTTAAATTTTTTCCTGCTATAATAGGTTGAAAGTTTTTATTTTGTGAAGCACTTTTAGCATTATTAACAGCCGTATCAAAATAAGTACTATAATTAGTATCATATCCTATAATAGGAAAGTTTCCATAATATATTTTCCCATTATAATCAATTTTAGCAAGTGTTCCTCCAATACTAGCTTTAATTGCTTCTACCCCATTAATCTTCGAAACTTCTTGAAGTAAATTATTATTTAACGGTTTAAAGTTTTCTTTTAACCAAATAGGCATTTCTTTTGCCATTGTCTTAGGATTATCTGGAGTTTGTGCTCCTGCTTTTATAGAACTTATCGTTATATTTTTAGTACTTCCTCCACTATCAATTGTATCTACTAAAAATCCTTTGATCATAATTCCTAGAGAAACCATTAAAATTATAAGAATAGTCCCAACTATAATTCCAAGAGAAGTTAGAAACGTTCTTTTTTTTCTTCTATTTAAATCTCTAAATGCCATTGATACATTATCCGAAACTTTCAACTTATATCACTTCCTCATTTAAAGAATCACTTATTATATTTCCATCTTTTATTTGCACTACTCTCTTTGCCTTATTAGCCTCTTCTTGATTATGAGTAACCATTATAAATGTATATCCCTTTGCATTTAACGCATGAAATAAATCCATTATGTTCTCCCCTGTTTTAGAATCAAGATTTCCTGTTGGCTCATCTGCAAAGATTATTTTAGGATCATTAACTAAAGCTCTAGCAATAGAAACTCTTTGTCTTTGTCCTCCTGACATTTCACTTGGTTTATGCTTTGCAAGATGCGCAAGTTCTACTTGTTCTAAGGCTTTTAATGCTTTTTCTTTTCTTTCTTTTTTTGACATTCCAGAAAAAATTAATGGCATCATAACATTTTCAAGTGCTGTTTGTGTGTTTTCAAGATTAAATGCTTGAAAAACAAAACCTATCTGTTTATTTCTAAACTTTGCCATTTCTTTATCTTTATATTTTGCTATATCTTTTCCATCAAACAAAACACTACCCTCATTAGGTGTATCAAGTCCTCCTATAATATGCATCATTGTAGACTTTCCTGATCCAGAAGGCCCTACTATTGCTAGAAATTCACCTTCATTTATAGTTAAAGATACATTATTCAAAGCTATAATCGTATCTTTACCCATCTGATATCTTTTCACTATGTTTTTAATTTCTATCATATCTTTTCTCCTTAGTTTAATAAGTTTTCTTTATTCTAAGCAGTCTTGAATTTGTTTTTCATAACCGCATATTTATTTTTTTAAATATTTATTCAATCTAAATTATAAAGTGTTACCCAAATCATATACTCTTATTTCTAAATTACAAAAAAACAAATAATTACATACTACTCCTTTTATAATTTATCACAAATTTATAAATTTAAAAATTTATTAGTATTATTTATTATCTGGCTAAATTCATTTTCTTTTTTTGATATTTTTTATCTACACTATTTATTTTATTAATCTTATAAAATTTCTCATTACATTTATCTGAATCTGTATTTGTTATAAGACCTATAATTTTTTTAAATTTCGTATATCACTTTTTGATAAAACGCACCACATATATTTGTTATATTGTGTAAAAAGTTTCATATTATTCTCAAAATTTGATAAATCAACATAAAATATTTTGTGATAATACTCACTACGTAAATAATCAACTCTTAGAAAAATAATAAAATAATTTTGTTTTTAAAACAATATGATAAAAGTCACATTAAAATATGCAACTAAAAAAAGTTTAGGAATATTTCTCCTAAACTTCTAATTATTTTATATTAATGCAATTGTCATATTAATGCTCATAGATACTATAAGTAACACTTTAGAAGCAAAAAACATTTTTCCTTTAATAATTAATGCAATAATCGCTGCTATTCCGCCTATCAATGCGATTATTCTATCAAAAATAAATTCTGCTGGCATAGATATATATGCTATTACAGATAAAAGTATAGCAAATATAACAATTCCACTAAATATTTTTGCTTTTTTAGCAAATTTTCCATTTCTATAAAATAAAGCAATCCCTGCAATACTAAATAATATTAACATTATACTAGATAGAGACCAAATAGTCGCTATAATCATATAAAAACCTCCTACTATTACAACTAGAAAGTGAACTAAATTTCTCCCTTTTAGATAAAATTCCTATGTTTAAAATTTATCTTTTGATTCTCTTTTCATTTTTATTATATACTTTTTTTGACCTTTTTTTTATTCTTCCTCAAAAATTAACTCTATGTTCAAAATTTATTCTTTTTTACTCATTTTTAAAACCTATTTTTTTAATAATATAATAAAATCATCTCTTCTTATTTATAAATCTTAAGTTCATTTTATTTCCCTACATATCTATCTGTTTAATATTCTGAAAATTCACAAAAGAAAAACTCCTCTCATAAATATAAAATAAGAAAAATTATTACTGGAGATTTTTATGGAACATAGCTCAAATTTAATAAAATTAAACGAATTAGCTTTAGTAAAACTTGGAGATGTTGATGATAAAATTTTCAAGATTTTAATGTTACTCGAATGTATATTGAATTTTGATGAATATCAAAGCTTTGATATGTTAAAAGTTTGCAAATTCACTCAAACTCCAATTGATTCCATTGATGAGTTCCTAGATATTTTAATTGAAGCTGATTTAATTAATCGCCTAGAAACAGATTCACCTTTTATAAATTTATACAAATTAAATATATAAAAAAAATAACTATCTAGACACTCTAGATAGTTTTACCATTTAACTCACACTAAATTTTTAACCTTGTAATAAAAAATTATATTCTTTATAATCATTAATTACATTAAGCCATTTAGTGAATCTTTCTTTTATATTATTTAAATCTAATTTTAAATTTTTATCAATATCTAATAACTTAACATATTCTTTCGAATTTTCATCAATTCTTACTTCATTAGAATACCCATTATCTTTTAGATAATTCATAAAAATTTCAGCCTTATAATTTCTTTTTTGAATTCTAAATTTTCCATACATTCTAATTTCTATTCCATCTTCAGTTTCACAAACCAAACTATTGTTTCTTGGTGATGTTCTGTATGGTAGACTTAACTCTAAAACATCATCTTTAGTATTACTTTCACTAGAAATATATACTATTTTTTTACTTGGTCTATTTTCACCAGCCTTATAAAAATCTGAAAAAGCACACCAAATAATTTCTCCATTACTTTCTAGTTCATATGTATTAAACTCTTTTAATTTACTTCCCCAGGGTTTTATCCCTAAAAATTTTTCACCTTCAATTGCAGACTGTATTGCGTCCACAATTTCTTTTCTTCTATCCGTTCCCATAACTTCAGTACACTCTGCCTTTCTAATTATCCTCTATTTTTTTCGCACTTTACTATTATACTGGAAATATAACGAATTAGTCTATAAAATTATTTTTTTAATCAAATTTTTTTATATTTCAAAAATTCATCTAAAAACAAAAGCGAGCTTACTCTAAACTTTTTAGCTGATTAAAGTTATATATAACCTTTCCATATAAGGACTGAGCTACATCAATATATGATATACTAGCTGTTCTACTATCTGAACTCACATTTCTATTATCGCCTAAAACAAATATTTTTCCTTTTGGAACTCTAAATTCCATATCACAAACTACCATTTCTTCTTCTAAATAACTTTCTACTTGCTTTTCTCCATTTATATACAACTTATTATCTCTAAAATTAACTATATCATCCTCAATTCCTATAACTCTTTTTACAATCCTCTTTTCTTCTCCTTTTAAATTAATATCTAAAATTGCAATATCGCCTCTATGTATCGTCTCTGTTTTACTAATTAATAATATGTCACCCTCATTTAAAGTACTTTTCATAGAAATTCCTGTAACATAAGTTAAAGCATAAAAGTTAATAGCCCACACACCTAAAATAATTCCTAAAATTCCTACTTTCCAAATTTTTTTAAGTAAATATTTGCTTTCTTTATTCAAAAAAACACCTCATCTTTTACCATTTATTTACATTATAAACACAGAATATTTTTTTTTCAAATAAAAAAAACAAAAATAAAAAAGATGTCACATTTTTAGAAACATCCTTTAATATTATTCATTATTTAATTAAATAACTGTTATTTCAAGATTACTAACATCTTTAAAAACTTCTTTTAATACATTCAATACCATATCTTTATATCTTAACTCAACAATTCCTCTAGTAAAATCATTTGCTGTTGGAAATCTATAAGTTCCATTTTCATTTTTAGTTAAATTATCTACGCCAATTCTAAGCCAAGTTTCATATCTAACTTCACTATTCATTAATTGCTTTAATTTATCCTTAAAAATTTTTTTATCTTTTCTATCTATCTTAACTTCTACTTCTTTCTTACTATTTTTGATTTCATTACTCTTAACGGATTTCTTTATATGACTTTCTGTTTTTTTCTCTAAATTTTCATCTGTTTTTTTATTACTCTTTAAATTTTCATTTGTAACCTTAATAGTAGCTGGCTTATTTTTAATAATAGTAAATTTACTAGTAGTTATATCTTCTCCATTACTTGCAACTTTAAGTTCAGAAACTTCCTTATTTACACTCCCTATAGCCGCTATATCTGCTTTAAGTCCTTCTATTTCTATTTTCATTTCAATTATTTCGCTTCTTAATTTGCTTATCTCATCAATTAGCACCTTAATCTCTGGACTTCCCACAACAACTACTCCCCTCCTGTTTTAAAACTTCAAATTTTTACATATATATATTCTAGCATATTTCTATACTATTTTAACACATTTTTTTACAAATAAACTTTTCTTTTTCATATTTTTGACATAATCAAAAATATCTATATATAACTTTTTCAAATATTATGTCGAACTTTTACTTATTTATGTTGCCCTCTCTTATAATCTCTTATTATTGTCCTTATAAACGGCCCATAATTTTTTAATTTTTCTTCAGTAAGTCCTTCTATTTTAGATAATTCTTCATTAGTTTCTGGCAACATATTAACTATTTCTATAAGCATTTTATCTGTAAAAATATTATATGGCTTCACATTTTCTCTACGAGATAAATCCTTTCTAAGAATTCTAAATTTTTTAAATAATTCTTGATCAAGACAAATGTCCGTATCACTTTCTTCAAGTTTCAAATAAACGTGTTCTTCTCCTTTTAAAACTTTTACCGATTTTTTGTTAATAGTCATCATACTTTTTGTATTTTCTTTTCGTGATAAATACCCTTGTTTTATAAGTTCTTTTATAATAGTTCTTAATAAAATAGTTGAATATTCTGGCATAATACTAAAAGTAGATAATTTAAAATACTCATTTTGTTCTACCTTTGGTCCTCTAACACCTCTTAAAATATCAACTAACACACTTTCCCCTACCTTTTCTTTTGTTCTATAAACACACGATAATATCATTTGTGCTTCTTTTGTCATATCCTTTAATTCATTACTAGAAAGACAATTACTACAAGCATTACAATAATCTAAATTATTTTCTTCATTAAAATACTTAAGAATATAGCTTCTGTAACATGTTTTCAATTCACAAAAATCAACTATTTTTTGCAATTTTCTAAGTTCTATTTCTCTTCTTTCCATTTCAATAGTCGTGTTTATAAGATATTCTACAATTGAAATATCATCCCTGCTATATAAGAGATAGCACTTAGCTTTTTCACCATCACGCCCTCCTCTCCCTATTTCTTGATAGTAACTTTCTATGTTTTTAGGAATTGTAAAATGAATAACAAATCTAACATTAGATTTATCTATCCCCATCCCAAAAGCATTCGTTGCAATTATAAGATTACTATCTTCATTTAAAAATTCTTCTTGATTTTTATTTTTTTCTAAATAATCCATTTTCCCATGATACTTAGAAACATAAAAACCTCTATCATTTAAATATTTATGTAAATTATCAACCTCTTTTGTTGTATTACAATAAACAATACCTGCCTTATCTTCATTTTCTCTAATATATGAAACAAGAAAATCTAATTTTTCGTCATCATATCTAATATTAATTTCTAAATTATCTCTATTAAAAGAACCAATATATGTATATGGATTCCTAAGCCCTAATAGCTTTTTAGTGTCGTCTATAACTTCTTTAGTTGCCGTAGCTGTAAAAGCTGTAACAACAGGTCTTCTTTCAAATATCTGTATAAATGGTTCTATATATCTATAGCTTTTTCTAAAATCATGTCCCCAAATTGAGACACAGTGTGCTTCATCAATAGCTATTTGACTTACATTTATTTTTTTGATTTTTTCTAAAAAGAATTTTGATTTCAACCTCTCTGGAGCTATATATAACAGTTTTATTTCCTCTTTTAATACTTTATATAAAATCTCATCACTTTCCTCTAAACTTAAAGAAGAATTCATATATTCTGCTGAAATTCCTAATTCTTTAGCAGCATCCACTTGATCCTTCATAAGAGATACTAATGGTGTTATAACTATTGTTAAACCCTCAAATAATATTGCTGGAATCTGATAGCATATTGATTTTCCGCCCCCTGTTGGTAAAATACAAAAAGTATCCTTATATTTTAAAATATTTTCTATAACTTCATATTGTCCTTTTCTAAAGTTTTCATAACCATAAAATTTTTTCAATATTATGCTAGCTCTATTCAATACCATCATCCTCCAATCTCATTTTTATATCTTCAGCTCTCTATAATTTTATAACTTTTAATATTTTTAATTATAAACAAAAGCCATTAATATTATATCAAATTTGATAAAAAAATTATGTATAATATATCATCATTAAGAAATACTATCTACTATAAGAGAAAATCTTTTTGATTTCTACTTACAAAAGAGCCTCCTGTATGGTATGAATACTGATATATTCACACTATACTAGAAGCTCTTATTTTAATTCCACCTCATCTTAATATTCATATTTTTTATTATAAATAAAAACTTTATTGCTTTACATACCTTATGTTTATATAAGAATTAAATATTTCTATAATCGTTACTAAGTCTTTTGAACAATTAATCTCTTCTAATATAAAATTGTTCTTATCATAAACTATACTAAAATTTTTAATAATATTGTTTTTAGGTATATCCAAAAAAACTACTTTTTCATATTCCTTTTTAATCTTTAGTATTTCTATCTCCCTATCTAATCCCTCATAAGTTATTCTTATATCTCGCATTGTTTTGTCAGTTAAGTTGATTAATTTAATAGCTGGAATCTTATTATTCATAGCAAATCTACTCCTCTAAATTTATCCTTTTAATTTTTTCAAACTTAGCTTTAATATAAAATATAAATATTCTTTATCCACTACTACTAGATAAACTATAGAAATTTAGAAACTTTATTTATAATATAAAAAAATCTCTAGTATCATTATGGCTGAAAACTAGAGATTTTAATATACATATGCATATTTCTTAAAGGATTCTTAATAAAAATTATTTTTAAATGTATTTTTTTATATCGCTATCTATACCTTCTAAGCTAATATCTTTAATATGAACTAGTATTCCTGTTATTTCATTATCTGCGTTTATTTCTTGAATTAATTCTTTTTTATAATATATATTCCCCTTATAGCCTTTCTTTATTTCATCTATATCAAAAAACTCTTCTCTTTGAACTAAAATATAATCTACCTTAAAATTTTCCGCTTCATTTAAAGCTTCTAATGAATTTACTGATAATCCAATAATTTTATTGTCTCCAATGAGACTTCTTGCTATATCTGCTCTGATATCATCAATAGATAAATGTACTCCATCAGCATTCACAGCCATTGCTAAATCTAATCTATCTCTTACTAAAAATAATATTCTATGCTTTCTACATATCTCTTTTATCATATTCGCTTCATGTAACATATCTCGCATAGACTTATCACTAGGATTATATTGAATTATAGAAATTCCTCGTTTTATATTATTCTCTATTAAATCAATTTTTTCATTTAAGCTTTCATACTGATTTGTTACAAGATATAAAGTTCTTTCATTAAATCTCAAGTAAACTCCCCCATTTATTTTTTAATTTTTAATTATCTGTATTGTAATATTATTGTTAAACCTAATATTTATGCTATTTGTATAATTAAATCAAGGTTATAATTAATCTCTCTCAAATTCCAAGAAACAAACACAATCATAAAATAGTAAGGTTTAGATAATCCCTCTAACCCTTGCTATTTTTTTATAATTAAAACCTTTACTTACTAACATATAGTATGCATCATGATAAATAATATTCCTAGAAAGTTCTATTCGCTTTATTTTCCATATTTTTAACTTCTTGTATAGCTTTATCAACCTCGTCTTCTGATGTATTTGGTACTATTTGCTCTATAAATTTTAATTCTTCTATTGCTTGTGAATATGTCATTTTATTATTTTTCACAGCATCTACTATGACTCCAACTTTGCTTAATGCAAATTGTTCAACTTCTTGTTGCTCATTTACATTTAACCCATGAATATCTTCTAGTGCTTGTTTATAATTTCCTGTATTTATTTCATTTATAATTTCTTCTTTACTAGTATGTATACAAGCTATAAAAAAAACAGAAAATAAAAGTACCATAATTGAAAAAATTATTTTATTGTGTTTCATACAAACCCTCCCAAATTTTTGAATTATAAATTTAGTTTGTATAAAACAATAAAATTTATACAAAAATAAGAGTAGTTAAACACTACTCTCACTTAAATGTATTGTAATCCAAATTTTAATATAAAATATTCATCATGTATTTTTACTATATAAATATCACTAACATTATAACCAAACGCATCATATATAAAATCACTATCACAATTTAATTTCCAATACTCACTAGCCCTTAACCCCAAATCCTCTATCATATAATCTAAGATATATTTATTTAAGCTAGTCTTGTCTTTATTATTACTATATTTAACGACTTTATTAGTAATCCAAATTCTAAGTAAATAATCAAGTTCGTTTTCAAAAATATTTATAGCTTTAAAGTTTAAGACTATATTGTAACTATTATCAATAAATCTATTAATTCTCTCACCTTCAGTATTTCCTAGACTAAGCCATTCATTACTATTTCTTATTCTTGTATCATTTCTTATAGATTCTTCACAATATACTCTAAAACTCTCATCTACACTTTCAAAAAAGTTTATTCTCTCAAAACAAAATTCATATTTCATTCCTTCATCAGCCATTGATTGTATATCTGCCATAGCTCTCAAATAACCATCTAATTTTAAAGAATCACTAACCACCATATTTTACCCCTCCTAAATTAACGCCCTTAACTTTACATAAAATACCATATATTTAATTATATATTTATTTATCGACTTATACTATGATTTTTTTATATATAATTACAACATATCTTATATATTATTCTTTTATACCTCTTTATTTCTTTTTTCTAAGGGAATATACTAATAAAGGAATAGATTGTTAAAGGAAGGTTATTAATTTGAAAAAATTAACATTGTCAAAAGAACGTAATGAAAAAATAATTAGAGATATTCAGGAGTTTTTCTTAACAGAAAGAGATGAAGTCTTAGGTGACTTAGCAGCGTCTATTGTTTTAGACTTTATTTTAGAAACTGTAGGTCCTGAACTTTATAACCAAGGAGTTTTTGATTCATATAAATATATGTCTGATAGAGTTGAAGATTTATTAAGTATAACTAAATAAAAAGGAGGTCTTTCATTTGGATTCTAAAGTAGAAAAAAAAGCAGAAATAACTAATGCTGCTGTTTATCTATTTTCTAATAATGGTTTCTCATCGACTTCAGTTCAAGATATCGCATCTTATTGCAATATATCAAAAGCAACAATATATAAGTTATTTAAATCTAAAGAAGATATTCTAGTTGAAATTATAAAAGATTTAAATAAGCAAAATCTTTTACTTATTGAAAATATAGATGCAAAACCTAATATGACTAAACTTGAAAAATTTGAAGCAAAAATATATTCATTTTTTGAATATCTGTCAAATAAAAAAGATTTCACCTTAATGGTTTATCAAGATTCTGATATTTCTAAAAATGAAGAAGTCAAAAAGACATTATCAGAAAGTAGATTATTAATATTAAACTGGTTTAAAAATTTAATAATAGAAACTTATGGTGACGAATCAAAAATAATTGTTTGGGATATGGTCTTTATCTTATCTGGAATAATAAAAGAATTCTCTAATTTATTTATACTAAAAAATTCTATAGCAAAAGATATGAAAGAAGTATCAAAATACGTAGTAAGAAATATTACTATGTTAATAGAATATAATTTAACACAAAGCCCATTAATACAATATGAATCAATTTCTTGTGTTAGTCTAAATAGAGATACTCTATTAAATAAAGATTTACTAACAGCAGAGGCTGATAGATTAGTAAAAAGAATTAAAAATAACATCAAAACAGCACAGTCAATCGTAAATAAGGAAGAGGTTCTTGAAGCTTTAGAACATATTGTTACCGAAAAGCAAAAAGATGTACCTAAAAAATATATTGTCGATTCATTATTATTATATTTAAGTAAATATAAAGACATTGAAAAGGACGTATTATTCCTTGATAAAATTTACCAAAAAATTTAATTTAAAATATAAAAGCTGTATCTAAAAAATTTTTTCTAGATACAGCTTTTATATTAATTAAATTTAATTTCTAAATTGAATTTATTTGTTCCAATACCTTCAACAGTCAATAAATTTAAAACTTCATTATCTATATATGCTTTTAAACTTATCTTATCATAATTTTCACTAGAAATTTCTTTAACAATAGCTTTTGAAACATTAACTATAGTATCATTAGCATCTTCATTAAAACACTCAAACTCTTCTTCTATTAATTCTAAAGCTACACCCTTAAGGTCAACATCAACTTCTAATTTATCTCCATCTAGTTTTAAATCCATGTTACTAATTAAACTAAGTGCAATTGATAAATCTACAGTTTTTCTAAAAAATGCTAAAAATTTATTTCCAGCATTACAAGATTCACAAGCACAATTTTTATTTCCTTTTATTTTTGAACATATTAAATCTAGGTTAGTTTCATTATCTAACTTATGTATACACTTCATATATTCTGTGTTTATTTCACTATCAAGTTTTATCTTTAAAATTCCATTACTTTTGCTTAGCTCTTTTGCTATTTTTATAGTCTGTTTCTCCCCTGAAAAAGCATCAAGCTTTGCTACAACGTTTAATTCATTTTTGCTATAAATATTTTTTATAGCATTCATTAATATTTCTAATTGATCCATATTAAAAATCGCTCCCTATCTATTTCAATATTGCCTATATTATATAGTCATATTATTAGAGTACTCCTAGTTTAATCAAAAATAAAACATATTTGAATGAATATTATTTAAGAAAAACTAATTTTTAATATCTATTTTATTTACAAGATTGTTAGTATCTAAAAACCTGTTTTGATAAGGTTTATATAAAGACGAAAAGTCATAATTTTATAACTAAAATCTAGCATTTATTGCATAAAATACATGTAGTATTAAACTAGCATAAACCAACTAGACCTATATAAAGCTTTAGCTTAATATATTTATTAAAATTATTTAATAAATATAAAGGATTATATCATAGTTCAAATTTAAATTATGATATAATCCTTAATATTAATTTACTGTATTAACTTATTTCATTAAAATTGATTTTCCAAGTTTTTCAACTTCCATATTTTCACCAATTTTTATATTTGCACCTTTTTTTACTACCGCAAATATACCATTTTTAGGCATTATACAATCTCCAACCATTTTATAAATATGACATTTATCATGGCATTTTTTCCCTCTTTGAGTTATTTCTAAGACAGCATCTCCAACTTTCACCAAGTCTCCAACTTGTATAGTATCAAGATCTATTCCTTCAGTTACAAGATTTTCTCCAAAATCTCCAAACTTAACCTTACCGCCTCTTGCAATGAAATCCTCAATTTTTTCTTTTTCTAAAAGTGAAACTTGTCTATGCCAATCTCCACCATGTGCATCACCTTTTAATCCAAATCCTTCTACAAGTTCTACCTCATCTATTTGAATTTTTCCATATCCTCTTTCTTCACTTGTACAAATTGCTACTAATCTTCCCATTAAAATCATCCTCCTATTTGGAACATAAATCTATTATCTTCCGCTTTTTTATCCTCATTGAATTTATGCCCTAAAGGCTTGTTAAAAATGTTGCTTTTAATTTTTTCTTCTAGAATACTATTATCAGCTCCATTATCTATTAGTTCTTTTAAATTAACACCACTCTTGAAGTGTAAACATTGTTTTAAAAATCCATCTGGAGTGATTCTTATTCTATTACAAGAATCACAAAAATGATTAGACATCGCTGAAATAAAGCCTACTCTTCCCTTTGAACCTTTTATTTTCACATAATTTGCTGGTCCATTGCTAAGAATTCTTTTTCCTTCTTCGATTTCATAATGTCTTGCTAATTCTTCTCTTAAATCTTTTTCTGTTTTACCTTTAAACTTTATTCCCTCACCTATAGGCATCAGTTCTATGAATCTTACATCCACATCTTTTGCCATTGTTAGTCCACAAAGTTCTATAAATTCACTTGAATTCATACCATCTATCATAACAGCATTAATTTTAACTTTTAATCCATGTTCTATAGCTTTATCTAAAGCCCTTAATACCTTATTTAAATCTCCCCCTCTTGTTATTTCCTTAAATAACACAGGGTTAAGAGTATCAATACTAATATTAACTTCTGAAAGTCCTGCTTCAACTAACGCATCTATCTTATCTTCTAATAATATAGCGTTTGTAGTAATTGCAATTTTTTCTATACCACTTTCTTTAGCTCTTTTAATAAGGACATCTAAATCATTTCTAAGAAGCGGTTCTCCACCTGTAAATCTCAATTTTTTTGTTCCTAAACTTCCAAAAATTTTGATGATTCTTTCTAAATCGTCATTAGACAAAGCACCTTGTATATTATGGAACTTCACTCCACTTTCAGGCATACAGTATACACATTTTAAATTACAAGCATCTGTAAGAGATATTCTTAAATAATCTATCTTTCTACCAAACTTATCTTCCACTATTAGATGCCTCCTTCGTTAAAATAAAAGTCTCCACTTTTACCACCTTTTTTAGAAACTAAATGTATATTAGTTAATACCATACCTTTATCAATCGCTTTACACATATCATAAATAGTTAATGCTGCTATGGAAACAGCTGTTAAAGCTTCCATTTCAACACCTGTTTTTCCTGTAGTCTTAACTTCACCATATATTATAATTTCATTATTATCTTCATCTATTTCAAAATCTATATTAGCTCCGTTAATCATAAGAGGATGACACATAGGAATTATGTTACTTGTTTGCTTACTTCCCATTATTCCTGCAATTCTAGCAACACCTAAAACATCACCTTTCTCAACTGTTCCTTCTTTAATTCTTTTGATAATCTCAGAACTTACACGAATACCGCCTCTTGCAAGAGCTATTCTTTTTGTTTCACTTTTAGCACTTACATCAACCATTCGAGCATTTCCATTCTCATCAAAATGTGTTAATTCATTCATCACGATCACTCCTTACTTTGCAAAACACATAGTGTACACATTCACTAATTGTGTTTAAAGTAATCCTCCATATCCCATCTCTGCTATATCTTGTTTTGTTAATTTTTCATTCGCTAGTACTCTTGGTAACACTAAATCAAATACTGTTTTCTTACAATGCATTACTGCTCCTGGAAGACCAAGTATAGGATTCCCATTTATATATGAAACTAATAACATTGCTCCTGGTAAAACTGGTGATCCATAAGTTACAAATTCTCCACCACACTCTTTTATAGCTGTTGGTGTCATATCATCTGGATCAACAGACATTCCGCCTGTACAAATAACCATTTCTGCACCTTTAGCTAACCATGCCTTGATAGCATCTTTAATCATCTCTTTTTCATCATTCACTATAGTTTGCCCTAAAACTTCACATCCATATTCTTCAACTTTACTTCTAATAACAGGACCAAACTTATCTTGAATTCTTCCATAATAAACTTCACTACCAGTTGTAACTATACCAACTTTCTTTTTATGAATTTCATCGACCCATATAATTTTTTTAGTACATTTTTCTCTAGCTTCTTGTAATAATTCTTGTTTTATCATTAAAGGGATAACTCTTGTTCCTGCAACTTTATCACCTTTTTTAATAGGTATGTTTCCAAGAAGAGTTGAAAAGATTATATCATCAATCATATTAAGCTTTAGTAACTCTTCCTTATCTATTCTTAATATACCATCTTCCTTAACTATTACATCTATTTTGCCTTCTTTAATATCACTAAATTCAAAGCCTTCTCCACAAGCAATATCAACTAATATTTCAGCTGCATCATTTTCATGTACAAAGCCTTCTCCAATTTCACCCACATAAATATGCTCTTTTCCTATTGAAAGTAATACAGGAATATCTTCTTCTGTTATTACTTGACCTTTTACAAATCTTCTACCTTTAAATTCACCTGGTAAAATTTGAGTCATATCATGTAGGAGTACCTGTCCTACTGCATCTTCTGTTTTTATCATCTTCATAATACACACCTCTTAATTAAAAATTATTTTCTAGCACAATTTTTTGCTGTTTCATTTAATATGTCAATCCCATGTTTTAAATCATTTAATACATATTCTAAAGCTTCTTGGCAAGCTTTAGGACTTCCTGGTAAATTAACAATTAAAGTTTTACCTCTAATCCCTGATACCGCTCTTGAAAGCATAGCTCTTTTAGTTATGCTAATGCTATACATTCTTATAGCTTCAACAATTCCCGGTGCTTCTCTTTCGATAATTTCTTTTGTTGCCTCTGGTGTTATATCTCTAGGAGAGAATCCTGTTCCTCCTGTACTAAGAATTAAATTTAAATTTAATTCATCACTCATTTTGATAAATTGTTCTTTTAATGCGTCTTTTTCATCTGGAACGATTACATAATCTTCCACAACGAAACCATTAGCTTCTGCCATTTCTCTAATAACCTGACCGCTTTTATCTTCTCGTTCGCCTCTATAACCAGTATCACTACTTGTTATAATTCCTAATGTATACATAAACAAAACTCCTTCCAAATCACACTCAAATAAACAAAGAACTTAATTTAGCTACCACAGAAGTTACTATTTAATTAAAGGATAAACCTTTTCTTTTATATTTATTCTTCTATGATTTCCTGTACCTTCATTTTTTATTTTCAATATTTCTGCTAGAATTTCAATTGCAATTTCTGCTGGTGTTCCATCTGAAAAATCTAAACCTATTGGTGCATATAGTTTTTCAAAAAACTTTATGTCTATTCCTTCAGCTAGTAATTCTTTAGTGACTTGTGTTACTTTTGCTCTACTTCCTATCATACCAATATATTTTAAATCTAGTTCTATAAATTCTTTTAAAGCTACTTTATCAACACTATGACCTCTTGATGCAATAATAACATAAGTATTGTATGGTAAATTTAAGCTTCTAATATGAGATACTACATCCCCTGTAAGGACTTCTATACCATTAACTTCTTTATAATCTTCTCTATCATCAATAACAACAATATCAAAATCTAATCTTTTTGCTATGTAGGTTAATTCTCTTGAAACATGACCTGCTCCTATTATAACAAGTTTATTTGAAGGTTTAAATACCTTTATAAATCCTTTAACACTTCCTCCACAAGCAAGTTTTAATGGATCTGTTGGTGCCATTCCATATTCAAACGCTTTATCCATGCCAGTTATAAAAAGATTTCTTGCTTCATTTATAACATTATATTCAACAATTCCTCCACCTATAGTTCCTGATATACTATCATTAAAAACAGCCATAAGTGATCCTATTTTTCTTGGTGTTGAACCTTTTGATTCTGTTACAGTAACTAAAGCACAAGTTTCACCTTTTAAAACTCTATCCTCAATTTCTTGTAGTATCTTATGCTCCATCCAAGTTCACCATCGAGGCTATTGCCTCTTCCTTTCTTTAAAATTCTATATTTCACATTCTATCATTAAGTAAAAGTTGATAATCATTTTTGGTATCTATATCAAAAAATGCCTTATGATTATTCAAACTTACTTTTCTTACAGATTCTAGTTTTCCATTAAGTATCTTCATTCCACCTTGTTCACCTTCAAGTGCTCCAAGCTCATCATAAAGTCTCTTAGGAAATATTACTGGATTTCCAACAGTTCTTCCAATACAAGGTACTATAACTTTACTAATATCTTGTATAAACTCTCCCCATAATCTTAAAATACTATCTGCATCAAGAAATGGCTGATCTCCAACTATAAACATAGTTCCTTCACTCTCGCCTAGTATTCTAATCGCAAGTTTAATAGCCTCTGATTTTCCATATATATATCGTGGATTAAAAACTGTAGTCACATTATTATATTTAGATAAAAGTTCTTCAACTTCTTTATCTTTCACAATAACTAATATATTTTTAAAACAATTAGCTCTAATAACTGTTGTTACAGTTCTTTCTATTAAAGTTTGTCCCTGATATTCTAATAAAAGCTTATTAACACTTCCCATTCTTCTACTTAATCCAGAAGCTAATATTACAGCATCAACATTTATCATATGTTAAAAAACACCCCTTCAACTATACTCCCAGCTATAATATAATCAAGCTCAACCCCTTGGTGTCTTAGCTTTTTAGAAATCTCTTGTGCTAAAATCATTTTTTCTTTAGTTTCAACAGCATTAATAAATAATATTTTTTGCCCTTTAGAATTTTTAAACAATCCATTTTTATTCATTATCAATTTAATCAAACATTCTTTATCAATTAAATCATTAATTTTTGTACAAGTTATGTCCAAAAATTTATCTATTCTGTGAATATTTTCATCATTTATTACTTTTCCGACAACATCTAAATTAACTATACCTATGGTTTTAGTTGTTTTTTCTAATATAACTGGTTCTGTATCATTCCATCCTTTGATAAGCTTTTCTTTTGAGCCATCAGCTTCTAGGATAGTAAGATCAAATTCATCTACTATTTTTTCTAAAATATCTATCTCAATAGATTCTAATTTTTCATCATTTAGTTTATTAGCTAAAATGTAGATTCCTTTCTTCTTAGACTTGCTGATAGTAATGGAATCTTGTTCATTGAAGGCTATATAATCATAAAAACAATTATCTGGTATTCTAATTTTAGTAGTAGTACTAACTAAAACTTTGTTATTTGAAGTGCTTTTTGCTATATTATACAATAAAGATGTTTTTCCTCCACTTCCAACAATTGAAATTACGTCTTTATTTTTTATATTAATTAAATCATTCATGATAAAACTCCTATACTATTTTACTATTTCAACAAAAGAATCTACATTTTACTAATTAATGTATAAATTTATCTAATTAACACTTTATTAATAATCTGTTCTTGATGCATCATTTGTCCAAAACTCAAATGCTTTCATACATTCTGATTTGTCAATACCTTCAAGATCTAAAATTTCCTTATCTTTGCATCCATTATTTAAGAAGTTTAATATATGCTCATCTCTAAATCCAATGTCTCTAGCGTCTTGAACTGTACATCCATAATAAACTTTTTTGATATTTGCCCAAATAATAGCTGACATACACATAGGACAAGGTTCTGATGTTGTATATAACTCACATCCACTTAAGTCAAATGTTCCAAGTTTTTTACAAGCTTCTCTTATTGCTGTTACTTCTCCATGTGCAGTTGGGTCATTAGTTCCTATAACTTTATTATGACCTACGGCTATTATTTTACCATCTTTTACTATTGCTGATCCAAAAGGTCCACCTTCGTGATTTTTCATACCTTCCATACAACTTTCAACACATAAATTCATGATTTCTTTTTTATCCATATCGTCCAACTCCTCATTGCTTTTATTATTTATTTATCTTTATTATTTAAAGCTTTCTTTGTTGCAAGGAATATTTTTTTATACCCTGTACATCTGCAAAGATGACCAGATAACTCTCTTTTTATGTCATCATCTGTATATTCTTCGCCACTTTCAACTAATGCTGTAGATGTTAAAACTAGACCTGGTGTACAAAAACCACATTGTATAGCTCCTTCATCAACGAAGGCTTGTTGCACAAGTGATAATTTACCATTTTTACTTTCACCTTCTATAGTTCTAATTTTCTTACCATTAGCCCAAACTGCTAAATATATACAGCTAGTAGTAGGCACATTGTCTATAAGAACTGTACATGCTCCACATTCTCCAACATGACATCCTTCCTTGACACCTGTAAGATGTAATCTACCTCTTAAAACTTCTGACAATGATTCCCTTACATCCACGTCAATCTCATAATCATTACCATTAACATTTAAGTTTATTTTTCTTCTTAATCCCATCTTACTTACCTCCCACTCTTTTTACAGACTCTACAAGTCCACGATAAGTTAATTCTTCTACTAAATGATTTTTAAAATCTTTTGATGCATTCCAGAAATCAATAGCTCTTGATGACTTTAATGCTTCTTTTGCAATTAAATGCATATTTTCATCTGTAATTTCAAGACCTTTAGACATAACTTCTGCATTCGCACATCTAAGAGGTGTTGGTCCTGCAACTCCTAAAGCTACCCTTACATCTTCAAATTTATTTCCATTAACTTTAATTGCTACAGCTACTCCCATTAATGAAATATCCATTGCTTTTCTTGTTGCAAACTTAATATAAGTACCATTTATATTTTCGTAATCTTTTTTCTCTATTAAAATTGATACTAATATTTCATTTTTCTCTATTGCAACTTTACCTGGACCTACATAAAAGTCTTCAATAGCTACAATTCTTTCAGTGTTAGCATTTCTCAATTTAAGTTTTGCATTAAGTGCAAATAATGCTGGTGCACTGTCACCTGATACAGCACCATTACAAACATTTCCTCCGATTGTAGCATTATTTCTTATTTGAGGTCCCCCCATAGAAACAGCTGCTTCTACAAGAATATATAATTTTTTATTTAAAAGGTCACTTCTAAATATATCTGTGAATGTTGTCATAGAACCTATTTCTATAGTTCCGTTACTTAAAAGCTTTATCATTCTCAATTCTTCAATCTCTTTAATACTTAAAAGATCTAAATCTGTCATACGTTCTTCATGTAACTTAACTAGTACATCAGTTCCTCCTGCTATAATAGTTAAATCCTGATTTTTATTTAATATTTTTAAAGCTTCGTCTAAAGTTTTAGGTTCAGCTATACCTCTAATATCGTACATAATCTTCTCCTCCTATAAAATTCCAACTTCTTTAAATTTTTCAAATACTGACTGTGGATCCATTGGCAATTTATTGAACGCAATTCCTGTAGCATTTAACACTGCATTACGAATTGCTGGAGCTGGTGAAATAGTAGTGTTTTCACCTAATGATTTTTGTCCAAAACTTGATGTTGGATCAGGTTTTTCTACAAATTCAGCTTTCATATCTGGAGAATCCATCATTGTTTCAATCTTATAATGTAATAAGTTATTATTAAATGGTGCTCCTGTTTCTTTATTAAATAAAAGTTTTTCTGATAATGCAAAACCAAGAGACATACTTACGCCTCCATGAACTTGCCCTTCAGCTGTTTTTCTATTTAATATTTTACCTGAATCAAATATGCTATACATATCTAATATTTCTATTCTACCTGTTTTCATATCAACTTCAACTTCAGTGAATGTTACTCCATGAGCAATAGAGTTGTTTCTTACCTTTACAGTAATATCACTTGTTATTGGTGCATATCTGTCTTTGTTATAATAAGCTTCAGTAGCTATCTCTTTAACAGTAAACCACACTCTCTCATGACATTCTTTTTCAACTACTTTTCCATCTACGATATCAAGATCTTCAGCAAATACACCACACTTTTCACTTGCTATATCTAAAATTTTTCTTCTAATTTCAAGTGCAGCTTTTTTCATTCCATGACCTGCAATATAAGATTGTCTTGAAGCATATGAACCTGTATCAAATGGTGTAACATCAGTATCTTGTGTAGATATAACAAAAACATCCTTAACATCTATTCCTATAGCTTCTGCTACCATTTGTGTAAATACAGTATCACTACCTTGACCTATTTCAGTTGCACCCATTTGAACTTGTACTGTACCATCTTGGTTCATTACAATTCTGACTCCTGCTGCTTCTAAAGCTACAGGATATGTTCCTGAGTAATAACTAAAGCAAGCCATTCCTACGCCTCTTCGTTTATCTCCTGTATTGTTTTTATAAAGTTCTCTTTTTCTATCCCAATCAATCAATTCTCTTCCTTTTTTTATACACTCTGGAAGCACAAATGATCTTACATATAATTCATTATCTTTATCTCTAAAGCCTTCTTTTATTAAACTGTCTAATCTAAAATCTACTGGATCTAAGTCTAGTTCCTTCGCAATATCATCCATACAACTTTCAATAGCGAATGTTATTTGTGGGATACCATATCCTCTCATAGCACCTGCTACAGGTAAATTTGTATAGATTGTTTTTGGTACATATTTTTCAGCATCTATATCATAAAATGCTCTTATTTTACTACCAGCACTAAGCGCTATAGAATGTCCATGTGATGCATAAGCCCCGTTATTTACAAAGTTATGAATTTCATATCCTTTAAGCTTATTATCCTTAATAGCAAATTTCATATTCATTTTCATAGCATGTCTAGTTCTTGCATCTATAATATCTTCTTCTCTAGTTAAAGTATATCTTACAGGTCTTCCATCTACTGCTAGACACATTGCTGCTGTAAGTGGCTCTATAACAACATCTTGTTTTCCACCAAAACCACCACCAATAAATGGCTTAATTACTCTAACTTCACCTATAGGTAGTCCGCATGCGTGAGCTACTATTCTTCTTACTATATGTGGAATTTGAGTAGAAGTTATTACTAATAATCTTCCATTTTCATCTCTTTTAGCTAATGCATTATGAAGTTCTAATTGTGAGTGTTGAACTATTTGAGTCTCATAATCATGTTCAAAAACTCTATCAGCATCTTCAAAGACTTTATCTATATCTCCAACATTAAATCCAAAATCACCTATAACATTATTATGTCTTTCTTCATGTATAACTGGAGCACCCTCTTTGATTGCTTCTTTTTGATCTAATACAAATGGTAGTACTTCATATTCTACTTTTATTAACTTTAGTGCTTTTTTAGCTATAAGTTCATCTTTTGCAACAACTGCTGCTACAACATCTCCAACAAATCTAGCTTTATCAGTTATTAACATTCTATCTTCTATATCTCTATGACTAGGATCTAGAGAATAAGGATGCCCTGCAGTAGCAAACTTGTTTTGTGGCACATTTTTATGTGTCAAAACAGCTTCCACTCCTTCTAACTTTTCTGCCTCAGTTGTATCAATGCTTTTTATAAGTGCATGTGCATAAGGACTTCTTAAAACCTTACCTACCAAAACGTCAGGTTCAAAAAAATCTCCCGCATACTTAGCTTTACCTGTTACTTTTGCGAAAGCATCAACTCTATTTATATCTGTTCCTATTTTACTGTAATCCATAGTTTGTCCCTCCGTAATTATCATATTACTGCGCTTTTAATTTTTACTTTAAAAATATCTGTTTTTGGGGAAGTACTTAAAATAATATCTCTAAATAAAAATTAAATTAAACTGTGATAGATTTTTTATTTTTTTGGGAAAGTTATGATCACCACAACTTTCCCAGTATTTAAAAATAATAAATTTTTTTATAATACTTATTTTAATTATTTTCTTTTCTTATAAGGAGTTCCTTGTAAAGGTAACTCTGTTCTAAATTCTTTATCAAATTTATAGTATGCATTTTGAGCTGCTGGAGCTGTTGGTACACAAACTATTTCTCCAACTCCTTTAGCTCCAAAACTTAAATCAGCTTTATTTTTTTCAATAATAATTCCTTCAATTTCTGGAACTGATATTGATCTCATAAGACCAAGAGTTCCATATTTTTGTGCTGGTCTACCTTCTTTAGTAATAAAATCTTCTGTTAATGCATATCCAAGTCCCATAGCAACTCCACCCTCTATTTGTCCTTCGACACCTTTAGGGTTTATTGCTCTACCAACATCATGTGCTGCAACAACTTTAGATACTTTTCCAGTCTCATCAAGAATTACTAACTGTGTAGCAAATCCATAAGCAACGTGACTTACAGGATTTGGTTTGTCACATCCCATTGGATCTGTAATTCCAGAATATTCACCTTCAAAAATTTTCCCTTCAAGCTCTTCTATTTTTTTATCCATTAAAGCTTTTCTTAGTTTATTTGCTGCCACTTTTGTTGCTTCACCAGTAAATACTGTTTGTCTTGAGGCTGTTGTTGTTCCTGCATCAGGAGTTAAGAAACTATCTGGTCTTTCAACAACTATATAACTTTGATCTAAACCTGTTACTTCTGAAACAACCTGTGCATTTATAGTCATAATTCCTTGACCGATGTCTGCTGCTGATGATCTAACATGTATTTTTCCATCTATAATAGCTAGATTACATCTTCCGATATCAGGAATCCCAACACCTATACCAGCATTTTTAAATGCTGAAGCTATACCAACTATTTTATTATTATTGTATTCATCTTTAACAGCTTCTAAAGTTTCAACAAAAGCAGTTCCTGCATCAGCTATTTGTCCATTTGATAAAACATCTCCTGGTTTTATAGCATTTCTATATCTAATTTCCCAACCTGATATGCCAACCATTTCAGCAAGTTTATTTAAACATGTTTCCATAGCAAATGCTGATTGAGTAACCCCAAAACCTCTAAATGCTCCAGCTGGTGGATTATTTGTGTAATAAGCTCTACCATCTATAGACATGTTTTGGAAGTTATAAGGTCCACCTGCATGGGTACAAGCTCTTTGTAATACTGGTCCTCCAAGTGATGCATATGCACCAGTATCTGATAAAATAGTAGCTTTCATTCCTTGAATTATACCCTCTTCATTTACTCCAACTTTAAAATGCATTTTCATTTTATGTCTCTTAGGGTGAACATTTAAACTTTCTTGTCTTGATAAAACAACTTTAACTGGTTTCTTAGTTACATATGTTAAAAGTCCTGCATGGTGTTGAACACTCATATCTTCTTTACCACCGAATCCTCCACCAACATACATACTTTTAATTCTTAATTCTTTAGGACTTAATCCTAATAATTTTCCTACTTCATGAACTTCATCATAAATACCTTGTCCACCTGTATAAACAGTTAATATTCCATCTTCATATCTTGCTACCGCTGCTTCTGGTTCCATAAAAGCATGTTCTGTTGGAGGAACTACAAAATCTTCCTCATAAACATATTTTGATTCTTTAATTGCTTTATCAGCATCTCCAAAATTCAATTTTTCATGAGCTAAAAGATTACCGTCAGCATGTATTTTAGGTGCATCTTCTTTCATTGCGTCTTCAATTTCAGTAACAGGCTCTAACCTATCTGCTTCAACCACTATAGCTGCTAACGCTTCTTTTAAAGTTTTCTTATCTCTAGCTGCAACTAATGCTAAGGCATCTCCAACATATCTTGTTTCTTCACCCTCTGCTATTAAAGCTGGCCAATCCTGTTTTAAGTGTCCAAGAATTCTATCTCCAGGAACATCTTTAGCTAATACTACAGCTTCTACTCCATCCATAGCTACAGCTTTAGAAATATCTATTTTCTTAACTAACTCTCTAGCATGTTCTGGTCTTAAAGCACCACCATATAACATTCCATCAAAATATAGATCATCTGCATATGTTGCTGTTCCTAATGTTTTAGCTTCTGCATCAACCTTATGAGTATTTTCTCCAACAAGACCTTTACATACTCTTTTTGGAACTGCTATATCTTCTCTAAACAATTTTGCTGCAAGCATTATAGCTTCTTCTATTTTTACATATCCTGTACATCTGCAAATATTACCTCTTAAAGCTTTTTTCACATCATCTTTTGATGGATTTAATTCTTTATTGAATAAACTTTTTGCTGCTATAACCATCCCTGGTATACAGAATCCACATTGTACTGCTCCTGCTTCTGTAAAAGCATATGCAAATACTTCTTTTTCTCTTTCAGTAAATCCTTCTATAGTTGTTACTGTTTTACCTTGAACCTTCTCAAGAGGTTGGACACAAGCTTTTGTAGCTACACCGTCTATTAATAGTGTACAAGCTCCACAAGCCCCTTCATCACAACCATTTTTAATTGACTTTATACCTTGCTTATCTCTTAAAAAATGAAGTAATTTTTCATTTTCTTCTGAACTTACTTTTTTTCCATTTAAAATAAACTCATACATTCTCTAACACTCTCCTTTAAACGCATTTCTCTTAATATATTTACCTTTAGCTTCATCAAGATTTAGCTCATTATTTTCAACAACTTTTTCTCCGCCAAGAAAAACATAATCTATATTTGCATCAACTTTAAATCCTTCATATGGTGTATAATCAACATTTTGATGCTGATTTTCTGCTGTAATAACAAATGATTTATTAGGATTTAAAACTACTAAATCAGCATCACTACCACATTCAATTACACCTTTTCTTGGATACATTCCAAATAATTTAGCTGCTTTTGTTGATGTAAGATCAACATATTTATTTATAGAAATTTTATTTTCTGCAACTCCAGATTGATACATTGTAAGCATTCTATGTTCAACTCCTGGTGCACCATTTGGAATTTTACTAAAGTCATGTTTTCCTTGTGTTTTTTGTCCTTCATAATTAAATGAACAATGGTCTGTTCCTGTAATCTCTATATCACCATTTTGAAGGCCTTTCCATAAAGCTTCGTTATCACTTGTCTTTCTAAGTGGTGGTGACATTACATATTTAGCTCCATTAAAAGGATCTCCCCATGTTGGCTCATACTTACTGTCATCTAATAATAAATATTGTGGACAAGTTTCTAAGTAGATTTCTACTCCAGCATTTCTAGCTCTTATAGCTTCTTTATATCCTAATTCACTACTCAAATGAACAATATATAAAGGTGCTTTTGCAAATTCAGCTATCTTAGTAACTCTAGAAATAGCTTCCTCTTCTAAAATACTAGGTCTTGAAAGTGGATGATATTTAGGTTCTAATAACCCTTCTTTTTTTAGTTCGCTTACTTTCTCAACAACTAAATCTCCATTTTCACAATGGAAACCTATAATTCCGCCAACTTCTGTACTTCTTTTTAGACCTTCATATATTTCTGAATCATTAACTTGCAAAGTTCCTTTATATGCCATATACATCTTAAATGAACTTACACCTTCATCAACCATTGTTTGCATTGACTCTGAAGTTCTTTCATTCCAATCTGTAATAGCCATATGGAAACCATAATCACAGAATGAAACACCATCAGCTTTTTTATGCCAAACTTCTAATGCATCTTCTAAAGTTCCACCTTTATCTTGTGTTGCAAAATCCATAATCATTGTTGTTCCACCACAAATAGCTGCTTTACTTCCTGTCTTAAAGTCATCTGCTGTTAACATTGCACCTGTGTCTAAGTCAAAGTGTGTGTGTGTATCAATTCCCCCCGGAATAATATAAGAACCATTAACATCTATTACTTCGTCATTATCTCTTCTTACAATATTATTCCCTATTTCAGTAATAACGCCATTTTCAAAACGAATATCACTCTCTATAGTTTTATCAGCATTAACTAATTTTCCCCTAGTTAATATAGTTCCCATTGAAATCACTCCTAGTTTCAATTATTGATTAAAATTTAGTCCAAAGTTTACCTGAAACTTCTCTACATTTTCTCATCATAGCTTTTTCATCTATATTTACTAAAACTCTATTTTTCATAACAACGTTACCATTAATAATAGTTGTTAATGTACTATTTCCATCTACACCAAATAATAAATGTCCATCTATATTATCAGCACACATAGGTGTTAATGGATCATATTCCACAACAATTACGTCCGCAACAGCTCCTTTTTCTAAAGAACCAATCTTTGTACCAAAATGATTTGTGGCAATAGATTTATTATTTTCGAAGAACATAGTTGGAATTTCTCCCCATGCTACATTTGAATCACATAAATTATGTTTATGAATTATATTTCCAACTTTCATTGACTCAAACATATCACTTGTGTAACCATCTGTACCAAGACCTACATTAATTCCTCTTTTCATCATTTCCATAGTAGGAGCACAACCTACAGCATTTCCCATATTTGATTCTGGGTTATTAACTACTGTTGTGTTAGTATCTTTTAAAATATCCATTTCTCTTGAATTAATATGAATACCATGAACAGCTAAAGTTTTTTCTCCAAGAATATCAAAATCCATTAATCTTTCAATTACTCTTTTTCCATGATCTTTAAGGCATGCTTGTAAATCTTCTATACCTTCAGCTGCATGTACGTGATATCCTGCATCAAGACCTTGCATTGCTGCAACTGATTTTTCCATAGTTTTATCACTTAAAGTAAATTGTGCATGCATACCAAACATTCCATTTAGCATTTTTGAATCATCTTTCATAGCATATTTTATAAAATCTACATTTTCCTTAATTCCTGCGTCAGCAATTGCCTCTCCATCTCTATCTGATGTTTCATAACATAAAGAAGCTCTAAGTCCTACTTCTTTAGCTACATCAGCAAGTGTGAATAAGCTTCCTTCAACAGCATGTGGACTAGCATGGTGATCAAATATAGTTGTCACACCTTTTTTAACACAATCAATCATTGTTGCATAACCACTATATTTAACATCTTCAAGTGTTAATTTTTTATCTATTTTCCACCACATATTTTTTAATATATCTGTAAAACATGTCGCTGGCGGATTGTTTAACATTATTCCTCTAGCAAATGCACTATATATATGATGGTGAGCATTTATAAGACCTGGCATAATAAGATTTCCATCTGCATTTATAAATTCAGCATTTGGATATTTGCCCTTTAACTCCTCAGTATTTCCAACCTCAAGTATTTTAGTTCCGTCAATTACAACTGCACCATTTTCTAAAAATGTATTTTTTCCATCTCTTGCAACTAGTGTTCCATTTCCTACAATAATCATCTTAAAACCTCCTATAGCTTAACTTCCTTATATTATTGATAATAGTTCTATGTAATACGTTTTCTTAACAACATAACTATTTCTATCTTTTTATATTACTAGCAATTAATATGCCAACTAAAATCTTTAAAAACTATAAAAGTTGTCACATTTTTTGCACATCTCATAGTATTTTAAGTAAAAATTTACAAGTGTTTATCAATATGAAAAGGGTATTATCATTTTGATAATACCCTTCAAACCTTGTTTTTTTAATGTTTTAAGAAGTTTTATAACAGCTTATCAGATTGATAAGCTAAATTATTCTTATTAAACTCAAACTTCTTACATATAATTCAATTTTATTTTAATTTTTCTAACATTATCATAAGAGCTTCTAATGTAGCTCCACCAACAGCTCTAGCCTTATCTGATATAGTATCACAATTTTCTTTTTCTGCAAGTCTTGGATCTACGTCAGCAATCTTAAATCCCTTAGTAACCTCAAAATCATCTCTTATAAGACCTCTTAAGACTCCATCAATTTTAGATTTAACGTCATATCCACTAACTGTTGCTATAACTTCACCTGCTTTTACAATATCTCCAATTTTCTTAATACCTTTGAAAATCCCATCTGCTTCACTATAAATTACTCTATCTTCAGCAACTCCTGCTATAGCACCAGGAACTCCTGTATTTTCTTTAGCAAAACCATTGAAAATAAGTCTTCCAAGATTATGCCCTCTCATTGTTTCAACAACAATATCAACATCTTCTCCTGCTTCAAATCCTGGTCCTAGTCCTATGGTAATTGGTGCCATAGCCCTATTAGTACCTATATTTTTTTTAGCTAATATAGCATCAATAACTGCTATACCTCTAAGATATTTAATACATTCACCTGTTTCATCTACTAACATAGCTATATCACCATGATTTAATACATCATTCACATGATTAATATCATTAACCCTTATAGCTTTAATATCTTCTACCTTAGCTTCACCATTATAAATAGCTTCACTTAGACAAACATTTCTTCGAATACTACTAGGTTTAGAGCTTTCTAATACAACTACATTAAATCCAGCACGTTTTAATTTTTGTATAACCCCTGTAGCTATATCTCCTCCGCCTCTTACTATTACTAATTTTCTATCAAATCTTTGCATAACATTCATCTCCCTGTTTGACTTTTTAACTAAGGCATAAATCATCCAAAACTATCAATTTAAATTTCATCTAATTTACTCTTATTTTATAGAAAAAATACTCGAACCTAAGAAAACTTAAGGTTTGAGTATTTTTTCCTTACAGATAACGAGGTTAAATATGCCTCTTATCTTAAAACATATAAATATTAATAAACTTTATATGTTTTAATTAAATAAAATCAATATTTTATTTAAATTCATCTAGTTTATTTATAAATTAATTGGCAGCTCTTTTAGCCATGCCTTTATATTTAATACTTAATACTAAAACAATAAATGCTAATATTACGTTAAACCATTGAGTAAATTGTATGAACCATTGAACACCTACAATACTTAAGTTTATTGCTATGCAAGTTAACCCTATAGTAAGTATAGTCCAAAATTGAAGATTCATCCCACTAGCATTTTTACTTTTAAACAATTTATATATTTGTGGAAAGTATGAATAAACTAATACTGCACTTCCCAAAAACTGTGCGATATTACCTATTGTATCTAATCCCATTATATTCAACTCCTTCTATCTAAGTAAATATTATTTATTCGCTAAAGTTCTTTTCTCTTTTGCAATATAGTAAATTAATACTACTGTTGAAATAAATGCTAATCCAACGTTAAATATTTGTGTAATTTGTTGAACTAACGGTATTCCTTGAATAAACATATTTATAGATATACAGAAAATACCAAAGGTCATAATAACCCAGTATTGTAAGCTGTTAGAGCCTTTTTTCTTAGTTTTGATAAGATCATAGATATGTGGTAAATATCCATATGCTAATAGAATTCCTCCTATAGCATTTATTATTGTTCCAAATTCATGTAAACCACTCATTTAGCACCCCTGTCTTCAACTCCTGATGGTAAACCGTTATTTTTAAAAATGAGAAACTTAGATTTTAATAATTTACTTGTATAACTTCAAGAAATGATTTCAAAACTATAAGTTGTTTCTAAAACAAATAAAGATTACGCGGTTTAGGATCGGAACATTCTCAAAGACAAGTCCCTCCCTTTGCTATAAATTTTAGAATTAAAATGAAAATTTATAAAATTAAAACTTATTTTTTTATTGTTATCTTTAATTCTATAGTGTAATTTTAAAATTACACTATAGAATTTTTATTAAGCTGCAACTTGTTTATCGCCTTGTTTACCTTTGCCTTTTTGTTTCTTTCTAAGATTAAGCCAACACCAATATCCATATATATTAGATACTAAGTATTGAACATACATAATTACACCACCTAATTGCATGATACTCATATTACCAGCAACTATTGATTTTATAAGTTGATCTAAGAATAAACCTATACCTACAATGTTAACAATAAACCAGAAATACCAGTTTTCTACATTACGAGTACCTGTTAATATTACTGCATAAGCTGTTCCTACTGCAATAAGAGAATCTAAAATAAAGTTAGCATCCATAGGGATTTTTATTCCAAATAGAGCTACAATATCTGGGAAGTATATTGCGAATACGCAATAAGCAGCCCATGCTACTATAAAAATAACAGCTGCTAAAACCCATTGTTTTGCATTAAATTTTCTTATTTGTACTGTGTCATCTTCTTTCATTTCTCCAATTTCTTGAGCTTTCTTAATATCTTTACGCCATTTATAGTATCCCCAAACTATTATTGGTAAAACTATAACTATATTTAAGAAAAAAGTTGAATATAAATGTTCTGGTATACATTGTATTCCAAAAAACACTGTGTTTGCTCCCCACCAAAAATATAAAATAATTTCTGCTCTACAAACATATATAGAGTTTAATATTCCTGATATTGTAGATAATATTCCTAACACAGCTGTAAATTCAAATACAGTTGCCCATGAAGCTCCCGTTGCCAACGGAAGAAAAAGTGACACAATTGCTCCAACTAAAAATACACAAAAAAACCATTTTTGAAACGGTGTAAATTTTTTAAACCAATTAAACATAAATTCCATCTCCTAAAATTATTTTTAGGAAAGTCATTTATATACTTCAATCAGTATTTGATTTAAAACTTTAAATTGTATCTTTTATTTAGTAACTATGATATTGATTTAAAAATTTAATAATTTTAAATCACAATACCGAAATCGATATTAACTTTCCTAATCTTCAGCTATTTTTCAACTACAGCAATTGCAGATAAAAATGCTGGTAGATTAGAAAATTACCATATCTACTAAATTTAATTTCTTCTAAACCACACATACGTGCACCCATACACTAGTTGTATCCCTTTCAAGAAAGGGCTAATGTATGTCCCTCCCTTCATATAAAAAGATTAACAATTATAAGGTTAAAAGTAATCTAAAAATAAGTCTAATTTCAAATAAAAATTAGTGTTTTTCTCTACAAGCAATAACTTCGATTTCTACTAACGCATCTTTAGGAAGTTTTCCTACTGCGAAACAAGCTCTTGCTGGACAGTCTTTAGTAAAGTATTGTCCATAAACTTCATTTACTGCTGCAAAATCGTTAATATCTTTTAAAAGAACTGTTGTTTTTAAAACATTATCCATTGATGTTCCAGCTTCTTCTAAGATAGCTTTAACATTATCTAATGATGCTTTAGTTGCTCCTTTAATTTCGTTAACTAATTCACCAGTAGCCATATCTATAGGAAGTTGTCCTGATACGAAAACTAATCTTCCTACTCCTGTAGCTTGTGAATAAGGTCCTATAGCTCCAGGTGCCTTTGTTGTATTTATTATATCTTTCATTACGAATTCCTCCATTGAAATATTTATAATAAACATTCTTTAAAAGGAAGCTATAAGCTTGCTTTTAAAGAACGTTACTATCATTTTTTATTTTATATAAAACATCCTATTTGTAAGGAAGCTCTAAAGCGCTTTTTGGGCATCTTGTAACACATAAACCACATTCGAAACATTTATCTGCATCTATTTCTAATTTATCTGTTATTGAAATTGCATCATATACGCAACTTGTTATACAAATTTTACATTTAATACATTTATCATGATCTATTGTAGGTATTTCTCTTTTTTCTGTTTTAAATGTTCTTTGTGAATCCATTTTATGAGCTAAACCTACAATTTCATTTACATCTTTATATCCATGTGAATCTAAGAATTCATTTAACTCATCAGCAATTTTTTTATAAATTCCTGGTCCTTTTAAGATAGCTTCTGTACAAACTTGTACTGCTGAAGCTCCAGCCATCATCATTTCTGCTGCATCTCTACCACAAGTAACTCCTCCAACACCTATTATTGGAATTTTAATAGCTCTTGAAGCATCATATATGTTTCTTATAGCAAGAGGTCTTATTGGTGAACCTGATAACCAACCATATCCTGTTTTACTACCCATTATTGGAAGTCCTGTTTCAGTATCAATTGCCATACAAGGTCCAAATGAGTTAATCATAACAAGTCCATCTGCACCAGCATCTTCTAAAGCTTTAGCGATAACGTGAATATCTGTATGTGGACTCATTTTCATAAATACTGGACAATCTAAAGCTGCTTTAGCTGCTTTCATAGCATCAACGATAGGTTGTACATCTGTACCAACATAGTGAGTTGAAAGTTCAACTGCATCTGCATAAGGTTTAACAAGTGGTGCAACTTTAGCAATCTGATCTGCTGTGTATCCCATACTAACTATAACTGGAAGTCCAGCTGCCTTAATTCTTGGATACTCATTTTTAACCCAATGCTCAACTGTTAACTCTGACCATAACTCAGTGTTTAAGAAACCACTATTTGTTTTTGCCATACATGGTCTTGGTACATCTGCTGCTTTTTCTGAAACTGTTTTTGTACAAATTCCTCCAACACCAAGTTCTACAGCTTTAAGAATTAAATCTGCATCTTTAGCTCCTGGACCTGCTGCTGTCATAACTGGATTTCTAAATTCCATTCCTAATATATTAACTTTTAAATTTGCCATAACTGGTACCTCCTATTTTTACAACGAATATATATTTTAATTTTTAAAAAATTAACAAACTAACTATAACTGTGATTATTTTCTTCTTAGCACTTTACCTGGTGTAATTTTTCTACATTCACCCTCTTCAAGTACTAATTGACCATTTACCATAACAAAATCTATTCCTTCAGGATATTGTGTTGAATCTACAAATGTACCTTTGTCTATTACAGTATCCTGATTAAAAATAACTATATCTGCTGCTTTTCCAATTTCTAGGCTACCTCTATCTTTGATAGCCATAGCGTCTGCTGCTTTTTTAGTCATTTTATGAATAGCTTGCTCAAGAGTAAGAACTTTTTGTTCTCTAACATATCTTCCAAGTACTCTTGGGAATGAACCATAAGCTCTTGGATGTGGTTTCCCAGCAAGAAGACCATCTGTACAAACATTTTGTTCTGGTCTTGATAAGAATTTAATTACATGTTCTTCTAATCCGTAGAAATCAACCATTCCTACTGCATTTTCTTCATCATGTAATAAATCAAATGTTGCATCTAGAGGATCTTTTCCTCTCATTTTTCCTATCTCTTCAAGACTTTTACCTATAACATCTTGATTTTTTTCTGTTCTAACACTAGTAACTAATATTTGATCTATTCCTGCAAATTGAACGAAATTATCCCAACCTGGTATACCGTTGGCCATATCTTCCTTCATTCTGCGTCTACACTCTTCATCAGCTAATCTTTCCATTAACTTGTCTGTTCCACCATCATGTGCCCATGGTGGAAGAATAACACCTAGCATTGTGCTTCCTGCTGCATATGGATATTGGTCATAACTTATTTTAAGACCTTGTTTTTCACCTTCATCAAGTAATCTCTCCATATCAGGAATGTATTTCCAGTTTTGTTTTCCACAAACTTTAAAGTGTGAAAAATGTATTTTAACGCCAGACTCTCTTCCTATTCTTAATATTTCTTCCATAGAACTTACAATAGTATCAGCTTCACTTCTTTGGTGAACAACGAATACACCATCATATTTAGCTACTACTTTACACATTTCTATTAATTCTTGTGTTTTTGAATATGCACATGGAATATATATTAATCCACTTGATAAACCATAAGCTCCTGCTAACATTTCTCTTTCAGTAATTTCACACATTTTTTGGATTTGTTCGTCAGTAGCAGGTTCATCAACTAGTCCCATAGCTTCCATTCTTACATTTCCATGTGGAACTAAGTAACTTTCGTTAATACTTACTCCACCTTTTTCCATCATACTTAAATAATTATCTGTTGTTTCATATTCCCAATCTATATCATCTGTTTCACCATCTAGACCAGCAATATTCTTTCTCCAAGGACTTATAAATTCTTTTGGAAGTGGAGCCATAGATATACCATCTTGACCTAAAACTTCAGTTGTAATTCCTTGTCTAATTTTAATTTCATTATAAGGATTTACTAGCATCATTAAATCTGAGTGACTATGTGTATCGATGAAGCCTGGGCAGACAACTCTGCCCTTAGCATCAATAATTTCATCAACTTCATCTTCTATTAGTTCGGTAATTTTTGCTATTTTACCATCTTCAATTAGAAGCTCTGATTTATATGGCTTATTTAAAAGACCATCCACTATTAATCCATGCTTGATTAATGTTTTCATATAAATTCATCTCCTAATTATTTGTTATAAACTGATTTTAAGATACCGTAATATCCTTCTACACCTTTTTGTAATTGAGCTACTTCTATATGTTCATCTATTGTGTGAGCTAAGTTTTCTCTTGATGGACCAAATCCTATTGTTTGAATTCCAGCTTCTCCTGCGTAATGTGAACCATTTGTACAGAATGAGTAAACTGTTATTTCTGGATCTATTCCTGCTGATTTAAGTCCTTTTAATGCAAGTTGTACAAACTCATCATCTTTATTGTATAACCAAGCTGGGAAGAATCTTTCAGCTTCTACAGTTTCTCCTGTATAACAAGTTTCTTTACCATGTGAGTATGAAACTTTAATTTTCATTTCTGGATCAGCAGCCATTAATTCTTCAGCAATTTTTTGAACTGGTGCAAGAACTGATTCTGGAGTTTCTCCAACTACAAGTCTTCTATCAAAAGTTGCTTTACAATAATCTGGAACTACTGAAGCACCTGGATATGGTGATGATTTAATATCTGTTAAAACAAGTATTCCTTTTCCTAATTCTGGATGAACTACAGGTTGAATTTCTTGTATTCTTTCTATGAATTTAGACATTTTATAAACAGCATTTATTCCTTTTTCTGGGTTAGCTGAGTGAGCTGGTCTACCATATGTTTCAACAACAACTTCTGCTCTACCTCTTTGTCCAATTTTTAAGTTTAATTCTGAACTTTCACCGATTACAACATAGTCAGGTTTGATATTTTTACTAATTTCTCTAGCTGTTACACCTTCAAATAATTCTTCTTCACAAACACCAGCTACATATATATCTCCAGCGAAATCTTTTTTTGTGTCTTCAGCAAAGTAAGCTGCAGCTGCAAGCATAGCACTTACTTGACCTTTCATATCAGATGTTCCTCTTCCATATATTTTTCCATCTACTATTTCTCCAGCAAATGGATCATGTGACCATTTTGTTTTATCAGGAACTGGTACTACATCAATATGACCATCTAATAATATTTTTTTACCTGGTTTATTTCCTTTGATATGTCCTATTACATTACCATATTTATCTACTTGAACATCATCAAATCCCATTTTTTCAAATCTAGCTTTCATTGACTTAACAACACCATCTTCTTGACCTGAAAGACTATAATGACTAATTAATTCTCTACAAATATCTACTACTTCATCTTTTCTTTTTTGATTTAACATAACTTTCCGCCTCCAAAAATCTTATTCTAAAATTACATTTTTAAAATTCGTTTAAATTAAAATTATTTATCGTACTCTGTTATTAATCCGTTCCAAACTATCTCTTTATATTTCTCTGGGTCTGTATCTCCTTCTGTACTAAATACAAGTACTTCTGAGTTTTCATCAAGTTTTAACTCTTTTCTTAAATCAGCAAGTGCAGGATTTGTCATTATTTCAAAAACAACCCCTGTTGTAACAGCTCCTGATTCTCCTGATATAACTTGATTATCACCTTTTACAGGTGCTCCAAGTATTCTCATTCCTTTTGTTGATACCCAGTCAGGTGCAGATATAAAGCACTTAGCATAATTTTTAAGAACTTCAAATCCTATAATATTTGGCTCTCCACATGCAAGTCCAGCCATTACTGTTTGCATATCTCCTCCAACAAATCTTGCTTTTCCATCATTTGCTACTGCTGATTTATAATAACAATCAGCTAAATTTGCCTCTACAACTGTTGTTATAGGACACTCCTCAAATTCACTAGCAAATACTCCCTGAACAGCACCTGCTAATGAACCTACTCCTGCTTGTATAAATATGTGAGTTGGTCTTTTTACTCCATATCCTTCAAGTTGGTCCATAGCTTCTAAAGCCATTGTTCCGTAACCTTGCATAATATGAGTTGGAATATCTACATATCCTTCCCATGCTGTATCTTGAACCATTACTCCATTGTTTTCGTCAGCTTGTTTAGCTGCTAATCTTACTGCATCATCATAATTTAAGTCAGTGATTGAAGCATCAGCACCTTCTGCTTTAATGTTATTAAGTCTTGTAAGTGAAGAACCTTTTGGCATTAAAACTACTGATTTTTGATTTAATTTATTTGCAGTCCAAGCAACTCCTCTTCCATGGTTACCATCTGTAGCTGTATAGAAAGTAACATCACCTAGTTTTACTTTTGTTTCTTTTGATACTATTTCTGGATATAAAACTTCTTCATTTTCTTTTCCAAGTTTCATAGCAAGGTATCTACCCATTGAATATGATCCTCCAAGAACTTTAAAAGCATTTAATCCAAATCTATATGATTCATCTTTAACATATAATCCTTTAATCCCTATATGTTTTGCTAAGTTATCTAACTTAACTAAAGGTGTTTCTTTGTATCCATCTATACTTTCGTGAAATCTTCTAGCTTTACTAACCTCTTTTTTACTTAAAAAAGAAATAGAAGCTTCTTTATCACCAGGTTTCATAGTGTTAGCTTTCCATTGAATTTTTTCCATAATCCTATCTCTCCTTCTACAATAATCGTTTATCCAACTGACACTTATATAATTAGCAATATACATGCCAACTCCTCACTTAGAAAAAAGCGAAAAAAACTTATAGTTATGTATAAATAATGTAATTTATGAATAAACAACTAACTTCCTCAGCTAAAATTTTATCATTTTGATAGCTTATTATCATTTTGATAACCTCTAAACACTAGTATTAATGCCACTTTATCATATAAATAACATTTTTATAATTTTTTGATATAAATTTCACAACTATAATTTAATCACTACCTAAAAAAAGAAAATGAAATTCTAAAAAAACTATCAAAACTCTTGAATTGTAAAATTTTCATTTAAATATACTACAAATAAAAACAACACCAACATAAAGCATGTTAGTACTGTTTATTTTCAAAAAATATATTTATTTAAACATCTCTATTTTATTAACTACATTATTACATGGAATTATACTTACACTACAAATAAAAATGCCAAATATGAAAAGAACTAAAAACAATTTAATCAGATAGTTGCTAGACTATAGTATGTTCTTTTTCCAACTATTCCATCTGCACTCAACCCATTTGCTTTCTGGAAAGCTATAACAGCCTGCTCTGTTCTATAGCCAAAAACCCCATCTGCTCCTGTTGAACCAATATTATGTCCTCTTTTATATAATATTTTTTGAACTACTTTTACAAAATTAGGATTTTTATATCCACCATCATAACTCAAAACATAACGATCTTGTGTAAAATCAATTCTAACACCCTCTAATGCAATTCCCTCAACAGTTCCGTAACCTGAAAGATTAGTCTTATTAACAGTTCCTTTGTATTTTGGATCTATAGCATTAAATGCTCCATTTTTAGTTGTATTAAGCCACTTATTTATATAATTTCCATTAAAATCATATAAATGTGCAGAATATAATATTTTTTCTGCTTTTTCTTCAACCAATTCAGTTGCAAATACTTTTTGACTCCCACCAAATACAATTCCTATAAAAATTAGACTTACAATAAAAAATTTTTTTTAACATAATTATTCCCCTTCGAAATCATATCACCTTAATTATACATTTTTGCCTTTTTATGTCAATAAATTCTATAAAAATACAATTGATCTTTTAATACTATATTTCTCTTATCTAAAAAATACTAACTTTTCTACTAAACTGTAATTTGTAATCATAAAAATATTTTATATAGATAAACAATATTACTTTAAAATTCAGTTAATAAAGAAACACACTGCTAATTGTTAGCAGTGTGTTTCTTTACTTATTATTTTTTGTTTTTCCATTTTTCTATATAGGGTTGCTATCCCTATACCTAATTTATCTGATATTATTTTTTTAGCTTTAAGATCACATCCATATTTATCAACCATAAGCATTATATATTTTTTTTCTAAATCCTCTAAAGTAAGTTCATCTTCTATATTTAATAAATTATTATTCATTTTTGTAGTCTCATATCCAACTACGTCATCTGGTAAAGAATCTACGTCTATTATCTCTGAATCCATAGAAATATTAAGCATATATTCTATACAATTTTCAAGTTCTCTTACATTTCCTGGCCAATTATAATTCTTCATCTTTTCTAAAGCATCTAAAGTTATATCTTTTTTATTAGTGTGTAGTATCTTATTATACTTTTCAACTAATGCTTTTACTAGATACTCTATATCGCCTTCACGCTCTCTTAGAGGTGGACTTTTTATCGGAATTACATTTAATCTATAATATAAATCTTCTCTAAATTTCTTCTCTTCTACTAATTTTTTTAAATTCTTATTAGTAGCTGCTATTATTCTTATATCTAAATCTATAAGTTTATTAGACCCAATTCTAATACATTGTCTTTCTTGTATAACCCTTAAAATTTTTGCTTGTAAATTAAGAGGCATATCTCCTATTTCGTCAAGAAAAATAACACCATGATTTGCAAGTTCAAATTTTCCCATTTTACCCTGTGGATTAGCACCACTAAATGCACCTTTTGCATATCCTAAAAGTTCACTTTCTAATAAGCTTTCAGGTATCGCTGCACAGTTTATTGCTATAAATGGTTTATCTTTTCTATCACTAGATTCATGTATAGCTCTAGCTAAAACCTCTTTACCAGTTCCACTTTCACCAGTTATTAATACTGTAGATATGGAATTAGCTATTTTTTTAGCCTTATTTTTCATGCTCTTGACTGCTTTTGACTCTCCAACAATTCTATCAATTCCCACTCTCTCCATAGAGCTTGGACTATCTAACAAATAAGCTTTTTTAAGTTCTTTAGTATTAAAAATAAAAATACTTTTATATTTACCAAGATTCATCGGTATTTCAAATCCATTATATTCACTAGTATTAAATTCCTGTGATTTTATATCTTGTTTATTTCCATAAATAGAATCATTAATTAATAATTGCTTTAATGCTACTTCATTTAAACTATGTATTTTATTCTCATTGTCTAACACTATTACGCCAGTTTCAACGCTATTCATAAATTTATCAATTATCATCAAGAATTGTGATTCATTTTTAATACTAAATTCTTCATATATTTTAGACTGTATAAGTTCTGCTATATTATCTAAAAATCTCAAATTTTCTTTAACATTTTTTAAAATAATATCTTTTTGCTCTTGATTTGAACAAACAAGACCTATAATTCCTATTATTTGCTCATCATAAAATATGGGTGTCGCTAATTCTAAAAACTCTTTACATGAACTTCTAAGTTTACAATTAATACAGCACTCATCATCTCTAGGTTCTAAAATCACATTATACATTCCTGACTCTAAAACTTTTTTATATGACATTCCTTCACTAGATTCATCAATTTTTGAACTATAAGCACCTGTACCTGCAATTCTTACTAAATTTCTATCAACAATTTCAATGTTAACATTTAAAACTTCTGATATAACATTAGCATATTTTATAACATATGGTTGAACTTGTTTTAATAAAGAGAATTCTATATCTGCATTCATAAAATCAACAACTCCTTCACATTTAACTTTTAATAACAACATTTATATTATAGAGTCTTTTAATACTAAATTTCTAATAAATTCAATTAAGACATTATTCTATAAAATTCCATTACTATCTATAAATAGAATTTTTATTTGCTATATTTAAAACAATTTATCAAAAAATCTTTTATCTTAATTTGAACTTCGAATTTTTTCCATAAATTCAATTATGTACGAAATGTAGTATTAAATATTAAAATAAAATAACAATTCTATATTTTCTTTATATTAAACTAAAGACATTTTGATTACCTTATCTCTAATAAACAAAAAAACTAAAGAACTCTCTCTATATTCTCACCAATAATTTTTTTATCTGATAGCTAGTTTTTTAAAATAAAAAGAGCTGTCACTAGCAAAATTTAATTGCTAATGCAACAGCTCTTTATTTTTTAAACTCTAAATAAGTTTATTTATTCATATTTTCATACTTTGCCATTAATACTTTTTCAGCTGTCATTGGTAAACTTCTAATATTTACTCCTACAGCATTATATATAGCATTAGCTATGGCTGGAGCTGGAGTATTAATAACAACTTCTCCAATTGATTTTGCACCAAATGGTCCTGTTGGTTCATAACTACTATCAAATTCAACTCTTATATTTCCCATATCAAGTCTTGTTGGAATTTTATATTGCATAAATGTATCATTCATCATTCTACCGACCTCATTATATTGAATATCTTCAAATAAAGCCATTCCTATACCTTGAACAAGACCACCCTCAGCTTGTATTCTCGCAAGTGCAGGGTTAATTACTGTTCCACAATCAACTACTGCAACATAATCTACAATTGAAACCTTTCCTGTTTCTTTATCTAGTTCAATTTCAACAAGTCCTGCCATAAACGGTGGAGGTGAAACTGGGCTTGAATGTGAAATTGAAACAACTATACTTTGTTTATCTCCAACTAATAATCTTTCAGCTAAATCTTCTAGTGATATTTTTTTATCACTATCTATAGCTTTTATAAATTCACCATCAAATTCAACTTCTTCTGGTTTTAATTCTAATTCTTTTGATCCTTCTATACAAATACGTTTTTTCATTTCTTCACAAGTTTTTATAACTGCCATACCTGTTACATAAGTTGTACTTGAAGCATATGAGCCTTTATCGTAAGGTGACATATCAGTATCAACACCACTTACAGTGATATTTTCAAAAGAACAATTTAAACATTCTGCTGCCATCTGTGCAAAAATAGTATCTGAACCTGTTCCCATATCAGATGAACCAAGCATCAATTGATAAAAACCACCGTCTCCAAGTTTAATTTCAACAGAAGCCTTATCTAAATGTTCTATACCTGATCCCTGCATTGTTACAGCAGCACCAACTGCTCTTACCTTTCCATTGCCTAAATCTCTACTTGGATATTTCTCATCCCATTTAAATAATTCTTTTGCCTTAGCAAGACATTTATCTAAATGACAGCTATTAAGAGTTTCTCCATGATAAGCTGGTAGATATTCACCTTGCTTAACAATATTTTTCTCTCTTATAACTGTTGGATCCATACTAATTTTAGCTGCAAGTTCATTGATTATTGATTCAACTGCAAAAAATCCTTGTGTTGCTCCATATCCTCTAAAAGCACCTGCTGACATTGTATTTGTATAGACAACATCATAACTAAAATCATAAGCTTCTAGTCTATTATAAACAGCTAAAGCTTTTACTCCAACAAGTCCTACAACTGTTGAACCATGCTCGCTATATGCACCAGTATTAGATAATGCATAAATTTTCATAGCTCTTAAAGTACCATCTTTATCTGCTCCTAACTTAACTGTAACATCCATACCATGTCTACTTGTTGTATCAACAAAAGTATCAGTTCTACTATAACAAATTTTAGCTGGTTTTCCTGTCTTTAAAGTAACTATTGCTGGATAAATTTCAGATGCTACTGTTTGTTTAGCTCCAAAGCCTCCACCTATACGAGGTTTTATTACTCTAATTTTTGATTTTGGAATTTCTAACGCTCTAGCTAATATTCTTCTAACATGAAAAGGAATTTGAGTTGCACTAACTATAACTAATCTTCCGTAGCAGTCATAATGAGTATATGTTCTCATTGTTTCCATCATTGCTTGTGCATTAGCTTTTGTATGATAAGTTTCTTCTAAAACAATATCACATTTCTTAAATACCTCTTCAACATCACCTTTTTTCATATCTCCTTTAGAACAAATATTTCTTTTTGGATCTTGTCCTAAATCGAAATTAGAAAAATAATCATCTTCATCATGTATTATAGTTGGATTATCAATAGCATCTTTGGCATCTAAAATAGCTGGTAATATATCATACTTTATTTTTATAAGCTTAAGCGCTTTATTTACTGCTTTTTCATCTATACCTGCTACTATAGCAACAGCTTGTCCAACATGTCTAACCTTCTTATCTAAAATTAATCTATCATAAGGAGTTGGCTCTGGATATGATTGACCTGCAACCATAAATCTAGTTTTTGGAACATCTTCATAAGTTAAAATACATTCAATTCCTGGTACTTTTTCAGCTATAGTAGTATTAATATCTACTATGTTAGCATGAGCAACTTTTGCTCTTAAAACTTTTACTATAAGAGCATTTGCCGGTACTAAATCATTTGTATATACTGGTTTACCTGTAATTAATGGAATTGAATCTACTTTAGGTTTACTTTGATTTACTACTTTCATTGTTACTGCGCCTCCTTTTGTGTTAAGAATTTCTTAACTGCTCTAAGTTGACCCATATATCCTGTACATCTACATAAATTCCCTGCTAAATAACTCCTAATTTCTTCTTCTGTAGGATTATTTAATTCTTTTACCATAGCTAAAACATTCATAACAAACCCAGGGCTACAGAATCCACATTGTTCTGCTCCTTCTGCTGATAAAAACTCTGCAAATTCTTTTGCTTCTTTTTGAAGACCTTCAAGAGTTGTAATATGTTTACCACCCATTTGAACTGCAAGTCTTGAACATGATAAAATTGGTTTTTCATCTGCCCAAACTGTACATAAACCACAATTAGTTGTATTACACCCTCTTTTTACACTCAAATATCCTTTTTCTCTTAAAAAGTCTAATAAAACTTTATCATTCTCAATTTCTTCGTTATATAACCTTCCATTAATCCACATTTTAGTTATCATAATAGCCTCCTTCAACTGTCTCTATTGCTCTTCTAAGTAGAACCTTAACAATTATTTCTCTATATTCTTTTGAAGCTCTCATATTAGAACCAAAATCTAATTCTTTTAATAAACTTTCACCAGCAACCTCTATCTCCTTAGAATCTGGCTTATTAGATAAAATTTTAGCTGTTTCTGTTGCAAGTTTTGCCTTATGAGGTCTTGCACCAACTGAAATTTTCCATCCTGTTTCTGATTTACTAGCTGCTAAAGCAAGTAAAGGTATATCAGTTTCTGAAAGTCTTTGAGTTAAATAACAAATTCTTGATTTATCTTTCTTTATAATAATTTTTTCTACTATATCTTTTGTATACTCTGATTTAGCAAACTCTACCATAGACATCTTACCTGCCTTATGTAATACCACATAACTATCTAAAGCTAAAAAGCTTGTTAAAATATCTGAAAATCCAAATCTTGAATAAATACTTCCACCAACAGTCGCTAAATTCCTAAATTGAACTCCAACTATATGTTCAGTAGCATGCTTAAAAACATTATTAAATTCTTCATTTAATTTTTCATTTACTTCTAAATCTCTTAATGTTACCATTGCACCTATTTCAAATTCATTTTCTGTTTCCTCAATTTTATTCAACTCTAGGTCTGATAAATCAATTGCTGTATTTATCATTCTATCACTCATTCTAAGCCATAAAAGACCACCTATTATTGTATTTTTTTTGTTCTTTTGTAATAATTCATAAGCTTCATCTAAAGATTTAGGCTTTGCATACTCCTTTACTGTGAACATAATATCTCCTCCTTTTCCATCCAATGGAATAAATTTCCTCAATTTATTCCATGCCATATTACCACGCAATTCTCTCGCCAAAACAATACAAAAATTGGTAATAAAAGGTTTTCATATATTTTTTATAAAAATTCAGCCTTTTTTGCATACAATTAATATTATTAATTTTTTTTTAGTATTAAATTTTTAAGCATTTAAAAGAACTTTATTTCCTAAATTTTTACGTTGTGAAAAAATTATCATATTTTTTTCTCAATTTATCAAAATGATAATTTTTAGAATTCTGAAAATTCTGATATACTCGGTTAGAGTAAACAGGAAAGGAAGTAATTTGTTATGTACAAAAGCGATACTAAAAAAGGAATAATATTTATGATATTATTCGCATTCTCATTATCAGTTATGACCGTACTTTTAAAGAAGGCAGGGCATATGCCTGTAGCTGAAAAGGTTGTATATAGAAATTCTATTGCAGCTTTATTTGCATTCATATATATGGCTGTCAAATACGGTTTTAAAGATAAAACAAAATATACAGGGAATCGAAAGAACCTTCTTGGTCTTTCACTTCGTACACTATTTGGAATAGTTGGTATATGTTTAAACCTATACGCATTACAATATTTATTAGTACCTAATGCTACTATTTTACAAGATTTAAGCATATTCTTTGTAATCATTTTCAGTTATATATTCCTTGGAGAAAAAGTTAAATTGTGGCAAGTTTTATTAGTTGTTTTAGCTTTTATAGGAGCATTCTTCGTTGTCAATCCGCATGGTGCGAAATTTGCTTTAGTTCCAGCATTAGCTGCTATAGCAGGTGCAGCTATGAATGGTGGAGATAGTGTAACTATGAGATATCTAGGAGACAAATGTGATCCTGTTACTCTTGTATTCTTCTATAACTTCTTATCATCAGTTATACTATTACCATTTATGATATATTTCTATAAACCATTACCACTACATACAGTAATTTATCTTGTATTAGCAGGTCTTTGTTATATTGTAGTTGAATTCACTATAATTCTTGCTTACAAATATGCACCAGCTAGAGACATCGCTGTATTCAGATATACAGATGTTATATTCTCAGCGATACTTGGTTTCCTTGTATTTGGAAAACTTCCATCTGCTACAAATATAATTGGATATGTCTGTATCATAGTTGCGGCTGTACTTATAGTACTATTCCGTTCTAAACAAACTACAACTAAAGGATTTTCATTATCAAGAAAATAAGAATAAACTTAATTCAAATAGAACTTCTAAACTATTTGAATATTAACTTATACTTATCTAAGTTTAAAAGCATGTGTTTCTAATATTCTCATCTTTTATATCAGAGAGTGTATTAGAAACACTAGCTCTCAAACAAATTTTAAAAAGTGACTATGCCATAACAGCTTAAACTGTTATAGTATAGTCACTTTTTTTCATTAAAATAAACTTCTATTTTTAATATTTATAAAAACAGCTTCCACCTATAAACTCTTTTAAAATAGAATTTTTAGGCACATCATCAAATTCTATTGCTTCAAAAAAATCTAAAAAAGTTTTTAATCTTTTTGCTTCAAAATACACCTCGCTATTTTCATCTATTTTATTAAGCTCTTTTAAAGCTAAATTTTTAAGTACAGAAAGTTCATAAACTAAAGTAGAATTAAACATTACATCTGAATTTTCTTGAAAAACAAATATATTATTTTCTTCGCCCCTCTTTATAGATGGCCACATACTTAAAGTTTTTTCAGCATCATATCCTCTTGATAAGGCATCTCTAACTATTCTTCTTATCTTTCTAACATCTGTAGTAGAAATTTTATTGTGATTATCTAAATTTAATTGTGTAAGTGCTGATATATAAACCTTAAATTTATATTTCTCATCTATATTACTTGTAAGTTTTGGATTTAGTCCATGTATCCCTTCTATTAGCAAGACATTATCAGCATTTAATTTAATTTTATTTCCAAGCCACTCTCTACTTCCTTTTTTAAAATTAAAAGTAGGAATTTCTGTTTCTTTTCCATCTAATAAATCTTTTAATTGCCTATGAAACAATTCTAAATCTAATGCACCTAAACATTCAAAATCTGGTTTTCCTTCTTCATCTAACGGAGTTTGATCTCTACTTAAAAAGTAATCATCTAAAGAAATCATAACTGGCTTCAATCCATTTACCTGTAATTGGACAGCAAGTCTTTTAGTAAAAGTTGTTTTTCCTGATGAAGATGGTCCTGCAACAAGAATTAACTTGCACTCGTTATTTTGTAATACCCTATCTGCTATATATGCTATTTTTTTTTCATGAAGTGCTTCTGAAACTCTTATTACATTATTATAGTCATCTTCTGCTATTTTTTTATTTAAAGCTCCAACATCTTTAATTCCTAAAATACTTAACCACTTTGCAGTTTCTTTAAAAACTCCATATAAGTTTCTTTGTTCATAAAATACAGGTAAAGTATTAGGTTTCTTTGTCCTAGGAAGTCTAATAATAAAACCAGTATTATAATACAATAAGTCAAAGGTCTTTAAAACCCCAGTTGAATATGCCATATCTCCATAAAAATAATCATATCTATCTTCTATCTTGTACAACTTCAAATTTTCACTTTCAACATAATTTAACAATCGTATTTTATCATCCATTTTATAATTTACAAATACACTCTTTGCTTCCTCTTTAGTTACTCTAATTTTTTCTATAATAATATCAGAATCTCTAATCTCAATCATTCTTTCCTTTATCATTAAAAGTTCTTTTTCTGTAAGAGGAGTATCTTTATAGATTTCACCATATATCCCTTTATTTATAGAATGTTCTATAGATATTTTAGCATCCTTAAAAATATCTAATGTTGCTTTTATAAATATGAATTGTGCTGTTCTCTTATAAGCATCCATACCTATTTTAGTCGATATATCAATAAACTCAACTTCTCCATCATTTTCTATATATTCATTTAATTCATAATATATATTATTTTGCTTTGCTAAAACTATGGGCACTCCACCATATAATTCCTGCTTACTAAGTAATTCTCCGAACCTTATCTCTTCATTAAGTTTTTGTTTTTTTTCATTTATAACTATAGATATGCTCATAAACTTCGCCCCTCAAATAAAATTCCTCACTCTATACTATAAATATCGAACTAAAAAGTATCCTAATTTAGCAAAATTTAAGAATAAATATTTATACTTAACCAAAACTATTGTTAAGAGGTGTTTTATGTTTATTATTTTTATTCGAACTATTATTTTATATTTCACAGTAATAATTTCAATTAGATTAATGGGTAAAAGACAATTAGGAGAAATGCAACCTTATGAATTAGCCGTTACAATGATGTTATCTGATCTTGCCTCACTCCCTATGCAAGACACAAGACTGCCATTACTTTTAGGTATTATACCCTTAATCACCCTTTTATTAGTAAAAGTTTTACTAATAGAATTACAGGTTCGTTTCCCTCTAATAAGAAATATTTTAGATGGCAGACCTATTATTTTAATAGAAAATGGAATTTTAAATTTAAAAGCTATAAAAGAGCAAAACTTAGCTATTTCAGATTTAATGGAAGCAATTCGTGAAAGCAATATTTTGCACATTGAAGATATAGAACTCGGTATATTAGAAAATAACGGAAAATTTTCATTTTTTACAAAAACTAAAAATGATACAGATAAAACTTTACCATTAGTATTATTATTTGATGGTAAAATATCTGAAAAAAATTTAAATATTATAAATAAAAATAGAGACTGGCTAACTTCTAAAATAACACCCTATTCATTAGATGACTTAATTATTGTTATTTATAACTCTGAAGAAAATCTTCTAATACAAAAAAAGGAAAGTTTAAAGGGATGGGAATATGTTACTTGAAAAAATTTTTAATAAATCAATTATAGCTATTTTTATATTTTTAGCAATATTTTCCTTTGTAGTTGTTGCCGATAATTATTTAAAAGTTTCTTTTAATGCTGTTTCTGAAAAAATCACTTCAATAGAAAATGATTTAAACACACTTTCCTCTAATTCTTCTTCTGAAAATTGGAATGATTTATATAATAAAAGTTTAGATCTTAAAGATTTTATAACAGCTCGTTATAATTTTCTTTCTATTTATTTAACTCACGAATATCTAGATTTTTTAGAAATTGAAACTTCTAAATTATCATGTTATATAACATCTAAAGATATTGGTGAAATATCAGCAACTTTAACATCCTTAAAATTACAAACTCACAAAATTTTGCAGTTACAGAAAGTATCTATCAAAAATATAATGTAAATTCAATATTATTACATCTACTACTAGTATTCTAATGAAAATTACTGTATAATGTAGACAAGAAGGGATGAAGTCCCAGTGGGTCATAAAAAGACCCTTGATATATATATGAAAGGTGGTACAAACAATGGCATTAGTTACTACAAAAGAAATGTTTAAAAAAGCCTATGAAGGTGGATACTCAATCGGAGCCTTCAACATAAACGACATGGAGATTATTCAAGGAATAGTTGAAGCTTGTAAAGCTAAAAACTCACCTGTTATTCTTCAATGTTCAACAGGAGCTATCAAATATGCAGGAGCTGAATATTTAGTTGCAATGGCTAAATTAGCTGCTGAAGAATCAGGATTAGATATCGCATTACACTTAGATCACGGTCCAGATTTAGACGCTGTTAAAAAAGTTATAGCTGCTGGATTCACATCAGTAATGTTTGATGGATCACACTATGATTTCGAAGAAAACATCAGATTAACAAAAGAAGTTGTTGAATACGCTCACGCTAGAGGAGTTGTTGTAGAAGCTGAACTTGGAGTTCTTGCTGGTGTTGAAGATGACGTTGTTGCTGATTCTCACATATACACAAACCCAGACGAAGCTGTAAGATTTGTTAACGAAACAGGAGTTGACTCATTAGCTATCGCTATCGGAACATCTCATGGAGCTGTTAAGTTCCCACCAGATGCTAAACCAGAATTAAAATTCGAAATATTAGAAGAAATCCAACAAAGATTACCTGGATTCCCAATAGTATTACATGGTGCTTCAGCTGTTGACGCTAACACAGTTGCTAAATGTAACGAATTTGGTGGAAACATAGCTAACGCTAAAGGTATTCCAGTAGACATGTTAAGAAAAGCTTCATCAATGGCTGTTTGTAAAATAAACATGGATACAGATATCAGACTTGCTATGACAGCTGCTATCAGAGAAACTTTCGGAACAAAACCAGAAGTATTCGATCCAAGAGCTTATCTTGGTGCTGCAAGAACAGCTATCAAAGAGTTAGTTGAAGGTAAAATTGATAATATCTTAGGTTCAGAAAACGGAATGAACTAATTTATATAAAGAGATTTTGTATTATGCAAAATCTCTTTTTTTATTTTCTAATATTCTATTTATATATGGATTAATTATTAAAACTAAACCAATTACAGTTATAATAACTCCAAAAATACTTAATGCAACCATAAGTCCTAAATAAGTTGCTAAAAGTCCTATTCCAATAGTTGGTATCGCCATTCCTACATATCCTGCAACATAATAAGTTGATATTATAGATGTACTTTCTTCTTTACTTCCTAAACTACCTGCCATTTGCATAGTAGCTTGGAAAGTGAATCCATTTCCTAATGCTAAAATAATCATTCCTATAAATAACAACAACATATTAACCTCTAATCCTGCTAAAATCATAAACCATGTTCCTAAAAGTAACAATGCTAATCCTAACTGTACTCTTTTAGTTTTATCTTTAGGTCTATTTATTATTTGAACTATACATCCACCACCTAAAAATATCAAAAGTAAAATCCCTGAAAATGAAAGATTACTTGATTTTAAAATTGAATGTACATATATTGGAACTAATGAAATAACTATTCCATTAAGAGCTAACATCACAAATATAGCTGGGCATATAAAAGTCAAAAATTCTATTTTCCCATTTGAAGGTAACCCAAGTTTAAATTTTATTTTAGTATTTCTATCAAAACTTTCTTTTGCTTCTTTTACTTTAAATAATGAGACTATAGCTAATAATAATAATATAAATAAACATATATATGGTAAAACATATGGTTTCACACTAGAATATTCAGCTATAAACCCTGACATTGCAGGTCCAAGCCCAAATCCCAATAATGTTATCATACTAGACAATGCCATTGCTTTATGTGTATTTTCTGTGTGTTTCAATAATAAACCATTACTTGTTCCCATAAAGATTCCAATGCCGAGACCTTCTACTGCTCTAGCTAAATATAACATTTCTATATTCTTTGCAAAAATAAAAATAACAGATGATATAATCGCTAGAATAATAGCACTATTCATTATCTTTTTAGCTCCATATTTAGCTACTAAAGATGTTGAAATTAATAAGCTTGGTAACATACATGCTGTATAAATAGCAAATAATAAAGTAATATCAAAATTATTTAAATTAAACTGTGCTTGATACACAGGAAAAAGAGGTGCTGGTAAATTAGTACTTAAAGTCATTATTGCTATAATAAATAATATATATTTCATAAATTCACTTCCTTAATAATATCAAATGTTTTAAACACTTAATTGCTTCTTTAAGTCAATTATACTTTTATTATTTAATAACTTCTAATACATAAATTGTTATTAATTAATACCTTTAAAGGTATCTATTTTTTATTATTTTCTTTATAATATAAAATGAGAGTCAATCTTTAAAAATTTATTTACGAGATATAAGGAGAATTTCAATGGAATTATTACAATTAGAATACTTTAAAAAAGTAGCCGAACTAGAACATATAACAAAAGCTGCAAATGAACTACATATTTCACAGCCATCACTTAGTAGAACTATTACTAGACTTGAAAATGACTTAAATGTTAAACTTTTTGATAGACAAGGAAGAGATATAAAGCTTAATAGCTATGGTTCCCTCTTTCTAAAAAGAGTAGAAAAAATTTTTTTAGAATTAGAAAATGCTAAAGAAGAACTTAAAGAAAAACAAGGACTCGAAAATAAAACAATTCGTGTTGGTGCAACTACAACTAGATTATTACCTAATTTATTTAAAGCATTTTTAGAAATCTACCCTGAAATTAAATTCCAATTATTTCAACTATCATCAACAGATCTTGAAACCCATTTAGAAAAAGGACTTATTGATTTTGCAATTACTACTCCTCCTCTTTATAAAGAAGGTTTAAAATCACTTATAATAAAAGAAGAAAAAATTTTTTTAGCTGTATCTCCTACACACCACCTAGCAAGTGCAAAAAAAATCAAAATACAAGACTTAGAAACTGAAAATTTCATTTCACTAACTAACGATTATAACTTTCAAAATTCATTAAAATTATTATGTAATAAAGCTGGTTTTTCACCTAAAATAATGTTTGAAAGCAACGATATAGAAGTTATTTCTAAGCTTGTCATAGATAATTTTGGCATAGCATTTATGCCTGCATATTGGTGGGATGAAAATAGAATTTTAAATCCTACAAAAATAAAAATTGAAGAAGATTTCTCAAAAAGATTAATTAGTTTATCTTGGAATGAAAATAAAAAACTTACAAACCTCTTAGAGAAATTCCAAAAATTCACCTTGTCCTATTTTAATTACTAAAAAATAAGACAAGGTAAAATATTCCCTGTAAAATATTTTATATAATCTAATCCTCTTCTTAAGCAAAAATTAAGTTCCGATAGTATATTTAGACCTGTATAAAACATCTCCAAAATATAGTACTTATAATATTATTTTTTATTCTTCAAATAATTTTTGATTTGATCTACATCCTTATCTCCACGACCTGATAAATTAACTACTATAATTTCATCTTTTGGTGCACTTTTAGCATATTTCATAACATAGGCTATTGCATGAGAACTTTCTATAGCTGGAATAATACCTTCAAGTTCTGTTAGCTCTTTAAATGCATCAACAGCTTCTGCATCTGTAATATAATGATATTCAGCTCTACCAGATTTATATAAATTAGCATGTTCTGGCCCTACTCCTGGATAATCTAATCCTGCTGAAATTGAATACACTTCCTTAGCTTCTCCATCTTCATCAACAATACAAATAGTTTTCATGCCATGCACTATAGCTTCTTGTCCTAATGTTATTGTCGCTGCATGCATATTTGTCTCTATTCCATGTCCTGCTGCCTCTACTCCTATAAGCTTTACTTCTGGCTTATCTAAAAACTCTGCAAAAGCTCCAATAGCATTACTTCCACCACCTACACATGCTATAACCGTATCAGGAAGTTTATCTTCTTGTTCTAAAATTTGCTCATGTATCTCCTTACTTATAACACTTTGGAAATCTTTAACTATTGTAGGATATGGATGTGGTCCAACTGCTGACCCTAAAACATAAAAACTAGATTCAACCTCATTTACATATGCCATAAGTGCAGCATCAACTGCTTCTTTTAAGCTTCGTGTTCCTTCTTTTACAGCAATGACCTTCGCACCTAAAAGTTCCATTTTAAAAACATTTAAAGCTTGTCTTTGAGTATCCATTTCTCCCATATATACATCACACTCTAACCCCATAAGTGCTGCTACTGTAGCAGTTGCAACTCCATGCTGTCCAGCGCCTGTTTCTGCAATAACTTTGTGTTTTCCCATTCTTTTTGCAAGTAAAATTTGACCAATAACATTATTAATTTTGTGTGCTCCTGTGTGATTTAAATCTTCTCTTTTTAAATAAATTTTTCCCCCACCGATTTTTTCAGTTAATCTTTGTGCAAAATACAAAGGTGAAGGTCTTCCTACATATTGTTTTAAATAATACTCATACTCATCTCTAAAATTTTTATCATCTTTATACTCATTATAAGCCCTTTCAAGTTCTGCTAATGCTTTTTGTACAGGTTCTGGAACATATTGTCCTCCAAATTCACCAAAATAACCAGTCATAATAAATACCTCCAATTTTTTAATTAAAATTCAAGGATTGTTAATCTTAGAAATACTAGTTTGAGTAATTTAGAATAAAAAAAACGGTACTATCTCCCTATATGGGACGATAATACCGTGTTGCCACCCAAATTTAATATCTTCTGACTATGTAAATATCCTATTATATCAAAAATTACTTTTAAATATATATGATAAAACTTCATCACAAGCTAAACTCATTGCTTCAAATACGGAATAAAATATTTAGACACTTTTCAAAAAATTATCTAATCAACTTATTCGATATTCTACCTCTGTAACCTGAGGACAGGGCTTAGGATACTTTTTGCATTTCCCCTTCGCATCTAATGAACCCATTCATCACAATCAATATTACTACCTTTTCACCAGTCTGTAGCTCGCTGAAATATTTTCCTTATGATTACTATCTTCACTCTAAGATTTTATTTTTTCCTTGTTGATATATACTATACTCTAATACAACTAAATATGCTACAATTAAAATAAAATTTTTCAAAAAAATTTTTTATCTATTTTTCAATATAATTCTTAACTTTTTTAATTACTATATTAATAGTACCATCACCATTTCTTACAATCTCAAACTTATCATTATCATTATAAGCTTCATCAGCTAAATAAATATCAATTTCTTTATCAACATTTAGTCTAACCTTTTTAAGCTTTTTCTCCACAAAAGATTTATCTATCACAACATCTCTTTCAACACCTTGTGATTCCATATAATCATTAAAACTTCTTTGAACATCTGGTTCTTCCTTAAAAGCTTCTCTAGCTATTTCATCAACATTGATAACATCTTCTTCTTTAAGTTTTGATTTAATAACTTTTCTTACTTCAACAGCCTTAGCTGCATCATCTACAACGTTAGTTCTTGCCCAATTTTCAGCCGCTTTCATAAAGCTTTTTGTCATATCTCTCTCATTTGCTACAACAGTACATCCAAGATAATGATCTACAAAATACTCAGCACCAAAATCTTCCCCTTCTTTAGTTCTTCTTTGTTTATCTATAACCATAAGATCAACCTCTTGATCTTCTTTTATAGGTCTAATAAACGCACATTTTTGAACCTTTTGACCTGCTGATGGAAGACCTGCTTGTTGTTCTACTATTGCTATTCCAAGCATATCTTCTATAAAATCTACGCTATGAGTAAAGTTTTTTACATAATCCATTTTTAATATTCCAAGCATAGGTCCTTGATCTGTAGTCATATATACAGTTATTAAGTCACAGCTAGGAATACTACTATTAGCTCTCATTATATAAAATAATTGTTGTGCAAATTCTTTAGATACTGCTACTATATCTGTTTCCACACCATTTAGAAAATCTTGTGCTAAATCCTTAACTATTCTTCTCTCTTTATTAAAAACTGCATATCTTAATTCTTCATCTTTGAAACATTTCTCTACATGTTTGTATAAAAATTTATATATTTCATCTGTAAGTTCTAATTTATAATTATTTAAAAGTGGTTCGTCATTATTACTATCAACTATGTGAATTACTGCATCTATAATACTAATATCGTTAACATATTCCATTATTTAAAATCCCCTTCTCTCTAAAGTCTCAGCTTATATTTTATCAAATAGCACTTATTTTAACAATCTCAGAATTATTTTATATTCATTCTTATCCTCTGATTAGTTTATAGTTTATAAACACAAACTCAAAATATGCCTTTATCTAAAAAGACCATCTTATAAGGACTAAAATATTTTTTCAATATTATATATAGGCATATTTTTCAACAATAGCTTCCAGAACCTTAGTCGCTCCTTTTCCACTTTTATCATCATAATATTTTGTAAATCTCTCATCTAACGTGTACATCTTAGCAATACCTACATGAACATTTTTACTATAACGTATAGTAAAACTTAACCATTCTTTATGCAAATTAAATATTTCTTTTGCTTCAGCACTATTTATATCTTGATTCATATTAACTTTTTCTAATAATAAAAATAACTTTGATTCTACCATATTCATTTTATCAAAATCCTCCTGTCTCAAATTCAAAAATTTATTATTTGACTTATCTACCTTCTCATCTCCATATAAATTTCTTGCTTCTTTTCCATAAAACTTTTCATTTTCAGCTATTTTATTTTTCTTAAAAACTTCAAACTTATCCTTATTACTCATTTTTATCTCTCCTTTATCATTTGCCATAGTTCGCTCTATAGCTTCAATCAAATTTTCTATATGTTTTTTCTTCTCTAACAATTGCTTATAATGTATCTTTAAACACTCATCTCGTCTATAATCATTATCTCCTAACAGCCTTTTAATTTCTTCTAAAGGGACTTCTAGTTCTTTATAAAACATAATCTCTTCTAAAATATTTATTTCTGCTTGACTATAAATTCTATATCCTGATGAATTTATTTTACTTGGCTTCAATAAATTAATTTCATCATAATATCTAAGAGTTCTAGTACTAACTCCCGCAAGTTCTGCTAATTTTTTTATTGTATATTCCATTATAATATCTCCCTTCAATAAAGAGTTTAGACTATTTCGCAACGTGAATGTCAACATATATTTTTAAAATAAAAATCTTTTATTACTTTATATTTTTATTATACTATCTTCAAATTAAATTTCCGCTTTACTTTAGTATGATAAAGTGTTAAACTATCACTATATTAAATTATGAATAAAATTTTAAATATAACAAAAGATAAAAGATAATTCTTTTTTGGAGGGTTGATAAAATGGAAAAGAAAAATAAAGGGCTTAAAAAAGAAATTGGACTAACGATAGCCATAGCTCTTGTATTCAGTAACATAATCGGTGCTGGTATCTTTGTAATACCATCTCAATTAGCACAAGTTACAGGAGCTGGAGCTAGTATTTCAGCATGGATTTTAACTGGAATAGGAGCTGTAATATTAGCATTAACCTTCGCTAACCTTGGCTCAAAAATGCCTGTAAGTGGTGGAGTTGTAGAATATTCAAGAAAAAGTTTTGGTAGTTTTATGGGCTTCATGACAGCTTGGCTTTATTGGAATGGATGTTGGATAGGTAACGCTACATTATTCATAGTTATTTTAAAGTATCTTAGCGGTGTATTTCCTATTTTAAACGCTAACCCTCTAATCGGTTTTTTACTATGCACAGCAATAATATGGATTTTTACATACATCAATATTAGAGGAGCTAAATCAGCTGGAACTGTTGGAGCTGTCTTAATAGCTCTTAAATTAATAATATTAATATTATTCATAATACTAGCATCTGGAGTTTTTGATGTAAACAACATAGGACCTTTATTCCCTCAAGGTGGAGGAATAAAAACTATACCAATGGCAGCAGCCGTAACATTTTGGGCTTTTGAAGGTGTAGAAGTAGCAACAGTTGCTTCAGGTGAAATTAAAAACCCTAAAAGAAATGTTAGACTTAGTACAATCATAGGAATAGGACTTGCACTTTTCTTCTATATAGTAATTTCTGTACTTTCTGTTGGTGCTATGAAACAAACAGCACTTGCTAATAGTTTAGATCCATTATCACAAATTATGGCTATGGTTCTAGGACAGAAATCTTTACTTTATATAAATATAGGAATAGCTTTAAGTATTTGTGGATCATCAATCCTTTGGCTGTTAGCAACTGGTAGAGCTGCTTATGCTGCTGGAAAAGATAAATTATTTCCTCAATTCTTTTCAAAGCTTCACCCAAAATACAATACTCCTCACGTTGCATTAATAATAGGAGCTATTTGTATAAACCTTTTACTGTTACTAAATTTCTTTAAAGGTTTAAATGGGGCTTACAACTTTATAGTATTACTTTCCACTTTATCATATTTACCTGTCTATGCAGTATCAACACTTGCTGAAATGATGCTTGTAATAGACTTAAAAGATAAAAGTCTTGGTAAAAAAATAGCGTCACTTATAAGACCTAGTTTAGGATTTATATTCTGTATTTGGGCTATATATGCATCTGGTGCTCAAACTGTTTTATATGGTTTCTTATTAATTATGCTAGGTGTACCTATATATGCTTATATGAAGAAAAAACATAATCTTGTAAACTAAACACACACAAAAACACCCTATAGATAAACACTTTTGATTTGAGTGTCTATTCTATAGGGTTTATTTTATGTTCTTTGATTATACATTATATTTCAAGTAAAACGCCCCAAAATTTAGGAATTACAATACTAGTTTTACTTATGTTATGCTCCATATTAAAATGAAGAACTGCTTTTTGTGTAGATTCATCAAAAACTCTTGTGAATTTAATATTTTTATACCCACCACAATATAAAGCATATTGTAAAATTTCTACAAAATCATTACTAGCTCCTGCAGTCAAAATAGGTAATCTGTTTTTTAATTCATCTAAACTATGCTCTGAACAATATTTAGGTGGAAAACCTTCTAATCTTTGTAAAGAATATACTATAGATGCCTTCACTTTATCTAATTTATTCTCACATATATCATTATTATTTTCTTTCACTTTAAATTTCGATTCTAATTGTTGTTCAATAAAATCTAAAATTTCATCATTTTCTAAACTTTTAGGTAGAACTCCCATTACAAAAACTCCTTCCAATATTTCTCTAAAACAACTTTTTAATATCAAAAATTGTTTATCCATATTTTTTATGTAAATTATAAAACTCCTTACAATTCATATAAAACTTTTATGGTTAAATCTTACTACTAAATTCAATAAATTGCCATGTACACGTTTTATACATAATTTTTATATTTAAATACTTTCTAGACTATTTCTAAATTTTAAGGACTATTTAAGCTTATTTTATCAAAAATATCACCTATTTAGTAAAGCACACTTAAAATTTAAACATTTTCATACTTTAAATAGAGTATTCTATATATTATTTTTAAAAATATATTTTATACTCACATACCTTTCATGTAGTTTTCATTTTTCACACATTCAAATCTCATATCCATTTAGTAAACTTAAACTCACTTAAAACAAGTTTTATTTAAACTTTTAATTAAGCATTACATAATTTAAGGAGGTCCATATGAATTTATCGTACCTAAAATCAAATATTAGAATGCGTAAAATTGTAAAACTAATTCTAATATCTATATTAACTTTGACAATTAGTTCTGCTGGACTAAAATTAACAAACAACTTACTTCAAAGAAGTAACAGTAGAATAGCAATAGAAACTTCATTAGAATATAATGCTTTTAATGCTAATAAAAATCTTGAAACACTTAGAGATATAAAAGAAAATCTTGAAAGATTTAGTGAAAGAAAATCAAATAAATTTACTCATGTAAAACATAAAGTTCATACTGAAAAATTTTTTCACTTTTAATAAGAATATAATTTAATTTTGTCAATAATACTTATATATAATAATCTTTTTGTTTTTTTATTTGCTATCTAAAATGCTATAATATTATAAGCGCTATCTATTGATAGACAAATTTAACTACAGAAGAAAGGATATGATAACATGATTATAAAACAACCAGACGCTAAAGGTTCTTTTAGTTTGACTAACAAACTCGAAGCTACATCAATAACTGACACACTTGGGTTGAAACAAAAACTTGTTTCTCAAATGATTGATGAAGAAGACTTTAGAAAAGTTTCTATAGGAATGCTTTCATTCTATGAATCAAAAAATTGGTTCTTCATAAACAATACTTATGTTCCCAAAAACTTTATTTCTCATATGTATGTATACAACACTGGTATGATTAAATCTATGAGAGTATATCTTGTCAACGGTGCATATATTGTTATGAATCATTCAAATACTTATGAAAAAACAATACAAAGAATGTGTCCTAGTGCTTTTGTTGTAACAACTGATAGAATGAATCTTCTAATTGATACATATGACAGACTTACTGCAGAACTTGAAAAACATAATATAAAGATGGAAGATGCTATATTAGAGCGTCCTGCTTTCTTTGATAATTTTGCAAAAGAAACTGTAGAACTATCAAAAAAAGCTTTTGAAGATAGTCTAGAAGGTAAATCTAAAATCGCTAAATTTTTCTTAAAGAAATTATCATAGTCAAAAGCTACAAAGCTTATTTTTAACTTTGTAGCTTTTTATCTATATTTTTATTTTTTACTATATGAACTTACTCATTACATCCCCTAAAAAAACTAGAACTTCAAGAAGCTCCTCAATTTAATTTAGACTTATAATAGCAACTTCTTCTTTAATTACAGTCCCATCATTTTTTATAATATCATACGTAAAGTTATTCTTATTCTTAACTAAATTTTCAATCTTTCCTTCTCTTCCTGATTCTTTCAGCATAACTTCTAATTGTCTTTTAACATCCTCGATAGACATATTAGAAGAATTTTCATCTGTTATTATTGTAACTCCACTTTCGAGATTTAATGTTCCCTTATTACTTTTATTAGTTATTGAATCAACTGCCAGTACTTTTCCCGTTTGATTGTCAATTTTAACAATAGCCGACTTATCCACTAACTTTTCATTATTCAAATCAGTACTTCCATTATCCCCTGTTAACACCTCTATCTCACCCTTATTTCCATTTGTTTTTTTAGTGTCTTTATCATCAGCATACGTAGTAAGTCCTACAGCCCCAACTAAAATTAAAGTACTTATTCCTGCAATAACTTGTTTTTTACCAAATTTAGTATTTTTACCTATCATAATTATTCTCCTTTCTAATTCCCTTTTATTCTCCATAGCATTAAACCCAAACTCAAATTTTGAATTAATTTTTGTATCACTTGCTAATTTTATTAGGACATTTCCATAGCTTTTGCAATAATCTTTTCCTATATATTTCAAAACTCTATAATCACAAGCAACTTCACAATCACTTCTAATTTTTTTAGCGATTATATATATCAATGGATTAAAAAAATAAAGAATTTTTATAACCTCTAAAAATAAATTTATTATTATATCTCCATATTTTAAATGCATTAATTCATGTGTGAAAACTAACTCTAGACTACCTCTAGAAGTCTTTTTATAAAAATCTTTTGGTAGCAAAATTTTTGGTTTCCAAAACCCAGTAATTGCTGGTGAACTAATAAAATTAGATTCAAGTAATTCTATATTTCTACTTATAGACAACTCGCCCTTAAGTCTTGTTAAAATTTCTAGAATATTTCTCTCATTAACTTTTTTACATCTACTAATTTCTTTCTGCAAAAACAAATATTTTATTAGATAACAACAGGCAACAATACAAACTCCTATTAACCAAATTTTATTCCAAGAAATATTATTTCTAAAAATATTTTGCTCCATAATAGTAGCATTATTAATAATAATTGGTATAGCTTCTACAGTTACTTGTTCTTGAAAATTCCATCCTTTTATTATTTTTTCTATACTAAAATTACTCTTTATATCTAATGGAATTAAAAATTTCACAAAAATTACTGACCATAAATAATAGAAAAAAACTGGTGTGATTTTATCCTTCAAAATTTTCTGTAAAATACTAATAAGAAGAAATATTAGACTTCCTATTACCGTTGACTCTAAAACAAAATTAAAAATCATAATTTTGCCTCCTAAATATTTATCTCTCCTCTAACTCTTTATCTAGCAAATCTCTCAAATCTTTAATTTCTTCATTCGTTAATTTTTCAGATTTCACAAAATTCAATAACATAGAATTTATAGATCCTCCAAATACCTTATCAATAAAAGTTTTACTTTCTTCCACTATGCACTTATCCTTTTCAATTACTGCATAATATAAATATTCTTTGCCTGCTTTTTCATAAGAAATAACCTCTTTTTTTAAAAGCCTATTAATCAAAGTTTTTATAGTACTAAACTTCCAAATCTCTTTTTTTCCAAGAATTATTTCAATATTAGCGGCTGAAATTTTGGGATTGTTCCATATTATATTTAATACTTCCCATTCCGCATCCGAAATTTTTGGCAACTTATTAATAATCACCCCTCCTTTGATTACAACTGTAATCTTTATTTATGTTTAAAGTTTACATTTGTAATCAAACATTTTCAACCATTTATTCCAAAATTTAAGAAATTTGTAATTTTCAAATTATAAATTAAGTTTATTTTAGCTTAATAACTTTCATTTATTCTTTCAAATAAACTATTATCAACAAATAACTCGATTATTTATTAAAATTACTAGAAATCTCTCAAATTTATGAAATTGATAAAATATGGTTTTAATAGTATATTCTATATATACAAATTCAAATAAGGAGTGTTGATTAATGCCAAATAAATTCAACTACAGTTCATTACTAATAATTACAGTAATAGCATTTATCACACCTTTTTTAGTTACGAAACTTAAAAGGTTAAAAATACCATTTCAAGTAGGAGAAATTATAATAGGAATTATTGTAGGAAAAACGTTTCTTAATATTGTTCATTCTGATGTATCAATATTATTTTTATCAAATCTTGGACTTGCCTATTTAATGTTTCTAATCGGTCTTGAAGTTAATTTTGATGATCTCAAACCGAAAAAAGGCGGTAGTTCTATTATAAAATTACCACTTTTAATGCTTATAATATCATTCTTAACGGCACTTGGACTTACATATTTTGGGCGGAATTTAATAGGAATAACAAAAGGATATTCTTTAATCGCCTTCATATTTTTAGCTGCTGCTGCTGGACTTGTTGGGCCTATATTAAAAGCAAAAAATTTATTAACCACTGAACTTGGTCAAATACTGTTAACTTTCAGTATAATATGTCAATTTACATCTATACTTGGTACTACAGTTATTTTTTCAATTTCAGAAAATGGACTTACATTTAAAAGCTTTGAATTTACATTGATATTCTTATTTGCAGCTATTGCTTATATAGTCTCAAAAATATTTCTTAAAAGACACGACCTTACAGTTCCATCTTTTAAAAATATACATTTAATTGTTAGAGCTGCTTTTGCACTTATATTAATTCTAGTTGTTGTCGCACAGCAACTTAATACTGAGATTGTTTTAGGAGCTTTCCTTGCTGGAATGATATTCTCGCTATTAACAGGAAAAGCAAAAGAAGAAATTTCACATCAATTAAATATTATTGGTTACGGATTCTTAATTCCAATATTCTTTATAATGGTAGGTGTAAAAGTAGACCTTCGAGTGGTTTTAGATAATCCTAGCGTAATCTTTAAAGCTATAATATTATTAATAATTTTCTTCTTAGTAAAACTTATTCCATCTTTATTATTGATAAAAAAATTTGGTGTCAAAAAAGCAATGGCATCATCTACTATCCTTTCAGCTCAACTTAGTATAGTTATAGTTGCAGCCGAGCTTGCTTTTAAATTTGGATTTATAACAAATTCTGATTACTCAGCATTTATTATTACAACAATAGCATCTTGTATTATCTTCCCAATTATCTTTGAAAAACTTATGCCTTCTGAAGATAAACAAAAAGTTCCTGTTAGTAATGAAATTATAGTGAGAGAACTTATTTTAAATAATGCAGATTTTGAAAATAAACCTCTAAAAAATTGTACATTTAAAAAGAATTGTAGAATCTTTTCTTATATTAGAAATGATACAGAAATCATTCCAAATGGAGATAGTATTCTTAATAAAGGTGATATATTAGTACTTGTCGGCTCAAGAAATGATGTTGAAGATACTATAAAAGTTTTAGAGGAATAAAATAAATGAGGTGCATTCAAATGCACCTCATTTATTTTATATAATATTGATTTTAGAAACCAAGCTTTACATCATATTCTTGTTCTCTTTGATAATCACCATAAAGCTTTTGTAGTGTTGCCTCATCTTGATGTTCAACAGACACCTTCATTCTTTCATTTAACCATTCTACAAACTCTACATTATTAACTAAATTCTCCATAAAACACCTCTCACAATATATTTATATACCCTTTTATTTAATACCATTTTTTACCTTAAATAAATTATACTATATCGAACTACCAAAAGTAAACGTTTAAAAAGGTATATTTTGTAAATTTTCTTTTAACTAAATAAGATTATATAATTTATTATTACCAAGTAAATATAGTTTTAATAATTATTTTTTATAAAATAAAAGCTGTATTATAAAGAATCTCCTCCTTTACAATACAGCTTTTTAAAGCAATTATAATTTACTATCTATTTTTTTATTTAACCCATTCTATAACTTCATCAGCTGAAAGTCTAGCTTTTTCTCTTTTTGGTGATTCTGCTCTATATCCAAAAGCAACAAAATATGTTAAATCAAAGTTTTCTTTATCTAATAAACCTTTCTTAACTAATATTTCTTCAACTTTTGCTTTATCAAATCCTTCTATAGCACATGAATCTATACCAAGCATAGCTGCACCTGTCATCATATTACCAAGTGCTATATAAGTTTGTCTTTTTGACCATTCAAGTAATAATTTATCTGTATTATCAGCATCTAAATTTTCTATTTGAAACTGAGCAAGAATTGGTTTTAATCCTGCAAAAAACTCCTCAGATACACCTTTATTATTTATCCATAAATCATGTAAGTATTCAGCATCATATTTAACATGCTTTCCAGCTCTTGTTAATGCAATGATTATATGACTTGTTGTATCAACTTGTCTTTGGAATCCCCAAGAAACTTCTGCTATCTCTTTCATTAATTCCTTATTTTCTACAACTAAGAACTTCCATGGCTCTAGACCAAATGAACTTGGTGACAATCTTGCTGTATCAGCTATTACTTCCATATCTTCCTTAGGAATTATATTTCCATTAAATTCCTTTGTTGCAAATCTAAAATTAAAAATATCTATTACATCTTTTCTATTAAGTTTCATAATATATTCTCCTTCATCTTTTGTTATTGTTCTCTATAAAATATTATCTTAAAAATTTGAATATTTTATAAAGTCTTTTATATTATTTAATTACACTTACTACATCTTCAAATGATTGTCTTGTCTTAGCTCTTGGCTCATCTTTTCTATAACCAAAAGCAACTGTTGTTCCTATCTCAAATTCAGATTTATCAAGCATTCCTTCTTTAATAAGAATATTCTCTAAAGTTTTTTCATCATATCCACCTATAGCACATGAATCTATTTTTAAAAGTGCTGCTGTATACATCATATTCATAAGTGCCATATGACTTTGTGTGTTTGAATACATTAATATAAGATCATCTCTGTTTTCTATATCAAATCTTTCTCTTTCTAAGTTTTTCAATGTAGTTTTAATTTGAACACCTATTTCTTCAGGAACTTGTTTAACGTCTCTCAATAAATGGTCTATATATTTTGAATCATACTTAAGAGATTTTCCATTTCTAGTTAATATAACAACAAACTTGCTGCATGAAGGAATTTGTCTTCTTCCTCCCCATGATGCTGCTCCTAATTCATCTTTATATTGTTGATTATCTATAACAATAAACTTCCAAGGCTCAAGCCCCATTGAACTTGGTGCAAGTCTTCCTGATTCTAAAATTAAATTAAAATCCTCATCACTTATTTGCTTAGTATTATCAAACTCTTTACAAGCATGTCTAAAGTCTAATGACTCCATTATAATATCTTTCATTATTTTTCCTCCTTTGATTTTAAAAGTATCTTTAAATACTTAACACTTTATATTTTATGTTTTATTTATAAATATATTAAACAATTAACATTCATTTAATCTTAAAATAAATATTTTGTATGCACATATAATCTTATAATATAAATCAAATTCAAAGCCTATATTATCAATATATCACTCCACTCAGTAAAATTATCAGATATCCATTTTCTTATCACTCTTACATCTACAATATTTATCCGTCATCTCGTAATTTTGAATTATATAATATAAAGCTTTATAATAATAATATCACTTAAATTTGGAGGTTTTATGAATGCAAGAATTTGAAACTAGAATTATGGATATAGATATAGATGTTATACGAAATATATGTACAAAAATTTCAGCAATAAATGTAAAAAAAGAAAATCAAATTAATGATATCTATGATTTCCCAGATAGACAATTATTAAATAAAAAAGGTTATGCTAGAATCAGAACCGTAGAAGACTTATTAAACAATAAAACTATTTATTTTATGACAACAAAAAAAATGTTATCTCAAGATAAATTTAAAGTAATGGAAGAAAATGAAACAATCATAGAAAATGGTTCTATGGGTGCTAACATTTTTAAGTCTCTTGGTCTTGAACTGCAAGAATCCATAAAAAAATATAGAGAAAGCTATAAATACAAAAACTCTCTTATTGAAATTGATATAAACGATAAGAATTTTTGCCCTTTTCCATATATAGAAATTGAAACAACTTCTGAAGATGAACTAAATGAAATTGTTAGCCTTCTTGGATACACAATAGAAGATACTACATCTAAAACTATATATCAAATTCTTGAAGAAAGAGGATTTAGTCCTAACAAAAAGGGAAAAGGATTATAATATAAAAAGTAGGACTATGTGGTTACACATAGTCCTTTGTTGATATAATTTTCTCAAAAAACATTATTATACGAAATTTATCCTCAAAATACACAAGCCTATAAATTTACTTCTTAATGTATATTTAATAAGATATTCTCATAAAACTCATTAGTTCTCTTTCTAACCGATAAGTTTACTCTTTCATTATATCTAGTTATTACAATATAGTCAATGCCTAAAAGCCTTTATTTCCAAAGATTATGACAATTGCGTAAGTTCTCTAAAACAATTATAAAAAAAATAAAAACTATGCAAAATCATTAAAACTTTCTAAATAAAAAGCTTTTTTTGCATAGTTTTCTTAATTTTAATCTATATATTTTAGTTCAAATGCCTTACTTAAACATTTAACACTCTGTTCTAAATCATATCTTGATACCTTAATAAAATACTTATTATTTGTATCTGTTATTATTTCTAAATTACTACTTTTTGTATAATAATTAAATTTTTTTATCTGCTTATATGATAAAATAGAATTTCTATCTAGACTATTACCTTTTTCTAGCTCACTAAAAAGTATACTTTCATCAGTAAATGCTACTAATAAATTTTTTGCTGATAATTTAAATTTATTCAAGAAATTACTTATCATATTCCCTCTAATATTTGACTCATTACTAGATGATCCAACCAAATAACTTAATATTTTTTTGTTGTTTCCTCCTAATAAATTTGAAATCTCGATACTCGATCCATATCCGGGTTCAGACATTTTATAAAACACTTCCTTTAATTTTTATTTACTAATATTGTTTATTATAATAAAATCCTTCCTTAATTGCAAATATTTTTAATAATCATTCCATTGATATATTCCCCCATATTTATAATTATATTAATTTAAAGTATAATATAGTATATAAAAATTTAGTAAAATTGCTAAACCAAAAAATGAGGTGAGTTTAAATGCTTGATTTAGCTATGCTTGGTGTTGGTGGAGGTATGCCACTTCCTAATAGATACCTTTCAGCATCACTACTTAATTTTAAAGGAAGAAAAATTTTAATAGATTGTGGAGAAGGAACTCAAGTTTCTATGAGAGAACTTGGTTGGGGTTTTAAAAATATAGATATTATTTGTATAACACATGGTCATGGAGATCATACTGTTGGTATCCCTGGCCTTCTTGCAACAATAGGCAATTCAGGCCGAACAACACCTATTACAATTATTGGTCCTCTTGGAATAACTGCCATTATAAACGGTTTAAGGGTTATAGCACCCTATTTACCTTATGAAATAAATATTATAGAAGCTACCGAAAATTCTACATTTAAATTTGGAATACATGATAAAGAATTAGAATTATTAAATCAGGATGACCAACTATTTGAATCATTACAAATTGATACTTTAGTTCTTGAACACTCTACTGATTGTATAGGGTTTAGTTTTATCGTAAATAGAACACCTAAATTCAATTTACAAAAAGCTTTAGATAACAATGTTCCTAAAAATATATGGGGACTATTACAAAAAGGAAATCCTATAGAATTTGATGGAAAAGTATATACTTCAGATTTAATTCTTGGTGAAAAAAGAAATGGTCTTAAATTATCTTATATTACAGACACTCGTAATATATCAGAAATAGAATCATTTATTAATAAAAGTGATTTATTTATTTGTGAAGGAACATATGGAGATGATGCTGATATAAATAAAGCTATTCAAAACAAACATATGACTTTCAGAGAGGCTGCAACTTTAGCTAAAAATGGGCATGTTAAAGAATTATTACTTACTCACTTTAGTCCTGCTATGCCTACTCCTGTAACTTTTATAACTAATGCAACAAGTGTATTCCCAAACACTACTATAGGTGAAGAAAAATTAATAAAAAAACTTGTATTTGATGAATAAATTTAAAAATGCTTATTGTACAGTAATTTTTTACTTACAATAAGCATTTTTAATGTTTTTAGATAAATACATTTATAGCTGTTAAAATACCAAGCCCACAAGTAGCTACATAAATTATAATAAGAACTACTTTTTCCCAATATTTTAATGCAAATTCTTTAGGTAATGCTTTAAATCCAAGTGCAATTAAGAATCCTAGTACTATAGGAAGAAGCAATGAATTTAATATTTCCACCCAAATAGTTAATTGTATCAATGACATTCCTGATAAAACTATAATAGCTGAAATTATTACTACAGCTGTATATATACTATAAAAAACAGGTGCTTCCTTCCAAGAGTTATCTAAGCTACAAGGAATTTGTAACATCTCACCTAAAGACCATGATATCGCTAAAGAAACTACTATTGCAGCTATTAGAGCTGCACCAACCATTCCTATTGCAAATAATGTTTTTCCTGCAAATGAACCTACAAATGGTGTAATTGAATTTACAATTTGTTGTACACTATTTAAAGGTGCATTAGGATTTGTCTTACCAATAGTTGCTGCTACTAAAACTAATACAGCTCCCATTATTACTTGTGTTACAACTGATCCTATCATTGTATCAATTCTTGAAAATTTAATTTTATCTTTTGTTAATTTTTTTTCTACCACTGCACTTTGTTGATAAAATATCATCCAAGGCATTATTACAGCTCCAACATTAGCTGATATTAAAAGCCAATAAGCACCACTTCCTAGTGGTTGATTACCCATTTGTGACACAACCTCATGCATATCTGGTTTTGCAAAAAAAGCTGCTACTATAAATACTAACTCAAATAAACCTACTAATATTGCTATTTTTTCAACTCTTTTATACTTTCCAAGAGTTGATATAAGAATAAGTCCTACTGCTGCTAATGGAACTGTAATCCATTTAGATATACCAAATAATAAACCAACACCAAGTATTCCTGTAAATTCTGTAACTAATGCCCCTATAACAGCTACCAATAATGTTAATACTGAAAACCACTCCCAATACTTTCCGAAAGTATCTCTTATAAGTTCACCATGTCCTTTACCTGTTGATATTCCAAGTCTATTTGTCAGTTCCTGAACAAAATATAGAATAGGTATTAAAATAACCTGCAATGCTAGTAATTTATATCCCCATTGAGCTCCTGATTGTGCTGCTGTGATAACAGAACCAGCATCAGTGTCAGCTAACATTACTGTTAATCCTGGTCCTATAGTTGCTAAGAGTGCTAACCACCTACGTCTATTTAATTTTATTGGTTTTATCTCTTTGGCCTTCATTTTCGCTTCCATAAAAATCATTCCTTTCGTTCCTAATAATCTATTTCTCAATTCATTTTTATTTGAAATTCATTCTCATTTATTAATTAACTAAATAATATCATACACCCTCAAAATTATCAACACTAATTAATAATAAATATCAATTAATATATAATATCATTTATTGATTGTTATAGTAAAATTCTAAATATTAAAATTAAAAAATAAAAAACTCGATTATTTTTAATTAAAACATAAAAAAAGCGATAAAATTTTGATTTTATCACTTTTTTACAATTCATTTATTTTTTTGTGTAATATGCTATTCCTACACTTTTAGGCCCTACATGTAAACCTATTATAGGTCCTATATCCATTATATGGCAATCAACTCCTAATTCTTCTTTTAGTCTATCTCTCATTTGAATAGCCTCTTCTTCATTTAAAATATGATATACTACAGCATCCCCTAAATTATCATTATTTTTAAACTCAGTAACTATTTCAAACATTTTATTTACTGCTTTCTTATGGGTTCTTATCTTATCTAATACTTCTACTGATCCATCAACAACATGTAAAATAGGAGTTATCCTTAAAATACTCCCTATTAACGCTGATGCTGCACCTATTCTTCCACCTTTTTTTAAATGATTTAAAGAACCTGGTATAAACATAATATCCGTTCTTTTTTTCATATCTTCTATATATACTTTTATTTCTTCTAAACTTTTATCAGTTTCTGTTGCTAATTTTGCTGCTTCTACAACTAAAAATCCCATACTCATAGTTGTATTCATACTATCAACAATTTCTATATTTGTATTAGGATACTTTTCCTTAACCATCTCTTTTATAAGATGTGCTGTTGAATAAGTTCCACTCATTTTTGATGATAAGAATATCCCAAGAATATCATCTCCATTTTTAGCTACATCTAAAAATGTATTTTCAAATTCATCCATAGCTGGTTGAGATGATGTTGGAAACTTCCCTACAACAGCAAGTTTTCTGTAAAATTCCTCGTCATCAACTTCTACTTCTCTCTCACTTACACCATCCATTATCACATTAAGAGAAACTATTCTTATATCATATTTGTCTATGTACTCTTTTGGGATATAGCTTGTACTATCGGTTATAATTTTTATTGCCATTAAATTTCCTCCTAGCTTTAACTAAAACTCTAATAAATTTTAGAAACCATTGGCTATAGTCTCTCAAACTATAGCCACTTCTAATCTTAACATCAAATATTTATATTTGCATAATATTTATTTAAATTACTATTCTCAACAATTTCAAAATATTGTTAAAAAATATTATATTATAGATTTTTTAGAATTTAAAGCATTTTTTTGTATATTATAACTTTTTTCTTTTTTCTGCTGCATTTACAAATAATTCTTTTAGAATTTTTTCATCCTCATTCTTTAACGCATTTTTAATTTGATCTAGAGATTTCTCAAAACATTCTATTTTTGTAAGCAAATTTTCTTTATTACTTAAAAATAACTGACTCCATAGTATTTCATTTATATTTGCTATTCTAGTTATTTCTTTATATGAATCCCCAGTAAAAGAACCTGTATTTATAGTCAAATTATCACTATTTACTAAGGCAACAGCAATTGCATGTGGTAATTGACTTGTAAATGCTATAATATCATCATGAGTTTCAACTGTAGTCTCTACAACATTAGTAAATCCCATCTTTTGAGCTAAATATTTAACTTGCTCTATATTTTCATCCTTATTATTAGGCGTTTTAGTAATAATAAAATTTGCCCCTATGAAAACTTTCCTTGATGCAAATTCTATTCCTTTTTTTTCTCTTCCAGCCATAGGATGAACTAAAACGAAATCAACATTTTTTGGAATTTCTAAATTAACCACTTTGTTTTTAACACCTGATGTATCAATTACTATTGTATTTTCTTTAAAACAATCTTTATATTTATTCATGAATATTTTTATATCTTCTGGATAAATACTTAAAATTATAATATCAGAGCTACTTATTAGTTCATCAGCTTCAGATGTATCACTAATAGCACCCTCTTCTATAATACCTAATTCAAAAGCTTTTTCTATCGTTTCACTATTAAGATCAATTCCAAAAACATTAACCCCATATATTTTTCCTCGTAAACTAAGACCTATAGAGCCCCCTATGACACCAAGTCCAACTAATGTTATATTCATTAAAAACTCCCCCTTATCTAATTGAATATACATATTCTTTTATTTATTTTTAATATAATTTTCTAAAGCCTTAATACCTAAAATATATCCATAATCACCAAAACCACAAATTTGTCCTATACATGCTGGTGCTATTACTGACTTATGTCTAAACTCTTCCCTTTTATGAATATTACTAAGATGAACCTCCACTGTTGGTATATCTACACCTTTCAAAGCATCATATATAGCAATGCTATAATGTGTATATGCACCCGGATTAATTATAATTCCATCATACTTATCAAAATAAGCATTATGTATTTCATTTATAATTTCACCTTCTATATTGCTCTGAAAACTAACTATTTCATGCCCTAATTTTTTCCCCTCTAAAACTACTTCATTAACAATATCATTAAAATCTTTTTTACCATAAATATTCTTCTCTCTTATCCCCAAAAGATTTAAATTAGGTCCATTTATAAGTTTAATCTTCATATCCTCACCTACTATACTATCTATTTTAATTCACTAAAAATTTCTCTATTTATAAAATTTTTCACATAGCTACATACTAGTTACTTTTGATATAACTTCATCTACTATAGTTTCTATATCTCCATCATTAATTACAATTATATCAGCAAACTGATTATATAAATCTATTCTTTCTCTATACAATGTTATTAGCTTTTCTTTCCCATCCTTTAAAAGAGGTCTACTCTGCATATCTACATCTGAAAGAATAAGTTCTAAAGGCCTATTTATAAATACTTTTGTAAAAGAATCATAATATGCCATATTTTCAGCTCTTTTAACAACTCCACCACCAGTAGAAATCAAAACATTATCAAGTCTAGATAAAACTTCACACGTTTTAGTTTCATAGTGTCTAAATATTTCTTCTCCATCTTTTTCAAAAATTTCAACAATACTCTTTTTAGTACTTCTTTCTATAAAATCATCCATATCAATAAATTTTAAATTAAGCTTTTTTGCCACTTCAAACCCTAGAGTTGTTTTACCACAACCAGGCATTCCAATTAGTACTATACCTTTAGTCATACTTTAGCACTTCCTTTATCTGAATTTAACTGCAAGCTTTTCAAAAATATTATTTTCTATTTCATTAGAAATATTAATATCATTCCATATTTCTTCTGACTTCATAGCTTGTGCAACAAGCATATAAAGACCTTTTACTATTTTTAGCCCCTCTAATTTAGAGTCTTTTAAAAACTTTGTTTCTTCAGGATTATAGACTATATCTATAGCTAGTCCAAACTTTGATAATATATCTTTTTCTATAGGGCTAGTATCTATCTTAGGATACATTCCACAAGGTGTTGTATTCACTACTGCATAAGATTTTTTTATAAACCTTAAATCTTCATATGTTATAAAATCTAATCTTTTATCTGTGAATTTTTTTTGTGCTTGGCTTCTATCTCTTGATACAACAACTACTTTACTAGCAGCAAAATCTAAAAGACATTGTATTATAGCTTTTGCTGCTCCTCCAGATCCTAAAACATAAAATTCATTACCTTCTATAATAACATTATCCTTATCTAGCATAGATTTAAAACCATAATAATCAGTGTTATATCCATATGTTTTATTATCTTTTATAAGAATAGTATTTATAGCACCTATTTTTTTAGCCTCATCAGATATATAATCTAACTGTTCCATCACTATCTCTTTATATGGAATTGTAACATTAACCCCTGTAATTCCTAATACCTTTAAACTACTTACAGCATTTTTTATATTCTCCTTATCAATAGGAAATAAATTATATTTTGCATTCATATTTAAATGCTCATATAAATCCTCATGTATATTTGGAGATAAACTGTGTCCTAACTTTTCACCTATTAAACCAAAAACTTTCACTTTCGAACACCTCTATCCTTGTCTTTTATATGCTCCTAATATTCTAAAATCTTCAGTTGAATTTTTAATAATATCCAAAGCCTCTTTAACTTCTATATTATCTATATTTCCATCAATATCTACATAAAAGAAATAATTGAATGATCCATTCCCCATAGGTCTAGATTCTATCTTTATCATATTAATACCTTTTTCTGAAAAAACTTCTAGTTGCTTATACAAACTCCCTGCTTTATTCAATACAGAAAAAGCTATTGTAAGTTTATCACAAAGTTCATTAGACTCTAAATCTCTACCTATAATCACAAATCTTGTATTATTTTCTTTTGCATTGTTAATATCCCTTTTTAAAATCTCTAAATTATAAATTTTAGCAGCTCTAAGTCCTGCAATAGCACCTTTAGTCTTATCTTTACATTCGCTCACATATTTAGCACTAATAGCTGTGTTGTGATAAGGTATATTTTTAACATTTGTAAGAGTTTTTAAATACTCACTACTTTGTTCAAAGCCTTGACTATGTGAGTAAATTTCTTTCAAATCACTTATTTTTGATCCCTTTATACCTAAAAGATTTTGTTCTATTTTAAGCTGAGTTTCTCCAACTATATGGAAATTATATTTTTTTAACAAATCATATACTTTTGTGATTGAACCTGTTGATGAATTTTCAATAGGCAACACACCATAATCTATCTCAAAAAATTTCAATGCTACAAAAATATCTTCAAATTCTTCATAATTTGTTTTTTCATAGCCCTCTCCAAAATATTTAATCAACGCCTCTTCTCCAAAAGAACCTAAATCACCTTGAAATCCTAACTTAACTTCTCTTCCTTTAGATAAAGCGGCCTCTCTTTTACCTATATTTTCACATTGATAGTCTTTACTTATATCCATAAGTTCATGTAACATTTTTTCAGCATGTTTCTTCAATGCATTACTTTTAATTCTATCAACATTTTTTCTAATTACTTCATCTTCCCTATCTTTATGAAATATAGGTAAATTATTTTGTGCTTTGTACCTTGCAACATCTACCACTATATTCATTCTCTCTTCAAAAAGTTCCATCAGTTTTTCATCTATCTCATCTATTCGCTTTCTACAATAGCTTAAATCTTTCATCCCTATTTCTCCTTTATCATACAACTTGATAAAAATATTTTACTTATCACTTAAAAGTTCTAATATCGCAATTGCTGTTATCGCTTCTATAACAACTACTGCTCTTTGAACTATACAAGGATCATGTCTACCTTCTATTCTAATAGTTTCATTTTCCATATTAGCTATATTAATAGTTCTTTGCTCTTTGCTAATTGACGCAGTTGGCTTAATAGCAACTCTGTATATAACAGGCATACCATTTGTAATCCCACCTATTATACCTCCATTATTATTAGAATAAGCTTTTATTTTTTTATCTTGTATATAATATTCATCATTTGCTTTTGACCCTCTAACCTTTGTTACATTAAAGCCCATACCAAATTCTATACCTTTAACAGCTGGAACTGAAAAAGCTAATGAGGCAATTTTACTCTCTACTGAGTCAAAAAATGGTGAGCCTACCCCAGCTTCTAATCCAATTACTGCTGTCTCTATAACTCCACCTACAGAATCTGCTTCTTTTTTTGCTGTCATTATTGCATCTTTAATAGATTCTATTTTACTATCATCTAAAACAGGTAATTCCTTTTTTAGTAAATTTTCAAAAATCACTTTGTCTAAAGATACTGTATCAAAATATGAATCTTCAATAGATTCAACTGACTTTATATGTGCACCTATAAATATTCCTTTGCTCTCTAAAACTTGTTTTGCAATTGCCCCCGCAAAAACTAATGGTGCAGTTATTCTTCCTGAAAAATGTCCTCCACCTCTGTAATCATTAAAACCATTATATCTAACAAACCCTGAATAATCAGCATGTCCTGGTCTCATTAAATCTTTAGTTTTAGAATAATCTCGTGATCTTGTATCACTATTTTCTATCATCATTGTAATAGGAGTTCCTGTTGCAATACCTTCAAAAATTCCCGATAAAATAATAGGCTTATCAGCCTCTTTTCTTGCAGTAGAAAGTTTATCTCTCCCTGGTGCTCTTCTTTCTAGTTCTAGTTCTACTTTTTCCATATCTATCTTCGTTCCAGCTTTAATACCATTAATCACAATACCTATAGCCTTCCCATGAGATTCTCCAAAAATTGATAACTCTATATTATTCCCCCATGTTCCACTCACTAAACTCACCTCCTAAACTCTCAAAATCATTCCAAAAATCAGGATATGATTTTGAAACACAATTTGGATTATCTAAAATTATATCTCCATTACACTTAGTTGATGCAATAGCCATACTCATAGCTATTCTATGATCATCATGACTTGATACTCTTGAGCCATTTAGAACCTCTACACCTTCAATTACCAAGCTATCTTCAAATTCATAAACTTTTGCACCAAGTTTATTAAGTTCCATAGCAATTGCACTAAGTCTATCACATTCTTTTATTCTAAGTCTTTTCGCATTAATAATTTTTGTTGTTCCCTTTGTAAGTGCTGCTGCTACTGCTATTACAGGAATTACATCTGGACATCCTGATGCATCTATTACAGATTCCTCTTCAGACGATTTACAAACACCTATAGTTTTATTTTCTATAACTATTCTTCCGCCCATATTTTCAAGAATTTCAATAGCCTCTTTATCACCCTGTAATGATTCAAGATCTAAGTCTCTTATTCCAACCTTACTACCTAAAAAACCTGCTACAAGATAAAAAGCAGCTTGTGAATAATCACCTTCTACTCTATAATCAAATGGCTTATATTTTTGTCTTCCTGATATTATAAATTCCTTATAATTATTATTTATAATAGTAATACCAAATCTTTCAAGCATAGATAAAGTAAGATCTAAATATCCTTTTGACTCAAGTTCTGTAGTTATTATTATTTTAGAATCATTATCTAATAAAGGTAAAGCAAACATAAGTCCACTTATAAATTGAGAACTAATATTTCCAAGAATATTGAAAATTTCTCCTTTTATCTGCCCACTTATATTTAGATTTAAAACATCATTTTCGTAAGAATATTTTATTCCTTGCTTTTTGAAAATATCATAATAAATATCTAATGGTCTTTTTCCTAGATTTCCTTTACCAATAAAGTTAACAGTATTTCCTTTAACTATTGATAATGGAACCAAAAATCTTAAAGTAGAACCTGACTCATTACAATCTATTACTGTATTTTGTAAATTCATAAATGTGTTACTTCCATCTATTTTATATGTTTTATTATCTATCTTATCAATCTTTGCCCCTAGAGATTTCATAGCTTCCATAGTAGCAATAATATCATCTGATAAGTCTATATTACTTATTATGCTTTCACCTTTAGCAAGAGATGCACATATAACAGCTCTATGTGCCATACTTTTTGAAGGAGGAACTGACACAGTCCCTTCCAATTTTTTACCTTTTATTTTTATACCAGTCATCACTTTGCCCCTCTTTACTTAAAATACTCATAAGTAGTTTTATATATATAACTCTCCCCAATACTTCTAATCAAAATTATATTTAAACTATCATTTAAGTTTTTCTTATCAAGCTTAATAGCTTCTATAAGTTGTTCATTACCATCATTAATCACATCACATTCAAATGGTAAATCATACTTATTTAATATACTCTTTATTCTTTTTGCAGTTCCCATCTTCGTTTCTCCATTTTTTTCACTCATAGCAGTAATTTGATACATCCCAATCGCAACTGCTTCACCATGACTATAAATTTCAAAGTTATAGAACTTCTCTATTGCATGACCAAGAGTATGACCAAAGTTTAAAAGCATTCTTTCGCCAGTATCCCTTTCATCATTTTCTACAACCTGTCTTTTTATATCACAGCAAGTAAAAATAATATCATCTATATTATCTTTTAATTCTTCTTTATTTTCAAAATCTTCTAAAAGATTAAATAATTCTTTATCCTTAATACAGCCATATTTAATCACTTCACCTAGTCCGTCATTAAAAAACTTTTCACTAAGAGTATTAAGCATTTCTGTATCTATTAAAACTCTTTTAGGATGATAAAAACTTCCTACTAAATTTTTCCCTGCCTCTAAGTCTACTCCAACTTTACCTCCAACGCTAGAATCAACTTGTGCTAAAAGAGACGTAGGCATCTGTATAAAATTAACCCCACGTAAAAATGTTGATGCAACAAAACCACCTAAATCACCAACAACACCACCACCTAAAGTTAAAATCAAATCACTTCTTGTAAGCTTAAATTCCAAAAGTTCATTATATATAGGTAGCAGTGAAGAAAAGCTTTTGCTTTTCTCCCCTGCTTCTATAACTATAAACTTAACTTCAAAATCATTCTCTTCAAGGTTAGCTTTTATTTCCTTTCCGTAAATAGAAAATAAATTTGTATCTGTAATAACGGCAATTTTATTACCATTATATACCTCTCTTATATGCCCTGATAAATTTTGTCTAAGCTTATTTTGTATTAAAATATCATAACTTCTTTCTTCTAAGTTAACTCTTAACTTTCTCATTATATCTCTCTATCTACAGCTTTTGCGATAAGTTTTAAATCATCAACTAGCTTTGCATACTCAGATGGTTTTATAGATTGTTGTCCGTCACATAAAGCATTATCAGGATCATTATGAACTTCTATTATAAGTCCATCCGCTCCAACTGCTACAGCAGCTTTTGATAATGGTTCTACCATCCAATTCATACCTGCTGCATGACTTGGATCTATTATTATTGGTAAGTGACTTAGTCTTTTAATAGCAGGTACTACACTTAAATCTAAAGTATTTCTTGTATAAGTTTCAAAAGTTCTAATTCCTCTTTCACAAAGAATAACTCTTTCATTTCCACCTGCCATTATATATTCTGCTGACATTAAAAATTCTTCTATTGTAGCAGATAATCCTCTTTTTAAAAGAATTGGCTTATCAGTCTTCCCAAGTTCTTTTAATAAATCAAAGTTTTGCATGTTTCTAGCTCCAACTTGAATTACATCAACATCATCAACAAACTTATCTATCATACTTGTTGACATTATTTCTGTAACTATAGGAAGCCCTGTTTCTTTTCTAGCAAGCTTTAATAGCTCTAAACCTTCCATCTCTAATCCTTGGAAACTATATGGCGAAGTTCTTGGTTTAAATGCTCCACCTCTTAAGAAACCTGCCCCAATTTCTTTAACTTCCTTAGCAATTGTTGTTATTTGTTCTGGTGTTTCCACAGAACATGGTCCAGCAATAAGAGTTAACTTCTTATCCCCAACCTTTCTTCCACAAATATCATATATTGAATTTTCTGGATGAAATACTCTATTTGCCTTTTTATAAGGCTCTTGCACTTTGCAAACTCTTTCTACATTTACGTTTGCCTCTATTTTTTTAGGATCAATTCTGCTTGTATCGCCTACTAATCCTAATATATTTTTTCCTTCTCCGTTTACCACTTGTACGTCTACTCCTAAGCTTTGAATTTTATCGACTAGTTTTTTAACCTCTACTTCTTCTGTTTTTGGTTTTAAAATAACTATCATATAGCCCCTCCTGTTTTATAATACCCTTTTTTCGCTAGTTTCTATACTAACAGACAATTATATATTTATTGTTAAGATTTGAAATCAATTTGACATTAAAATCAATAAAAAAAATAAGATTCACTAATGAATCTTATTATAAAACAATAATCTTTATTTACCAATATTATTTATGAGTAAGATATGTTTTTAAATCCATCAGATACAAATTCATTATTTTTTTCATACTAAATATAACCATGCTAAAATAAAAGCTTAGGCCATAATAAAAGCTATAAAAAAATGAATATATTTTTTCAACAACATCTAAAAACATAACGATCTCCTTTGTAAATTAATTCCAATTTTATTTAATTATACTATTATAATTAATAAAGTCAAGCACTATTTAGTATAAATGCTAAATTCTCATTTTACTATAGTTAATATTAATCACTCTTATTTTATTCTATTTTTTTTAAATTTGTGAATAAAAATATAGATCAAATTTTCTAAATAGATTTTCTTGACTATTAAGACACAAATAATATATAATTTCATATATTAACAAATAAATATGAAAAGCATTGACTAGGAGTATTAGTATTTTTTATATCTTCAGAGAATTGTGGTTTGCTGTGACACAGTGTTATAAAAATATGAACTTACCTACGAGCATATGTGCAAAACACATAGGGTCTGCTCCCTTATGGCATTTGAGTGAGAAAATAATATTTTATTTTCTAATAAGAGTGGTACCACGATTCCCATCGTCTCTTAATTGAGATGATGGGCTTTTTTTATTTATTATATTATTTAGGAGGCTTTTTAATGGGAAATTATAGTACTGCCATAGATAAAAAATGGCAAAAAAAATGGACTGAAACTGAACTTTATAAATTTGATCCAAATAGCGAAAAAGAAAAACTTTATGTATTAGAGATGTTTTCTTATCCATCAGGTAGTCAACTTCATGCTGGACACTGGTTTAACTACGGACCAGTTGATTCATGGGCTAGACTTAAAAGAATGCAGGGATATAATGTATTCCAGCCTATGGGATTTGATGCATTTGGACTTCCAGCTGAAAACTTTGCTATAAAAACTGGAATTCATCCAAGTGACTCTACATTTAAAAATATAGAAACTATGCAGGAGCAACTTCGTGCTATGGGAGCTATGTTTAACTGGGAAAACACACTTGTAACTTGTTCAGAAGATTACTATAGATGGACACAGTGGTTGTTCCTTGAACTTTTAAAGAATGACTTAGCTTACAGAAAGAAAGCTCCTGTAAACTGGTGTCCTTCATGTCAAACAGTTCTTGCTAATGAGCAAGTTATTGATAGTGCATGTGAAAGATGTGATTCAGAAGTTACTAAAAAAGATCTTACTCAATGGTTCTTTAAAATAACTAACTATGCTGATGAACTTCTTGAGAAATTAGATGGTCTTGATTGGCCTGAAAAAACTGTTTCAATGCAAAAACACTGGATTGGAAAATCAACAGGTTCACAAGTTACTTTCAAAGTTAAAGATAGCGATTTAAGTTTTGATGTATTTACAACAAGAGTTGATACACTTTGTGGTGTTACTTATGTAGTTTTAGCACCTGAAAATCCATTAGTTGATCAAATAACAACTGATGCCTACAAAGCATCTGTTGAAAACTATAAAGAAGAAGCAAAAAAACAATCTGATATTGAAAGACAATCTATTTCTAGAGAAAAAACTGGAGTATTCTCTGGTGCTTATGCAATCCATCCTATAAGCAAAAAAGAAGTTCCTATTTGGATAGGTGACTATGTACTTGCTACTTATGGAACAGGAGCTGTTATGGCTGTACCTGCTCATGACGAAAGAGATTTTGCATTTGCACAAAAATTTGATTTACCAATAGAAAGAGTTATTTCTCCTAATAATGGTGAAAATACAGATTTACCATTCTGTGAACATGGTATCTTAATCAATTCTGGAGAATTTGACGGATTAACTACAGCTCAGGCTAAAGTTAAAATAGTTGAATCTCTTGCTAAAAATAATCTTGGAGAAGAAAAAGTAAATTATAGACTTCGTGATTGGTTAGTTTCTAGACAAAGATACTGGGGTGCACCAATTCCAATAATCTACTGTGATGATTGTGGAACTGTACCTGTTCCTGAAAAAGATTTACCTGTAAAACTTCCATATGACGTTGAGTTTGCACCAGATGGTAAATCACCACTTGCAAAATCTGAAGAATTTGTAAATACTACATGTCCTTGTTGTGGAAAACCAGCAAAAAGAGAAACTGATACTCTTGATACTTTTGTTTGCTCATCATGGTATTACTTAAGATATCCAGATAACAAAAATTCTAAAGAACCATTTAATAGAGACTTAATAAATAAGTTACTTCCTGTAGATAAATATGTAGGTGGTCCTGAACATGCTTGCATGCATTTACTTTATGCTAGATTCGTAACTAAAGCATTAAGAGATATGGGATATTTAAACTTTGATGAACCATTTAAATCACTTACTCACCAAGGATTAATACTTGGTCCAGATGGTCTTAAAATGAGTAAATCAAAAGGAAATACTATATCACCTGATGATTACATTAAAGAATATGGTGCTGATGTATTCAGAATGTACTTAATGTTTGGTTTCGCCTATGTTGAAGGTGGTGCTTGGAGTGATGATGGTATCAAATCAGTTCATAGATTTGTAGAAAAAATCGAAAGAAATCTTGATATAGCAAGAGAAGCTATAGAAAAAAATGAAAACAACAAAACTACTATGGATAAGGTAGAAAAAGAACTTAACTACTGGAGACATAACACTATAAAAGCTGTTGGAACTGATGCTGATAAACTTCAATTCAACACTGCAATTGCTAGAATGATGGAATTTATAAATGCTATTTCTAAATATACACAAGAAAAAGAAATGAATCTTTCATTCTTAAAAGATACAATAAGTGATTATATTAAATTACTTGCTCCATTTGCTCCTCACTTTGCTGAAGAACAATGGAACTTACTTGGAAATGCTTACTCAGTATTCAATACAGAATGGCCTGTATTTGATACAACTTGTCTTGTAAAAGATGAGGTTGAAATAGCTATACAAGTTAATGGTAAAATTAAAAATAAAATAATGATAGCTTCTGGTCTTGATGAAGAATCTATTAAAGCAGCTGCTTTAGAAGATGAAAAAATTAAAGAAGCTACAGCTGATAAAAACATTGTAAAAGTAATAGTTATCAAAGGTAGACTTGTAAATATAGTAGTAAAATAAAAAAGGAGTGCAAATGCACTCCTTTTTACTTAAAATATATTTACATCATCGTATATATCTTCTTTTTTTCCATCACCTTTTATTAATAAATAATAATTCCCTAAAGTTACTTGATTATATGGAATAAAAAATAGATATCCAATTCCAAATGTAATCATTGCAAGAATTGCCCAACCTAAAAAACTTAATTCAAGAACAAAATACTCCCAAAGACGACCTTTCATCATATTATAACTCTCTTTTAAGCAGTCAATAACACCAATATCTGGTTTATCAGCTAAAATAAACATTGTCTGAGATAAGTATAACCCTGCTATTATTCCTGGAATAATTAAAAGTAATGTTCCTACCCAAATAATTACTGATTGTAATGCTAATACCCCTAAAACTTTTAGCATATTTTGAAACCCGCAAAAAACATCTTCTAAATCTTCTTTGTTATTAATGAAATTTAATGTGTATATGCATAAGCCCAGCCCCATAGGTGCTGATATTAGTAAAGATGCAAAAACTCCTAAAATACCTATTGCTACACCTAAAAAATTTAATATAAGTGTTCCTATAAGCGTCACTAAGGTACTTATAAAAAATGCTAAAACTGCTCTTCCCCATCTACCTCTCAACTGATTTTTTGCTACTTGTTTGATTTGTGCTCTCATATTAATCTATCCCCTTCATAAAATTAATAAAACTTTTCACCCTATAATAATACACTATAAAAGGTAAAATATGTATTTTAAAAATCAAAATTTCCATAAATTTAAAAATATTTAATATAGCAAAAAAAATTCAGATAGAATTTCATTCTATCTGAATTAAATTTATATTATTTTCCGTTATGTGCTTTAACATATTCTGGATTTTGTTCACTTACTGGTAAATGTACTATTGAAGCTTTATAAACAGCTTGCATTTGTCCTACTCCAACTATATGTCCTTGCATAGCTTGATATAAATCATTATATCCATATCCATTTTGTAAATTAAGCATTGTGTTTAATGCAAATACTTTTATTGTATATGTGTGTGGGAATCCTACTGGAACCATTCCACCGTAATGTGCTGCATCATTTCTTGGTACATAGAACCCTTTCATTGATGGCATATTTAACATTACACCATTAGCATAACTGTTAACTCCTTGTACCATATCTTTAGCCATTGTTGTACTTGCATTAGCTGGTAATGAAGTTACATTAGCAGGAATATTAGCTGCTAACCAATGTATCCATGTAAATCCAAGTACTGGAACAGTATCATTATCTGTTATTTCAACAACATAAGATTTCGCATCTTTTGGTGCTCCTGACCAACTAAGTGGTAAAGATTCAAGTGGCATTGCTCCTAATTTATCTTTTGATGCTGCTCCATATTGTGGATCTATAACTCCATTTTGTACCCCAGATGAAGTAACATTCATTTTAACTATTGGTATGTAATTCTGAGTTTTTGAATAAATCACACCAGCAACTACTAATAATATTATTGCAATTACCAATATAATTATTGATATTATTGTCTTTTTCATTATAATTCTCTCCTTTTTTAATGTTTGATCTGTCTACGTCTTTTATTATAAGTACTATCTCATATTATGTGAATTACCGACTTTTTTGTGTGCCACACACCTTTTTGTGTGTATCCTAATATAATTTTACTTATTAATATCTTTTATAACTCTCTATTTTCAAGCAAACTTTTTTATTTTTAAATTTATAATTTATATTTATAACATAACTTTACTTACTAAAAAAAGTCACTGCCAACTATATAAAGTTAGCAATGACTTTCAAATTATTCCTCGTTCAAAATAGGTCTAAAACATTCTAATATTTCTAATGCTTTATTTCTTCTTAAATTTTTAATATTTTTTGTTTGTCCAATTTTATCAACATTATCAAACGATCTTTTTGCCATTTCCATCCATTCTTCTGGAATAAAAACAGTTGTTAAGTCTTCTAAGGGACAACTTAAAAGAAATTTTTCCACTCCAAAAAATGTATAAATACAAATATTATGTAACTTCATCAACTTTAGATAATCCTTTGCTACTTCGCAGTCTAAATTATAGCTATAGATATCAGCAAAAAAGAAATCAAATTCTTCTCTTTTAGTAGCAAATCCATCTTCATTTTGAATTTTAATTTTTTTATTTGTAGCAAAATTTTGATTATATAGCTCTATAACATCTTTATTCTTTTCATATACTATAATCTCTGTAACTTCCTCTTTTTTAGCTATTTCTTGAACATAATACCCAAGTCCAAGTCCTAAAACACCACATTTTCCTTTAGCTTTTCTAATTGCTTCTGTAGCTCCTTGTATTTCTTTTACAGATAAACTCATTAGCATTTCTCCATTAACATATAATTCTACTGGAGATTCTTTGAGCATTTTTCTTCTTTTATATAAATATCCATCTGTAATACTTGGAACTTTGCCATATAGAATTTTTGTATTTCCTAAACATCCTTCCTTTAAGAAGTTTTTATATTCTTTTATTTTGTTCTCACAAACCTCTGCACTATATGATGTCATATTATTTGCTCCTATTCTTTTATTTCTGCCTTTAGCTTATATTTATTCATAGATTTTATTATACCATTTGAAAAATAACTATCAATATTTTTTACATTATACTATAAATATAGAGCCTTTTCTCATACTTAGTGTAAATTTTTTATAAATTGATTTCTTTTGTTTTATAAAAAATTAAATACTATTAAATTATTATGTCAAATTAATAAGGAAGAAATTTACTATCAAATTTGGTTATATTCTCTTCTGCATCATTAAATTTTATAAATTGAAATTTTTTCATATATTCTAATTCATAAAAATCCTTAATTTTTTCAAATTCATCAACATTATATTCCGTTATTTCTTCACCTAATTTTTCTAAAGTATCTCTAGCAGCTAACTTTTTAGCTAAAACTTCCCAAAAAACTAATTCATTATATCGTTCTATTATTTTAAAATCTATTCCATATTCAAAATCTGAATTTCCACTTTCATCTAAAAACTCATTTCCACACCTTGATAAAAGATTAAATAAGGCTTGTTCTTCATTTTCATTTAATCCCTTACTAGCATAACTTTTTATATGAGTTCCTAGAAGACTTAGCTCTTTAATTATTTGAAAATCTTTTTTAGTTAAATTTCTTAAATTGTTTACCTTCGCACTCATGTTTTAATCTTTCCTCCATACTTGATAAATTCAATAAAACAATTTTACCATTTATTCCCAAAAAATTAAAGATATTTATTAATTTTTTTAATTTTTATTAAATTTAATTATTATGCTAAAAAAAATAAACTTAGAAGTATTTTAATATTTAAAAATCCTCTTATATAAAGTATATTACATATTTCTGAAATTCTCTAATCAAGAAATTCGCTTTAAAATAATCATACAAAATGCCTAATTTATAGTTAAGGGCTATTGATTTTATATTTCAATGTTATATAATTAAGAAGACCTTAGTTATTTTTTATAACTAATATAAAGAAAAAAGTAGGTGTATCAAATGGAAGATAAAAAAGTTTTAATGAGCGAAGAAGCTTACAACGAGTTCAAAAGTTTTCTTGAAGAAAACGGTGTTGATGAATATACAATAAGATTAGATTTAGCTGGATACGGATGTAGTGGTCCTGCTTTCAACATAAGTGTTGATTCAAAATTAGATGGAGATATTGAAGAAAAAGTTAACGATATCTTATTCTTAATAGAAGAAAGTCTAATTGACGATTTTGGTGGATTTAAAATTCTTTCATCAGCTGAAAATGATGGAAATGGTTTAGCTCTTAAACCTTTCATTGAATCAGAAGGTGGATGTGGAAGCTGCGGAGGCGGATGTCACTAATCCTCTAAAAATTAATGACCTATGTTACTGTAATATAGTACTATAGGTCATTTTTTTATTTATATCTATCTATATCTCTTTGTATATCTTGTAATAGTGTATTAAGTTCAGACACTTCACTTTCTTCTATCATCTTATTTAATAACATTTGATATCTTGAAGCTTCTGAAGCTCTACCAAGTGATATAAGAGTTAAAATACTATTCATAACATTACTTATTATCTCAGATTTAACTTCAAATAATTTTTGAGCATCTTTAATTTCATCTTTAATCTCTAACATTTCTTCGTCTAGCATAAATGCTGCATCTGCTGCTTTCTTTAACTTGCTTTTAATATCAACAGGAACATTCTTTTTATATTTATAATTGAGAGAATGTTCAATAGTTGCCCAGAAATTCATAGCGAGTGTTCTTATTTGGAATTCAGCAAGTATTATCCTTTGACCTTCTGCCATATTAATCGGATATCTTATAACTATATGATAACTTCTATATCCACTTTCTTTAACATTTCTAACATAGTCCTTTTCATAAAGAATAACCATATCTTTTCTCTCTCGTAAAAGTTCTATAACTTTATCAATATCATCAACAAATTGGCACATTATTCTTATACCAGCTATATCTTCCATCTCATATTGTACTCTATCAATAGGGATATTATACTTATTAGCTTTTTCCAAAATACTTGAAACTTCTTTAACCCTTCCTGTAACAAACTCAATTGGTGAATATTCATTCTTTCTTCTATATTCTTTTCTTATACTCCTTAACTTTACCTTGAGCTCTTCAACAGCCTGCTCATATGGAGTTAAAAATTGCTTCCAATTTTTCATAGCCATAATCTCACCCTCTTATATATATTATCTAAGTTATAATTATAACAAAAATAACTATAAAACTAAACAAATTAAGTTCGATAATTAAATTATTATTACTTATACAAGAGAAAGGATGTTTTAACTTGAATATTATAAGCAAAGAACATTTAAAGTTTAACTCAATTGAGAATATAGACATATATAACTTATTATTTGATAAAACAATAAATTGCCCAGTATGTAAAAATAATTTCAAAGCTCGTACTGTTAGAGCTAAAACTACTAGAATTTTAGAAAAAGATTCAGATTTTTTTATACGTTATAAAACTATAAATCCATATTTTTATGATGTTTTAGTATGTCCTACTTGTGGATATGCAGCTCTAAAAATCGATTTTGATAAAATTCATGAAAAACAAAAAGAATTAGTAAAAGCTTATATAACTCCTAAATGGAATCATAAACAATTCCTTGGAATACATGATATATATATTGCTTTAGAACGATATAAATTAGCTCTTATAACTGCTAGTACTATAAATAAAAAAACTAGCACAAAAGCTATGATTTGTATCAAGATAGCTTGGATGTATAGACTTTTAGAAGATTCAAAATCAGAGTTAATCTTTTTAGAAAAAGCTCGTACTAATTTTGAACAAGCATATTTTAATGAGCAATTACCTGTTTATGAAATGCAAAAAACAACTCTTCTTTATTTAATAGGTGAACTTCATAGAAGAATTGGGAATTTTGATATTGCTCTTAAAAATTATTCTGAAGTGTTAGTGGATCAAACCTCCCCCAATAAATTAAAAGAATTAACACGCGATATGCGGGATTTAATAAAAAAAAATAAATAATAAAAGGACAATATACTAAAGAATAAATTTTCTTAAATATATTGTCCTTTATCTTTATTATATGATTGTTAGTTACGTAAACTCCCTTAATACCTAATGCTTAGCATTTGAAGTATAAAAATCTTCTCAAATTAAGCTAAAATCCAAAGGGCTGGTACATTACTAGGCTCCCACCCAACTAATGATTGGTGAGATTGTAAACATTTATAATTTTTCCTATTGTATGATACTATATTACCTTGAACGTAACTAGTTCCAGCTGTCCAAGTTGTGTTGTCTGGAATTTCTGGTTCTACTGGTGGCTCTACCGGCGGTTCCACTGGTGGTTCAATAGGTGGTTCTGGTGGAGTTATCGGTGGAATGCCATCTGAATCTATTAATACACCATTTACATATATATTAGTTGGCTTTGCCTCTTTAATTCCACCTTGGCAACTTCCCGCAATTTCTATGACTGCTCCATTTTTCCAAGTATCATTCCAGCTTGGATTAGTAAATGTATATTTATTTCCATTAGCGACAAAATTACAACTCCATGCTGAATCTAGTTTTTTATCAAAATCTAGTTGAACATTCCATCCCCCTGTAATATCTTTTCCTGAATTATTTTTTAATACCATTTTGTAATTAGCTCCAGATCCCCAATCACTAGTAATTTCAAAGTCAAAACTAAAATCTTTACTAACTTCTGTTGGATCTATTACTTTTATATTTCTATCTAATGTAGAAGTATTATTTGCACTATCAGTTACTGAATACGTAATTTTATAGTCACCTTTCTTTGATGTATCAACAATACCATCAACTTTTATTTTTGATGTTAAATCACCATCTTCTTTATCATCAGCTGTTATACCTTGTAATGGATCAAACTTATCACCTATATTAAGTTTTACATCATTAACCCCTCTTATTACTGGCTTTTTATCAACAGGATTAGTACTACTATCACCGAACTTTTGGAATATTTTAGCGAATTCAAATCTATTATTAACTCCTGGATTGTTGTCAACTTTTGCGTCTCTATTGATTGACCAACAAGATGTCATACCAATTCCTTTTTCTATTGCATGATTAACAACTAATTCTGTCCATTCAGTTGTAAAAGTTGGATGTGCTGCTCCCTCAAATCCAATTGACGGTGTAGTCCCTATCTTTTTATATGCTTCTTGCTCTGTTAAATCGATATTAGAATATTTCTTAAAATAGTCTTGTACTTGCTTCATAGTACTATCTACAGCTCTTAATGATGCTGTTCCATAATTTTCTCCTGGTGCAAGTGTTGAACTTCCATAACACATAGTCATTATGTTAACACACTCAACATCTACACCTTCCGCTAGATATACTTCTAAAACATTAAGTTGAACTGGAGTTAGTCCATTTGGAAGTACTGGTAATGTTAAAACCACATTTACGCCTGTTTTATCTTGTAATTTTTTCATAGCCTTTGCATTAGCTCTATTTTGTTCCTTATCTTGTGCTCCACCTTCAATATCCAAATCAAGTCTAGTAAGTCCATATCCTTCAACTATATCAAGATAAGTGTTATATAATACATCTACATCTTGAGTTACTTGCCAAAATGGCATTCCATTAAGCCCTCCAAAAGATATTGTGACATCTCCACCTAAATCTCTTAAACCTTTTATTGAATTTTTAATTCCGACATACTGACTATTATCAGGATGTTTTTCACTTAAAACTGAATGACCTCCCCATCCCCAATCAACTTTTCCATTTTGTATGCCTTGACCTGTCGATTGTATAAAGCCAAGATTAAAATATTTAATACCTGTCTGTGCTAATACTTCTGATAAATTTAAAGCACCCGCACTTGAAAGTTCTGCATCATTAACCCAAGCTACTAAATCCGCATATGGAGCGTTTACTTGTTCAGGCCATTGTATACCTTGCCCAACTCCAAACTTTGATTCTCTTTTCACTTCCTGTGTTAAACTTATATTAACGTCTTGTCCCTTTTTTTCAGTTGCATAAACTTGTATAGAACTTGATATCGCTGCTGTCAAAACTAATAATGCTACTATTTTTTTCCCCTTCATAAAAATTCCTCCTTGAATAAATATACCCTTCTACTATCGATTATACTTTAAATAACTTTAATGTAAATATTTTCAATTATATTTATTAATAAAAAAAGTAGCATACCAAGTTTTATTTTCTTGGTATGCTACTTCTATTAATCTAATATTTTTATTGGGTTAAAGTTTATGAAATCACAACTAGTTAATAAATAATCTATTCCATCTCTAGTTCCATTTAAAACCCAAGCAGAATCTGGATTTAAGTTATGTAAATGTCCATATATAACTTTTTCCACTTCATAATCTAAAAACATTTGCGTAAAATCAGAATTTTTTAAAGTTTCACTCACAGGAGGATAATGAACCATAACTATAATTTTTTTGTATCCAGCTTTTTTGGCAGCATCTAATGATAATTGCATTCTAATTTTTTCTCTATCAAATATCTTTTTATCATGCTCTGTAAATTTTCTCTCAGTTCCCTCTACAATCCAACCTCTAGTTCCACAGATAGCATATTCACCATAAGCAAAAAAATTATTTTGTATAAAATCCATATCTTCATATAGTGCATTTAATTTTGTTATACTAGTCCACCAATAATCATGATTTCCTCTTATTAGTATTTTTCGTCCTGGCAAATTGTGAATCCATTCTAAATCTAATTTACTTTCTTCTTGTCCCATAGACCATGATATGTCTCCACCTATTAACACAGTATCATCCTCATTAACTAAATTTATCCAATTTTCTTTTATCTTTTCATGATGTTTTTCCCATTTTGGACCAAATATATCCATAGGTTTGTCAACATTCAATGCAAGATGTAAATCTGATATAGCATATAATGCCATTTTATCTCAACCTTTCTCTGTTTACTCCTATATAAACTTTACTTTTGTGAATCAATTTCTGTTACATATGCAATTATACTAGCAACTGCATCATATACTTGAAAGGGAATATTATCTCCAACATCTACATTACAAAGTAAATCTGAAAGCTCTTTATTATAAACTATAGGTACTTCATTATCTTTTGCTTTTTCTATAATTTTATCAGCTATAACGCCCATTCCATGTGCTGAAACAATGGGTGTATCAAAATTTTCTTTATATTTTAATGCTACTGCTTTTCGTTTTTGATTCATATTTATCACTTATACCTTTCTATCAATAGCCAAAATACTTGTATCATTGAAAAATTCCCTATATTCAGATAGACTTTTATCTTCTATCTCTTTTTTTTCACTAACAAGAATATAAGGCATAAATCCTAATAGTTCAAGTGCTTTATGTAGCTTCTCACTATTTTTTTCTAATATTTTCATATTTTTTTTAAAAACTTTTATATTAACTTTTATATCACTTTGATTAACATCAATTAATGCATCTACATCTCCAAGCTTCAAAGTTTTAATATTTATAACTAATTTTATATTTTTAGAATCAAGCTCTTTGCCATCTTTTCTCTGATCTTTTATTATTAATTTACATGGATATTCATCATTTAATTTTAGTGGAACATCTAAATAATAATACTCATTGCTAAAATCATTAAAAATTTTAAAATCACTAATTCTATCCTTCAACATAGTACTAATAATATTTGTAGCTCCATCATTTACTGAAACTTTTTCCACTATTCCCTTAATTATTTCTTTCATCACTTCTTGTTTTTCTGAAAGTTCTACTTTTACCTCGGTAAAATTTTTCAAAACATTATCAAATTCTTTTGATACTTTCATATTTCCATCATATTTTTCTAATTCCTTTATGGAAGAATTATTTATAAAGTCCTTAATCCCAAGAACTTCCTCCTGTATTTTTGATATTGTTCTTTTAATAAAGGGTATATGCTTTTCTTTCAAAGAATTGAAATTTTTTACAATACCATTAAAGATATCTTTTAACTTTTCATCTGAAAACTTCAACTTATTCTCTTCTAGGATTGTTTTAATATCTACTGAAACTCTTTCTAAAGAACTCTTTACAAATTCATTTTTACTAATCCCAAAATCTAAGGTTTTAAGTTTATCAAGAATTTCATTAATATTATCTAATTTTAAACTATCAAGTTTTGTTTTATTTATTTTACTTGGAAAATCAAGTTTCAAACTTTCCATATCATTTATATCACAGTTAAATTCCTTTTCCTTAAAAATATGTTCTAACTTATTATAATCTTCAAGTGAAAACTTTTGAGTTTCTAAACCAAATACTTTTAAATTCTCCACTACTTTACTAAACTCTGAACTTCGTTTACTTAATATTTCACTTTCTATATTATCTGCAAATTGTATTAATTCATTAAATAAACCATTTTGTTCCTTAAAAATTCTATTAAAAGATTTTATATTCTCTGCACTGACTTCTATTTTTCCTTCAATAAAACTCATTATTTCTAAATTTGAAAGTGTCTTAATTTCATTGCAAAACTTATTGAGATTCTCCGTTACAAATTCACCCTCTTTTGAAGATACACCAATCCCCTTAGAACTCACATAACTTGCTATAAAATTATCTATCATATTCCCTTTACTATCTGTATTATCTCTAAAATTCAAGAGAGCAAGCATATTTTCTATATTTTCCTTAGTCAGAGGAATTTTAAATTCAAGCATTTTTTCTAATAACTCTTTTTTATCACTACTAATTCCTAGTCTATTAATAATACTTTCAATAGAATCCTTTATACTTTCGCCTTGATTTAAAACTTGCTGATTTTCTTTAATTATTTTAAGTTTTAAAATTCCATTATCTAAGCCATCTACTTCAAAAGAAATAACCCCATCTAAAATGTTTTTTAAAGGTTCATCTAATTTTGCAGTAAACTTTGAACCATCTTTTAATCTAATTGCAACACTTGTTCCATCTTCTGATAACTCAACTACTCGCCCAGTAAACCTTTGTCCTTTAGCAAACTCTGATAATAATGTTATTTTTTTAGTTTCAGAAATTCTAGGAATAGCAACAATGTCCATATACTCTTTCATGTCAAATTTCTCCTAATACAAACTTTTTTAATTCTATATATTTTATTATCGAACTTTCTTAGTTAAATTTATATCTTATAGCTTATATAAATAAAAATACCTTGGCATTTTATATCAATTAAATCTACTTATATTTCTAATATTACGTTTACAAATGAATTATTTAAAATACAAAAATTTATATGATAATCTCTTTTTATTATTTAAATTTAAGTTTTAGAATAATAACTTTGCTTTTCAGTATACTTTTTACATTTTTTTTCTTAAAATAAATATTTTTTTAAATTTGAATAAAAAAAACACAAGTGTTATATTACTATATAATTTATCAAACAAAATTAATGCATTAATAAGGATCCTAATTAATAATATTTCAAAATTTATAGGAGTTGATTATTATGAGTATAAAAAATAATGTTACATTAATAACTGGTGCTGGCGGTGGAATAGGCTACGGAATAGCAACTGCCTTTGCTAAAAAAGGATCTAACTTAGTTCTAACAGATATAAATGCTAAAAGATTATCTGATATAAAAGAAGAATTTGAAGAAAAATTTAAAATAGACGTATTAACTGCTGTCGTTGATGGAGCTAGTGAAAAAGATGTTAACTCTGTTATAGAAAAAGCAATTGAAAAATTCGGAAAATTAAATACTTTAATAAATGTAGCTCAAAACTCAAAATCTGGTGAACTTTTAATAGAACATACTAGAGAAGATTTTGATTTAGCTATAATGTCAGGTTTATATTCTACTTTCTTCTATATGAAAGCTGCTTTCCCTTATCTTAGAGAAAGTAAAGGTTGTGTTATAAACTTTGGTTCTGCTGCTGCATTCTCTGGCGAATGTGGACAAAGTTCTTATGCTGCTGCAAAAGAAGGTATAAGAGGTCTGTCTAGAGTTGCCGCTCATGAATGGGGTGAATATGGAATCAGAGTAAATGTTGTTTGTCCTCTTGCTATGACAAGAAGATTAGAACAATGGCGTGATGAATATCCTGATTTATATAAACAAACAATAAATAATATACCATTAAAACGTTTTGGAGATGCTGAAACTAATATTGGTGGAACTTGTGTATTCCTTGCATCTGAAGAAGGTAACTATATAACTGGTGAAACTATTTCAGTTCAAGGTGGTACAGGTTTAAGACCATAATATATCTATGTATTGATATAACTTTTATATAAACGTAGGCTAATTTCAGTATAATTTTACCTCTAGCTGAATATTAAGTCTAAGTTATCTCGAAGTATATGTTTCTAATACTACTTATAGAAGAAGGAATATTAGAAATACTAGCTATCAGATAAACTAAAAAACTAGCAAAGTCAATTTTAACTTTGCTAGTTTTTTAATTACGTATAAAATTATTTTATGATTATTTTATAGAATTTTTTCTTTCCTCTTTTAACAAGTATCATATCATCTTTAAAATCTGATTCTTCTATAATTTTCTTATCCTCTTGAAGTTTTTCATCATTAATTGATACTCCACCTTGTTGTATAAGTCTTCTACCTTCACCTTTTGATTTAAATACACCGTTATTTGTAAGAACCTCTAAAAGTTCTGCTCCAATTTCATCATTTGAAATCTCTATTGTTGGAACATTTTCCATATTTCCGCCAGCTCCAAATAAACTTTCTGCTGCTTCCATAGCTTTTTTAGCTTCTTCCTCACCATGTATAAGTTTTGTCACTTCAAAAGCAAGAACTTTTTTAGCTTCATTTATTGCAGAGCCTTCTAATGAACAAAGTCTTCTTACTTCATCCATATCTACAAATGTTATAAGTTTTAAACACTTTTCAACATCAGCATCAGCAACATTTCTCCAGTATTGGTAAAAATCATATGGTGTAGTTTTCTTAGGATCAAGCCATAAAGCTCCCCCTACTGTTTTACCCATTTTTTGACCTTCTGAATTTGTTAAAAGAGTACATGTCATAGCACTTGCACTTTTTTGAGATTTCTTTCTTATAAGCTCAACACCTGCTATCATATTTGACCATTGGTCATCTCCACCAAGTTGTAGCTTACAATCATACTTTCTATTTAACTCATAGAAGTCAAATCCTTGCATTAACATATAGTTAAACTCTAAAAATGAAAGACCTTTCTCCATTCTTTGTTTAAAACATTCCGCTGCAAGCATTTTATTTACTGAAAAATGAACTCCGATATCTCTTATGAAATCAACATAGTTTTGATTTAATAACCAATCTGCATTATTAACAAGTAAAGCTTTATCATCTGAGAAATCTATAAATTTTTCCATTTGTGTTTTTATACAATCAACATTATGCTGAATAGTTTCTTTAGTCATCATAGTTCTCATATCAGTTTTTCCACTTGGATCTCCTATCATGGCTGTTCCACCACCAATAAGAGCTATTGGTCTATGTCCTGCTCTTTGCATATGAGCCATAAACATCATAGCTATAAAATGTCCTACGTGTAAACTGTCAGCTGTTGGATCAAAACCTATATAGAAAGTTACTTTTTCCTTTTCTAAAAGTTCTCTTGTCTCTTCTTCATGTGTGAATTGTTTTATGTATCCACGCTCCATAAGAGTATCTAACACATTTGCCATTCCTTCTACCTCCTACATTTTTTACAATTATATTTATTAAAATTCTTAATTCATTAAATCTGAAATCATTTACGAACTAAGTGTATGCTTATATAATATTATAGCAAATTACATCCCTAAAGATGCATAAGTATAGTATATAGCTTATCATACTAATTAACAAGATATTTCCTAATTGGCAACTATTCACCACTAAAGAAACAAATTACTTAAAGTAAAAGCTTGTAACTATAGTAATGCAGTACTGAGGATTATATCTATTTTCTTTTTTCATATCTACTGATTTAAAAAACATATTTTTACTTCTTAATATATTTTGTTAATTACAGACTTTAACATTTATATTGATTCTATTCTTTTTTATTCAATTTACAACTTTATTACATCTTAGGTTACTATAAATATACATATATTTCTATTTTTACATAAAATTAACATAAAATACTTATTAAGGATTTTAATTAGTGTTATTATTAATTAAAAATCAATCAAAAAAAAGAAAATTTATTAATAAAGGAGATATTTTATATGAAAAAAAATTATATTGGATGCTTTATTAGTGTAGGTGGAATACAAATAGGACTAAAAGAGAGACTAGGAGTGGTGGCTTCTGTTGTTAGATAAAAAAAAACTTTTTATTTCTAATTTATTTGTTATTCTTTCAACATTTTTTTATAGTATTGAAACATTTAATAATACAATTTTAATTTCTTATGGATTTCCATTTAGTATTATAACTTTAAATACTGATGAAAATACTAAATTTAATATTATCCATAATATATTTAACGGTAATAATGGATTGAATTTTAATTTTTTAAATTATATTGTAAGTGTTTATATTATATATAATTTAATTACTTTTATAAATCAAAAAATTAATACTAAAAAAAAGAATCTGCTATGAGACACTAAATATTTTTGTGTAAATAATATATTTAATTCTTAAATAATACTGGAAATTTTTTATTCCAGTATTATTTTTTTAGTATCGGCATACTAAAAATAATTATTTTATACCTTTTTAACATTTCCTAAAGAGCAATAATTATACATTTATCTTTAGTAAAAAAATGTACAAGCCTGTTATTATATAGATTTATATTTAGGACGCTTTGTTAATTCCTCTATTAAATCTACTTTCTGTATTTCTGAACTATCTTCCCCTAATTCTCTTAGGGCATCTTCATATTCGCGTACGTATTTTCGTGCAAAACCGGTTCTTCGATGTATTTCACGTTATCCTATAGCATTTTTTTAAAATATTTGTTTATCATTCAAAGTTATCACCTTCCACCACACCTTCATGAGCATATTATTCCAAAATAGTATGCTCATAATTCAAGTGGGAAATTCTAGATGGAAGAATTTCCCACTCATTATTTGGTATGCTATTAGTCTGCGCTAAACAATCAAAATTACAAATCTTTTTAAACCGCACTATTTATTACTAATAATTACTAAATAGCATTAAAATTATGCTATATAATTTTTAAGTTCTTCTGGTACATTTTCTGTTCTACTATGAACATTTATATATACGTTTACATTGTATTTCAAACTAAGTTTATTTAAATCATCTAGATAATATGCAAGCTTAGTTAAATCAAACTCTTTTATTATAGTGCATAAATTATCTATATAAACATTTTCCAAATCATAATCTTTTGATAATATTCCGCAAATAAAAGCTGAAAATTCTTTATAGGTGTCTATAGGATATTCTTCCATTGATATAAATCTTATTTTAGGACTTACATTAAACATTCTCTTACTATCATCATCTATGAATACAGCAGTTCCCTTAAGTTCATTAACCTGTATATTAGCTAGATTTATAAGATTTTTGCTCTTTCCACTTCCTTTTTTACTACAAAATAATTTTATCATTTCAAACACCCCTCATTCAATTTAATTATATTACTAAACCTTGTTACATTTAATATCCTGGAAAAATCACTCTAACCATAACCTTTTCTTTATTATTTATTAATTTAACTTTTCCTAGGCCTTTTAAATCATTGTTCATACGCTTAAATCCATGTCCACTTTTAAGAAATCTTTCTTCATCATCTAAAGAAATCAATTTTTCATAAATCCACATATTTCTTTTAGAATAATTAAACATAAATTCTTTACTAGCTTCTATAAATTTACCTGGACTATCAACAATTATATTATCCTTACCTAAAATCACCTCTATACAATTACTTAAAGTATAATCTCTATATAAAACAGCATTTTTAATTGCTTCAAGTATAGCATCGCTAGGATACCACTCTGGCAAATTTGCTTTTATATAACTTGAACTACTATCAATTATCGATAAAAGACTTCCTTGAAATATTTTCTTTTTACCATCAATCTCATTAAATATTTTAATCATATTATAAGGTATACAAAGAGAATTCATTTCAGAAAAAACTAAAAGACTCCCCAGAGTACACATCTTTACTCCTGATATTTTATCTACCTTCAATATATTGCTACTAATTAAAAGAAACTCTTTATTTTCTTTATTTAAATTTATTCCTTTTTTACTAAAATATTTTTGAAGAAGTTTTTCATCAAGCATTCGTTCATCTGAATTAACAATAGGACATAATTCTACATCTAAATCTAATTTTTCCTGAAAAACATTAAGAAGTTCTCCTTTGCGCATAACATCAGTTATTGAGCCTCTTCGTATATAAAATGCACCTGTATCCTTTATTTGATAAGGTTTTTGTTCCCCATCAAAAATTGTTATTACTATTATTTTTTTTTGATTTATATATATTTCTTCTAGTGATATAGGTATTGGAGGATCACATCTTGAACTTATTATTTGCTGTACTCTTTCTTCAGCTAAATCATATTCATCTGATACACCTATAATTTTTTTACTTTTATCTCTAATTCCTATAATTAAATAAGCTCTTCCTCCTCTTGAATTAGCTAATGCACAAACATCTTTTGCAAATTCTTTTCTCTCTGACTCTAAATTCAACTTTAGAGTTTCCTTAAAATCTAATTTATTTCCCTCTTCTCTCCTTAATATTCTTAGTAACTTCTTTATATCCATATAATTTCTCTCCATCTAAAATTAAGGAACTAATAACGTCTATATTCTATTTATATTCCTGCTCCTTTTGATTTATAATTCAAATAAAAAAATAAATAACAAAAAAATTCTTTTATCAAATAAATTATACTCCTAGCTCTTTGCTATAACCTAATATTTTAACTATATAATATTTTTCTTCATACTTAATAAAACAATATAATCATATATTACTAATTTATTTAATTTTAAAATTTTAAATATATAATACATGACAAATTCAAATCAAATATTACATTAATTCAAAATTAAAGCTTTTTTTATTATATTTTTTAATTTAGTAGCTATTATCTAGACTTATATAGAATTCATCGTATTTTTTTTAACACATTCGTACTTCATTCCATTTTAAGATATTATTTTTATTTTTAAAAATTAATATATTACACACTAATCATCAAAATTACACAAATTAAATATAAATCAAACAAATATTCTAAATTTACAAGAAATTATTTTTTCCTTATAATTTTCAAAGGTCGCTTAATTATAGACATGAAATGGTCGCTTAATTATAGACATGAAATATATAAATTTACGAAAGAAGGTTTAAATATGTGTACAGGTTTATTACTAGAAACAAAAAATAACGAACATTTATTTGGAAGAAATATGGATATCGAATTCACTTTCGGACAAAATGTAGGTGTTATACCAAGAAATTTTTCATATAAAAATGTAGCTACAAAAAAAGATGAGTCTACTAAATATGGAATAATAGCTATGATGACAGTTATGGATGGTCAACCAATGCTTGCAGACGGTATGAATGAAAAAGGTCTTGCAATTGCTGGATTAAACTTCCCTGGATATTCTTATTATCCAAAAGAAACACAAGAAGGTAAAGATAATGTTCCAGTTCATAACTTCATGCTATGGGTTTTATCAAACTTTACAACTATAGATGACGTAAGAGAAGCTGTTAAAAATGTTAATATTGTTGATATTCCATTTAGTGAAAAGGTTCCAAATCCTACATTACACTGGATTTTAACAGATAAGTCTGGAAAAAGTATTGTAATAGAAACAACAGAACTAGAAGGACTAAGAGTATTTGACAATAATGTTGGAGTATTAACAAACTCTCCTACTTTTGACTGGCATTTAACAAACTTAAAACAATATATACATATGAGTGCTCAAGATGTTGCTCCATTAAAATGGTCAACTCAAGATTTAACAAAACTTGGGGTTGGTGTAGGTTCAGTTGGATTACCTGGTGATTTTACTCCACCATCAAGATTTATAAAAGCAGCATTTTTAAGACATACAACATTACTTAATGATAATAATGTTGGAGTAAGCCAATTTTTCCATATTTTAAATTCAGTTGCAATGGTTAGAGGTGCTGTCCAAACTCCACAAAAATTAAATGATATAACAGTTTATACTTCATGTATGAATCTTGAACAACAATTATATCATTATAATACTTATGACAATAACAATATAAGCGTTGTTGATATGAAAAAAGTTGATTTAAATGGAAAAGATTTAGTTCTATTCCCTTACTTAGATGAATTAAAAGTATACACGCAAAATTAAATACAGTAACGAAAGGTAAAATTTACTATGAACTCAACAAAACCTTTGCATAAAACTAAAAGAAAATATTTTATGATCTTTATAGCTATGCTTATACAAGCCATTCCTTTTGGAGTAGCTCAAAATATCCAGCCACTATTTATTCCTTATGTAATAAAACATTTTGATTTTTCATTGGCTGCTTTTTCACTAATATTTACAATAGGAGCTTTAGCATCTGCTATCTGTTCTCCATTTTTAGGTAGTTTATTTGGAAAAGTTAATTTAAAACTATTATTTATAGTAGGTACAGTTTTATCAAGTTTAGGCTTCCTTGGAATGGGATTTGCTACTAATTTACCTGAATTTTATGTATTATCAGCGATAATGCAAATTGGATGTGTGCTTTTCTCTGGACTTGGGATTCCGTTCTTAATAGGAAGTTGGTTCCCTTCAACTGGAAGAGGTCAAGCATTAGGAATTGCTTTTGCAGGTGGATCAGTTGGAAATGTATTTTTACAACCAATAGTTTCAAGCTTACTTGGTAGTAAAGGTGAATCATTCTCTTATATTGCATTTGGATTAATATCTCTTATAGTTAGTTTAATTATCGTTATTTTATTTATAAGAATACCTAAAAAAGGCGAAGTTTTAGTTGTTTCAGCTGAAGAACTTGCGACTGATAGCAAGAAAAGAGCTGCTAAAACAGATGATCACCATGTGGTATATGAAGGGCCTGGAGCTGCTGCTGTAAGACGTAATAAATATTTTTGGATTCTTGGAATAGGTTATACTTTAATTGGTATGGCAATCTCAGCATGTAGCACTCAATATGCTTCATACTTTAGAATGCAGTTACACTTAACGCCAAGTTTAATCGGTATTTTAGGCTCAGTTTTTGCTGCCTTCTGCTTAATCGGTAATGTTGGTGGTGGAATTCTATTTGATAAAATAGGTAGTTTCAAATCAATGTTATTAGCATTTATATTCCAAATACTATCTATTATAGGAATGTTACTTGCTGCAAATTCACATAGTTTTGCATATGTATTCTCTATTTTCTATGGATTATGTGTATTCTCATATATGTCAGGACCAGCCTTCCTTTCAACAGATGTTTTTGGAAGAAAAGAATCAAGTGTTACTCTTGGAACTATGAGTTTACTATTCGCAATAGGATTTGCATTAGGTTCTGTAATATTTGGTGCATTTGCTCAATCAATTGGGTTCAAAACAGCTTGGTTAGTTATGATTGTATTCTCAGTAGTTGGATACCTATTATTACTAACATCAATAAAAGCTATGAAACACAAACAAAAAGTTGAACTTAACCATGTTTAAAAATAATTAAATATAAAAACTAGCAGATATAACATCCTGCTAGTTTTTTATATTATACTATTATTATAAAAAACATTTGATATTCTATACTAAGTTATTAGGCTTTTACATATAATGATTCAAAATCAATATTTCACCCTATTTTTACCTTCTCTTTTAGCACTATATAAACATTCATCAGCCTTTTTTATAATATTTTCTATAAATTGCTCATCAGAAGTTTTTATATAATTACTTGAAAATGCAACTCCAAAACTTACAGTAACATTTATACTATCTATATCTTTTATTTTTATATCTATCTTCATATCAGCAATAGCTTTTCTTATTTCATCAATTTTATTAATCACATAATTTTTATCTTTAAAATTATTTACAAAAAGAATTATTTCTTCTCCACCATATCTTGCTAAAACATCAGTATCATCCAATCTTTTTCTGATTTTATCAACAATACCTTTAATAACAATATCTCCATTTTGATGTCCATACGTATCATTAACCTTTTTAAAATTATCTATGTCAGCCATTATAATAGCAAATTCATCTTTTTCATTTTCTCGTACATGTTGATACAAATAATCATAAAAATAAGTTCTATTATAAATATCAATCAAAGCATCTTTTCGTGATGCATCCTGAACCTTTTTATATAACTTACTATTTTCTATCGCAATTGCTACTTGATGAGAAATATAATTAATAAACGTCACATCTTCCTTTTGAAAAAAAGTATAATAAATATGTTCAACAACAATATAACCAATCAACTTTTCTTTTATAAAAACTGGTACCCCTATTAAAGAGTTAACTCGTCCATACGATGAATCTTTAAATATCCCTGTATTAGAATTTTTAATAAATGCCTTTTCACTTGAAAGCTCTTCTAATGTATAATGTATCTTTCTATCTTCTAACTCACCTATATTAGTTACCTTAGGCACTAAAATACTTCCTTCAATTAAGTGTATCGTTGAGTAACTAACCCCAAACATTCCCACTATCATATCATTTATCATAGATAAAAGATTTACATCTGACATATTTGAATTTATATATTTACTAACTTCGACTATGTTCACAAAATTAGATAGTTTTCTCTCTAAATCTTTATTATTTTGACTTAACCTCTGAAGTCTTCCTTCTACAAACTCTTGATAGCTATGAAATTCATCAGTTAATTGTTTATATAACTGTTCATAATTATCCATATTTTACCACCTCTATAGTAATCATTTATTATATTATCGAGTGATTTAATCTTTTATTTATAATTTTTTTATTCTTTATCACATCAAATTTCGACACCTTGCTTTAATAAAATTATCATCTAATAAAATTAAGCTTTCATTTAATACACTATCTATATCAAATGAAAGCTTTAATTTTTTTCTAAAAAATGCTTTTTAAATATAATTAATTTTTTAAAACTGCTTCCCCTTCTCAAAGATAGAATCAGTTTTATCTTTTAACTTAATCTATATTAATCTTTTTTTAAACTATATTTAGCTATGACTGGTCTTATAAGAGCATTACACAAAAATGCCCATGCAAAAATTAAAACTATCTTTAACATTGAATTTTCAATCCATGCTGAAAATCCTATCATTGGTATAATCGCTAAAATCAAAGTTATTATTTGAGTTAATTTACTTTCTTCTAATTTTGTTCTACAACTTGGACATTTAATTCCATCTATTTTTTTATTATTTTTTATGTATTTATACTCTAATTCTCTTTTACACTTTGGACACTTAACCATTTTCACCACTCCTACTGCTAAATTATTTTTCTGTTTAATGTCAGATAAAAAATATGCCACAGAAAAACTGTGACATACATAATTTTTATCTATCGAAAACTTCTAATTGCGGCATAATTTTTTCTAATCTTCTTAATCCAAAATCAGCTGGTTTTACTGAAAGATAATCAACATTTATCACATCAAGTTCAGCTTTAATTTTATTTTCTGTAATTAATACTTCTGGTGATATTATAACAACATCAATATTTTCAGCTTTTACAACATCTAAATAATCTGCTTCCTTATTAAAAAACCACTCCACAGCTAGGTTATTTTTTTGTGTATAATCTTGTGCTGCTCTTTCAAAAGCTTTTGCTTGTGGAAGTCCTTTACTTACTACTAAATATTTTTTCATTTTCAAATCCCCCATTATTCTTAATTTATCATAATTTAACTTAAGTAAAAATTTATATTAGCATTATCTACTTAAATTATATAAAACTTCATCTAATATTATGACTATTGATATTAATCTATCATATTAATATCTTTACGCAATATATATGCCAAAATTTATATACACCTCTAAAGCATTAATTTTAAAGGGTTTAGAGTATTTTTAAACTCCAAAAATCTTTTTGTGTATACAATCTGTATATTTGTAAATATTATCCTTTCATTTTTATTCATACAATTATCTATACCTATTTCAACTTTTAAGAAAATATTAATATTCAACATGTTTTGTTAATTATATAAATTCAATAATAAATTAATGTGTTTATTATCAAATTTAAATTTTTATACACACTTACTTTAAACTTTAAACACATTTTTAGGGTAAAACCTTATTATGGGGATTTTTATTAGAATATATTACCAAATAAAATGTATACTTTATTAGACAATATTATATACATATATTTATTTGTGTATACTCTACTAAAAAATTATTTTAATGGTATAAGAGGTGATTTGATGAAACGGTATACTAATAAAGAATTAGTTTTAAATTACATAGAAGATACTTCTACAAAACAAATCCAAAACAGTGATTCTATAATTGGATGTGAAACAAACGAAATTGCTGAAAAACTTAACATAAAGAGAGCTAATGTTAGTAAAATCCTTAATGAGTTATATACTGAAGGAAAAGTTCTAAAAATAAAAGGCAAACCAGTTTTATACAAAATTAATTCTACTAATAAAACTAATACAAAAACATCTTTTAGTTTAAATATTGATAATATCATAGGTGGAAATCAAAGTTTAAAAAATTGTGTGCAACAAGCTAAAGCCGCTATGCTATATCCACCACATGGGCTTAATACTCTCTTGCTGGGAGAAACAGGAGTTGGAAAAACCATGTTTGCTGAATTAATGCATAGATTTGCAATTGAAAGTAGCATATATTCCCCTGAAGCCCCCTTTATTTCTTTTAACTGTGCTGATTATGCAAATAATCCTCAACTTTTATTAGCTAGACTATTCGGTTCTAAAAAAGGAGCTTATACAGGTGCAGATAAGGATCAAATAGGATTTGTAGAAAGAGCTGACAAGGGTATTTTATTTTTAGATGAAGTTCATAGACTCCCACCTGAAGGGCAAGAAATGCTATTCTATTTAATGGATAAAGGCGAATTCACTCCTCTTGGTGAAAGTGAAAACATAAAAAAAAGTGAGGTTTTAGTCATCTGTGCAACGACTGAGAATACAGATACTACCCTACTACAAACATTTAGAAGAAGGATGCCAATGAACATAACACTTCCCTCTTTACGTGATAGAACTTACACTGAAAGATTTGAATTAGTTTGTGAATTTTTAAGAATAGAAGCAACTCGAATAGGAAAGGAAATTATAGTATCACCTAATAGTCTTAGATGTTTATTATTATATAATTGTTCTGCTAATATTGGACAACTTAAAAGTGATATTCAACTTGGATGTGCAAATGCATTTTTAAAATGTATTTCAAAAGGTGAAAAAGCTATTAAACTTATAAATTCAGATTTTGCACCACATGTAAAACAAGGTCTGATACTTTATAAAAATCATATGGAAGACATCGATCTTATTGTAAATCCAAATAAACAACTATCATTTAAATCAAATGGCTCTGAAGAAATTTTAGAAATTGTCAAAGGAGAGCTTCCTGATAATTTTTATGAAACAATAGCAGACAAGCTAGAAACCTATCAAAAAAATGGTGTTGATGAATCTGATATAAACATGGTGTTAACTAATGAAATAAATAGTTATTTTAAAAAACTAGTCTCTGATTATGATAAAAATATTAATACAGAAGAGTTATCTAAAATAGTTTCTCCTAAAGTTATAGAGCTTGTAGAAGACTTTTTGAAGACTGCTGTTACTAGTCTTGGTCGTGTTTTTCCAAGCAAAACTTTTTATGGACTATGTTTGCATATAGATTCTACAATTAAAAGAATCACTTGTGGTAGAGAAATTATTAATCCTACTTTACAATCTATAGTTCAAGAACACAGAGAAGAATATGCTTTATCACTAACTTTTGCAACAAAAATAGAAAAAATGTTTTCTATTAAAATACCTTTAGATGAAGTTGGCTTCATAGCTTTATTTCTTACATTAGGTAAAAATCCATCATTAGATGAAATAAATCATCCTATAGTAGTTGTTGCTATGCATGGACAATCAACTGCTACCTCTATGGTTGATGTTGCAAAAAAATTAATTAATGCACACAATATTTATCCTTACAATTTAAATCTTGAAAAAAGTGCTACTATGGCATATCAAGAACTCAAAGATTTAATAGTAGAAAATCATAAAGGTTCTGGTGTTCTACTTCTTGTTGATATGGGCTCCTTAAAAATGTTTTCTTCATTAATAGAAGATGAAACAGGAATTAAAATTAAAGTTATAGAAATGGCTTCCACTCTTACAGTTTTGGAATGTACTAGAAAAGCTATAATAGATAGAGATATAGAAAATATCTGGTATTCTGTACAGGAAAGTCATCTTAATTATATAGATTCTAATATCCATAGTTTGAAAGATAATTTTAAACCTAAAAGCGATAATATAATACTTACTACCTGCTCTACCGGGGAAGGTAGTGCTGTCATACTTAAAGAAATACTTCAAAAAAAATTGGATACAGAAAAATATAATCTTCAAATAATTCCTTTAAATATAGATAATGTTAATGAATTTTATTCTACAGTCAATACACTAGGTGATGATAAAAATATTATAGCTATAGTTGGAACTTTCAATCCTCAAATATTTGGAATTCCTTTTATAACTATTTCAGAAATATTTAAAGATGTAGAACTTAATTGTATAAAAAATTTACTAATAAAAGATGATTTATCTACTTTTACAGCAATAATAGAAGCTCATAAAGAAAAAATCACACCATATATATGCGAAGATTTATATAAAAAGTTTATTTTTGATTTACTAAAATTTATAAAAATTACTCTTGCTACAAATATTTCAGAAAATTGTGCTATAGGACTTATTCTTCATCTTACTTGTGCTATAGAAAGATTATCTTCTTCTAATAATATTTTAGATTGCGCAATTTTAGATTCTATACTTTTAAACTACAAAAAAGATTTTGATGCTTTAAAAGAATTTTTCAAAAATTATGAATCTGAACTGAAAATAAAATTTTCTAATGATGAAATAGCTTTTATCATCAGAACTATCAAGGAAATTTAATATCTAAAAATTAATAATTAATGATAAAAATCATAAGTTTTTTTGAGTTTACGCTTAAGAATTTATGATTTTTTTATTATCTATTCCTGCTATTAATATATTTTTTAGTGTATTTTTTCTATATATAACGGACTTTATTCACTTGTTCACTCATGTGTATACATTTAATAACATATCTGTATCAAATTTCACTTTTTTTTATGAAAACATTATCTTTTTCTATATACTCATTGATAAAATAATTATAATAAAGCTATTATTTTAGCCATTTAATATTTTTGGCATACGTCTTGCTATATATAAAAGTGTAAGACAAAACTTAGTCTACTGAGGTGATAACATTGAAAATTCTGTTTATATGTTGTGCTGGTATGTCCTCTAGTTTAGTAGTAAAAAGATTAGAAGACTATATAACACAACTAAATGATTCTAAAACAAACTTAAATATTTCAATTGAAGCAATTCCACTTGATAAATTTAAATTTGTAGCAGATGATTACAGTCTTATACTTTTAGCTCCTCAGATAGCGTACAAGCTAAAAGATTTCAAAGCTCTTATGTTAGAGAGTAATAAAAATACTCCTGTTGATGTTGTTAAAGGATTAGATTACGGACTGATTAAAGTTGAAAACATTCTAAAATCAGCTCTAAAACTTTTAAACATAAATTAATAATGTAGTTCTACTACTTACTATCTAACAATATAAATTGTAAAGGGTTTTAAAATCACTATAAAGTTTTTAAAACTAAAAACGATAATATATATATGAAAGGGGTTTTCAAAATGAAAAAAATATTATTAATTTGCTCAGCTGGTATGTCAACATCATTACTAGTTACAAAAATGCAAAAAGCTGCTACAGAAAGAGGATTAGACTTCGATATATCTGCAACAGGTTCAGGAACATATAAAGATACAGCTCAAACTGCTGATGTTATCCTTTTAGGACCACAAGTTAGATATATGTTAAGAGAGGTTTCAACAGCTCTTCCTAGTAAGCCTATCGAAATAATCGATATGAGAGCTTATGGAAAAATTGATGGATCTGCTGTATTAGATCAAGCTATCAATTTAATGAAATAATCTTTTTAAAGATTACTGCAATTATTCAAAACACATTTTAGTTACGTTTAAAAATAAAATTTATATATATTTATTTTTAAAAAATTTAATATTTAGGGGGAATTACAATGAACAAACTTAGTGGTTGGTTAGAGAAAACTCTTATGCCTATCGCAGGTGCTATTGGTAGCCAAAGACACCTTGGTGCTTTAAGAGATGGTTTCATCGCAACTCTTGGGGTTAACATGGTTGGTGCTATGGCGTCACTATTTAACGGTATCTTATTTAGAGATAGTTCTTTATTTGGAAAATTACTTAACAAATCAGCTGGATATGCTGATACTGTACAACCTTTCTTAAATGATTATGTTATCCCATCAATGGGAAGAATCTGGTTTGGAACATTAGCAATTATAACTTTATTCTTAGTTATATCAATTTCATACAACCTAGCTAGATCTTACGAATTAGATGGAATGGGAGCTGCTATCACAGCTTTAGCTTCTTACTTTGGTTTAATTGATGAAGCAAGAGAGATTACTATTGGATTCAAAACTTTCTTAGATGCAGAAGGTGCTGCAGTTACAATTGCTCCTGAAGCATTAGGAACTGCAACTCAACTTGTTGGAGACCAATGGGGACATATTCCAGTTAGTGATTTTGGTTCAACAGCAATGTTCGCTGGTATTATAGTTGCATTTTTAGCTACTCAATTATTCGTTGTTATTACTAAGGCAGGATGGACAATCAAAATGCCTGAGCAAGTACCACCAGCTGTATCAAAAGCATTCTCAGCTGTTATACCTGCATCTATAACAATATTAACATTCAGTGTTATCGGATTCATCTTATCAGATAAGGTTGAAATGCCTTTCTTAACTATAGTTGATGAATTCATACAAGCTCCATTAATAAAACTTGGACAATCTCCAATAACTTATATCGGACTTGTTACATTCTCACAAATTTTATGGTTCTTCGGATTACACGGATCAAACATTATCGATCCAGCTATGAACTCAATGTACAAACCACCATTATACGAAAACATCGCTGCATTCAATGCTGGTGAAGAAGTTAAGCATACATTAACAAGAAACTTCTTAGATATATATGCTCAACACGGTGGATCAGGTGCTACTCTTGCATTATTAGTTGCTATATTCTTCTTCTCTAAGAGACAAGAGCAAAGAGAATTATTCAAACTTGCAATCGCTCCTGGTATATTCCAAATCAACGAGCCAGTTATCTTCGGTTTACCAATGGTATTAAACCCAATCATGTTTATCCCATTCGTAGTTACACCAGGTATCTGTCTGACAATAGCTTATGTATTTACTGAAATAATACCATTCGCTAACAAGATTGTTATCGAAACAGCTTGGACAACACCTCCAATAATAAGTGCTTTCCTTGCTACAGGTGGAGATTTCAAAGCTGCAATATTAGCTGCTGCTACATTTGCATTATCAGTATTAATCTACACACCATTTATTATAGCTTCAAACAAACAAGAAGGTTAATAAATAAACGTAAAGATTTAGATTGTAGTATATTCAAAGGTATGGGGCCTCGCCTCATACCTTTTTTATCTACCGATTAATCTTTAATATTCTCTATAAATAAATTCACAAGCACTATCACTCTTCTATTTCTTAGACCTGTATTAATAGTGTTTGAGTCATTTATCTTAAGTTATTCATTCTTTATATATAAATTTATAGTATAATAAACTTAGATTTTGTTAAAATATAGTTACTCTTCTATCTATTAATATAATTTACGATAGAAAAAAACTTTATGAATCTACTAGCTAGGTATTTATCATTTTATGATTAAAATTCAAACTAGCTATCAAATATAATATTTCGAGGTGATTGATTTGGCAAAAAACTCTTTTATAAATAGCGCTGAACTTAACTATCCAAGAAAAGAAATTTTTAAGGTATTTAAAAAGCAAATTAAACAAGATTTTCCAAAATTCAATGAAAAAGAAGCTATAGGAACTTCAACTAAGAAAAAAATAGGACATTATGCAACAAAAACAGCAGAGGCTTTCATAGAAATAACAGATTATAAAGAAGATGAAGTATATGAAATCACTACTACTACATCTCAAAAATCTATAACTTTCTATTCAAGATATACTCTTGAGGAAATCGATGCAAATACTACTCGTTTAACTCTTGAAGAATCTCAAGCTGGTTATGGCTTCTTTGTAACTATAAACCATGCTGTTCAATCTATTTTCTTCAAAAAAAGAATTAAGCAACGTTTTAGTTTTCTAATTCAAAGTCTTGAATCAGAAATTATCCGTATGCAACCCAAAACTAAAGCAACACCTAATATAGAAGCACCTTCACAAGATGATTCAGTATTAGAAATAAAAGAAAAAGAAAATATCACTGAATAATTTGCACTTATTGTAAAATATTAAAAAGAGCTGTATATGTAAGTAGAATTTACTTCATAGATACAGCTCTTTTGTGTTTTTACTATTATAATAATAACTAATAAATTTTATTTGACAGTTTTTTAAATTTATATTATCATATACTTAATGAAGCTAATTGAAATTCATTTTCAATTATACATACATGTAGACTCGTTTCAAATGGAATTTTAGTTCTTTTTGAATATTAAGAGCCTTACTTATCTAGAGACTAATATATTTCTAAAAAGAGATTGTTAGTTACTAGCTATAAACAATGATATATTCTTCATTGTGTTCAGAAACTTACAAATAATTATATCCCTAAATATAATTAAAATTCTCAAAATTTCTTAAACTAAAAAATAACTTATATGAAAAAAGCAAGGTTCACTACCCTTGCTTTTTTTGTATTGTATCAAATAAATTTTCTGCTAAAACATCTAAAGTTTTTCCTATATATTTTACCTCACCCTCATAAAAATATGCTGTATAATCAGCTATTCGCTTTGCTTGTCCCATATTATGAGTTACTATAACAACTGTATATTCTTTTTTTAGTTTTTCTATTAACTCTTCAATAACTTTTGTTGATATAGGGTCAAGTGCTGATGTTGGCTCATCCATTAAAATTACATCAGGTTCTATAGCTATAGTTCTAGCTATACAAAGTCTCTGCTGTTGTCCTCCTGAAAGTCCAAGTGCTGATGCTTTTAAACGCATTCTAACTTCCTCATATAAGCCAACTTTAATTAATGATTTTCTTACAATTTCATCTATTACTCGTTTTTCTGTAACACCATGTATCTTAAGTGCAAAAGCTATATTATCATATATACTCATAGGAAACGGATTTGGTTTTTGAAAAACCATTCCTATGTACTTTCTTAATTCTAAAATATCAAACTCTTTCATAATGTCTTTATTGTTATATTTTATCATGCCATTAATTTCTACATTATCAATTAAATCATTCATCCTATTTAAACATCTAATAAATGTCGATTTTCCACAACCAGATGGACCTATTAATGCAGTAACATGATTTTTTTTAATTCCTAGATTTATATTTTTTAAAGCTTTATTCTCTCCATAGTTTAAGTTTAACTGCTGCACCTCTATTATATTTTCCATACCGTCACCTCTTGTAAATTTATTTGATAGTTATTATATTACGTTGAATTAAATTTATATTTATTATCCAAAAACACCATTTATATACTGTTTCGTCTCTCTTTCCTGTGCATCATCAAAAATATTTTGTGTTGTATTAAATTCAACTAATTTTCCATTTAGGAAAAATCCTGTATAATCTGATATTCTATATGCCTGTTCCATATTATGAGTTACAACAATAACTGTATACTCTTTTTTCAACTTTCTAATTAGATCTTCTATTTTCAAAGTAGAAACTGGATCTAAAGCTGATGTTGGTTCATCCATTAAAATTATTTTTGGTTTAGCAACTATAGCTCTAGCTATACAAAGCCTTTGTTGTTGTCCTCCAGATAATCCAAACGCAGATTTTTTTAATTTATCTTTTACTTCTTCATATAAAGCAACATCTTTTAAGCTACTTTCAACCATTTCATCTAAAACTTTTTTATTTTTAACTCCAAATCGCTTAGGAGCATAAACAATATTCTCATAGATACTTTTCGGAAATGGATTAGCTTTTTGAAATACCATTCCAATCTCTCTTCTAAGCTTTATAGTATCTTTTTCTTTTAAGATATCTATTCCTTCGAGATTTATTTCCCCTTCATATTTTATTCCTTCAATAATATCATTCATTCTATTTAAACATCTTAAAAATGTTGATTTCCCACATCCTGAAGGCCCTATTAATGCTATAACTTTATTTTTTTCTATGGATATATTTATATTTTCTAACGCCTGTTTTTTTCCATAATAAAAGTTTAAATTTTTCACTTCTAATACATTAGTCATATCATCCCACCTAAAACCCTATATTTTTTTGATATTTATTTCTAAGAATTATAGCAAGTGTGTTCATACCTAAAAGTACTACTAATAAAACTATTATTCCTGTTGCAGCAAGTTCTTGAAATTGTGCTTGTGGTCTTGATGTCCAGTTATAAATTTGAAGTGGCAACGTTGTATATGAAGAAAATAATCCTTCAGGAAGAAATGTTACATAACTAGCTGCTCCAACCATAATAAGCGGTGAAGATTCACCAATTCCTCTTGAAATTGCTAAAATAGTCCCTGTCAAAATTCCTGGCATAGCAAATGGAATAATAACACCTACAATACTTTGCCACTTAGTTACACCTAGAGCATATGAGCCTTCTCTTAATGTATTTGGAACTTGCTTTAATGCTTCTTGTGTTGTAATAATAACTGTTGGCATAATCAAAAGTCCCATTGTAAGACCAGCTGTAAGGATTCCTCTCCCTAAATTCATAAATTGTACAAAAAAGGCTAGTCCAACTATTCCATAAACAATTGCTGGAACTCCTGCTAAATTCGATATATTAAGTTCTATAAAATTTTTCAATTTTCCTTTTTTCATATATTCCTCAAGATAAATAGCACTTCCTATTCCCATAGGAAAAGCTACTACTATAGTTACACATATAACAAATATACTTCCTACTATTGCAGGTAATATCCCTACTTTACTTGCAATTCTAGATGGAGAATTAATTAAAAAGTCTATGCTTAGATATTTAAAACCATCTCTTATTATTGATGCTAATAATATAATTAAAGATAATATACCTATTGCTACACATATAAGCGTAATATATTTAAATATATTATTTTTTCTTTTTCTTTTTTGTATATTATTTTTAGAATATTTTCTGAATAAATTTTTTTCTTTTATATCACTAAAATTTGTAATATTATCTGACATTTAATATACTCTCCCTTTCTTAACAATTCTTTTAGCAATTATATTTAAAACAAAAGTCATTATAAATAATATTCCTCCCACTGCAAATATAGTTTTATATTCTATTGATCCATATGTGATATCTCCCATAGCTACAGAAACCATATATCCAGTCATAGTTTGTACTGATTCTAAAGGATTTAATGTCATTTGAGGTTTTGCACCTGCCGCTATTGCAACAATCATAGTTTCTCCTATCGCTCTTGAAATAGCCAAGATAAATGATGAAATAATCCCTGAAAGAGATGCTGGTAAAACAATCTTTCTTATAGTTTCCCATTTAGTAGCTCCCATAGCATATGCACCATTTTTTACAATGCTTGGTACATTACTCATAGCATCTTCACTAAGGGATGATACTAAAGGAATAATCATAATTCCAATTGCAATACTCGCACTAAGTACATTAAAAATTTCTATATCTTTTATTATTAATTTTAAAAATGGAGTTATTACTGTTAATGCAAAATATCCATACACAATAGATGGTATTCCTGCTAAAATTTCTAATATTGGTTTTATAATTGCCCTTACTTTCTTTGATGCATACTCGCTAAGATAAATAGCTACTCCAAGACCTATCGGAAGTGCAACTATACTTGAAAAAAATGCTACTAGAATAGTACCGTTTATAAGAGGTAATACTCCAAACTTTTGTGGTTTCATAAGTGGCGACCATACAGTACCTGTTATAAAGGTTTTAAAATCAACTTCTTTAAAAAATCCTATGCTTTCTTTAAACAAACTTAAAACTATTAATGCTGTAATTGCAATACTTATCAAACCTAAGAATTTAAGAAAATATTCTATTGCTTTTTCAATTTTCAAACTCATGTATTACTCCCCCTAGTTATTTTCTATATTAATTTTAATAAAAGTTTGTTAACTCAAAAAACACTAGTATTAAATTCATGTTAATTTCTATATCTTTTTTCTTAACCTAAATATTTTATTATTTGAAAAAGGTTTTTACATCAATTTATCATCTAATAAATTTATTGCGCTAGAAATTCATATGGTTTTGTTAAATTAAGTGTAAACTTGATATTTACAAGCATTAAAGTGTATGATAAACTATTGTTGTCCTATGCGACAATTCGACTTATGTTCATCATAAAGTCGAATTTATTGTCCTAGACAGTTTTTGCGCACTTTATGCGTTAAAAAGTTTAATTTAAATCTATACAGAAAAGACCAGTAAGGATAACTGTCCCCTTACTGGTCTTTTTCATTGAAGTTTATAATAACTTATTATTAAACAAGATAAGTTAACTATATTATACTTCCATCTACTATATTTATAGTTTGCTTACACAAATTAGCAACATTGATATCATGCGTTATTAGTACAATAGTTTTTCCTTCTTCATTTAATTCTTTTAATATATTCATAATTTCTATTCCTGTCTTTTGATCCAATGCCCCAGTAGGCTCATCTGCTAATATTAAACTTGGATCATTTATAAGTGCTCTAGCAATTGCTACTCTTTGACATTGCCCTCCTGATAATTCCTCTGGATAAGAATTTATTTTTTCTAAAAGACCAACTCTTTTTAATATAAATTCTGCTTTCTCTCTTTGATTTTGCTTCTTTACATTAGAATAACTAAGTGGTAAAACTACATTTTCATAAACTGTATACTCTCTAATTAGAGCATAATCTTGAACTATAAAGCCAATAAAATTGCCTCTTAATTTAGATACCTCTTTATCTTTCATTTTAGTTATATTCCTACCATCTATATAGACATTTCCCTCACTCGGATTATCTAAACAGCCAGCTATATTTAGTAAAGTTGTTTTTCCTGATCCTGAAGGACCTAAAACTCCTAAAAAATCACCTTTATTTATTGTTAAGTTTATATCTTTCAATACCGTATTTGTATATTTTTTACTCACATAATTTTTCTCCACATTTTCAAGTCTACAAATTTCCATCAATTAATATTCTCCCTTCATTATCCTAATAATCCCCATTTTCTTTATATATTCTCTAGGAATAATCCATGAAATCAATATAATAATGATTCCTATCACTATATTTATAAATTTAAATTCATAAACAATATCTGTGCTATATATTGAAATTGTTGATATACAAATCATAGTTAAAATTAATGAAAATACAACTACGAATACTATCTGACTCAAAATTATTTTAGAAATATCACCAATACTAGCTCCACTAAGCAAATGAATTGAATACTCTTTTAGATTTCGTTTTACTATACTTAGTAATATCATGACTGTTCCTATAGTTGAAAATACTATTATCAATACTGAAATTGTGCTATAAGCATTTTTCTTCATTTCTAAAAGTTTTATTTTTGTATTAAATCTTTCCTTGATATTCAATAAGTCAAAATTTATTAACTCCTGTGTTTCATTTAAGCTCTCTAATACATCTCTAGGTTCTTTTCCTTTTTCTACAAATATTGTTCCCGTAGTTATACTTTCTAATGTTTCCATATTATAATTATTTTCTATTACCTCTATTTCAAATACATCATCCACAAAATATGGTATCATAACAAAGTTATCTATATTTTGAAATTCACCTGAATTTCTTATTGATATAAGAGGAACCTCTATCCCAGATTCTAAAATTCCTATTACCTTAAGCTTAATAGCGTTATTCATATTTAATTCTTCATTAAATGAAGTACTATTTTCAGCATAAAAAACATCTCCAATTTGATGTTTTTCCTTAAAATTATTTCCTAAAACTATTGGTACATAGTCCTCAATATATAAATTTTCTTTTTTAAAAAGTTCACCTTCAGAAATTTCAAAATCCATATATTCTAGAAGACTTTCATCAAATTTAATAACATCAACATAATCTGCTACTGCTACCTTATTATCAATAGCTAGTTCTGTTCCATGATAATATTCATTATTTATACTTAATACTTTTGATCCATATAAAGGTAGCTCAGTTGTATGAAAACTTACAAATTTACCATTTTCTAAATTTCTAAGTTCTTCATAAAATTTATTTAATTCATCGTTATTAAAATTTAAATTAACCCCTCTTTCTGTAGCATTTATCAAACCATAAATCTCATTATTTTCAAATAAAAGCTCTATTTTTTTCCCTTCATTTTTTAGGTAAGTGTTAATTTCCATTGCCATATTCAACAAAATAAAACTACTTGCAAATTGAATAATTAAAAATAAAAATGAGATTTTATTTCTTACTAAAGATAAAAACATATATTTAAGTTTATTTGCCATAAAACTTCATAACCTCCAAAGGACTAACTTGTAAAACTCTAAATAAAGGTATAAACATCGAAATCATACCAATTATACCTATTGCTATTAATGTTATAATTGGTGTAATTACTAATACTTCAATCGAATAATCTACTATAGTTCTTTTTATAATTAAATCAATAATAAATATGCTATACCCTATTACAAATCCTATTAGCATTTGTTTCGAATATTCTTTCATAGAAAAAATTATTATATCTTTTTTTGTTGCTCCAAAAGCTCTCATAATCCCTAAAACTTTCAATTTTGATAAAAACCAATTTCTTGTAATATTAACTATATTCAAAATAAAAATACAAGCAACTGCAAACATAAACATAAAAATAGGAATAGAATCTAAAATAAAGCTTAATATTTCATTAGCATTTTCATTTTTATAAAGATTTATAGTTAAGTTATTTGTATTTTCTTCTATTATTTTTTTTATTTGATTAAATTTCTCTAATACATTTTCTCCATCTATCACATAATTTCCTGCTATTGGAAATTCACCTGAAAATAAATATTCATCGGTAAGATTCACTACTCCTCTTTGTTCATACCACGCCATATCTTCAAAGTTATGTATTCCTATAATTTCATAATTTTCACCATCAAGTTGTATGTACTCACTACCGTCTTTCTCATTATATTTCCAAAACATTTTGCCTCTTGTAGCAAAAAACTTATTTTTATATTTTTCATCTAGTAAACTACTACCACTTAAAATATCTAGATAATTAGAATAATCTCCATTTATATATATACCACTTAAATTAAATCTAATCTCTTCTTTATAAATCATAAAATTCCCATCATCTGAAAAAATTTTTTTCATATTTTCTTCACTCAATTTTTCAGAATAATCTCCTGAAATTTCAAATGAAATACTTTCATCTGAATAAAACCTATTCAACTTTACTGTTTTATCAAAAGAATTTACATTAAAAATAATAATAACTCCAATCATAAAAGTTATACAAGAATATATAATTATCAAAAAAAGATTGTTTTTTAAATACTTCTTCATTTAGTCCTCCTTGTAGGTTATTCTTATAAAATCTAATTAAAAAACAAGACTTGTTAATTATCGTATATTCTTAATTAAAATAAATTATTTCACGCAAATTTTATAAAATTTAAATACTAGTGTAAATTGAATATATACAAAAAAATAGTAAGAACAACATTATATTCTTACTACTCTTTTTCATTGAGCATCTATATAAATTATTAATTTAAGGGCTAATTTTATAATTTTAAAAAAGTTTCACTTCATTTTAATCTACATAAAAATTAACTTTATACTGAGCAATAGCTATTAATAATTTTTCAATATCCTGTAAATTTATATCACCTATATTACCAATTCTAAAAGTTTTAGCATCTGACAATTTCCCGGGATATATTACAAAACCTTTATATTTTAAAAAATTATAAAATTCTTTAAACTCAAAAGAAAAATTTTCAGGATAACAAAATGTAGTAATTATAGGTGAATGAAACAACTCTTTAACATATACTTCAAAGCCTAAACTTTCCATACCTTTAACTAAATATTTTTGCATTGAATTATACCTATTATATCTAGCTTCAATTCCACCTTCATCCTCTAATTCTTTTAGAGCTTCATGAAAAGCGTGGACAACATGTGTAGGTGATGTAAATCTCCACTTTCCACCCTCATCCTCCATGGTTTTCCACTGCTGATACAAATCTAAACTTAGTGATTTAGCTTGTCCTTTTAAATTCTTTAAATTTTCTTTTTTAGCTATTACAAAACCAAAACCTGGAACTCCTTGTATACACTTATTAGCTGATGAAATCAAATAATCTACATCTAGCTTTTCAACATCTATTGGAATTCCACCAAACGAACTCATAGCATCTATTATTAAAGTCTTATTAAAGCTTTTAACTAACCTTGCTATATTTTCTATAGGATTCAATATACCTGTTGTAGTTTCACAATGAACAACTGCAACATGAGTTATTTCACTATCAGTAGCTAACTCTTCTCTCAATATATTTATATCTACTATTGCATCTTCAGCGAAGCTTATTTCTTTATAATTTAAATTTAACACTTCTGCTATTTTAGATATTCTTTGTCCATATGCTCCATTTACTAAAATCAAAAGCTTATCTGTTTTAGAAACTGTTGTCCCAATAACAGATTCAACTGAAAAACTACCAGATCCCTGCATTAATACTGTTGTATAATTTTCTTTTTTCCCACCAGCTAAATCAACTAATTTTCTTCTAATATCTTGTACTATCAAATTATACTCTGTATCCCAAGTACACCAGTCTTTAAGTAGTGCTGCTCTAACTCTTTTACTTGTTGATAGCGGACCTGGTGTTAACAAAATATAATCATTATTCGGTATTAAATTTTCCATAATTCTCCCCTCAACTCTTTCAAAAATTCCCTATAATTTCTACAAGTTCGCTAATATCATCAATAATATAATCTGCTCCTGCTTCTAAAAATTTTCTTTTCACTACATTTATTTTTTTCTTTAGAATTGCCTTATCCATATTATTAACTTCTTCTTGCGTAAGTCCTAATTCTGAACTTCCAAGAACAACTGCAACTGTATAAACTCCTGCATTTTTTCCCTCTTCTATATCTACTAAAGTATCACCAACCTTAATAATAGATTTCATATCCTTTATTCCAAAAGCTTTCGCATTTTCTTCTATCATACAAGGATGCGGTCGTCCTTTTGCAACTTGATCTGATGCAATATTAAACTCTGGTCTATATCCTTCTTCATATGCTATTGGTAAAATTATATCTAGCATTTCCTTTGTATACCCTGTTGTTGTACCAATTCTAATTCCTTTATTTTTAAGTGTATCCATTACATATAAAACATTTGGTTTGAGTTTTACATAATCTTTCAATGTATCAAATAACTTTTTTTCAAAAATTTCATATAAATCATTAACATCATTTTCATTAAAATCTCTCATATAAATTTTTTTAAATTCATCTCTAACTCTTGGCATTTCTAAAATTGCTCTAGCGTGATCTATTTTAAGTTTTCCCATAGGTTTTCTAGCTTCATCTATTGTAATTTCAATTCCCATTTTAGCAAAAGCATCCATAAATGCTCCTACTGGTGAAAAACATCCATAATCTATAGTTGTACCTGCCCAATCAAAAATAACTGCTTTAATCATAAAATTTATCTCCTCTCTATCTCAAATCAAATTCACATAATATCAAAATTTTTTTAAATACTTTTTCTTAAATATTTCATAAAATACTCTAACTATTATATTAGTTATTACTATCATTACTGCAAATGCTGCTGCCTGAGCTATATTGCCCTTATCATCTAATTGAACTATGGATACTGCTGCAACTTTTAAATCAGCTGTATATAAAAATATTAATGCTGATACTGTAACCATTGAATTCACAAAAAAATACATAAAATTTTCTAAAACTGCCGATAAACACAATGGTAATATTATATTTTTTATTGCCTTAAATCCTTTTACTCCTAAAGATTCTACAACCATATTAAGCTCTTTATCAATTTTTTTTATTGCAGTCGTAGCAGTAATAAAAGTGACCGAATAAAAATGTACTATATTACAGAAAACCATTAAAAAAATTGTTCCATAAAATACATTAAAGTAATTCAAAATATATAATTTATTGCCAATATTAAATTCTGCTGTATTAAAAAATAAAACATAAGAAATTCCTAAAACAAGTCCTGGTAATGCCATAGGAAGAATACTCAAAAAGTGTGAAAATGCCTTAAAAAATTTAGCTTTCTTTGTATATTCAGTTACATAAGCACAAATAAATACAAAGCAAGTTCCAATTATTGAAGTTAAAATAGCAATAAGAATAGAATTAAAAAAAGGCTTAAACCCATCTAAATTATTACTCATAGAATAGTGGCTTAATGTTAAACTTAAATCATAAGGCCAAAGCTTTACTAGTGACGCTATCACTACTGACATCATTACTATAACAATACCTAATGATATAAAAATAATTACTCCAGTTAATATAATATCTCTAGGTTTATTATCTGTTATTTTATAAGGCAATGATTTAGAATTTATATAAGAGCTTTGTTTTTTCTGAACTTTTTGCGTAACTATAAAAGATATAAATGCTGGTATTAAAAGCATCAATCCAACAGTTGCTCCCATCGGAAAATTCTGTTGCCCAATTATTTGTTTATATACATCTATAGCTAAAACATTAAAACTTCCTCCAACAATTTTAGGTGCTCCAAAATCAGTAAAGCATAAAGTAAATGCCACAAAAACAGCACTAATTAAAGCATATTTGATACTTGGAATTGTTATAAAAAAAAATTCTCTAATCTTACTTACTCCTAAGGTTTTACTTGCTTCATATAATCTATAATCAGTGCATGAAAAAGCTAAATCCAAAATTAAAAATACCTGCGGAAAAATATAAATTACTTGAGCTAATACAATTCCAACAGCTCCATAAAGCCCTATATCTATTCCAAGCCCCATAGTCACTATTCCCTTATTCCCAAATAAATAAACAAGCCCTATACCATGCATCATAGTAGGTGCAAAAAGTGGCAACATTGCTATAGCTCTAAATAACCATTTTACAGGAACATTCGCCCTTCTTATTCCATATGAATACAACATAGCAAGTGCAATTGCTATACTAGTTGACGTAATTGAAATAAAAATAGTATTTCCTAGAGACTTCATAAGAACTGGGGAACTTAAATATTCATAAAAATTACTTAATCCTATGAAGTTTCCCTCACTATCCATAAATGCTTGTATACATAAATAACCTAATGGAATTATTAAAAATATTGATAGTCCAACAATTAAACCAATAAGTATTATTTTTTTGTAATTCCAGTAAGATAATTTATCCTTAAAATCTATTTTTCTTTCTAGCATATTTAAGCACCTACTGAAACATCATATTTAATGTAATATTCATTATTAAAATTAAAAGTTATCTTATCTTCTTCTTTAAGACCTAAACTAATCCATTCCTTCATAGGTATATCGCTAATTATTACCTCTCCATAAATTTGATTATCTGGTTTTATCTCTGCTCTTATTGTGCTACCTCTAAATTCTAAGTTTGATATCTGTCCCTTCTTTCCTATATGAGTATGTTTATAGACTTCTACATACTCTGGTCTTATAGTACATACTTCCCCATTTATATTTAAACAATTAGTCTCTCCAATAAACTGTGCTGTAAAAAGATTTTGAGGCTTTTGGTAAATTTGTTCTGGAGTGTCTATTTGCATTATTTTACCTGAATCTAAAACTGCAATTCTATCAGCCATAGTTATAGCTTCTTCTTGGTCATGAGTGACCATAATAGTTGTTATACCTAATTTCTTTTGTAGCTTTTTAATATCTATCCTTAATTTAGCCCTAACTTTTGCATCTAAGGCTGACATTGGTTCATCTAACAATAAAAATTTTGGTTCTAATGCAATTGCTCTTGCTATCGCAACTCTTTGTTGTTGTCCTCCTGATAATTCTCTTGGATATTTAGTTGCTTCTTGTGTCAATCCAACAACTTCTAAAACTTCTTCAATTTTCTTTTTTATTCCCTCTTTATCAAGCTTTCTTTGCTTTAATGCAAATTCTATATTTTTATAAGCTGTCATATTAGGAAATAATGCATAAGATTGAAATACTATTCCAAAACCTCTTCTAGCTGGTGCAAGTCTTGTAATATCATTTTCTAATAAAAAAATCCCACCACTATTTAAATCTTCAAGTCCAGCTATTATTCTTAAAAGTGTTGTTTTTCCACATCCACTAGGTCCAAGCAAACATAAAAATTCACCTTCATTAATTTGTAAATTAATATCTTTTAAGACCTGTTTATCACCAAAACTTTTACTAAGATTTTCTATTCTTAAATACCCCATAAACAATTCCCCCTATTTTTTCTCAGTTTTCGTACCATATCTACGTTCCCATTCTTTAAGAATTTTAGATCTATTTTTTGAAGACCATTCTATGTCATTTTCTATAAGTTGTCCTAACGGATCTTTTTCATATCCATTTATAGCATTTTTATCTGTAGCTATAGAAGTTACTGCTGTATTACTAGAGTAAAGATTCATAGCCTCCTTACTTACAGCCCATTCCATAAAAATTTTACTTTCTTCTTTAATTTGAGATTTATTAGTCAAAGCTATACTTTCAAGATCCCATCCTGACCCTTCTTTTGGAAAAATTGCTTTTACAGGATCACCATCATTCATCTGCTTTACTGCTCTATATCCAAAAGAGATTCCTATTGGATATTCTCCAGATGCAGCAAACTTTGCTGGTTTAGAGCCTGAATGTGTATACATACCTATATTTTCATGAAGTTTACCTAAATACTCCCATCCTCTTTGTTCTCCCATAGTTTGAAGTATTCCTGCTACAGTAAAATAACCCGTTCCTGAAGATGCTGGATTTGGCATAGTTATAAGCCCCTTATATTTTTCTGATAACAAATCATCAAAACTTTTGGGAATATCTATTTTTAACCTTTCAAGTTCTTTGTAATTTACAACAAAAGCCGTTTCTGTTACTGTTAAACCTGTCCAGCTAGGCAATTCATCCTTATCTATAAATCTTTTATTTATCAATTCAAAATTTTCAGTTTTATATGGAGAAATAAGATTTTTTTCTTTAAGGTCTATCATATTAATTGCTGAAAGCCCCCAAATTACATCTGCTTTAGCATTATTACCTTCTGATATAACTTTTGCACTTATAACTCCATGCGAATCCATAATTATATTAACTTTTATTTCTGGATATAACTCTCTAAATTCTGATATATATTCATTTATTTGTTCCTCTTCTAAAGCTGAATATATAGTTAAACTTTTTTCCTTTCCGCCTATGTATTGAGGCTTTGTTGAAACACACCCCGTTAAAATCCCCGCTACTAATACCCCTATACTTAAAACTTTAAAAAACCTCTTCATAAAATTTAGTCCCCCAATGTTTTACATCCTAAAATTAATATTCAGATGGACATAAAATTCCATCTGAATAACTTCATTCTTACTTAGAAATCTTTGAAAGTTCTTCTTTATATCCTTCTTGTGTTAAAGGAATATATCCTACTTCTGGAACTATAGTTTCAGCATTTGATAAATAGAATTCTACAAAACTTTTGACTTCTGGTTTTTCTAAACTCCCTTTATTTACATATATATATATTGGTCTTGATAAAGGAACATATGCCCCATCCTTTATGTTTTCAAAAGTTGGTTCTACAGGACCCTTTCCAGCATCTATCTTAACAGCTTTAAGCTTGTCTTGATTTTCTTTATAATATGAGAATCCAAAGAAACCAATTGCATACTGATCTCCTGCTACACCTTGAACTAGTACATTGTCATCTTCACTTGGATTTACATCACTTCTCATAGCTTTAGCTTCACCTGTAATTTCTTCTGTGAAAAATTCAAATGTTCCTGAATCTGGACCTGGAGTATAAAATTTGACTGGTTGTTCTGGCCATTCTGGTCTTAAATCCTTCCAAGTTTTAATTGTGCTATTTGGCTCCCATAATTTTTTAAGTTCTTCTACTGTAAGTGAATCAACAAAATCATTTTCTTTACTTACCACAACTGTAACTCCATCATAAGCAACAGTTAGATCCACATATTCAACATTATTTTTTTTAGCTTGTTCCTTTTCTGCCTCTTTTATAGGTCTTGATGCATCTTGTATGTCAGTATCACCAACTACAAATCTTTTAAATCCACCACCTGTACCTGAAACTCCAACCGGAATTTTAACATTTGGATATTCAGCATTAAATTCTTCTGCCATAGCTTCCGTAATTGGTGCAACTGTTGATGACCCATCAACCTTAATCTCTCCACTTAATTCTGTTTTCTTATCCTCTGTTCCTGTTGCTTCTCCATTTGATCCACAAGCTGTAAATACTCCTGTAAATATAATAAGAGATGCCATTATAGCTAACCATTTTGTTTTCTTAAATTGCATTTAAAATTTCCCCCTCAAATTTTTATTTTCTTAAATCTTATATACTTATAGTAATATTCTTTATTTAACTTTAGATTATCCTAGCGTTAAGTTATGATAAGTTAATGTTAAGATGTTTTAACATTGTTTTCCGAGCTAAAAAAATAGCTTCCTTTTTATCTAACAAAAACTAATATTAAAATAATACATTTTTTTCAATTAATATTAATATTTTCATTTAAAATTTGATTTTTTATCATTTTTTGGTTAAAATTGTTATATAATACTTTATTTATCTAAGGGGGATTCCAATAAATATGATAGTTTCTAAAAATTTAAACAAAGAAATTTTAAAACTAGCTGATAATGCTAATTCATTCATAGAATTTATACATATTTTAGATGACAGTCTTCTAAAAAACTTTTTAGAAACTCGTTATATACAACTTAAAGAAGATAACAATAATAACCCTGTTTATCTGGGAAAATACGCATGTATAGAGTTTACTTGTGTACTTTTATTAGAATTATTTAGTAATGTTAAGGTTAATGAAAAAACAGAATATGCTTGCAAACATGTTATAAATCTTACATATGAAGGTATGAATGCTCATGTTTTTAGCCAATTAATGCAATTTATAATTAAAGAAGAAAGTTCTTTAAATTATAATGTTTGGAAAACTGCATATGAATATCTTAAAAATACTCATTCATTTACAATTCGAAGTTTAGAAATATCTAAACCTGCTACAGAAGATAATATCAAGAGGTTTAACTCATATGTACAGTCACTTAACTAATAATCAATTAAAATTAAAGTTGTAGATTTATCTACTTACTTTCACTAATATAGTAAGTAGTTTTGGAGTTTTTCTACAAATAAAAATAGAGTATTCTAAACATTTAAATTTAGAATACTCTATTTTTTACTTATCTACATCATCCTTTAGCAAGAGCTTTAAACCGTTTTAAAGGTAAGAACATTAGAACTACTATAGCAATAGCTCCTGTAAGACCTGCTGATGAATAATTATAAACTATTGAATACCACCAAAGATTCATTCCTGGAGGTGCATATTGCCCGTAGAAATAAACTCCTGATATAGTATTTGAAAATACACTTAAGAATACTGATATAATAGCTCCTATAAGTATATAAATTTTCTTTTCTCTATTAAATAGTCCAAGAGTACCTAATAATACTCCAGCTAATATATAATCAAGTAATAACTCTGGTACAGAAACTATAAAACTACCTGTAATAAGAGTTAGAATCCCATAAATTATTCCTGATGTAACTCCGCCTGTCCAGCCATATAATACAGCTGCTATAAGTATAGGAAGTGATGGAACAAGTTCTATTCCGCCTCCTTGTGGGTATGAAATAATTTTTATAAAATGTAGTATAAATGCCATTGCACTAAGTAAAGCTATAACAATCATTTGTTTAAGGCTTGGCTTATTTTTCTTAAATGCAATCACATATACGACAAAGAATATTACAGTAAATAAGTATACTAACGTATTTACTATCTCAATTTTTGACATATAAATATCTCCTCTCCTTTTATTGTTACTTTTCTCATAACACCAACCAAATTCTATATAAAATACGCATTTATTTTGAACAAAATATTTAAAAAATACTTATAAATAATAAATTTTCACTTTATCCCTTAATTAAACTTACTAATATGTTTAACTCCATTAGTAAAAAACAAAAATATATTATTTTAGCGTTAAGTTAATATATAAAAATAAAAAAAACAACATTTCTTCGTAGAAATATTGTTACTGGTTAAGTGTTTATGAGATACATCTCAATAATCACTTAAAAAGAAATAGCTTTCCTACGCTGGTATTATCCATACAGGTTCAAGGGTTAATCCTCATCGATCTCTCAGCCAACTGGCACCCCTAGCAAAGATATTTGATTTTAATAAATTATCCTCTTTATTCTAATACACCTACTATTTATTGTCAAATTATTCTTAAAAATCTTTAATAAAAATATTGTTATTTTAACTTGTCCTATTTAAAAATAAACTAATTTAAATGTATATTAGGTAAAATTCAACCTAAAATTCTACTCATTAAATAAAAACTTCTTAAAACTTTATCATAAAATCTACCCAATATATATTAACAAATTTTATTCTTCTGATATAAATTTATAACCTACACCTCTTATTGTTTGTATAAATACTGGATTTTTATCATCATCTTCTATTTTTTGTCTTAAATGCCTAATATGTACGTCAACAGTTCTTGTTTCTCCTATATATTCATACCCCCATATTCTATCAAGCAAAACTTCTCTTGTTATTATCGAGCCTTTGTTTTTAATTAAAAGTTTTAAAATTTCAAATTCCTTTAAAGTTAAATCAACAGGAAGCTGAGATTTTTTAACTTCTCTAGTTTGTAAATTTACAATAACATCTCCAAAAGAAACCACATTTTTTTCTGTAGTACTATTATTAGTTCTTCTAAGTTGGGCTTTAACTCTAGCAATTAATTCTCTAACTGAAAATGGCTTAGTAATATAATCATCTGCCCCAATTTCAAGCCCTACTATCTTGTCTATTTCTTCACCTTTAGCTGTTAGCATTATTATAGGTGTATTACCTATAACACTATCTTTTCTAACTTCTTTACACACTTCAAATCCATCTATAACAGGCAACATAAGATCCAAGATTATAAGATCAACCTGTCTTTCTCTTGCAACTTCTAGTGCCTCTTTACCATCTGCTGCTTGAATAGTTTTAAATCCATTCGTTTCTAAATTAAACTTTATAAGTTCTCTAATATGCGCCTCATCATCTACAATTAAAATTCTTTTATCTAACACAACTAATCATCACCAACTAATTCTAATATTTTACTTACTAACATTATTATAACAATGACTTAATAATACTTCAATTAACTTAACACAAACTAAACATTAGACTTGTCTTTCCTAATAAACTTTAATATTTATATAGAAAAAACTATCATTAACGTATGCTAATAATAGTTCTAATAAAATTATTTTCTTTTAATTCACCTTATTTATTACTATGTTAGGCTGATTATTCGAATTACTTGAATCGCCGACATTGTTAGAATTGTTGCTTGCATTACTGCCATTAGTATTATTTGCCGCTTGTTGACTTAAATTAATAGTATTATAATTATTATTTTTAACAACATTTATACTAACAGGAGCAGCTGAATCTTGTGCAACTTTTACCACATTTGCCTTTGTTAATTCTTTTTCATGCCTATTATAGATGTAAATAGCTGATGATATGCCTATAAATATAATCGCTATTACAACAACTGTAACTCTAGGTTTCATCCTTACCACCTTCTACACTAATTATCCATATTATAATTTTACATCCAAATATTATTTGCATATGTAACGTTTTAATTACTAAACTGCTTATTTTATATTTTATTTATATAAAAATTGTAAAATTTAGTTTTACTAAAAATGTTAATTCAATATCTAAAAATATTTTATTTGATAGGTAACATTTTTAATCCTCTTCTGCTATAAATAGAAAAAATAAAAAAACATACTTTCCTAGATAACTTCGACTTATCTCTCAGCATAAATGAAAATCCTACCTATACTTAGTCTCAGTTTACCTCAAACTAAAAAAACACATTATACTAAAAATTTTCCTTTAGCATAATGTGCCTCAAAATTTCACTAGAAAATTCTACTTTTTAAAATATTTTTAATTGGATTTATCAATTTTTTATCTAGGAATTAATCCTATTTTCTTTTGAACTTTTCTAAGTGTTTTTAATGCTGCATAATTAGCTTTTTCAGCTCCAGCTTTATATATAGCTTCAAGTTCTTTTTTATTTGAAAGAAGTTCATTTACTCTATTTTGTACTGGTTCTAATTCATTAACTATAGTTTCTGCTACATCTTTTTTGAATTCAGCATAACCTTTTCCTTCATATCTAGCTACAACTTCCTCTGGTGTAACTCCTTCTATAGTTGAAACTATATTTATTAAATTCTTAACTCCTGGTTGATCATCTGTATAATTTACAACGCCTATACTGTCAGTTACCGCTCTTGATATCTTTCTTCTAATTGTATCAGCATCATCCATTAATAAGATTGCACTATTAGGATTATCATCAGACTTAGACATTTTCTTTGTTGGCTCTTGTAAACTCATTATTTTTGCTCCAGCTTTTGGAATATAACCTTCTGGAATATTAAATGTAGGACTATAAGCTCCATTAAATCTAGCTGCAATATCTCTTGCAAGTTCTAAATGTTGCTTTTGATCTATACCTACTGGTACTAAATCTGTTTGGTATAAAAGTATATCTGCTGCCATAAGTACTGGATATACAAAAAGTCCAGCCCCTATTGATTGACCTGAATCTAATGCTTTTTGAGATTTATCTTTATATTGAGTCATTCTACTAAGTTCCCCAATATAAGAATTACATGTTAAAAGCCATGATAACTCAGCATGTGCTGGCACATGTGATTGTATGAAAAGAGTATTCTTTTCTATATCTATTCCTGATGCTATGTAAATAGCTAATATCTCTAAAGTTCTTTTTCTAAGATCTGCTGGTATTTGCTTAACTGTTATTGCATGCATATCAACTACACAAAAATAACATTCATACTCCTCTTGAAGCTTTACCCATGATTTAATAGCTCCTAAATAATTTCCTATTGTTAAGTCTCCTGAAGGCTGAATTCCACTGAATATAACCTTTTTTTTATCTTCCATGAGATTTTCTCCTTTCATTATATATATGATTTTTATCTAATAGCTAGTATTTCTAATACTCGTATACCTTATATATTAACATATTTTAAATAAGTTATGATAGCAAATATTGTAGTATTATTTTCAAAAGTTTCCTTTAATGACAAACTCAATTGCAAAATTAATTATAGAAAATTTATAATTATAAAAGCCAAAAACTCAACATTCTAATAGTTATAATTCAATTTAAAGCAAAAACTCTATAAATGATCTTGATCTTTATAAGATTAACTTATTAACAAATTTGACTTTACAATTAATTCATACTATAATCAACTTAAATCCAAAGTGGACTAAAGTTAATTATAGGAGGCAATCTTTTGAAAAATTTAAATGAAATCGAAATATCTGTATATAAATCTCTTTTAATCTCTAAAAAATTAAAAAAGGATTTAATGGAAGATTTATCGCTTCCTAAAACAACAGTCAACAGAGCTTTAGAAAATCTAATACAAAAAAATCTAATACAAAAACAAGGTCTTGAAAATTCGACTGGAGGTAGAAAACCAATTATCTATGCTCCTGTACCTGATACTTTTTACTCGTTAGGAGTTGATATTTCTAGAAGTTATTCAGAGATTATTCTTATAAATAGTGCATTAGAAATTGTATATAAAAATAGATTTCCTATGACTTTTAGGTTAGATTCTAACTCTACAGTAAAAAAAATCAGTAATTTAATTCTTGAAGTTTTAAAAGCTTCAAATATAGATATTAATAAAATTCTTGGAATGGGACTTGGTGTAATTGAACCAATTGATATTCAAACAGGTATAATGGGTTGTATTAGTAATCCTATAAATGATAGTTGGAACAATGTAAATTTAAAAGATCTATTTTCTAAATACTTAAAAATCCCTATATATCTTAATAAAGGTACTAATATGGCTGCTATCGGTGAGTTCTTTATTAATAGAGACAATCATATTAAAAAGCTTATTTATTTAAACCTTGGACGTGGTATAAGATATAGCCTTATAAACAACGGACAAATAATAGATTCTCACAATAAAGTCTATGATGCACTAGGACATATGACCATAGATTTAAATGGTGAGAATTGTGTGTGCGGAAAATCTGGCTGTCTTGAACTCTATGCAACAATAAATGCTATTGAAAATAATTTTAACAAAAATTCAAACTCAGACTTTAAATCAATTGATGATATTTTCAGACTTTTAGAAGAAAATAATCTTAATGCGAAGAATTCAATTGATAAAGCCTTATTTGCTCTAGCAAGTGGAATTAATAATTTTTCAAGTATTATAAGCCCTGATAAAGTTATTCTCAATGGACCACTTATGCAAAAACATCAATATGTTTTTGAAAAGCTTATTGAAAACTTTAAAATATTAAACCCTGATATAGCCTTTATCTATTCAAATAAACCATCTTTTGGTGATAGTAGCATTTCTTTTGGTGCTGCAATAGAGTGTTTAAGAAATATATTAAATTCTTAAACTAAAAACATATTCAAATTAATTTTAATTATGAAAAGGACGTGAATCACAAATGAAAAATATTTGGAATCTTTTTTTCAGCTTCTTTAGAGTTGCTCTTGTAACTCATGGAGGTGGTTATGCCATGGTTGGTGTAATTGAAGATGACCTTGTAAATAAACAAAAACTTTTAAGTTCAGATGAATTTTTTGAAACAATTAGTGTATGCCAAAGTTTTCCTGGCCCACTTGCAATTACCTCTTCCCTTTTTGTTGGATATAAAGTTGCTAAATTACCTGGAGCAATAGCTTCTTTTTTTGGAGCATTGCTCCCTCCTTTTGTGTTTATATTTATACTTTCAACTTGTTATATAAACTTTGAACATAATATTTACGTAAAATATATTCTTAAAGGAATAGACGCTACTGTACCTATGCTTATGCTTCTTGCAGTTGTTAATTTCGGAAAAAAAATGAAAAAAAACACACATAACGTAGTGTTTGCTTTAATAGCATTAATTGCACTTGCTGTATTTAAAATTAATCCAGCATTTATCGTTATTATATCTGCTATATATGGAATCATAGTTTTTGGATTTATAAAAAAGGAGGATAAATAGATGTTATTAAAAATGTATCTAGCCTTCTTAAAAATAGGAACACTTGCATTCGGTGGAGGATATGCAATGCTTCCATATATAAGAAAAATTATCGTTACTGATCACCATTGGTTAACTACAGCTCAATTTACATCATATATAGGAGTTGTACAAATTTCTCCTGGTGCTGTATCTGTAAACCTTGCATCATTTATAGGATTTAAACTTCATGGTTTTATTGGTGGTGTTATATGTATTTTAGGACTTGCTACTACCCCATTTATATTAGTAACCATAGCTTATTTTGCTTTTTCTAAATTTAAAGATTCAAAAATTTGGAATGCTGCAATGAAAGGTATGAAACCAGCACTTATTGCACTTATTATTTATGCACTTATATCTGTAACACGTACTGCTTACTCAAGCTATTGGCAATTAATAATAACAGCTGTAACAGGAGTTCTTATTTTCTCAAGAAAAATAAACCTTATTTTTATAATACTTATTGCTGCTGTTTTAGGTATTTTAATAAAATAGCTAAAAACAGAAAAACATCTCTAGTTCAAATTTTTTTGAACTAGAGATGTTTTTTATCAGATAAATCTTTTTCTAAGGCTTCCACAAGCCTATTTAACACATTAGAAAAATCCCTATGATTTACATTCCCAAATGAAAAATTACTTAATATAAGTCTTTTAATTTTTTTATTTAATTAATATGGAAACAAGCTGTCCACTCTTTTTATGTGATTTAATCATTTCATATATATCGATATAAATAAGTTTTTCAGCTATAGAATCAATATTTTCACAATATTTTTTAACTATACTTTCTTCCATCTCAAAATTATCTGAATTAACTTTTTCAAGCTCTTTTCTCATTTCCTTAATTCTGTTTAATCTATATTTTCCATTAATAGCAAGCTCTAAATCTACATAATCAACTCTATTTAAAACATTATGTATATTTCTAATAAACAATCTTTGTTCATTTCTAAAAGCTCTAAGTGTATTACTATCTAAAATAGTATTATTGATAATCATCTTATTTTCTATTCCCTTTGCCATAACTATGAGACTTTTAATTTCTTCTCTAGCATCTTTTTTCTCATACATTATCATAGTTTTCTCTAGAATTTCACTTGATGTATCATAATAATCTGTAACAAGTTTCTTAGTTTCCTTCTCAAAACTATAAGGGAAAATAATTTTATTACCTATTATAACTGCAATTATACCAAAGGCGATATACATTACTCTATCTCCTGCGTACAGAAGAATATTTGGAACATTTATGGTCACAACTCCAAGGAATAATACAGTAAGCATAGTTGTACTATATAGATAATCTTTAAAACTAATCATAAGATATACTGCTATTGCAATAATTATAATTCTAGGTTCTTTAGTCACAAATATCATAGATAATGGAACATAGATAATAACGCCTAAAATAGTTCCTATAATTCTTCCAAAGGCTCTTTTTCTTATAGTATTATTATATGGTTGTGAGACAGATGTAATAGTAAACATCATCCATTTTCCTAAATGTAAATCAAAAAATTGTATAATAAAATAAGCTCCTGCAACTAACAACGCAGTTCTAAATGCAAAAATAAATCTTACTGAGTTTCTGTTAAAATCTTTTAATAAAAGTTTTATAACGCCCTTAAACTCTAATGTATATTCCTTTGGTGTTAAAAGCTTTGGAACCTTAAATTTAATTTTTTCAAGTTCTAATAGTCTGTCTGTTAAATGATCTATTATTTTTATACTTTCCATCATTTCATAAACATCTAATTCATCTTTATTTTCATTATATATATTTCTTATTCGCTCAAGTTCTACATCTAATGATTTTATACTATGTGCTTTGCTTAAAAAACCTTTAAGTCTAACAAGTAAAACAGATGTATCTAGTAATAAATTTTTATAATATCCATTTCTTGAACCAACTTTTTTTCTTATGTCTTTTGCAACATCACCTATATGTTCTAATGATGCTATTAAATCAAGTTCTATATTTTCATCTCTATTAAGATAAAAACTATTATTTCTTTTTTCAAGTATATCTCTACTCCATTTTGTACTAAGTGTTTTAAATTTATCGTACTCAACTTCATCAAGATTTCCTGTACTAAAGGTGTTTATGTTAAGTATTAAACTATCTACTATTTCTAATAAATTTTTATTTTCATCCTTTGGTTTTCTTGTTATTTTCAAGAAAATTATTTGGAAGATAACTGCTACAACTCCTACAAATATTAGTCCACCAACTCTAAAATATAAATCCTTACCAGTTACATTTGTAGTCAGAAGTAATGTATATCCAAATAAAAATGGGAAATAGATAGTTTTATTAAGTGTATAAACTACTAAATATAGCATTATAAATACAGCTATAAAGTTTATAAAAAATCCTATGTACATATTTAAATTAACTAAATACGGAACTATTCCTATGAATGCTGTTAAAAAAGAAATTTTAATTACAGCTCTTATTGGTGTCTTAGAAAAGTCCTTATTCAGTATGGCTATGAGCAGAAATAATCCTGTAATCCCTACCATTAAATTATTAGTCCCTAAATCTTCAACTGATATAAATATCATAACTGCTGAAATTAAAAAGATTAATATGTTCCCCAAAAGGGAAGTTTTATTCATTTGTTACACCTCATCTTTTGATTGCGATACTAATTAGATTAAAAGCATTTAGTTATTATATTGATTATTCAATAGTTAAATACCAATCAATGCTTAGACAAAAATAGGACTGCACTAAAAATTATTAGTGCCATCCCTTAGACTTACTTTTGTTGTTGTTATTCGTTGTTAGTTAGATTTTAGTGTCAATTTAAAAGTATCTATATAACTAATAGCCTTTAATCACTTTAGTTCTCTTGTATTATACAACCTAGCATATACTAAGTCTATCCTTGTTAAATGCACTATTACAATATATTTGATAGGTTTTATAGTTTAATCTTCTTTAATGTAACATCTCTAAGATTTACTCCTTTTATCTCTATAAATCTCTTAATATAATTTATTCACTTCATTTTCTAAGTCAAATGAAATTTTACTTGTAAATAACCTAATTTTTCAAATTTTCTAAGTATTATTATGAGAATAAATCTCTAAAAGTATCTACTTTTAATAAAAATCTAAAACACACATGTCCATACTACCTGAACACATACAAACAGCTAATTAAAGGCTTTTCCATGAATTTGTTAATAAATATATAAAATTTATTTGCAAAATGTTTACAATTTAACAATCTAACAATAGGAAGGCTTATTTGAATATTATTTATACGTTTTTTTCACTTTTTTAATATTTTTATTATTAAATCATTAATTTTACCCCTAATTTTATAAACACAGAAACAATTTATGGTTTTTAAATTGTTGAATTATTAATTTTTTTCTGTTAAGATAATTTTAAAGATAAACGAAATTTACAAATATATAGAATTTATCGGCTAAAATTAACAGCTTACTTCTTATTTAAAAGCATATTTAAAACTAAATCATAAAAATTTTGTATTAAATATACTTTACATAATAAGAAAAATTCTAGGAGGAGGCACAATGAAAAAAAGAAAAGATTACTTAATAATTGGATTCGCATTATTCTCGATGTTCTTTGGAGCTGGTAACCTAATATTTCCTCCATACCTTGGACAAACACTAGGTGAATACTATTGGCTTGGAATAATAGGTTTCACAATAACAGGGGTTGGACTTCCTTTACTAGGACTTTTAGCTGCTACTAAAAATAATGGAAATTTTGAAGAAATGTCTGCAAAAGTTGGTAGTAAATTTTCAAAGATTTACTCTATTGTATTATTTCTAATGATAGGACCTCTTCTTGCAATACCAAGAACAGCTGCTACAACTTATGAAATATCAATAAACCCAAACTTTTCAAACTTTAATCCGCTATTATTTACAATAATATATTTTGGAATTAACTTAATATTTGTTTTAAGACCTTCAAAAGTAATAGAAACTATAGGTAAGTTTTTAACACCAGTACTTTTAGTTATATTAATTGTACTTATAGTTAAAGGAATTGTAGCACCTGTTGATGCTTATTCAACAACTACTGTTACAAACCCATTATCAACTTCATTACTTGAAGGATACCAAACAATGGATGCTCTAGCATCAATCATATTTGCATCACTTATTATAGGTGCTGTTAAATCTAAAGGTTATAAAGATAATCAAGTTATTAAAGTTACTGTTAAAGCTTGTATCATAGCTGTTGTTGGACTAGCTGTTGTTTATGGAGGACTTGTATTCCTTGGAGCTACTACTGGACTTCAAGCTAACGGAATGGGTAATTCAAGTTTATTATTATTCCTTTCAGAATCAATACTTGGTAAAGCTGGAAAAATAGCAATTGGTGTTGCTCTTGGTCTTGCTTGTTTCACAACATCTATAGGACTTTTATCTGCTGGAGGAGAATTCTTCGAAAGAATTTCTAAAGGAAAGTTAAAATATCAAGTTAATGTAATAGTTATGGCTATCGCAAGTATAGGAATAGCTAGTCTTGGACTTAGCAAAATAGTTGCTTTCTCTGCAAGTATACTTGGAATAATCTACCCTATAACAATAGTTCTTATCCTATTAAACTTATTTGATAAGTTTGTAAAAGGAAAGGTTGTATACAAAGCTTGTGTGTATATAACTCTTGCTATAAGTATCATTACAGCAATTGCTGGTAATGTTCCTGTACTAAATGACTTATTCTCACACATACCTCTTTATAGCATAGGTTTTGCTTGGGTAATACCATTTGTTATAACATTTATTATAAGTAATTTTGTGAGAATACCAGAAAAGAAAACAAGTTCTGTTGAAGCATAAAAATAAATTTATAAAACCTCCTTTTGTTAAAGTTAAGTTAGGTTCCTAGCCAAACTTAAAATACAAAAGGAGGTTTTTTTATATAATGCTAAAGTTCATCTAAGACTTACTCACATAACAGATAGTATTCTTAATACAAAAAAACAAGCTCTAAAACTTTAGAGCTTGTCCTATTTTTAATCTGTCACTTGATCTAAATTATCTGAATCTATTCCATATACAAATCCATCTAATATTCTTGCTTTTATCCTTGCAAACGGATAATAGTCTCCTGGACAACTTGTATGTCCTATTCCTGGTGATCCATGTTTAAAAATTTGTGTTAACCCATACTTTTGAACTAGGTGTCTTCCAAGTTTTACAACTGCATCTTCTTGTGCTTTTGGCATAGAATTAGATGGTGTTGGTCCTGTTGGATGATAATTACCTTGTACTGCAATACCTAATGATGTTGCATTTGTATCATTATTAAGATTTCCATCGTCTGGTCCAACTTCTGCTGCATGTGCACCACGCCAACTTTCATCTCGACCTTTGTATATAGTACCATCTTTATGAATATAGAAATGATATCCTATTCCAGCCCATCCATTAGTAAATCTATGAAAATCATGAACTGATGAAGCTGTAGAATTTCCTGCTGCATGATGTAATACTAATTTGTTAGGATTGTTAGGACTTGGTCCACTTAATCCAAAATCAAATTTAAAACCTAAGTCTTTAACTTCAAAATTAGCTATATTAATATTAAATGAAACTTTTTGATCATAATTCAAAGTAGAACTTTGTTTATTTTTAACCCACATTTCTATCATATAGGTACCTGATTTTCTAGGAATCCATTCCACACTAGACATCTCATTATAATCTTTAATTACTGAAAAATTAGAATCATTCTGATGTTTAATAAAAAATTTAAACAATGCATCTTTATCCGATTTTGCTGAAAATTTTATTTTACTATTTACATTAGTATTACCTATATAATTATACGCTTCAAACTGTGAAGCCATCCCTCTAACATCTATTTCAAATCTTACCATATCATCATATGTTTTTGTATCACTATACTTATTCTTAACCCACATTTCCACCTTATATTTCCCTGCTTTTTTAGGCTTCCAAGTTACTTTATCCTCTGGACCGTATTCTTTTATCGTCTCTACCTTACCTTCGTCTACTTGCATCACATAAAATTTATATAAAGCATCTTTACCAGAATCGGCATCTAGTATTACACTTCCCCCTGGACTTAACTGTCCACTATATCTATATCCTGTAAACTTTGATTTTTCTATATCTTTTATATCTATTTCAAACCTCACCATATCATCATATGTTTTTG